>CBFCYE010000003.1:0-133726 GCA_965602225.1 uncultured Gammaproteobacteria bacterium | reverse complement strand
CTATCAAGGAAAATTCGTTACAAGCATCCTCTATACAAATGGCTCTTGTTGGCCGCACAGAGACAAATCCACAAGTTGACCTGGTGCTTTACTCAGGAATTCTGATCTATCGTCAGCACCGTGCCCTAAGGAGTCATTTAGCTTGAATAACCATTTGCCTGGAATGTCGCGAAAGCGGACTCTCTACCTTAAATCTTAGCTAGCCGTCCTTCACCTTTAGCTGAAACGTCGTATGTCGAATGGCTCGATGGGGAGGTCAGTTTTGCCGTCGAGCACAAGCTCGGACATGATGCGGCCTACGATGGGGGATAACTGGAATCCGTGGGCGGAAAAACCGAAGGCATGGAACACCCCATCGGCTTTTGAGCTTGGGCTGATTACCGGGATGTTGTCGGGCATAAATGCTTCGATGCCTGTCCAGGTGCGGACGATGCGCACGGGTGCCATATGAGGAAAAAGTGTGGTCACGGTTTGGGCGCTGGTTTTAAGTTTGCTGAAGTCTATTTCTGTTCGTTCCTGTTCAATATCTAAACGCGCCAAATGCGCACCACCGATAATTACGGTGCCGTTTTGCATCTGTTTAAACGAGAGTTTGTGACCAACGGCTCCAACCACCAGATCGAGAAATGGCGGTAGGCGCTCGGTGACCATAAGCATCGGCGCCTTGGGTGTGAGCGGTACGCCTTCGCCGAGCGCGGTGGCGATGTGGTTGGCCCAGGCGCCTGCGCAGTTGACCACGGTCGGTGCGCTGAATGTCCCTTGGTTGGTATCGACGCGCCAACCATCGTGGCTCTGCTCGATGCCGAGCACCTCAACGCCTGTTTTGATTTGCGCACCTAGGGCGAGCGCTTTTTGGCGAAAGGCGGTGGTGGCGTGGAAGGGACGGGCGGAGCCATCTTCGGGATTATAGAGTGCACCGACACAGCCTTTTACCAGTCGTGGAACCAGTTTGTAGAGTGTCTCCTGATCGATGATCCGTTCGTGGGTAAAACCTTGTGCATTTAGCTGGTCAACGCGTGCTTGCAAGCTTTGTAGTTCGGCTTCGGTTTCGGCGACTCTGACCTGGCCATTGAGCAAAACATCGCAGTCGCTATCCACCAGTTCGGCAATGTTTTTCCAGATTTTGGCGGCGGCGACCGTGAGCGGTACTTCGGCAATGTGACGGTTGAGCTGGCGCAAGCCACCGGCATTCACCCCGGAAGCATGGCGACCTGGGCTATGCCTTTCGAGCACAATGACTTTGCTACCACGGCGTGCCAGGTGTAGGGCGGTAGAGAGTCCCATGAGGCCACCGCCAACAATGACTACGTCGGCGTTCATTGTTCTTCTCCCGCACAATTTAAATTGGCAAGTTGTTCGATGCTCAACGGCCGAATCGGTGGGCGGATGCGATAACCACCGGCGATCATGGTGTCGACGCCATGTTCAAAGGCGACAAGCTGACTCACCGCGTTGTCACACTGGCGCCCCTGGCAGGGGCCCATGCCGCAGCGGGTTAGAAACTTAACCTGGTTGGTATCTTCATGACCGGCACGAATGGCGCTGCGGATGGTACCGGCGTTGATCTCTTCACAGCGACAGACAATCGTTTCATCGCTTGGCTCGTTCAGCAAGGCAGATGGCGGACGGAATAGGGTTTCAAGAAAGGGGCGTACCCGCAGGTCATCGGCCATCCAACGCTGGTCTTCGCGGGCTGCGTCATCGCGTTGCCGGGCGCTCATTCGCCCAAGGGCGTGTGCGCTTTCAAAACCGGCCAAACGACCGGCATGTCGTGCGGCCACTGCGCCGCCAATACCTGCGCCATCACCGACGATGGCAATACCATCGAGCGAGCTGTTACCCCATTCATCGCTCACAGGTCGCCAGCAGAGTTGGGCTGAATCCCAGTGATGATCACAACCGGCGCAACGACTCAGATGGCTGTCGGGGATGACGCCAAAGTGGGTTAGCAATAAAGGTGTTTCGATACGTTTCTTGTTGTTGCCATGCTTAAATTCCACCGCTGCCAATGCATTATCGCCAACTGCGTGAAGATCGGAAACCCCGTTATAAAACGCGACACCGGCACGTTTCAGTTCCAGTTGGTAACGCAGTCCTTTGAGGATGTAGCGATGGGCAAGCAGGGCGCGGGGTAGGTGAGGCAGGGCGCGCCAAAGATTACCGGGCGGTGCCATATCCAGAATCGCGTGGATGGTGACACCGGCTTTCATATATTGCCAGGCGAGCAACAGAAGCAGTGGCCCCGCACCCGCCAAAACCAAACCATCGTTGGGCACGAGTCCGGCGGACTTTAATAAAATCTGTCCGGCACCGGCGGTCATGACACCGGGCAGGGTCCAGCCGGGAAAGGGGACCGGACGCTCCATCGCACCGCTGGCAATGATGACGCGATCGGCCTGCATCAACGAGGCCTTGCCTTCGCGCAGAATGCCTATCTCGCGTTGACTGTTTAGGTTCCAGAGCGTGGTGTTGAGCAGGTAGCCTGCACCGCTGTTGTTGAACTGATCTACCAGCTTGCGACCATATTGATAATCTGGCCCGAGTAGGGTGGCGCGCTGTTTCGGGATGGTCTCCGTCGCCCGATAGATCTGGCCACCGGGTGTGGCCTGCTCATCAATAAGCAAACATTCCACGCCGCTCTGTGCCGCACTGGCAGCAGCGGCCAGCCCGGCGGGGCCACCGCCGATGACGATTAACTCGTGGTGCTCCATTAGCGATACTCCTCACCGGTACCTGTTTGGCGGCGAATCTGCATTCCCTCACGAACCTCGACTTGGCAGGCTTGGCGGTTGGGTACGCCATCAATCTCCATCAGGCACTCAAAGCAGACACCCATCATGCAATAGGGTGCGCGGGGTGCGCCTGAGATCGGCGTGGTGCGGCAGGCGCGCAGGCCCGAGGCCAGCACAGCCGCAGCAACCGACTCGCCCTCACGGGCGCGGCTGGCTTGGCCATCAATCTCTATCTCAACCCACCGAGCATTGGGTTCCTCTAAACGGCGAAATGTAGGAGACACTATAGGCGGACCATGCTGGCGATATCAGAATGTTCGAAAATCATCTCGTGTTGCAGTTCAAGCGATTGGCCCACACCGGCCGCCTTGGCCTGTTGGTACATGGTGTGGGCGATGGCGACATCGAGATAGGAGAGGCCAACGGCATTAAAATAGATGCGCTCTTCATCCGATTCACGGCCAGGTTTGTGGCCCGAGACCAGCTCGTGTAGATCGGCATGAAGATCGTGATTGCTGAGCAAACCTTCTTTATACATACGGCTTAAGGTCTGGGTGCGGTGCATGACGGTCTTCCAGTCATCACAGACGATCTTATCGCTCTGCGTGACTACTTCGTATTCATCTTCCCAGCCGCCAATATGGCTGTAGAAGGCGCCGGGCTTAACCCACTCCGCCTTTAGTAAGGGTGCCTGGGCGCTGGTCGCAGTAACAAGAATATCAGCTCCATCCATGGCCGCCTTGGCATTGCCATTGGCTGCGATGAATTCAACATCCGGTAGGATGGGTGAAAGCTGGTCGATGAACTGTTGCTCTTCTGCCGCGGTTAGGGCCGATACACGACAGACTTTAAGGCTGGGGCGTGCCACTTTCATCGCCAGCATATGCATTTTTGCCTGCTCGCCGGCACCGATAAAACCGATCGTTTCCGAATCTTGCTTGGCAAGATATTTGGCGGCGACAGCGCCGACGGCACCCACCCGCATGTTGGAGGCAAGCGTGCCATCCATCACGGCGACGGGGAAGCCACGTTCAATCTCAGACAGTACAAAAATAGCCGAAAGGTTTTGTAGATCATGTTTGCGCGGATTATCAGGAAAGACCGACACCCATTTCATTCCACAGATCTTTTCATTCAGCATGGTTGCGGGTAGGCAGTTGATTCGTTCTTGAGTGCCTTGATCAAAGATCTGGACAATCTTTTCCGGAAACATGATGCCACCTTGCTCAAAGTCGAGTAGCGTTTGCTCAACGACCTCCATGATTTTTTGCATATCGAAACAACCTGCACTGAGCAGGTGTTCTTGGGAAAAATAACTGAAATCGACTTCGTGGCTACTCACTGGTTTTCTCTCTATAAATGGATGTATTTGGTCAAAAAACGGGGTGTCTAACAGACCCGGAAAAGATAATTTATATGTGAAAATATACTCCAATTATGTGAACTCGGCGAGTGTCTAGATTTATGTGATTATTCCTGTGACAGGGATGTTTATGTGATTTTTAGACGAGAATATAACTTTACTTTGGGCCTAAATGAGACAATGGTTATGGCAGGAAACTGGTGCTTCCTAGAGCTCTACATTACATAGAAATGAAAAAGGTGTCGAAATTGATAGAACGCATTGAAACCAAAAAGCGTATGAGCAGGATTGTGAAACACAATGGGACAATCTATTTGTGTGGCCAAGTCTGCAAAGATGCTGAACAAGGTATAAACGAGCAAACGACAAGTATGCTGGAAAAAGTTGATGAACTTCTAGCGGCAGCAGGTAGCGACAGGAAGCACATTTTATCGGCAACTATCTACATCAAAGATATGCATTATTTTGCCGAGATGAATGAGGTTTGGGATAGCTGGGTACCAGAGGGGTATGCACCTGCTCGTGCTTGTGTCGAAGCTAGTATGGCTCGGGAAGCGCTGTTAGTGGAGATCTCAGTGGTTGCTGCCGAAATTTAATGCAGTAGACAATATCTGGGGCGGCCCGCGACTTATTAGATTGGTTTGAATGCTATTTCGTATTGAGCAAGTGCTTGAAGTATTGATCCTGCATCTGCTTTCTGGAGACTGTAAATAATTCTGTGTAACTGCCCGTTTCAAATATAGTCGCTCAAGCGATCTTCAAACTCAATCATAAATCGATTCAGTGCCTGCTACCAATGCCGGATTTCTGTTCCCTAGTAGGCATCTACCAGAATGAGCCAATCAGATTCCAACAGACCGCCTCTGTTTGTTAGATCAAATAGAGGCTCCCTAGTCATATAACTTAGGCTTTGATATGCCCATTCTCAATCCGCTGGGCATCCATCTTTTCCAGCTCTCTTGTGCCAGAGACAACAATCTTTGGATCGGGTGTATATTCCAGGCTGTTATCCAGCTGTTCATAGGGCACCGAATTAAGGATGACTTTGATGGCGTTTAGTCTGGCCTGGTGTTTGTCGTTGGAGCGGATGATGGTCCATGGGCTGTCTTCAGTGTGGGTGCGTTTGAGCATCTCATATTTAACATGGGTAAATTCATCCCAACGATCCTGCGCCTGCAGGTCAACCTCACTCAGTTTCCACTGTCTCAGTGGGTCGGTGCGGCGCTTATCAAAGCGTGCGGCTTGCTCTTCTTTGGTGACACTGAAATATAGTTTTAATAGATAGGTGCCATTGCGGGATAGGTCGGTTTCAAAGCCGGTGACTCCGTGCATGAAATTTTCATATTCATCGTCAGAGCAAAAGCCGAATACCTTTTCAACCATGGCGCGGTTGTACCAGCTGCGGTCAAACAGCACGACTTCACCGCCACGGGGGAATTGTGAGACATATTTCTGGAAATACCACTGGGTGCGTTGCTCTTCGGTGGGTTTGCCCAGGGCGACGATGCGATAGTGTTTTTCGTTCATGTAGCGGGTCACTTCGCGGATGGTGCCACCTTTACCGGCGGCGTCACGGCCTTCGAAGACGATGATCATGCGTTTGTTGGTGTCTTCGAGATAACGTTGTAGGCGAATCAGTTCAGCCTGGAACGGCTTGAGTTCCTGGTCTTCCTGATGTTTTCGCAGTGCTGTGTTGTGGGTACTAGTCAATGAGGCATTCTCAGCCTCCAGTTTTTGATAACGCTGTATCAAGTCCTGTAGTTCGACTTTTTCACCGTTGAGTTCAATTAATTGGTGGGTGGGCTGATTGCTCATGACTAACAACTCCTCTAAAGCATTGCTTCAAGCGTATGGAATTACCGTGCTGCCTGATTCCAGTGTAGCAGTATCGTTGTTGAGGTTGAATAGGGTGGGGGGCTGTTTTATGGCTGTGTATCAGCCTGTGCAGCGATGCCGATAATGGTTTCACGTTTGTCTGTTATGAGCAGCCGCTTGGCTTTGTGTAACAGTCTTTCCTTAGCACCTTCAGCGCTAATGGCGGTGACTTCCAGTGCCCAGTTTTGCGTGCCATAGCGGGTCTGATTTTCTTTGTGCTGCAGTGTTAGTTGCAGCTGGCCATTGGCTTGGATATAGCCATTATTGAGTTCTTTTTCATCTATATCGAGTTTGCCACTAAGGATGTAATCGGCTTCAAATGAACGGGCTGGACGCAGGCCCGCATTTTCCAGTCCTTGTTTGAGCATGGGGGTTAATGCTGTGGTATTAGACAGGCTGATATCCATGATTGGGATGATGCGCAATTCTTTCAGTAGGGCAGCCATTTGCAGTGACCAGCTACGTGTGTTCCAGGGCGATTCTCGGCCTTCTTTTGCCAGCTCCACTTTTTTGAGTGATTTTTGAATGGCGGCGCGCAGTTGTTGGCGTTTAATGACTGTTTGCAACAGGCCGATTTTTGTCAGCGGATCTTCAGTGATATTGAGGGCGATAACGTTGGCCTGGGTTGCAGTGTCCAGGCTGTTTAGATGGTCTCGCAGGTAGGTCTCGGCTTGATGCCTGGGAATCACAGCCAGTGCGTGGAAGAGGTTCTGGCCATGCCATAGTGCGGCAAGCCTGATCTGTGGTTGTTCCGCGCTGTTGGATGATTGTTCAGGCCGAAGCAGTTTGTAGGCTGAGTCATAGGCCTTTTTGGCAGCGGCCTCTGCAGAGTTTGCCTGACGGGTAACTGAGTAATAATCCTGGTGCGGATAGGCCTGGCTATCACGGACCAGCCACTCGGGGCGCTTACCCGTTTCAATGCTTGGCAGGGCGATGCGAGTGCCATGACTGACAATCTCGGTTGCGTTGTTCAATACCAGCGAGGTCTGGTTAGTTGTGGCGCAGCCAGTGAGTGTAATTAACAGGCCTAGCAGAGCAGTGGTGAGTTTGTCGTGCATGTTGCTGCTCCTCCCAAAAAAAGATGATGGATATCGACTCATATTATTACGCCATGGGATGTCAGTCCAATTTAAAGGAACTTAGAGTGGCTGTAAGAACTTCTGTGTGACCGCCTTGCCGCGCAGTTGCGATGGGGTGTTTATGGCCTTGAGCCTGGCTAGCTGTTCTGTTCTTTGTGCCACATCTTTGCAGGATTTTTTGAACAGCGGTTGCAAATAGCCTTTGATGTGAGGTGTCGCCTGGTTGGTGGGAATTTGTTTTAGCTCACAAAAAATGGCCAGGGCGTAGCAGACCTGCATCTCTGTCAGTGCGCCAACGCGGTCCATAGCCGGGCTGCCGCAGCTGCCACAGGATCGCCGTGGTGGCACGGCGGTGTCGACAAACATCAGTCCGAATCCCATATAGACCGCTAGCAGCTCCATCATGTGGGGCCATTGTTCCTGGTCGCAGGGGGCAGGCCGTGGTGCAATTGTGCCCAAGTGGTGGGCCAGGGCTTGGGCGTAATTGGCGATCATGACATTGGGGCTGCCGACCTGTTGTGGTTCGTAGAGCAGTGTCAGCGGTGTGGTGGTGGCTTCGTTCAGGCTTTGCAGGGCCTGTTGGGCATTGGCTATGGCTGTATCCTCAAACTCATGGTGATCAATGAGCTGGCAGGGCCAGTGATCCAGGCCGCAGTAGTGCCGAACCTTGTCAAAAATCAGTCTGGCCATGCCATCCACATCTTCGTCACCGCCGGGGAAAAACTTTTGCGAGGGCTCAATCAGGTCGGTTTCAGTATAAAAGACATCACTACCGAAGTTTTCCAATGTCCAGGCAAAGCCATCAAATAACCATTGGATGGTTTCTTCTTCAAGTGGGGCTTTAGTTTTAAACAGGTTGCCAAGCATGACGAAATACAATATCTGATTTTTGCGTGATAGCCAGTATAGCCTAAGGCCTATATTTTTAGGTTAAATATTGAATGGTTGGGGGCAGTGAGTTACTACCTGTGATTAGAACGGGCGCGGTGGGCTAGCTGTTTCTAATAATGTTTATGTGTTGATATATAAGTTCTGCAATTTTTAGTTGTTGCGCGGGGTCTTCGGTAAGAAATTTAGCACCATAGCGATAGAGTATATCTTCGCTGTTTTTATTACTGATGGTTTCTTGGATGTTACATATCATTACGTTTATCTGTAGCGTTTTTGTTTCGCCATTGTTTGGTAATTCGATAGCAAGGTTGAAAATATCACTGACTTCACCAATGCTCTTTTCTGATGAAAAACCTATACCCAGTGGACTTAAATCAACGATAGTGGCTTTGTATTTGGTTGCGTCTTTATTGTTATTTTGGGTTGCAGAGGCTGTAAGTTCAACTGGAAATCTTTGCGCTGCGCGTAGTTGGACGTGTTCTATCAAGTCTGGATAGTAGAGGTGAAGATACGAAAATGGCTCTTTACAAACACGTTGTACAGCTGTTTCAAAGGCACAGGCATTTTGGCCATCCATGTAGCGTACGGTGCATTTGTCATTGTCTAGTAATGATAGTGCTTCATTGCCTTCCATTGGCGTGGTGATCATGATGCTGTGCTTCGTTTTGTAACCAAGTAGTTTGCTGCGATAGCGATGACCAGGATTTATTCTTGGAAATTCGACGAATATAGTGCTTTCTATACCAAGATTTAGTTTGTCCATAATGTTGGGTGTCTATCCATCTTGTTTAAGCTTACATCATGGTTTATCGGGCATCTCGCCTGTTTTATTACCTATATATTCAGGTGTTTTAATAATGTTTGTATTATTTTTGTAGGGTATTGAATTGTATTTTGGCTAGGTGTGGTCGCTGTTATTGATTGTTCGTTGCTGTATGAAAAACCTAACCCCCTGATTTTTTTGGGCCAATTTATGCTGGCAGGGTATAATTGAGGTCGAATTAAATACGACAAAGAAGATTTTTAGATGGCATTAGATATAGAACAATCCTTGATTGAGGCTCGTAACCTTTCCGAATCCGGTAAATCAGACGCAGCGCGCATGTTGTTGCTTGAGGTTTTGCAGCAAGATAAGACTCATCAGACTGCGTTGTTGATGCTGGGCGGCTCTTATTTTTGCTCTGAAAAATTCCAGGAAGCCGAAATGGTGTTTGAACGTCTGGTACTGATGGAGCCAGGTAACGGTAAATATTCAATTGCCCTGTTTAATAGCCTCTGGAAACAGGGCCGTGCAGATGAAGCTGTCGAGGAGATTAGGCGTTTTCTGGCGGTTGCCGACAGGGTAAAAGAGATCGAAACGGTTAATCAGTATGTGGCGATCACCAAAGAAATCGCGGCGAACCAGTAATAGCCTACCTAATTGCGAATACCTGTGCTGGGTTAGGGGTTGTTTCTGTTAATATGGCGCTACTTTTTGACCTGGAGATTCCGGTTTGTTTGCTCATTTTTCCCTGCATCGCCTGCTTGTCAAAGCCGTTAGAGAGCTGAACTACCGGCAACCCACGCCAGTACAGTCCGAAGCCATACCATTGGCCCTTGAAGGGATTGACCTCCAGGTCAATTCAGAGACCGGCAGTGGCAAGACGCTCGCCTATCTATTACCAAGTCTGAATCATCTGTTAGAGAGTTCTCGCTCTAATCAGGGTGGCGGCACGCGTGTGCTAGTGCTGGTGCCAACCCGTGAATTGGCACAGCAGGTGTTTAGCGTCTGTCAGGGCCTGATCAAACACACTAATCTTTCTGCGGTAATGGTGAGTGGTGGGGTTGATTTCGAACAGCAGGCCGAGCAGCTGGAACAATCACCTGCCATTGTCGTTGCCACGACTGGCCGACTACTGGAGCACATAAAGAAGGCTACGGTAGATTTATCACAGCTTATGGTTCTGGTGCTGGATGAAGCTGATCGCATGCTGGATATGGGCTTCACTGATGATGTCCATGCCATTGCTGAGGCGGGTAATCCAGATCGCCAAACCTTGTTGTTTTCGGCGACATTGAATAACAAGTGGTTACCTAGCCTTGCCAAAAAGCTGTTGCGCGAGCCTGAAGTGCTGACTGTTAGTGGTGGCCGTACAGAACATACCGATATCCGCGGCCAGGTTGTGCTGGCTGACGATAATGAGCATAAGCAAAAACTGCTGCTATGGCTGCTAGCCAATGAGACTTTTGATAAGGCCATCGTCTTTTGTAATAGTCGTGAAAAAGCTGAAAAGCTGGCTGACAAGATTATGCCGCAACGTAGAAAAGTCGGCATATTGCATGGCGATATTGAACAGAAAAAGCGCAGTAGCGTGATGGCGTCATTGCTAGAAGGTAAGATTGACGTCCTGATTACAACCGATGTCTCTGCCCGTGGCCTGGATATAGAAGGCGTCGACCTGGTCATCAATTTCGATATGCCGCGTCGCGGCGACGACTACATCCACAGGATCGGTCGTACCGGTCGTGGCGGTAAAGCAGGCCTGGCCATTACCCTGGTGAAGTCCATCGAATGGAATTTAAAGGCCAGTGTTGAACGCTATTTGGCGCATAAATTTGAACCCCGTGTTATCGAAGAGCTGAAGGGGAGTTATACCGGCCCAGAAAAACTCAGGGCTTCCGGCCAGGCCGTCGGCAGCAAGAATAAAAAAGACAAAAAGAAGGCTTTAGGTAATAAGGCCAAAAAGCGTAAAGCTAAGAAGAAAGCGGCAGGTAAAAAAAGGCCATCTACTGACAGCAAGGATTCGTGACAGTAACTATGAGTGATGATCAGCCCCAAAACCCATTGCATGGAAAAACCCTCGAAGCGATTGTCACCAGCTTGGTTGAACATTATGGCTGGGAAGTGCTTGGTAAACGCATTGATATTCGCTGTTTTACCAGTGATCCATCGATCAAATCCAGCCTCAAATTCCTGCGTAAAACAGACTGGGCACGCCTCAAGGTGGAAAAACTTTACATCGAAATGAATAACGGTGTCTGGAAGAAAAAAAGCTAGCGTTCCGTTCATCTCCTGGTGTCACACCAGCAAGTAAAATTAAATACCTGCCTATCTACATAAAATTATCAGCATAAGGTGGTTCCATGGATTTTCCCAAAACAGAAAATGGTGCTCTGCTTCTGGAAATGTACCAGGCAGGCATGGATCTAAGCATTCCTCACGACGTCGATTTCTTTATCAATTTTCAGAAAAAGAGAGATGCAGAAAAGATGTGGCGGGAGGTTGAAGCCAGTGACAGTGCTAGCAAATTCTCTTTAACCGAGACTGACATCCAGGATGGCTGGATTCTTTGTTGTACGGTACGGCTTATCCCTACCCATGATGATATTACCCGTACTGAAATTGCATTCGATAAAATGGCTGAAAAATATAATGGTGAGAGTGATGGCTGGGGCGTAATGCAGCCTTGATTATGAGCCAGGTATTTGAATCCGTGGCCATCGTGATTTGATAATTAAATACCAAACCACCTCATTTTCTCCGAATGAAAGCTAGCTGGCATTGACTACTTTTTAGCATCAATACTATTTAGGTTGAGATTGAGCCTGCATCTTTTTGTATTTACATATAGAATGCGCGCTGAAATTCGTTACTACTTCCCTAAAGAAAAATTGAGAATACATTAATGGTTAAGAAGACAATAAAAAAGAAGGCCCGCGCCAAAGCTAGTAAGGTAGTGGTATCGCCTGCAAAAGCATTGGCTGAAGCGCCAATCAATGCAGCACATAAAACTGCGATTGCTGCGGCGACTAAAGCGAGCAAAGCAGAAATACGTGCCAACGCTGCTTTGGCCAAACTGATGGCAAAGAAAGACGCTGCTGATGCGAGTGTTAAGAAAGCAACGGCCAATGCCAAAACCAAGAAGACCGCCGCTGCAAAAAATGCCGTAGTAAAGGCTAAAGCTGCAAAAGTTAGCGCCATGGCTGCAATCAAGGTAGCTAAGCTTGCTGCAAAAGACGCTGCTGCTGAAGTCAAATCTTCACTGACTGCTATTGCTGCAATCAAGAATAAGGTAAATGCCAAGGCTAAGGCTGTGGCAGCATTTACGAAGAAATGGGAAAAAGCCTATGACCTTAAAGCCAAGGCTAAAAAGAAAGTGCGTCGTAAGCCTCGTGCCAAGAAGATTGTAGTTGAAGAGACTGCATCAGAGTAATAACACAAATATTGTTTTTGTGATTGCCATCCTCTGATCCAAAAGAGGATATAAAAAGACCCGCGCTGCGGGTCTTTTGCATTTTGTGCTAACCGTCATGATAGTTGAGAGTCGGCTTGTTATTTTAACGCTGCCGTGTTGAATAGTTGTTAGCCCAAGAGGCTATATGCCTATTTCAGCGTGATCATGTCGTTCTAAAACTCAGTCATAAAATCCATGTAGTCGAGGTAATAGGTGACGGTGATACGTAGTTCCTCAATGCGCTCTAGCATGAGCTTGCAGCGGTCGCAGACAAACTGACCAGTTTCTAGTTGATAAAAGTAGTTTGCGACTTCACGCTGTAAGGCTTCTCGACTTTGCCAATGGTCAGTAAATTCCTGTTTGAATTCCTTGCAGACAGCACCTTCTAGCGCCTTTTTGCCGAAATAGTTCATGTGTTCGCCACAGGCATCTGCCATATCGGTAAGTTTGGCGAGGGTTATGATTAATTGGGTTATTTGCTCGGCTTCGGCTGCCTTGGCAGGTTCATCCTGGCTATAGCTTGTGCCGGAAAGCAGCGTTATAAAGATGAGTGCAATGGCTTGAATTAGCTTCATTTTTGTTGTTCTCGCAATAACAAACAGTATTTATTTTATAGATTAAGCCATAAGTTCTGAACTGGTTCATCTAAATTTGCAGTGTGTGTTGTTGTAATTGCCCGTGTTGCCGATAAGTTTAGTTAGAGAATCTATCTTAAGGATAGCGCTATGACAAATACTGAACAGGGAACATCGAGTCAGAACAAGCCAGGAAAGCCAGTTAACGGCAATTTCCAGGTTCAGGTATCTGATGATCAGATGACTGTGTATTTGAGTGAGCTTAGTCCTCCCAGTAATGACGGTGAAGCGGTAAACCTTGAACTGGTACTGGCTGAGCTGGAATTGCAAAAAATCACTGTCGGTATAGATAAGGACAAAATCAGCGCAGCTCTTTCCGCCCCCACTAATGATGCCTCTGCTGAACAAATGTGTATTGCCAAGGGGCTTGCCTCGGTTGAGGGCGTCGATGGTGAGCTGTTCTGGAATATTCCCGAGTCGCACCTGGAAAAGGGCTGTGCTGTTGTCTTGCCCGGTGATGTCTTCGCCACATATAAAGCAGCAACCATGGGTAGCCCAGGCAAAACGGTTTATGGTGAAGAAATGAGTGTTAGCAGTGGCGCAAACAAGTTTCCACGCATTGGTGCTGGCATTGAAACGAACAAAACGGATGCTGGTGATGAATATAGCGCTACAACTATGGGGGTAGTTACATTCGAGCAGGAAGAGGATGCAGATCTGATTCAGGTGAGTGATCCGATTGTGGTTACTGATGATGGCATGGAAGCGCGCATGGATATTTATGGACGTAGCTCTGTGGGCAAGGAAATAGGTTGTGAAGAGGTGATGGTCGCGCTGGCGAGCAAGGAAATTGTTCATGGCATTGATCAGAGTCTTATTCAGGAGTCTCTTAAAAAGGCGCTTAAGCTTTGCACGGATGAGCAGATTGCCTGTGTTGAACAGGTGGTTGTGGCGCGAGGCACGCCAGCGCAGGAAGGTAAGGATGGGCGCCTGATTATTAGCCGAGATGAGAAGACGGCCGGGGCCGAGCTATCTAATGGTCGGATTGATTTTCATGAACGTGATTATCCCTGGAATGTAAGCAAGGATGAGAAGATCGGCTATCTGTTAGAGGCCAAACCTGGCGTGGACGGGACACCTGTCTATGGCGGAACAGTAGAGGTTGCACCACCCAAGGATATTGAAGTTGAGCTTGAGGGCCTGCATAAGGACCCAAGTGGGCGTTTGGTTGCTGATCTGGATGGTGCTTTGATTATTGATGGTGCACGTATCGCCGTTGTTGATCTCTTGGTTATCAATGGTGATGTGGATCAGAAAACCGGCAATATTCACAGCAATGTTCCTGTGCATGTAAAAGGCCATGTTGAACCGGGTTTTGTATTAGAGAGCAAACAAGAAGTGATTGTTGAGCATAATATTGAAGATGCCACTGTGCGTGCTGGTAGCAGTATCATGATCAAAGGTGGCATTCGCGGCATGAAGAGTGAAATCTATTCACCGTCAGATGTGGTGGTAGGTTTTGTGGAAAATGCATCTGTCTTTGTAAATGGCAATCTCACCGTCAATGCCAGCATCATAAACAGCATCGTTGCTTCCAATGGCTCAGTTGTTGTTGGCGGTAAAAAGGCTAAGCGCAGCATGGTGGTGGGTGGTGAGTTGACTGCACACAAACTGATAGAAGTGCTTGAGCTTGGTTCCAATGCCTATTCAAAGACCATTCTACGGCTTGGAGTGGCTCAAGAAGATAGACGCCAGATAAATCAGTTAGATCAGAAAATCGATGAAATTAAAGAAAAGCTGGAAAGTCTTAATCAGATCGAATATCACCACAAGCATGCACCTAAAGAAGACACAGAAGCGGTGTTGAAAAAAATCAGTTTAACTCATGATGCAATGTCGGCTGAACTTGTTCCCCTGGAAGAGGAAAAAACCAATATTCTGGCACAATTAAAACAGACCGAAAGTGCCAAAGTAGTGGTTAAGAAGTGTGTCTACCCTGGTGTTGTTATCAATATCAATGATCACAGCTATGAAGTTGAGCGTGAACTGGGTGCAGGTAGCTTTGTCTTCGATAGGGACGCTGATAGGGTGATATTTGTGCCGGGCTAGGAGAGCAGCTCTAAAACCTTTGTCACCGCCTCAATACGTTGCTCAGCTGTTTCTGTTGCAATAGCAAAACGTAGTTTCTCCTGCCCTTCCAATCTATATATTTTGCTTTGTTTCTGAATCAGGTCGATGATCTTGATTGGATCAATGTTGGGTTTGTCGCTGAAGATCAGACGCCCACCGCTTGGCCCGGCCTCGATCTTTTTGATGCCCATGGGTTCGGCGATGAGTTTTAGCTCGGTGATGCGAATCAGATTTTTGCTGGCTTCTGGCAATAGCCCAAAGCGGTCGATCATCTCGACCTGGAGTTCATCCAGTTCATCATCATTGGCAGCGTTGGCGATGCGTTTATACATCACCAGACGTGTTTGTACGTCGGGCAGATAGTCGCCGGGAATCAGGGCGGGAATCTTGAGGTCGACTTCGGCATGCTGATTCAGGGGTTGATCAAGGTTCGGGATCTTACCTGACTTGAGTGCCTTGACTGCACGTTCCAGCAGTTCGGAGTACATACCAAAACCGACCTCTTGAATCTGGCCACTCTGTTCGTCACCCAGCAGTTCTCCGGCGCCACGGATCTCCAGGTCATGGCTGGCCAATGTAAAGCCTGCCCCCAGACCTTCCAGTGATTCGATGGCCTCCATGCGTTTGACGGCATCGGCGGTCATGCTGCGTTTGCTCGGCACCAGCAGGTAGGCGTAGGCCTGATGATAGGAACGACCGACACGACCACGTAGCTGATATAGCTGGGCCAGGCCAAGTTTATCGGCCCGGTTCATGATGATGGTGTTGGCGGTGGGGACGTCGATGCCGGTTTCGATGATGGTGGTGCAGACCAGAATATTGTAGCGCTGGTGGTAAAAATCCAGCATCACTCGTTCCAGCTCGCGTTCGCGCATCTGACCGTGGGCAACGATGACGCGTGCCTCCGGAATCAGCTCTTGCAGTTCACGGGCGCGCTTTTCTATGGTGTCGACTTCGTTGTGCAGAAAATAGACCTGGCCACCACGTTTGATCTCACGCAGACAGGCTTCGCGCATCAGGTTTTGATCCCAGTGACGGACAAAGGTCTTGATTGCCAGACGTTTCATTGGCGCGGTGGCAATGATGGACAGGTCGCGCATATCCGACAGCGCCATATTCAGCGTGCGTGGAATCGGCGTGGCGGTGAGGGTGAGTATGTCGACCTCGGCGCGCAAGGATTTGAGCCGCTCTTTCTGACGCACACCAAAGCGGTGTTCTTCATCGAGGATGACCAGCCCTAGCTCGGTAAATTTGACCGAACTTTGCAACAGCTTGTGGGTGCCGATGACAATATCGACCTTGCCATTGGCCAGATCTTTTAGCACCTCATCCTGTTCTTTTTTGGAACGGAAGCGTGACAGGACTTCAACCCGTACTGGCCAATCGGCAAAGCGGTCACAAAAGTTTTGATAATGTTGTTGCGCAAGCAGGGTGGTGGGCACCAACACGGCCACCTGTTTGTTGTCATGTACGGCCATGAAGGCGGCGCGCATCGCCACTTCTGTTTTGCCAAAGCCGACATCGCCGCAGACCAGTCGATCCATCGGTTGCTCGCTGACCATGTCTTTGAGCACATTGATGATGGCCTCTTCCTGATCGGGTGTTTCCTCAAACGGAAAGCCAGCGGCAAAGGCGCGGTACTGGTCATCAGGTTCTGAATAGGCATAACCTTTGCGCGCCGCACGACGGGCGTAGATATCGAGCAGTTCGGCAGCGACATCATGGGCCTTTTCTGCCGCCCGGCGTTTGGCTCTGACCCAGATATCCGAACCGAGTTTGTGTAGCGGTGCGGAGTCAGGTGAGGTGCCTGTGAAACGGCTGATCAGGTGCAGCGATGAAACCGGCACATAGAGTTTGTCACCACCGTGATATTCGAGAGTCAAAAATTCTGTGATCAGACCATTCATTTCAAGGCTTTGCAGGCCGAGGTAACGGCCGACACCGTGGTCTTCGTGTACCACAGGGCTACCAGGCATGAGTTCAGTGAGACTGCGAACCACGGCATCGTCATCGCGCTTGGTGATCTTGCGGCGGCGACGCTGCATGACCTGTTCGCCAAACAACTGTGGTTCGCTGATAACGGCAATGTCATCCAGCAGCAGGCCTTTTTCCAGTGGTGCGATGGCGATGCCGATACGGGCCTTGTCATCGTCGAGAAAACTCAACCAGTCTGGATATTGGCGTGGATGGATGTTGTCGCGTTTGAGCAGTTCCAGCAGTGCTTCGCGGCGGCCGCTGGTTTCGGCGGCGAACAGGATTCGACCGTCAAAGGTCTTGATAAATTGCTTGAGTGTCGCCAGGGGATCTACTGCACGTGAATTGACGGTCAGCATTGGCGCATTTTTGCTGGCGAAATTGTGTACGCCCTGTGTCTCTTCCATGTCGAAGTGATGGCAATCAATCCGTGGAAAGGGGGCGATGCCTTGCAGAAATTCATGCCCCTTGAGGAAGACCCGTTCGGGGCTAAGGATTGGCCGATCCTTGTCGTAGCGACGTTGTTCGTAGCGTTGCTCTACCTCTTGCCAGAATGCCTGGGCGGCTTCCTCGACACCTTCTTCCATCACCACCACGCTATTGGCTGGCAGGTAGTCGAACAGGGTGGCTGTTTGCTCAAAAAACAGCGGCAGATAATAGTCGATGCCAGGCGAGGCCACGCCGTTGGTAATATCTCTGTAAATAGGTGAACGTTGTGGGTCGCCCTCGAATTCTTCGCGATAGGCCTGACGAAACTGGCTGATGGCCTCTTTGGTCAGCGGAAACTCGCGTGCTGGTAGCAGGCGGATGCTGTCGACATTATCATTTGATAGCTGGGTTTCCGGATCGAAGCTGCGGATGGTTTCGATTTCATCATCGAACAGGTCTATACGAAACGGTACCTTGCTGCCCATAGGGTAGAGATCCACCAGCGCCCCGCGCACGGCGAACTCACCGTGTTCCATCACCTGCGAGACACAGCGGTAGCCATTGCGTTCAAAACGCAGACGTAGCTCATCGATATTGAGTTTTTCGCCAACATCAAGCATCAGGCTGTGGCTATCGATATACCCCTTGGGCGTCAAGCGGTGCATGGCGGTTGAGGCGGGGATGATGAGGATGCCCTTGTTTAGCGTTGGCAGGCGATAGAGTGCTTCAAGCCGCTGTGAGGTGATGTCCTGATGTGGCGAGAATATATCGTAGGGCAGGGTTTCCCAGTCAGGGAAGGTAACGACGTTGACGGTTTCGTCATTGGCGAGATAGAAACGCAGTTCATGTTCCAGGCGGGTCGCCATCAGGCTATCGCTGGTGATAACTACGACCGGGCCGTTATGTTGTCTGGCCCCCTGACTAAGTACCATGCCGAAACTGCTGCCGTAGAGGCGCGCCCAGGTGGTGGTTCTGCCCGGCTGGTCAGGTACGTAAGGGCTGAATGGGTCACGTAGGTGGCCGGATTCAATCGACTTTTCTGGGGCCTCTAGGCTCATGGCTCAGCTAACTATATATTTGGATTGATAAAGAGGCCGTATTTTCGCATATTTATGGGCCTTAGCGCACCTTGACCTTGGTCAAGATGCTAGGCATGCTGAGTTTTGCAAACCACTTTAAAAATAGATAGTTACAACGTGGTTACAGAGGAATGCATGAATGATGGTTGAACGTTACGCAGCTTTGTTGATCCGCTGGCGCTGGTTGGTTGTGCTTTTGACCTTGGTATGGGTGTTTGCTGCTGCCAGTGGTGTCCGCTTTCTCAGTTTCACCAATGATTACCGTATCTTCTTCAGTGAGGAAAATCCTCAGCTGCAGGCCTTTGATAAGCTGCAAAATACCTATAACAAAAATGACAATGCCTTGTTGGTCATTACGCCCAAATCAGGCAATGTCTTTACCCCCGAGATTTTAAGTGTCGTAGAAGAAATAACAGAGGCTGCCTGGCAGACGCCGTATTCGCTGCGTGTCGATTCCATTACCAATTTTCAACATACCTATGCCGAGGCTGATGATCTGGTGGTTGAAAATCTAGTTGAAGATGCCCTGTCGCTGGGACCAGAGGCAGTAGCGCGGGTCAGGGCGGTCGCCCTGTCTGAACCTGGTTTGCTCAACCGCATAATTTCGCCCTCAGGTCATGTTACCGGGGTGAATGTCACCGTGCATCTGCCCGAGATCGATCTACAGGCCGAGGTGCCAGAGGTGATTGCGTTTATCCGTGGCCTGGCCAAGGAGTATGAGGCCAAATATCCGCAAGTCGAAATCCGTTTGACCGGTGTTGCCTTCATGAATAATGCCTTCCCTGAAGCTGCACAGAGCGATGTGAAAACGCTGGTTCCTATTATGTTTTTGGTAATCCTGTTGTTGGTTGGTTTTTCAGTCAGGGTCATTGGTGGCACCATTGCAACTTTATTGATTATCATCCTGGCCATCATTTCTGCCATGGGCATGGCGGGTTGGGTGGGTATCAAGCTAAGTCCGCCAACAGCGTCAACCCCAACGGTGGTGATGACCATTGTTGTCGCGCATTGCGTTCATCTGCTGACCAACTTCTTACAAAATTTTCGTTTGAGTAAAGATAAACGGCAGGCACTGACAGAAAGTATGCGCATTAATATGCAGCCAGTCTTTATTACCAGCCTGACGACGGCGATTGGCTTTTTGAGTATGAACTTTTCTGATGCGCCGCCGTTTCGCGATCTTGGCAATATGGTGGCGATGGGGGTGGTAACCGGTTATCTGCTGTCTGTGACCATGTTTCCAGCCTTAATCATGATCTTTCCGGTCAAACCACCAAAGCAGGATTCCAGGGGTTTATTGTTTATGCAGGCCTTGGGGGAGTTTGTGGTGGTGCAGCGAGTTAGGCTTATGTGGATCATGCTTGCTGCGGTGGTGGCATTGGTAATGTTTATTCCAGCCAATGAACTCAATGATGAGTTCGTCAGTTATTTTGATGAGACGATTAAATTCAGAACGGATACTGACTACACTACAGATAATCTAACCGGTATGTACCAAATCAGTTATTCGCTTGGCGCCGGCGAAAGCGGTGGGATTAGTGAGCCAGACTATCTTAGAACCCTTGATGCCTTTGCCGAGTGGTACCGTCAACAGCCTGGGGTACTGCATGTGGGTGTGTTTACCGACATCATGAAGCGGGTTAATCGCAATATGCATGATGATAATCCAGAGTGGTACCGAATTCCGGAACTACGTGAACTGGCAGCACAGTATTTGTTGTTATATGAAATGTCGCTGCCTTACGGCCTGGATCTGAATAATCAGATAAATCTGGATAAGTCGGCTACACGTATGGATGTCAGCCTGCAAAGTCTTTCCACTAATCAGTTACTGACATTAGAAGACAGGGCTCAGGAATGGCTGCGCGAGAATGCACAAACGTCTATGCATAGCAGCGGTGCTAGTCCGGCGATTATGTTCGCCCATATTGGCTATCGTAATATTCGCAGTATGTTGAAGGGCACGATAATAGCGCTGGTGGTGATTTCATTTGTGCTGATATTTACTTTGCGATCCTTGAAAATGGGTATTATTAGTCTTGTGCCTAACCTGGTTCCGGCGGCGATGGCTTTTGGCTTATGGGGGATATTTGTCGCTGAGGTTGGTTTGGCCTTATCCGTGGTTATTGGCATGACGCTGGGGATTGTTGTCGACGATACGGTGCATTTTCTGAGTAAATATCAGCGTGGCCGCAGAGAGCAGGGGCTGTCGAGCCAGGATGCGGTACGCTATGCCTTTTCTACTGTGGGCATGGCCTTGTGGGTGACATCTTTGGCATTGGTGGCCGGGTTTATGGTGTTGTCGCAGTCGGCATTTGAATTAAACTCGGCGATGGGCTTGTTAACGGCAACAACCATCACGCTTGCGCTGGTGGCGGATTTTCTGTTGTTGCCGCCGTTGTTAATGAAGTTTGACGATAAAAAACATAAAGGAGTTGCTGATGCGCATGTCCAATAAATTATTCGTGGTTCCAGTATTGCTGACAGCGTTTCTGAGCCCATTGTCTGTGAGTGCGCAGACGACGCCGGAACAACGTGGTTTTGAGATTTCTCAGGAAGCAGATAAGCGCGGTAACGGCTTTGATGACTTTCGCGCTGAAATGGAGATGATTCTCAAAAATCGTCATGGTGATGAGAGCCGTCGATATATCCGTGTTATGGGATTAGAGGTTGATGGCGATGGCGATAAGGGTTTGTCGATATTTGAAGAACCTGCTGATGTGAAGGGCACGGCAATGCTGACCCATTCACATAAGGTTGAAACTGATGACCAGTGGTTGTTTCTGCCAGCGCTTAAGCGTGTCAAACGGATTGCCTCGCGAAATAAGTCTGGCCCCTATATGGGCAGTGAGTTTGCCTATGAAGATCTGGGCTCGCAGGAGCTTGAGAAATATACCTATAGCTATATGGGCGACGAGGTTTATGATGGGATGGACTGTTTTGTGGTTGCCCGTGATCCGGTGGACAAATATTCCGGTTATACCCGCCAGGTTAGCTGGATAGACAAGGCGGAATATCGACCTCTAAAAACAGACTTTTACGATCGCAAGAATGCCTTGCTCAAGACACTGACGTTTATTGGTTACAAGAAGTACCTGGAACATCATTGGCGCCCGGATGAGATGTTTATGGAAAATCACCAGACCGGCAAGACAACCCGCATTGTCTGGAAAAATTATCGTTTTCGCACTGGCTTGAAAGACAGTGATTTTCAAGTTAATGATCTTAAACGGGCGCGCTAGTAAGA
The DNA here is from genome assembly GCA_965602225.1 of uncultured Gammaproteobacteria bacterium. Taxonomy (GTDB): domain Bacteria; phylum Pseudomonadota; class Gammaproteobacteria; order Tenderiales; family Tenderiaceae; genus Tenderia. Next base: position 112,138 of record CBFCYE010000003.1, on the reverse strand, counting down.
GGTTGTAATGTTCATCAATCGAAGTTTCTTAATCAATGTCATTGTCGCTATGGCGATGCTTTTTGGTGTGGCTGCAGTTCAGGCAAACGATAAGGTTCCGTATCTGCAGATAGGGGTGTTTTCGGATAAGGCAACGGCCAAACAAATTTTTCAACAGCTTGAAGGCAGCGGTTTTAATGCTGAGCAGAGAACCATTGAGGTGATTGGTCGCCCGGCTGAGGTTGTCTTGGTTGGCCCATACGAACGCACCAGTCAGGCGCTCTATGATCAGAGTCGTTTGCGTGATATCGGCTGGCCTGCAGCGGTTAAGCGTTTTCCTGCATTACCCAAACCTAAGCCTTCCACATTCAGGGCGACTGCCTCAGGATCTTTGACAGCAGAGCTGCGTGGCTTTGTTGATGATCCTTTATATCCAGCTGAACAGTACGATACGTTTGCTTCTTTGGCGATTCAGCCGGAATTTCACATGAGTTGGAATGACCGGAAATCCAGCCTGACCTTTGTGCCATTTGTACGCGTTGGTGATAAAGATGAAGAGCGTAACCATGCCGATGTGCGTGAGTTGATGTGGCTTAATGCCATGGGCGATTGGGAACTACGCCTGGGCATAGGCAAGGTGTTCTGGGGCGTGACGGAGTCCTTGCATCTGGTGGATGTAATTAACCAGATTGACCAGGTGGAGAGTCTTGATGGAGAAGACAAACTGGGTCAACCCATGGCCAATTTGAGTTGGTTTACCGACTGGGGGACGTGGGATCTATTTGCCTTACCGTTATTTCGTGAACGTACTTTTGCGGGTGTAAAGGGTCGTTTGAGAGGGCCATTAGTTGTTGATACCGAACAAGATGCGCGGTATGAGTCAGACGACAAAGATGAACATCTAGACTGGGCGATACGCTGGTCACACTATATTGGTGATTGGGATATTGGCCTGTCACATTTTTCCGGCACAAGCCGTGATCCGAAAATTGGTGATGATTTCGGGGTCAATTCACTTGGTCAGACTGTATTAATTCCTCGCTATAACTTGATTGATCAAACCGGACTGACCTTACAGGCCTTGCTTGGTGATTGGGCATGGAAGCTTGAGGCTACCTCTACCGAGGAGATGAACCAACGTTATACGCAGGCTGTGGCCGGCTTTGAATATACCCATGTGGGCCTGCTGGATAGCAGTATGGATCTAGGCCTGTTGCTTGAGTATCTCTACGATGAGCGTGCTGAGCTGGCGCCTGGGCCATTCGCTGATGATGTCATGCTGGGTTTGCGTTGGGTCTTTAATGATATGCAAAGCAGCGAGATACTGATGGGTGCCATCTATGACCAGGAGGGGAGTGCTGTTTCTTCAAGCGTCGAGGCAAGTAGGCGCCTTGGGCAGAGTTGGAGACTGACACTGGAATATCGTGGTACGTCAGGACTTGATGAACCGACGGATCCTGCTTATTTATTTCGTAATGATGATTACTTCCAGCTTGGACTGGGCTATTTTTTCTAGCCCCGTTTGAGCAGGACATAGATCGCACCATCACCGCCGCCTGTGCGGTGCGCTGGACAGAAGGCCAGTACATCATCACGCTGTTGTAACCAGAGTCGGGTTTTGCCTCTTAAAACCGGTGGCTGTTGTGATGATGACAGGCCTTTACCGTGAATGATCCGGACACAGCGTAAGCCATGCTCACGGCAGTGATTGAGAAACCCCGCTAATGCCTGACGTGCCTGTTCAACTCTATAGCCATGTAAATCCAGCTCGTCCTCAATAGGAATTTTTCCTAATCTAAGTTTTCTGAGGAGCTGTTTTTGGATGCCTGTGCGGGCGAATGAATCATTTTCCTGATTGCTGTCGTTGTATGGTTCAAATTCATCAGACAGTGTATCAATCGTTTGTTGTGATTCATTGGTCTGTGCTTGCCGTTTGATGGGTTTAGGTCGCTGAGTTAAATGAGCTGCTTGATCAGTTTCGAGGCGACGCACACCGACCATGGCCTGGCGGAACAGTTCTGCGTCTTCATCTTCATTATCTGGTTTGTTGCTCATGGCAGCGATGTTAGCATGCGGCTATTTGTTTTCATGCGTGAGAAATTTAGGACGAAAAAAAACCGCCTGATAGGCGGTTTCTTTAATATGGCTCCCCGGCCCGGGCTCGAACCAGGGACCCAATGATTAACAGTCATTTGCTCTACCAACTGAGCTACCGGGGAATAAATCTTGCTTGATTTGTGGGCAGTATAGTACTGCGATGATTCTCAAACGTCAACATTAATAACCGTTAAATTTTCGCATAACTGACTAATTCCTAGGCACAATTATAGTTGTTGCTGTGTTGATCTATTAAGAGGTCGTCAGGGGGTGGAAGGTGTTTCAATAAAGTGGTTTAAAAAAAGAGGGGCGACTGGCGCCCCTTTTGGGTTGTTACAAGCGCGTACGGGGAGGCGTACTATTTTCATATATTTATTATTTGACCTTGTTTCGTTTAATGACATTTTTAAGGACTACGTTAGCGCCTGTTAATCACATATGCCTATGTCTAACTCGCTAATCTAAATTCGTTCCCTAGTACAAAAGCCATACAAACGATAAGGGCAATTCATTAAAGCAAAGCGCTTGCTTAATGTCAATACGATTTACAGGGGTAATTAAAGGGGCGGCCAAATAAGGCCGCCCATGTGGTTGTGTTAACTCTTGCCTTGTAATTGCTGCAGGATGGCCTCGTTTTCGAGTGTTGATGTGTCTTGAGTTATTTCCTGGCCCTGGGCAATGGTTCTTAGTAAGCGCCGCATGATCTTGCCTGATCGAGTCTTGGGCAGGTTGTCGGCATAGCGGATATCATCAGGCTTGGCGATAGGACCAATCTGTTCGCTGACCCAGGCACGCAGCTCCTTGGTCAGGGCCTCGTCAATACCACCCTCAGGTCTATCGCCGCGTAATACCACATAGGCGAAGATTGCCTCGCCCTTGATGTCGTCAGGGCGGCCGACGACGGCGGCCTCTGCAACGCGTGGGTGGGCTACCAGGGCAGATTCAACCTCCATGGTGCCGAGGCGATGCCCGGATACATTTAGCACATCATCAATGCGCCCCATGATCCAGAAATAGCCATCCTGGTCACGGCGGGCGCTATCACCAGCAAGATAGTATTTGCCGTCAAACATAGGCCAATAGGTGTTTATGTAACGTTCATCATCACCCCAAACCGTGCGCAACATGAATGGCCAAGGTTTTTTGATGACCAGGAAGCCACCTTTGTTGGCTTCGGTAATGCTATTGCCTGCTTCGTCAACGACGTCGGCAATGATGCCTGGCAGGGGCAGGGTGCAGGAGCCGGGCTTGGTTGCAACTGCGCCGGGTATCGGGGCAATCATATTGGCGCCGGTCTCTGTTTGCCACCAGGTGTCGACAATTGGGCAGCGCTCGCCACCGATGACCTTGTTGTACCAGATCCATGCCTCTGGATTAATGGGTTCGCCGACAGTTCCAAGCAGACGCAGGCTGGAAAGATCATATTTGGCTGGAAATTCATCGCCCTGTTTCATCAGTGCACGAATAGCGGTTGGTGCAGTATAGAAAATGCTGACCTTGTGGCGTTCGCAGATATCCCAAAAGCGACCGTAATCGGGGATGGTTGGTGCTCCTTCATAGATTAGAGCGGTTGCACCGACGGCTAGTGGGCCATAGGCAACGTAGGTGTGGCCGGTGATCCAGCCAACATCGGCAGTACACCAGTAGATATCGTCATCCTTGATATCAAAGACCCATTTCATGGTCAGGATGGAGCCCAGTAAATAACCGGCAGTTGAATGCTGGATGCCTTTGGGTTTGCCGGTAGAGCCGGAGGTGTAAAGTAGGAATAGTGGGTGTTCGGATTCAACCCACTCAGGCTCACAGACACTGTCCATACCCTTAATTGCATCATGCCACCAGATATCCTTTTCCTGGTCGAAATCAACATCGTGGCCGGTACGTTTGAAGACAATGACCTTCTCAATGCTGGCGCAGCCATTAGCAAGTGCCTTGTCAGCGGCTTGTTTCAGTTCAACAATCTTGCCGCCACGGTGACCACCATCGGCTGTGATCAGCATCTTTGCGCCGGCGTCTTCGATTCTGTCTTTTAGTGATTCTGCTGAAAAGCCACCAAAGACCACCGAGTGTATGGCACCGATACGGGCACAGGCCTGCATTGCCACTACGGCTTCTGGCGTCATGGGCATATAGATGACCACACGATCGCCTTTGCTGATTCCCTGAGCCTTCATGGCATTGGCAAAGCAACATACCTGTGAATGTAGTTCACGATAGGTCAGGGTTTTGATGTCGCCTTTTTCACCTTCAAAAATAATGGCGTTGTTATCACCGCGGCTTTCAAGGTGACGGTCCAGGCAATTGTAGGAGACATTGGTCTTGCCATCATTGAACCACTGATAGTGGGGGGCTTTGCTATCATCAAGAACATTGGTAAATGGTGTTTGCCAACTAATTTCATCGTGGCCAAGCTTTTCCCAAAATCCTTCATAATCATCTTCAGCTTGTTGGTGCAGGGCTTCTAGATCGACTAAAGAGTTGATTGAAGCGGCTTGAGTAAATTCTGCTGAAGGCTGAAATAAACGCTCTTCGTGGAGTATCGAGTCGATATTTTCGATGCTCATAAACCCTCCCATGGGTAGTTGTTATTTATTTGGCCCTGATTTTGGGCGTTAGTAGCAGGTAATGTCATCATATTATGCGAAAACAAGGTCTTTTCTGAAAGGGGATTGCTTAATTAAAGTAGACTTCGATGTATAATGCGTCTCATGAATTTCAATGGTTTGCCGATAATTTCGGTAGGCATCACCTTAATAACGTTTTTCAATAGGGAATTTCTAGCGCAGTGCTAGTCTGCCCCATGCAGGTAGTCATGACAATGGAATTGAAAGCAGGCTGTAAACTTGTAATTAGGAGCGTCAATGAAGACGGCCGCAAGTTTCGTCCCAGTGATTGGATTGAGCGTATCTCAACTACAATGGCAACATTTGGTAGAGATAATCGTCTGCACTATTCTAATGATGTCCGCCCCAGCATGGTGGATGGTGAAAAATGCCTACTGGTGGAAATCTCAGTTAAGGACAGCAACCCTACAGCGTTTGAATACATCATGGCCTTTGTTAATGCCAACCGATTACAGATGAGTCAGGTCTGTGAAACCAAGATTGTTGAAGTGAGTGAAACCCAGGATGCCAAGGCAAGCTAGGTTTCACTAATTTCAGAGTTAAAAAAAGGGGGCGTTAGCCCCCTTTTTGTTTTTCGCGGATCTCGTCCAGAGTCTTGCAGTCAATGCAAAGTGTGGCCGTTGGACGCGCTTCAAGACGACGAATGCCGATTTCAACGCCACAACTCTCACAAAAACCGTAATCTTCACTATCAAGTGTCTGGATAGACTCTTCAATCTTCTTGATTAGTTTGCGCTCACGATCGCGAGTGCGCAGTTCCATGGTGAAATCTGATTCCTGACTAGCGCGGTCGTTGGGATCAGGAAAGTTGGCTGCTTCTTCTTTCATGTGTTGTACGGTGCGATCAACTTCTTCCATTAGGGCATGCTTCCATGCCATCAGGAGCATACGGAAATGACCAATCTGATCGTCATTCATGTACTCCTCACCCTTTGTAATGCTATAGGGTTCGAAGTTGCCAAAGCCTTGTAATAGCTTGTCTGCTCGCTGTTTGGCTTCTGTGGCGTTCATCTTTTTTGGTGCTGCCTTAGTCGTGCTGCTAGCCTTTTTTGGCGCAGCCTTTTTTGTTGTTGTTACAGGCGCTTTTTTAGGCGCCGCTTTAGCTGTGGCCACTTTTTTCTTTGATACGGCTTTTTTCTTGCTCGCGGTATCTGCGCTAGCTTTCTTTGGGGACATTCCCTTCTCCTGATGCCTCAAATATTAAGCCCGAATATATACTAGATATTTCAGGTTTAGGCAATAGAGCTATGTTACTTGTCTGGTGCATATGCTTATGAAAAAGGCATTTATCTTCAAGGGGTTAATATCGTAAAAATGGTGATAATATGCCGATCTGGATTAAGTTTAATGATTGTAAAGGATGGGATTATGAGTGAATTAGCAGCACTAATTTTCGATGTTGATGGCACTTTGGCTGATACAGAGCGTGATGGGCACCGGGTTGCCTTCAATCTGGCTTTTGATGAGGCCGGTTTAGCTTGGGACTGGACGCCTGAATTATATGGTGAGCTATTGGCCGTCACTGGCGGCAAAGAACGTATCCGCTATTACCTGGAAAAATTTAACACCGATTTTCAAAAGCCGGGTGATTTTGATGGTTTCGTCGCTGGTCTGCACGCGGCTAAAACAAGTTTTTACACCAAGTTGATGGCTGATGGTGCTGTTCCACTACGTCCTGGGGTCGAGCGTTTGATTTTCGAAGCCAGGGATGCAGGTTTGCGTCTGGCAATTGCCACCACCACCACGCCGGAAAATGTGACCGCACTGTTGACCTATACCTTAGGTGCCGATTCGCTGGACTGGTTTGAAGTCATTGGTGCTGGGGATGTGGTGCCAGCCAAGAAACCTGCTCCAGATATTTATCACTACGTGATGGAGGCTATGAACCTGGCACCTGAGCAGTGCATTGCCTTTGAAGATTCCTATAACGGCATTCGCTCTTCCGTGCAGGCGCGACTGGCAACAGTGATAACCATAAATTCTTACACTGCCGAGGATGATTTTAGTGGTGCGGCCATTGTGCTTGATCAGATGGGTGAGCCAGATGCGCCCTTTACTGTGATCAGTGGTGACGCCGAGGGGCATAGCCATTTAAATTTGGAAATGGTCCGGGCGCTGCATAAAACTGCGAATGTCTAAAACAGTAGATCTTGCTGATCGCATGGCGGCTGTCCAGCCGTTTCATGTGATGGCGTTACTGGCGCAGGCCAGGCAGCTTGAAGCGCAGGGGCGTGACATCGTCCATATGGAGATTGGTGAGCCCGATTTTGAAACGCCGACGCCTATCGTCGAGGCTGGTATTGAGGCGCTTAAATCGGGTAAACATCACTATACGCCGGCGACAGGTCTGCCCGAGCTGCGTCAGGCGATTAGTGATTTCTATCAGCAAAAATATAAAGTAAGTGTTGATCCAAAACGGATATTGATCACCCCAGGTTCATCCGGGGCGCTGCAGTTATTGATGTCGGTATTGATCAATCCAGGCCAACAGGTGTTGATGGCTGATCCGGGTTATCCCTGTAATCGAAATTTTGTCCGTCTGGTTGAAGGCGAAGCGATTTCTATTCCGGTCGACGTTGAGACGGGCTACCAGCTTAATCATGCTCATTTGCAGAAATATTGGAATAATAATAGTCGGGCGGTGATGATCGCATCACCTGCCAATCCAACCGGGACGCTGATCGCTGAATCTGACATGCGCTCAATCGCTGATTTTGTGGCTGAAAAGGGCGGTCACATGATTGTTGATGAGATCTATCAAGGCCTTACCTATGGCGTGAATGAACAGACAGCTTTGGCTATTAGCGATGATATTTTTGTAATAAATAGCTTTTCAAAATTATTTGGCATGACCGGCTGGCGACTGGGCTGGTTAGTGGCGCCAGCGGCCTATGTCGATGCACTGGATAAGGTTGCTCAAAATATTTTCCTGGCGGCATCAACACCTGCTCAGTACGCGGCACTGGCAGCATTCAAACCAGAGACAATAGCTGAGCTTGAACGTCGCCGACAAATATTTGAACAACGGCGTGATTACCTGTTGCCGGCTTTGAGAAAGGTTGGTTTTGAAATACCGGTAACGCCGCAAGGGGCCTTTTATCTCTATGCAAACTGTAAGAAATTTACCGACGACAGTTATCAGTTCTGCCTTGATTTATTACAGCAGGCTGGGGTTGCCGTAACTCCGGGTAAGGATTTTGGTTTGAACAGTCCGGAGCAGTATTTGCGTTTTGCTTACACTACATCCATCGAACGTCTTAAAGAGGGCGTGGCACGAATAGAGCGGTTTGTTACAGCCTAATTCATCTTGGCATGTAGTGTATGTTGTTTTTGAAACTGCTGAGACGTAATTGTGATGGTGAGTTGTTTGCTGTACTGCGGTGTAATTTTTAGCCAGATTCCCAAGGGTGATTGCTCACCCTTGGGTTTAATCAGGATTTGGCTAGCATAATCACTTTATGCTGGCCGGTGAGGCTATTTTTTTTCTATTTTAGGCTTCTTACGTTTTAAGGGTTTGTCACCACCGATGGGCTTGTCAGACTTTGCTTTAAAGTCTCTTTTGATAGGTATTGCATCGCCAAGCTTGGCAAGTCTCAGTGGTTTTCCAGCAACGCGAGTTTTTTGCAGGTCCTGAAAAATGTCTTTCGGCATTCCTTCAGGCAGGTCAATCGTGCTGTAGTCATCATGGATGTCGATGCGACCGATGTGCTCGCTGTCGAGGCCGCCTTCATTGGCGATAGCGCCAACGATGTTGCCAGGTTTGACCTTGTCATTATGCCCAACCTCAACCCGATAACGCTCCATGCCTTCTTCTGGTGGACGCAGTTTTCTAGGACGATCAGGTGCTGAACGTGGTTTGTCGCGTTGTGGTCTCTCTCTATCAGGGCGCTGCTCTCGTTTGCTGAATTCTTTCTTTTCGCGTACTGCTTGGGGTGGGCGCTCTTGCAGCAACAATGGCTGCTTGCCCTGGACCAGTTTAGCTAATGCGCCAGCAATTTCGATTGCAGGGATATTGTGTTCCTGCTGATAGTTTTCCATCAACTTCTGGAAAAACTCCATGTCATAACCAGCGTTTAATGTATCAGTGATGCGTTGATTAAAACGCTCTATGCGTTTGTCATTAATTACATCGTTTGAAGGCAGTTCAAGCATCTCAATCTTCTGCCGTGTAGCTCGCTCGATGGTTCCGAGCATGCGTTGTTCACGTGGTGCTATAAATAGTATGGCATCACCATGACGACCAGCACGACCAGTACGGCCGATGCGGTGAGTGTATGACTCGGTGTCATAAGGAACATCGTAGTTGATTACATGGGTGATGCGTTCTACATCCAGGCCGCGGGCAACGACATCAGTGGCAACCAGAATATCCAGCTGGCCCTTTTTGAGCCGATCGACAGTGCGCTCGCGCATCTTTTGATCCAGATCACCTGTAAGTGGTGATGCTGCATAACCGCGTGCTTCAAGTTTTTCTGACAGTTCAACGGCTGCGGTCTTGGTGCGAACAAAGATGATCATGCCATCAAAGGTTTCGGCTTCAAGTATACGGGTCAGGGCGTCGAGTTTGTGGTGCCCACTGACCATCCAGTAACGCTGGCGAATGGTTGCAGCCGTGGTGGTTTTAACCTTGATGGTGATATGTTCCGGGTCATTCAAATGCTTGTCAGCAATTTTACGAATCACGGCAGGCATGGTGGCCGAGAACAAAGCGATTTGACGTTTTGGCGGAGTCTGTTCCAGTACCCATTCGACATCATCGATAAAACCCATGCGTAACATTTCATCGGCTTCATCCAGTACCAAGGCCTTCAGGCCGTTCAGTTTCAGAGTGCCTTTGCGCATGTGATCCATAACGCGTCCAGGGGTACCAACCACTACGTGACATCCGCGTTTTAGTTGACGGATTTGGCCGTCGTAGCTTTGACCGCCGTAGATTGGTGCAACGTGGAAGCCTTTCATCTTTGAAGCATATTTCTGGAAGGCCTCGGCAACCTGGATAGCTAGCTCTCGTGTAGGTGCCAATACTAGTACTTGTGGTTCAATCCGCTTTAGGTCGATGTTTGATAATAAGGGCAGGGCGAAAGCGGCGGTCTTGCCGGTGCCTGTCTGGGCCTGGCCTAGAACATCCTTGCCTTCCAATAACAGGGGAATAGTCTCTGCCTGGATGGGCGATGGTGTTTCATAGCCAACCTCTTTTATGACATCGACAAGCGGTTGAATGAGTTCTAAATCAGAAAATGTTAGGGCAGGTTTGTTTTTGTCATCAGACATAGAGCGGCACCTTTGCAGCTTGTGGCAATAGGCGACACCCTTGGGAGCCTTTCGGAGTGGGACTGATCTATCGTTGGAAAAGAAATATAGTCATATTTCCAATTAATCATGATGCTACGTATAAACTGCTACGCACCTCATATAATCAGAAAAACCTGGTTCGAACTGGCTTCTTCTCGCGATGATCGCCTAAGCCCGACAGGCTCATAATATGAGCGGTAGCTATTGCGATAAAATTACGGAGCCGAATTGTAGCATTTTTACGCTGTGAATGCATGTGTTATTTTAGGGTTTGCTAATGCGCTCCAAATACATGGCTGTAGCTCCGGCAACGGCCAGCGGCATAACGATGAAGTTAACCACCGGGATCATGGTCAGCAGCATGATGCTGCCACCAAAACTGAGGCTGCTGATGCGGTGTTGTTTTAGCGTTTGACGCTGTTGTTGAAAGTTGTGGCCATGATTGGCCATCGGGTAATCAAAATACTCTCTTGCTAGCAATGAGGCGCTGAAGGCAATCCATAGGAAGGGGGCGAGTAGGTTCAGTCCAGGAATCAGAAATAAAACCAGTAAAGGAATCGCTCGGCTGAGGAAGTATCCCAGTTTGCGGGCTTCACTCCAAATGGATTTCGGTGTGTCCTTGAGTGCCTGCATCAGGCTGATATCGCTGCCTTGTATTTCACCTTTGAGTTCTAATTCAACTGCCTCAGCTAGCAGGCCATTGAATGGCGCACAGATGAAATTGGCGAGCAGTGTAAAACTAAAGAACATAGTCAAGAGCATGGCGATGGCAAAGATGGGCCATAACAACCATTCGAGCCAGGCAAAGCCTTGCGGTAGTAACTCAGCCATGTAGCTATCGAAGTAGCTGCTTGCCAACCAGATTGCGCCGCTGAACAGAATAATATTGATTAGCAGAGGGATGACTACAAAACGGCGCAGATTAGGGCGTCGAATCAGGCTTAAGCCCTTGATGACGTAGATGGGGCCGATGAACGGGTTCATGGTTGAAGTCCTTGTGTATATAAATAGCCTCGGCGCGCCAGAGTGGCGCTGCCATAGGCGGCTTGCTGTTGTTGTGCCTCCAGCATGGGCACACCAAGCATGGCCTGACGTATTTCAGTCCATGGTTGATTACGACTGCCTCCACCGGCACTACGAACATTGAGTGGGTAGGGCGCGCCGAGCTCTGCCAGCAATTGGTAGCCCTGTTGTTCGATACGGGCCATGCCTTCAAGCATGCCTTGGAAAAACACCACCTCATCATCAGGCCGGGGTGTCAGGCAGGGTGGCTTATGGCTATCCGCCACAGGGAAGCGTTCGCCAGGGGTGATTAGTGGGTAATAGTCCAGCCCGGTAGCTTGATCAGGTTTCAGTAGTGGCGTCATCTCTGCCAACTGTTGCGGATTAAAGTGGTGTAGCAATACGGCACCACCACTGTTTGAACCGCCACCTACTAGCCATAAGTCACCTAGTGGTTGGGAATAAACGCCATGGCGAGGTGAAAATATGGGGCTATCACTAATCACCTTCATCACCAGGGTCGAGCCTAGCGAGGTGACGGCTTCACCGATCTGGTTGGCACCGGTAGCGATGAAGGCAGCGGTGCTGTCTGTAGTGCCGGCAATAATTTGAGTGGTCTGTGGCAGACCAAACTGTATGGCTACTTGCGGATTAATCGTTGCTATCGCTGTGCCGGGTTGAAACACCTTGGGCAGAATGGCTAGATTGACGCCCAGTTGCTCTAACCAATCTGGCCAGCATTTGTTGATGGCGTCATAGCCCAGCTTGAGGCAGTTGTTGGCATCACTAATCCCCCATTGGCCAGATAGCTTGCCAACAATCCAGTCGGCTTGATGCATAGCATGTTGTACCTCGGGGCCTGGTTGCAGGTGCAGCAGCTTGGCTAGTGCCGATGTCGCTCCATGGGCGGCAGACTCCATAGGGGCGACTGCACTGATACGGTCAGCCTCGGCCTGACTGCGGCCATCGTTGTACATCAATGCTGGGCCAAGCGGCTGGCCAAGCGGGTCAGTCAATAACAGGGTGCCCGAGGTGCCATCTAAAGCAATGCTCTTTACCGAACGGACATCAATTTGCGACAGCAGGCCGTGCAGGGTTTCAGATACGGCCTGCCACCATATATAGGCATCTTGCTCAACCCTGGCGCCGTCACGGATCGGCGCAGGCATCGTCCTGGCCGCCTGGGCGACCGGATGGCCGTCGTTATCTATGGCGATAGCGCGGCAACCCGATGTGCCCAGGTCTATGCCGATGAACAGCGCCTGGTTCATTCTGAGAGGCTTTTTAGGGCAGAGTAACTGGAACGGGTGGAATCCAGTCTGGATTGCGATGTTCGACAACAACCGTGGTGTAGATACCGCCGCGGACGTTGAAGTTGCCGGTCAGGCGCATGAAGCGTGGTTGGGTTGCGGCAACCAGATCGCCAAGGATGTCGTTGGTGACCTTTTCGTGGAAGGCACCTTCTTCACGAAACGACCACATGTACATCTTCAGCGCCTTCAGTTCGACACACTGTTTGTCGGCGACATATTCAATCTTGAATGTAGCAAAATCGGGCTGACCAGTCATAGGGCAGAGGCAGGTAAACTCAGGCACATCGATGCGAATGGTGTAATCCCGCTCTGGCATGGGATTGTCGAAGGTTTCAAGTTCTTTGCTAGGTTTGGTTGACATAATTATTAAAAACTCAATAGGTTAGCGAATATTTCTAAGCTGAATTGTTAGAACTTAAAATACCAGTCTGGCGTCATCCGTCAGGTCTGGTATGATTCGGACGGTATTTTAACGCGAAAGCACTAGAGATTCATCTGAAGGTTATTACGAATGCGTTTGAAGAATATAAAACTGGCCGGTTTTAAATCGTTTGTCGACCCAACCACCATCCCAATGCCAAGCAATATGATCGGTATTGTTGGTCCTAATGGTTGTGGTAAATCAAACACCATCGATGCAGTTCGCTGGGTAATGGGTGAAAGCTCAGCCAAGAATCTGCGTGGTGATTCCATGACAGACGTTATCTTCAATGGCTCAACTGCGCGCAAGCCGGTGGGCCAGGCCACGGTTGAGCTGGTGTTTGAAAATACTGAAGGCAAGCTGGGCGGCGAATACGCTAGTTACAACGAGATCTCTGTTAAACGCCAGGTGACCCGTGATGGCCAGTCTAATTATTATCTCAACGGCTCACGTTGTCGGCGCCGTGATATTACCGATATCTTTCTTGGCACCGGCCTGGGGCCGCGTAGCTACGCCATTATCGAACAGGGCACTATCTCCCGCCTGATTGAGGCCAAACCGGAAGAGCTGCGGGTCTTTATTGAAGAGGCTGCCGGTATCTCTAAATATAAAGAGCGTCGTCGCGAAACCGAAAATCGTATCAAGCACAGCCGCGAAAACCTGGAGCGTATTGATGACCTGCGTGAGGAGTTAGGCAAGCGTATTGCAACCTTGCAACGTCAGGCCAATACGGCAGAGAAATACAAGGGTTTTAAAGAAGAGGAACGCAAGCTCAAGGCCGAATTGCTGGCGCTGAAATTCTCTAATCTTGATACCACCGTACAGGAGCGTGATAAGCAGATTCAGGCGCAAGAAACAGCGCTGGAGGGGCAGATCGCCGAACAGCGCGGTATTGAGGCGGCCATCGAGTCGCAACGCGAACACCAGACCGAGAGCAATGAAAAATTCAATCTGGTTCAGGGCCGTTACTATGCCCTGGGTTCAGAGATAGCCCGTCTGGAACAGACTATTCAGCATCTTAAGGATACTCGCTCACAGCAGGAACGTGAGATGCGCGAGGTGGAAGAGGCCTGGACTGAGGCGACTGAACATCTGGAAAATGATCGCTCTTCTTTAGAAGAGTTGAAGATGTCACTTGAGGCCAACGAAGAAGAATTGTTGGTTTATCGTGACAAAGAAAGTGAATCGTCGGCCATGTTGAGTGCTGCCGAAGAATCAATGCAGGGCTGGCAGCAACGCTGGGATGAATTTAATCAAACCTCATCAGAGCACATCCGCCGAGCTGAAGTGGAAAAGACCCGTATCCAACATCAGGAACAGAGTCTGACGCAACTTAATCAACGCATCCAACGCATTGATGATGAGCTGGGTCTGTTGTCACCGGGTAGTCTTGAAACTGAGTTAGGTGACCTGCAACAAGAGCGGGAACAACTTGAGGAACAGCTGGGCCAACTGCGTCACGAAGTTGAGCAACAGGTTGAACAGATCCGCCATGAGCGTGAACACACTCAGACGCTTAGCGGTGAGCTGGATGCCGAACGTGGCCGCCAGCAAAGCATGCAGGGACGTCTTGCCTCTCTGGAAGCGCTGCAACAGCAGGCGCTGGGCAAGGGCGATAACAAGCTCAATGAATGGCTCAAGTCGAAAGGGCTGGATAATGCCAGCCGGTTGGCACAGAACATCAGCGTAGAGTCAGGTTGGGAACAGGCCGTCGAGGTTGCCCTTGGACTGAACCTTGAGTCGGTATGTATTGAGGGTATGGATGCCGTTGCCAATGCCTTGAGTGATCTCAATCAAGGCGCGTTGACAGTCTTCGATACTCAGATGTCGGCGGTTGACGCTGAGACCGGTTCTGCTGGCACAGCCTTGTTAAGCAAGGTGACGTCAGCGTATTCCATGGCTTCGTTTCTGACCGGCATCTATGCTGCTGATTCACTGGAGCAGGCACTGGCACTGCGTAGTCAAATTAAAGCCAACGAATCTATTATTACCCGTGATGGCATCTGGTTGGGACGTGACTGGTTACGTGTAGCCCGTGGCGTTGATGAGAAAGCCGGTGTCTTGCAACGTGAGCAGGAACTGAAGGCGCTCGAAGAAGACATTGAAGAAACTGCAGCCCGGGTTGAAGAGCTACAGGAAAACGTGCAACAAAGCCGTGCTCGTCAACAGGAGCTTGAACGGGGTCGTGAAGAGCTGCAAAGCGGCTTAAATCAGACTGCCCAATCCAAGGCTAAGATTGATTCACAGTTGAGTGCGCGGCAGGAAAGGTTGCAACAATTCCACAATCGTAAACAACGGCTTGAAACTGATATTACTGATCTGCGTCAGCAACGCTTAACGTCAGAAGAATCGCTGTCAGAAATGCGCGCTCGTCTTGATGAGGTGCTTTCCAAGACTGAAAACTTCGAGCAGACCCGTCATGATTTAAGTCAGCAACGTGATGAACTGCGCCAAGGCCTTGATCAATCGCGTCAGCAGGCCCGTGAAGACCGTGAACGCGCCCATGAGATTGCGCTTAAACTACAATCTATTCGTGCTCAATTGGATGGCACACAACAGCGCCTTGAGCGAATGCAGGGTCAGTTAAATCATTTGGATAGACGCCGTGACGAGCTGAAGAATCAGCTACAGGGCGAGGCTAATCCTTTTGAGGAAATGAACGGACAGCTGGAAGAGCTGTTAGCAAATCGTCTTGGTGTTGAGGAGGAACTGCTGCAGGCTCGTCGTACCGTTGAAGAGCTAGACCATGCCATGCGCGAGTTGAGCGACGAGCGCAATCAGGCTGAACAAAGGTCACAGCAGATTCGTTCTGATCTTGAAAAACAACGTATGGCCAGTCAGGAATTCATTGTCCGCTGCCAGACCGTGCAGGAACAGTTTGCAGAAACCGAGCTGGTAATGGCTGAAGTCTTACTGCAATTACCAGATGATGCCAGCGAAGGTGGCTGGCAGCAGCAGGTTAGCGAGATGGGTCAACGTATCCAGCGTTTGGGGGCTATCAATCTAGCCGCAATCGAAGAGTATGAAGAGCAGTCAGAGCGTAAGACCTATCTGGACAAGCAGAATGCGGATCTTATTGATGCGTTGAACACGCTTGAAAATGCAATTCGCAAGATCGATAAAGAAACGCGAACCCGTTTCAAAGATACCTATGACAAGGTCAATGCCGGTGTTAAAGAATTGTTCCCGCGCCTGTTTGGTGGTGGTCATGCCTATCTTGAACTTACCAGTGATGACCTGCTTGATACCGGTGTTGCGGTGATGGCGCGGCCACCGGGTAAACGTAATTCAAGTATTCACCTGCTCTCTGGTGGTGAGAAGGCGCTGACTGCGGTGGCACTGGTATTTTCGATATTTCAGCTGAACCCTGCGCCGTTCTGTATGTTGGATGAGGTTGATGCGCCACTTGATGAAGCCAACGTAGGTCGCTTTTGTAAGATGGTTAAAGAGATGTCGGAGAAGGTTCAATTTATCTTTATCACACATAATAAGACAACCATGGAAATGTCTGAACATCTTGCTGGTGTCACCATGCATGAGCCTGGCGTTTCGCGCATGGTTGCAGTTGATGTTGATGAAGCTGTGCAGATGGTTGGTTAGGTTTAAGTTTCACGGAACGGATCGTATAGATGGATTCTTTATTAGTAGTACTCATTGTTGTTGGTGTTGTAATGATTCTGGCTGGTGTGGCAAGGATGCGTAGCAAGCGTCGCCATAGCTGGGATGAAATTGATCACAGCGTTTTGTTTTCGAAAGATGATCAAGATCATGATGTTGATATGGTTGTCTCCAGCGCTGTTGTGGTAAAGACTGAGAATAAGCCTGAAACGGGTTATCAGAAACATGATGGGCTGGTGAGCGCTCAGGAAAGTGGCGCAGTTGCAGAAAGCCTGGAGATTCATGTTGAAGATGAACGTGATGATGTTTCTCCTCAGCTCAATCCGGTTGCCGACCGGGCCCGCTCCATGCTCGGTAAATTACGCGGCGAAACCAAGATCGAAGTTGATTCTGATTCAGCAGGATCTAACAAAAAGGTTTATAAAGCGGATACACCAGACAAGGTGGTTGTGCTTAATGTAATGGCACCACAGGGTAGTGTCTTTGTTGGTCAAACATTGATAGAAGCGATTCAATGCTGCGGTATGCAACACGGTGATATGCAGATTTTTCACCATCAAACAGATAGCGGCGCTGCTTTCAGTCTGGTGAATATGGTACAGCCTGGCGTGTTTGATCTTGATAATGTTGATGCTATATCAACCCCAGGTGTTAGCCTGTTTATACAAATGCCCAATTCACAGGCTAATGGTTTGTCCGGTTTTGATGTGATGTTTGATACTGCCCAACAGCTGGCGCAAAAGCTGGGTGGTGAGTTGAGAGATGAAACGCGTAGTGTCTTGACCAGTTCTGCGGTTGATCAAACACGACAGCAAATTGCTGAGTATGATTGCAAGTGGTTAGCGAACGCCTGAGTTAGGCCGTGTCATAGCCCCAGATTGTTGCCAGGCTGAAACTGAATTTCTTTTTGTTTTCAACGATCCCCTTTATGGCGAATTCTTTGCGTTTATTGTCACGCTTAATTGGGCGTGAATAAGGCAGTTGCTTGATGCTGATGACACTTGAAACCTGGGGAGCTATGTTGTTTGCAGTTCGTCTTACCACAAGACCGATCTCTCCGTTAGCCAGCTTTACATAGGTGCCAGGAGGAAAGATGCCCATATACTTAATCAGTTGTATGGCCAGCTCTTCGTCATACTCCTTGCCGCGTTCCAGAAACAGGGTTTTAAGCGCCGCGGAGGTATCAACTGTATCGCGGTAGATGCGTGGTGAAACCATGGCGCTATAGCAATCAGCCAGTGCCAGTATTTTTGCACCACGGTTAATCTTATCGGCCTTTAGTTTGTTTGGGTAACCTTCGCCATGGGCGCGCTCATGATGCTGCAGGACAATTTCCAGCATGGCTTCATCGTCGATGCCATTGGCCCTTAAAATTTTAACGCTCTCTTCTGGATGGGCTGCAATCTGGTCTTTTTGTTCCTGGCTTAATGGGGATTCCTGATCATGCAGAACCTCTTGTAGTTCTAACATGCCGATATTGCTGACTAAGCAGGCACTGATGATTCTATGTGTCTCTTCATCGGATAGTTTGGTGACGCGGCACAGGGCATGACACAGCGCTGCAACATGAATAGGGTGAATGGTTGTGTAGGCATGACCATGCAGTAGATGGACTGCACCAAGCGCAGCGTCGGGATCTTTGTCGCAGGCCATCATGATGCTTTTGGTGATCAGGTTGAGGTTGTCCGAACAGTCTTTATTCTGTGTCAGGTTGTATAAGGTTCTGCCAAGCTTGAAGGTGCAGTTCTCAATAATTTCAAATGGATTGAAAGGGCCTTTTTGCTGCTCTTCGGGCTTTTCTGCGGTTGTTTTTGTGCGCTCTAGTGTTGGTTTTTCATAAAGGCCGCGTTCTAAAAGGAGTTCATGTACTCTAGTGGAGGTTACAATTGCGCCTTTCTTGAGAAGTAGTTTGCCTTCTCTGTCTAATACATTCCACGGCAAGGGATCACCGACGCCAATGTCGTTCTTGGTGATCCTGTACGCTTTCATTTCATTAACCTCTAATGTATTCCTTACATAACACCTTAATATTCGGATATAAGCCCTGAAACTTTAGGTAGTGTGTAATGTGTGTGTTGTTGCTGTGAATAAAAGTTGTGATAATACGAGCACTTAGCTTATTTTTTCTGGTTCGGGTTTTGCCGCATTTATGTCTGATTTACAAGTGAAATTACGTATAGAAACACTACGTGGTGAAATTGCTCATCACAACCACCTCTATCACGTACTTGATGCCCCCGAAATTCCTGATGCTGAATATGATCGCCTGTTGCGAGAACTGCAGCGGCTGGAGTCTGAACATCCTGAGCTGGTCACTATCGATTCACCAACCCAGCGCGTCGGCGCCAAACCGATCAAAGCCTTTGGCCAGGTTGAGCACAAGATTTCTATGTTGTCGCTGGATAATGCTTTTTCGGATGATGAGGTGTCAGATTTTGATCGTCGTGTTAGAGAGCGATTAGAGCTTGATGGCTCAAATAACGGAAACCATTTTGCCTTCCGGGCAATAAATAACAGCTTGATGTGAAACTATCACCTGAAACCAAGGAACAAATGATAATTCTTGAGTTTTTTCTGGTGTATCTGAAGGAGTACCTGATGTCCCCGTTGGTTATTCAGGGGATAAGGAAAATACATGTTTAACGAAGAGCAAAATAAAATACTTAAGCGGACAAATATTGCGCTTAAAGAATTGAGTGAGTCAAAAGTTTTTATGATCGCATCTAGGCAAATAGATGAAGGGATACTAGGTGATGATGAGCTTGTTGAGTTCTTGCTGATAGCCAATGCCCTTTATAGAGGGGGGGAACAGATAATTAGTGATGCGGACTATGACTTTACGTTTATCCCAGAATTAAGAGCACGTAATCCTCAGCATCCTATCCTCCAGGCTGTTGAGCCTGAGGCTGCATTCGTGGGTAAAACAAAGGAGTTGCCCGTGCGAATGCTTTCAACAGATAAAGCATATAGTAAAGATGAGATTGATAAGTGGGTGGATAGAGTGCGAAAGGCAGCGAACGATATTGGTAAGGAATTTAGTTCGCTTGTTTTTCGTGTAACGCCAAAGCTTGACGGGTTTGCAGCATATGATGATGGAGACAGATTATACACGCGCGGTGATGGAAAACGTGGAACAGATATTACTCGCGTCTTTGACCGTGGATTAGTTGTTGCGGATGGCGGAGAACGCGGTCTTGGTGCTGGAGAGATTGTGGTAGGTAAGGAATATTTCAAAAAATATCTTTCTAATTACTTTGAGAATACACGTAACTTTCAGGCAAGTGTGGTTAAAGAAAAGGAGCTTGAGGAGCATGCGGAAAAAGCTATCAAGGATAAAGCTGCAGTGTTTTATCCATTTTCAATACTCCCCTCATGGGAAGGGCTATATGATGAGCTTGAAAAAGATTACGATGCCATTATAAACGAAGCTTGGAATTCTGTTGATTTTGATGTCGATGGTGTAATCCTTGAAATTATAGATGATGGATTAAAGAAATATATGGGTGCTACAAGGCATCATCATCGTTGGCAGATTGCTTATAAGGAAAATGTCGAGAAGGCCGAGGTAAAGGTGCTTGATGTGATACCTCAGACATCACGAACAGGGCGTGTCAATCCAGTGGTAGAAGTTGAGCCTGTACGTCTAAGTGGTGCAATGATACATAGGGCTACTGCACATCATTATGCCATGGTAAAAACAAATGGCATCGGCGACGGGGCTGTTATAGAGCTTACACGCAGTGGCGAAGTGATCCCAAAGATTGTTAAGGTTATAAAGCCAACTACTCCAAAAATTCCAAATAAATGTCCAAGCTGTAGATCTGAGCTGGTTTGGGATGGTGAATATATATTTTGTCCTAACAATATTGAGTGCCCTTCGCAAATTACACACACGATAGAGCACTTTTTTAAGACGCTTGGGAATATTGATGGGTTTGGGCCTTCTACTATAAAAAAACTATATGAGTACGATGTTCGTTCACTACCAGGTATTTATCGATTAGGTATTGATGACTTTCAATCTATGGGGTTTGGTCCGAAACAGTCCGAAAACTTATTCAACGAACTTTTAAGAAGCCGAGTAGAGAAAATTGAGGATTGGAGATTTCTAGCTGCGTTCGGGATTTTTCGAATGGGAGCAGGTAATTGTGAAAGATTACTTTCATGCCGCCGACTTGAAGATATCTTTAAGTTGTCAGTAGACGAGATTACTTCTATCGAAGGATTTGCCAAAAAAACAGCTGATATCGTAGTTTGTGGATTGCGTAAAATTAGTGGCCTATATAGGGAATTAATAGGTCTGGGCTTTAACCTGGACTGGACGCGACTCACTTCTGAATTACAGGAAGCAGGGGAGTTGAGTCCTATTGCAGGCAAGCAAGTTGTATTTACCGGTTCAATGAAGTATGGAAGTCGTTCAGATATGCAAGTGGAAGCAAAAAAACTGGGTGCGAGAGTAGCTAGTTCAGTAACTGGTAAAACAGACTATCTAATTACAGGTGAAAAAGTGGGTGCCACGAAAGTTAATACGGCTAGGGAAAAAGGTGTTGCAGTATTAACTGAGGATGAATACCTTGAATTTATAAGGGAATAAAATGATTGGTATATTACCCAAAATCAAAATTTAGTAAGGCTGAGTCGCTTGGTGTTGAGGTGTTGGACGAGGCGGGGTTTATAGAGTTTTTTGCAGCGTTACGAATAACCCGGTGCTGTTGTAGCACCGGGCTGTATGGTTTTATTCAGGCTTTTCGATCTTGGCCTTCTTCTGCAGCGTCTGAATGTATTGAGCGACGGTTTGTTCGAACATCAACTTCGCCAGCTGAGGTTTGATCTGCTCAAATGTAGGAGGTTCTTTTCCGCTATCCTTTTGTTCAGCAACCTTTTTGTCATAAACACTGCGGAGTTGTTCTTCGGTGATGGGGTTGTCCTTGATGATCTTTGCAATCAAGGCCTGTGAAATAACTTCGTGGCGCTGATTTTCCAAGGCTAGTTTGACGATTGGCAATTGATCAATTTTTTGTGCGATGGCGTCCTGGAATAGTAGCTCGCGACCAACAAATGCCTGGATCATCTGTTTGCGAATATCGTCATTATTAAGATCAGCCTGAGCGTTTTTGACCTTGGCGTAGGTCAGTAGCTCTGAGGTCATTACCGGGTCACCATTAATTAAGGCGATGATTTTATCTTCGGCGGCAAATGCGCTTGGCAGTGTCAGTGCACTGAATATCAGGGCCGAAACTGAGTTTCTAAATTTAGTCATTGGAATAATCCTGGTATCAGGTTGGTGAAATGGATGAGGCTATCCTACCCCAGGCCTAGATCTGTTTCGAGTGCTTATTTTAGGTCTGGTTTTCTGATGGTGTTTTGGCGTCAATACTTAATGCGTGTATCTCGGCTGTCATCAGGTCGCCGACGGCGTCATATACCAGACGGTGGCGTTGCAACATGGCTTTGCCTTCAAATGCATTTGAGACAACTTTAATGCTGTAGTGACCACCCTTGGCGCCGTGGCCAACATGCATGTGGCTGTCATCTATCAACTCCAGTGATTCAGGTTTGAGTGACTCGTCCACCCGCTGCCGAATCAGCTGTTCTCTTTCTGTAGACATCAGGGCAACACCTTCTTGAATGGTTGTACCGCAACATATTGATAGACGCCGGCTTCGATGTAGGGATCCTGATCAGCCCACGCTTGTGCGGCCTCCAGTGACTCAAACTCGGCGACAATCAGACTGCCACTGAAACCGGCCGGGCCTGGATCTATATTGTCAATTGCTGGGAAGGGGCCAGCGAGTTGCAGGCGACCTTCACTCTTGAGCTGTTCTAGTCGTTCGAGGTGAGCGGGGCGTGCTGCCAGGCGTTTGTCGAGACTGTTTTCTACATCCTGAGCAATGATGGCGTAAAGCACTATGACTCCTCCTTGGAGTTTGCCGGAGTATTTTCATCTTCCGGTTCCTTAATATAACGACCGATAAAAAAGGCCTGGCCGATGATGAAGACAAAGGTTAGACCAATCATGCCGAACATCTTGAAGTTGACCCATGCGTCCATGTCGTAATGGCCGGAGAAGGCAACGTAGAGATTGAGAAAGCCGAGAAAGATGAAGAACACAGCCCAGGCCAAGTTCAGTCTTGACCAGATGATTTTTGGTAGCTCGACATTGGATTCCATCATTCGCTGGACAATGGTTTTTTTGCCGATGAACTGGCTACCAATGAAGGCAACGCCAAACAGCCAGTTGACTACGGTGGGTTTCCATTTGATGAAGTTTGGATCCTGGAGTATCAGGGTGGCGCCACCAAGCACGGTAATCAGCAGCAGGGTGATGATATGCATCTTTTCGAAACGACGATATTGTAACCAGAACCAGCCCACCTGAATAAACGCAGCGATGATGGCGACGGCGGTGGCGACATAGATGTCGTAGGCCTTATAGGCGATAAAGAATAAAAGTATCGGGAAAAAGTCGAACAGGAATTTCATGTCATCCTCGGAACTGCAATGTCTTATGGTCGAGCCGATGAGGCTCGCTAAATGTGGCCAAAGATTCTATCATAGCCGGCTTTATGCTTGTATCTCACGTGGTTAGTAATGGAATTCAACCGATATAAAAAGTACGACCTGCATTCGCATTCTATCGCCTCTGATGGCGAGCTGAGCCCGGCCGAGTTGATTGGCTATGCCCACAGTTGTGGTGTTGAGGTGCTGGCCTTGACGGATCACGATGTCACCGATGGCTACGTCGAGGCAGCTGTTGAGGCAGAAAAGCTTGGGCTAGAGTTTATTGCCGGGGTTGAGATTTCTGTCACCTGGGGCAAACATCTGCTGCATATTGTTGGTCTTAATTTTGATGTTGAAAACACGGCTCTGCAGGCGGGTTTAGCTGGTTTGCGCCATCAAAGAACAGGTCGTGCTGAAGAGATGGCGAACCGCCTGGCCAAGCTAGGAATCGAAGGTGCAATGGAAGGGGCGCAGGCCTATGTTAATGGTCAGATATTGAGTCGAACTCACTTTGCTCGTTTTCTGCTTGATAACGGTCATGTCAAAACCATGCAGGCGGCCTTTGACCGCTATCTTGGCGATGGTAAGAAGGCCTATGTCTGCGCTGAGTGGACCCCGCTGGCACAGGCGGTGGAGTGGATTAACGCAGCGGGTGGTCATGCTGTGGTCGCTCATCCGGCCCGTTATAAATTATCTGCGACCAAACTGCGGTTACTGTTTGATGAATTTAAACAAATGGGTGGTGCCGGGCTAGAGGTGATCTCCGGGCGCCAGGATATAAATGTTACCAAAAACATGACTGACTATGCCAAGAAGTATGAATTGCGAGCATCGATAGGCTCTGATTATCATGGTCCCAGTCAGGCTTGGTCTAACATGGGGCAGATGCCGCCACTGCCCGAAGCTTGTGAGCCCATTTGGGGGCTTTGGCAGGACTAGTAGGAACGATTCATGAGTCAGTTTTTTCAGATCCATCCAGAAAACCCGCAGCTACGTCTGATCCGTAGTGCGGCAGATATTATCAAACAAGGTGGGGTGGTGATTTACCCCACTGATTCCTGTTATGCCCTGGGTTGCCAGATTGGTGACAAGAAAGCGGTTGAGCGTATTCGGCAGATTCGACAACTGGATGATAAACACAACTTCACCCTGATGTGTCGAGACATGGGCGAGATGTCCGAATACGGCGTGATCGACAATATTGCCTATCGACTGATCAAAAGTATTACCCCCGGGCCTTACACATTTATTCTGCCGGCGATGAAGAGTGTGCCCAAACGTCTATTGCATCCCAAGCGTAAAACCATTGGTGTGCGTGTGCCTGACAATGCGGTTGCTTTAGCCTTGCTGGAAGAGCTGGGAGAGCCCATTCTCAGCTCAACCCTGCTGTTGCCGGGTGAGGACTACCCGATGATCGATCCCTACGATATGAAGGACAGTATTGGTAATCAGGTGGATTTGGTGATTGATGGTGGTTACTGTGGCATGGAGCCAACCAGTGTGATTGAGATTCTGGCAGAGGGGCCCGAGTTGGTTAGGCGTGGTAAAGGCGCTGATGAGTTGGTTTTATAGCTCTTGTGATTTGTCATGAGATGCTTATAACTTATTGTATTTAATGTTATCAACCCCTCATCTTTTTAAAAAGTTATAATCTCCCAATGATGGAATTAAGCCTAATTCAAAAGATCGCCGTGTGGTCGCTGCCGGTACTGTTTGCCATTACCGTGCATGAAGTCGCCCATGGCTGGGTTGCGCGCCGTCTGGGTGATCCAACCGCCTTTATGCTGGGGCGCCTGACCCTCAATCCACTCAAACATATCGACCTTGTCGGTACGGTCGTTGTGCCGCTGGTGCTGCTGGTGCTGGGTGGTTTCATCTTTGGTTGGGCCAAGCCCGTGCCGGTGACCTGGCAGAATCTGCGCAATCCCAAGCGTGATATGGCCTTGGTGGCCTTGGCGGGGCCGGGGGCTAATCTGTTAATGGCCATCGGTTGGGCCGTTGTTGCCAAGATTGGTTATCTAATCGCGGTAGATATCCCCTTTGCCGGCCAGCCAATGATCTACATGGGCAGCGCAGGTATTTTGATAAATGTCATTCTTATGGTGTTGAATTTATTGCCTTTACCACCACTGGATGGTGGTCGTGTTATGACTGGTATTTTGCCCGGTCCACTGGCGTATAAATTCTCACGTCTCGAGCCATATGGTTTTTTCATCTTGATTGGCCTGCTGGCCACTGGAATTTTGGGGGATATCCTCAGTCCGGTAGTGCAGGGAGTGCTGCACCTACTGTATAGTGTGCTGTCCCTATAAGTAATGAAGGAAGAGACTAATTGAACACGGTTCCAAGTCAACACCAGCGCGTCCTGTCGGGGATGCGTCCGACCGGAAAGCTTCACCTTGGCCATTATCACGGCGTCTTGAAAAACTGGGTACAGCTACAGCATGAATACGAATGTTTTTTCTTTGTTGCTGATTGGCATGCCCTGACTACTGAGTATGACAATACCGGCATCATCGCCAACAGTGTTTGGGATATGGTGATCGACTGGTTGGCAGCGGGCGTTAACCCTGGTTCTGCCAAAATTTTTATTCAGTCTCAGGTGCCTGAACATGCAGAGTTGCACTTGTTGTTGAGCATGATAACGCCGCTGGGCTGGCTGGAGCGTGTGCCTACCTACAAAGATCAGCAGGAAAAACTGAAAGAGAAAGACCTGGCCACTTATGGTTTTCTCGGTTATCCCTTGCTGCAAAGCGCGGACATTCTGACTTACAAAGCAGGCCTGGTGCCGGTGGGCGAGGATCAGGTGGTTCACATCGAGCTGACTCGTGAAATAGCACGTCGTTTTAATCATCTTTATGGCCGTGAGCCTGGCTTTGAAGAAAAGGCCGAAGCCGCGGTGAAGAAAATGGGCAAGAAGAACGCCAAACTTTACTGTGAGTTACGCCGCAAGTATCAGGAGCAGGGCGATGATGAGGCGCTGAAGACAGCCCGGTCTCTGCTGGAATCACAGCAAAACATTACCCTTAGCGACCGCGAAAGACTATTTGGCTTTCTTGAGGGTGGCGGCAGAATCATCCTGCCTGAACCACAGCCGTTGTTGACCAAGGCCTCGAAGATGCCAGGCCTGGATGGACAGAAGATGTCTAAATCCTATGGCAACACCATCGGTCTACGTGAAGCGCCTGCCGATGTGGAAAAGAAACTCCGCACCATGCCAACCGATCCTGCCCGGGTTCGCAAGACCGACCCTGGCGATCCGCAGAAATGTCCTGTCTGGCAGCTGCATGAGGTCTACTCGAAAGAAGAAGTAAAAGCTTGGGCTCAAGAAGGTTGTCGTACGGCGGGTATTGGTTGTATCGATTGCAAACAGCCAATCATCGATGAGGTGATCAAAGAACAGACGCCTATGCGTGAGCGAGCCGAAGAATACAGTCAGGACATTAACTTGGTGCGCAGTATCGTCAATGAGGGACGAGAATGCGCCCGGGACGAGGCACGCAAGACTTTGGAGGAGGTCCGTCAAGCGATGGGCCTGGAGTATCGCTAGGTAATGACAGGTACTAGTGAACCAGCGGTGGTGCCGGAGCAGGTGGAGTTGCCTCATGGTCTTGACGTGGCTCAGCAGCAAGAGATTCCCTTTGCTGTTGTCCAGGGCGAGGCCTTAAACCAGCTTCCTGTGGATCTCTATATACCACCTGATGCGCTGGAGGTATTTCTCGAGGCATTTGAAGGCCCGCTTGATTTGCTGCTTTATTTGATCCGGCGTCAAAACCTGGATGTGCTCGATATCCCGATTGCCGAGATTACCCGCCAATACGTTGTCTACATCGACATGATGCAGGAGATGCGCTTTGAGTTGGCGGCTGATTACCTGGTGATGGCGGCTATGTTATGCGAGATCAAATCGCGCATGTTGCTGCCGCGGCCTGAATCATTGTCAGACGATGAGGAAGATCCGCGGGCTGAATTGGTACGTAGGCTGCAGGAATATGAACGTTATAAAAAGGCTGCTGAGGATATTGATGAGATGCCCAGACTGGGTCGTGATGTATTTGAAACCAGTGCCAAGGCTCCTGATCTGCGTACGGTAAAACCGGTTCCTGATGTTGAACTAAAAGAGGTGTTGTTGGCGTTTCAGGATGTCTTGCGTCGCGCTGACATGTTTGCCTCGCATCAGATTCATCGCGAGACCTTGTCTGTACGTGAGCGAATGACGGGCGTGCTTGAAAAGATCAATGCCGACTCCTTTACTGAATTCACACAGTTATTCACCGTTGAGGAAGGTCGTATGGGAGTGGTTGTCACTCTGCTGGCCGTGCTTGAATTGATCAAGGAAAGCTTGATCGAAATTATACAAACTGAAACATTTGGACCTATTTACGTAAAGGCACATCAGAATGTCCACGAATCCTGATAAATTAAAACAGATCATTGAAGGTGCATTACTGGCAGCCGGGCGGCCGCTTAGTGTCGACAGTATTCTCGGTCTGTTCCTTGATGAAGACCAACCTAGCCGTGATGAAATCCGTGAAGCAGTCAAAAGCCTGCAAGATGATTGTCTCAGCCGTGGTGTTGAGCTGAAAGAAGTCAGCACTGGTTTTCGCTACCAGGTTAAGGCAGATCTGGCTGAGTGGGTTGCACGTCTGTGGGAAGAAAAGGCCTCTAAGTATTCGCGTGCAACACTGGAAACCCTGGCCTTGATAGCCTATCGCCAACCGATTACCCGTAGCGAAATTGAAGATGTTCGCGGCGTCAGCGTCAGTTCACACATTGTTAAATCCATGCTTGAACGTGAATGGGTGCGAGTTATTGGTCATCGTGATGTGCCTGGCCGACCTGCCTTGTACGGTACCACCAAGGCATTCCTGGATTACTTTGGCATCAAGAGTCTGAGTGATTTACCGCCATTGGCGGAGCTGCGCAATATTGAAAGTATTGAACATGAACTGGATTTTGGTGACCAACCTCAAGCACAAGATGCAGAACAGGAGAGTGAGTCAACAGAGCTTGAGCAGGGCGAGGTACAGCCTGTTGTTATTGCCGATGCTGCTGAAGTCTATGAAGAATTAGCTTCGGCCGATGTTGATGATGTTGAATCGTCAACGCTTGAAAATGATGAGTCTTCGATTGAAGAAGACCAAGCTGCTGAGCCTGATGCCACATCTAATGAAGAAGTAACAGTTGCAGATTCTGCGGCTGAATCCAAAACTGAAACGGTATTTTAATTGTGGCTGAACGTATTCAAAAATTACTTGCCTCTGCTGGCATCGCTTCAAGGCGTGAAGCGGAGCGCATGATTGAGGCCAAACGTGTCAGCGTCAATGGTGATATTGTAAAGCTTGGTGATAAGGCTGAGATAACCGACACGGTTCGCCTTGATGGCAAGGTGATAAAGCTGCATCACCGGCCTGACAGTAAACATCGTGTGTTGGCCTATTACAAACCTGAAGGGCAGATCTGTAGCCGCTCAGATCCTGAAGGTCGTCCTACTATTTTTGATAATCTGCCGCGTATGCAGAGTGGTCGCTGGATTGCGGTAGGTCGACTGGATATCAATACCAGCGGTTTGATCCTGCTCACTACGGATGGTGATTTGGCTAACCGGCTGATGCATCCTTCTTCAGAGGTTGAACGCGAATATGCAGTTCGAGTACTGGGTGAAGTGACTGAGTCGATGAAAAGGGCGTTGCGTAAAGGTGTCGAGCTTGAAGATGGCAAGGCCAGCTTCAATAGCATTAGTGATGCCGGCGGTGAGGGTGCCAATCATTGGTATCACGTTACCTTGAATGAGGGGCGTAACCGTGAGGTGCGGCGTCTGTGGGAATCTCAGGAGGTTAGGGTAAGCCGCTTGCAGCGTGTTCGCTATGGGCCAATTTCACTCAAACGCGGTATTAGATCAGGCGAATGGGATGAGCTAATGCGTGCCGATATCAATGCACTACGCAATGTTGTTGGTTTACCTCCGGTTGATGATTCGGCTGAAGAAAAGAAACGGGCTAAACAGATTAAATTTGGTACCTCCTCAAGAAAGCCACAAGCGGCTAAGGCGTCTCCCTATAAAAAACGTAAATGACGTTTCTGTCGGTTTATAAAAGCCTTTTTAAGCATTATGGGCCACAACACTGGTGGCCTGGCGAAACACCATTTGAAGTCATGGTTGGTGCGGTACTGACCCAAAATACTGCCTGGACCAACGTTGAAAAGGCAATTCTCAACCTAAAGCAGGCCAAGTCCCTCACGGCGGTAAAAATTTCTGCGATGCCTGCTGCTGATCTGGGGCAATTGATTCGACCGGCAGGTTATTTCAACGTCAAGGCCAAGCGACTGCAAAATTTTTGCAGTTGGTTTCTGAAGCAGGGTGGTGAAAAACCACTGAACGATTTCGATGATGTTGAACTGCGCAACGGCTTGCTGTCCGTCAACGGTGTCGGCCCTGAAACTGCAGACGACATTGTTTTGTATGCGTTTAATCGTCCCGTCTTTGTAATCGATGCCTATACCCGGCGTATTTTTTCACGTTTGGGTCTGATAACTGGTGACGAGGGTTATGAAAATCTACGCCATCAATTCGAATCGCAATTAAGCAATAAAATTAAGCTGCGTGATGAATTAGTGAATGTTTTTAACGAATATCATGGTTTGATTGTTTTGCATGCCAAGGATGTCTGCCGTAAAAAGCCCCGTTGTGGTGATTGCTGTTTAAGGTCACAATGTCCGACAGCTGAGTAACTATTCTATAAATATGTTTAAACCCTTAGAAATTTTTGTTGGCCTGAGATATACCCGCGCCAAGCGTCGTAATCACTTTATTTCGTTTATCTCTTTTATTTCGATTGCCGGGATTGCCCTGGGTGTAACAGCTCTGATTACTGTGCTGTCGGTGATGAATGGTTTTGAGAAAGAGCTGCGCACCCGCATCCTCGGGGTTGCTTCTCATATGGTGGTTAGTAGTGCTGCCAATGGCATGGACAACTGGCAGACACTGCCGTCATTGCTGGAACCTTATCCTCAGATTATTGGTCAGGCGCCATTCATCCGTGCCGAAGGTATGTTGACGGCGGGTGAAGGTGTTAGTGGTGCCCTGATTCGTGGTGTCTCGCCTGAGTTCGAACCACAGGTTTCAAGCCTGGATCAGCAGATGAAGATTGGTGAATTGACTGATCTCACATCTGGCGGATTTAATATCATCCTTGGCCAGGAACTGGCTCGACGGCTTGGAGTGATGGTAGGTGAAAAAGTCACGCTGGTGACACCACAGGCAAGTGTTACCCCGGTTGGGATTATGCCGCGTCTGAAGCGTTTTACCGTCGTTGGAGTGTTTGAGGCTGGCATGCATGAATATGATAGTGCCCTTGCATTGGTACACCTTGATGATGCCGCCAAATTATTTCTTAAGCCGGGCCAGGTTTCTGGTCTACGGCTGAAACTGACTGACATGTTTGACGCACCTTACCTGACTCAGCAGATGGTTCAGGATTTGCCGCGTGGTTATGTGATTACTGACTGGACCCGCCAGCACGTCAATTTCTTTCGTGCGGTAAAGACAGAGAAGATGGTGATGTTTATTATCCTGACGCTGATTGTGATGGTGGCAGCATTTAATATTGTCTCTACCCTAGTGATGGTAGTAACAGACAAAAGGGCTGATATTGCTATTCTCCGTACCTTGGGTGCTAGTCCTGGTTGTATCATGCGCATCTTCATGGTTCAGGGGGTCGTGATTGGTGCCTTCGGCACCTTGCTGGGCTTGGTTGGTGGAGTCACACTAGCTTCGAATGTTGAGAAGATTGTGCCGCTTATTGAACAACTACTGGGACGTAAGTTTCTGTCACCAGATGTCTACTACATTAGTGATCTGCCCTCTGAAATGTTGTTTTCAGATGTTGCCGCGATCAGCCTGATTGCCTTTTCGATTAGCTTGTTGGCAACGTTATATCCCGCCTGGTATGCATCCCGAACTCAACCAGCAGAGGCCTTGCGCTATGAGTGATTTGATTATCTCTTGTCGTGGTTTGGCAAAACGCTTTGTTGATGCTGGGCTTTCTGTCGATGTTCTTGCCGCAATTGATCTTGATGTGGCAAAGGGTGAGCGCCTGGCAATTGTCGGCACCTCGGGTTCAGGTAAAAGCACCTTGTTACATTTGCTTGGTGGGCTGGATGTGCCGAGTCAGGGCGAGGTCTATATCAATGGTGAAAACTTTACCGCCTTAAATGAAAAACGGCGTGGTGATGTGCGTAATAAAACCTTGGGCTTTGTCTATCAGTTTCATCATCTATTGCCTGAATTTACGGCCTTGGAAAATGTTGCTATGCCATTGCTGATCAGGGGAGAGAGTGCTGATCAGGCCAGCCACTTTGCTAATGAGATGTTGGTAAAAGTAGGCTTGGGACACCGTGTTGGTCATAAACCTAGTGAATTGTCTGGCGGTGAACGGCAGCGTTCTGCAGTGGCCCGGGCCTTGGTGACCAATCCTCGCTGTGTGTTGGCTGATGAGCCAACCGGCAATCTGGATCAAAATTCTGCCAGTCATGTCTATGGTTTGATGCTGGAGCTGAACCAGGAGCTGGACACCAGTTTTCTGGTTGTGACCCACGATATGTCGCTGGCCGCTAAGATGGATAGAGTTTTAAAGTTGGAAAACGGTGTGCTGATTTCGGATTAGGAAGCCTGCTGTTTTCTCTGGCGACGTTTCTTGATGTATTGGAAAATATGAAAGCGCCACATGATGCGAATAAATAGATAACCGCCAATTGCTGATAATAAGCCCAGCACCAAACAGCCCAGTAGAAAGGGTTCCCAGATATAGCCCAGTTCATGTTTTAACCATTCGAATGATAATTCAAAATTAAATTCATGGGCTGGTGAACTCAGTATCCAGGCGCCAGTTTTGTAGGCGAAATAAAACATCGGTGGCATGGTAATGGGATTGCTAATCCATACCAGTCCAATAGAAACAGGTAGGTTGACGCGAACCATAATTGCTACCGCTGCGGCAATCAGCATCTGAAATGGCACCGGTACCCAGGTGCACAGCAGGCCAAAAAAGAAGGCGCCGGAAACAGAACGTCGATTCAGGTGCCAGATGTTGGGGTCGTGCAATAAACTGCCAAAACACTTGAGATGTTTGTGGTTCCTGACTTTGTGGTGGTCAGGCAGGTAACGTTTTATTAGCTTTCTTGGCATTATTATGTTTTATTTTGTTGCCATGTACCTGGGGGGATGGTTTTAAATCCACTGTTACGTTTTCTAAACGAATGATAAAAGATGCGAATCGCAACGATTGCATTTCTTGCCGGGATTATTATTTTTCAGCAATTGTCCGATTTGCCGGACGCTCGCTGGGCCGGCCTATTGTTCATAAGCCTACCATTATCCCTCCGTTTTGCACCACTCAAAATTCCACTTTGGCTAGTTAATGGCTTTTTAGCCGCCTTATTGCAGGCCAGTGCCATTCTGGGGACTTCATTGGCGCCAGAACTTGAGGGGCAAGATATTCTTCTTGAGGGGGTTGTTGACTCGATACCTCAGCAGCGGCAGTTTGGACAGCGTTTTGAGTTTACTGTTGAGAACACACTTAGTCCTGGAATATTTGTTTTAGATTTGCCGGAAAAAATTCGCCTTAATTGGTATCGCTCCAAGGTTGAATTAGCGGTTGGGCAACGCTGGCAACTCAAGGTCAGGTTAAAACAACCGCACGGCTTTATGAATCCAGGCGGCTTTGATTATGAGGGCTGGTTGTTTCGGCATGGAATCAGGGCGACAGGCTATGTCCGTAATGGCGATGACAATCGTTATATTGCCGATGTCGATGGCGTCGCTTATTGGGTTGACCGACAACGTTCGCGCCTGGCGCAGCAGATTGATCTGGCGCTTGTTCAAGGTCAGTTCAAAGGCATGATCCAAGCACTTGCCATCGGTTTGCGTGATGATATTTCGCAACAGCAATGGAATGTGCTGCTTAAGACGGGTACCAATCATTTGATGGCTATTTCAGGCTTGCATGTTGGTCTGGTGGCAGGCCTGGCCTTTTTTCTGTTGCGTTGGCTGTGGGGTCGTTCGGCCTGGCTGTTGTTCTACCTGCCTGCGGCAAAGGTAGGGGCTGTTGCTGCAATCCTGGCAGCCTTGATCTATGCAGCGCTAGCGGGATTTTCTGTACCCACCCAGCGTGCCTTGATCATGGTGGTGGTATTTATGTTGGCGATAATTTTACAGCGTTATCGTCGTCCAGCTGATGGTCTGCTATTGGCTTTGCTGTTGGTCTTATTTATTGATCCTCTGGCGGTAATGGATGCTGGCTTTTGGCTGTCGTTTGCGG
This sequence comes from uncultured Gammaproteobacteria bacterium, assembly GCA_965602225.1. GTDB lineage: Bacteria > Pseudomonadota > Gammaproteobacteria > Tenderiales > Tenderiaceae > Tenderia. Next base: position 78,972 of record CBFCYE010000003.1, on the reverse strand, counting down.
CAGTGGCCATTATTCTGCTGGGTATGGCAGGGCGCTTAAATCAAAATGGCTTGTGGTGGAAATGGGGCAGGGTGCATGTGTTGATTGGCTTAGCGTTGTTGCCGCTGACATTGTTGCTGTTTCAAAAGGCCTCCCTGATTTCACCGCTGGCAAATTTTATTGCTGTGCCCATAGTGAGTCTGTTGGTGGTGCCCTTGGTGTTATTGGCGATGCTATTGCTGCCGATTGCCTCACCATTAGCGAATGGTTTGCTGCAGCTGGCTGATTATTGTTTGCAGTTGTTATGGCTGCTGTTGACCTGGCTGGCCGGTTTGCCCAGTGCCCAGCTTTATCAGGGGCTGGCTGATGAATGGTTGATTATTCCTCTCAGTGTTGGCGTGGTCTGGCTGTTAGCGCCGCGCGGCTGGCCAGGGCGTTGGCTGGGCGTCGTGTGGCTGGCCTGTGCCGTTTTCTGGCCGATGCCCAGGCCTCAGTATGGAGAGGCTTATTTCAGTCTGCTTGATGTCGGCCAAGGTCTGGCGGCTGTGGTTCAAACTCAGAATAGGGTGCTGGTGTTTGATAGTGGGCCAAAGTTTAGTGACAGTTTTGATACGGGTGAGGCGGTGGTGTTACCTTTTTTATTAGGCAAGGGCGTAGAGACCATAGATACCCTGATCGTTAGTCATGGTGATAATGACCATCTTGGCGGCGTGGACAGCCTGATGCGCTACATGCCGGTTGCGAATCTATTAACCAGTTCCATGGATAAATTGGTTGGCTACGATGCCCAGCCTTGTCTGAGGGGGCAGCGCTGGTTTTGGGATGGTGTAGCCTTTGAAATGCTTCATCCAGATAGTGATTCTAGTGTTGATGAAAATAATGGTTCGTGTGTACTCAAGGTCAGCAGTAAGGGAGGCTCTGTTTTACTGACTGGGGATATCGAACGTCGTGCAGAGCAGCTGTTATTGGTTGCAAATAAAGCTGCATTGGTAGCCGATGTTCTGGTGGTGCCACATCATGGCAGCATGACTTCATCCAGCCCTGCTTTTGTTGAAGCGGTTTCGCCCCGCTGGGCCCTGTTCCCGGTAGGATATGCCAATCGTTTTCGTCTGCCGCGTGTAGAAGTCGTTGATAGGTATCTTGATAATGGTGTTAATGTGCTGTTGACTGGTCAGCAGGGGGCAATCGAAATGGTGCTTGGTAAGCAGGAAGTTTCAGCACCAAAAAGTTATCGTGATGAAAATTCACGATATTGGACACATTTTTCTAAACAAGTCTTGGTACTGACCGAAAAATAAGTATGATTAACCGTTATATAGAATGTTTGCGAGGAGTAAGCCCTAGTGCTTGAAATTGTTAAGTCCGGTGGATGGTTGATGTTACCGATCCTGATTTGTTCTGTGGTGGCCCTGGCAATCATTGCCGAGCGAGTATGGGCCTTACAAAAGAACAAGATATGTCCAAAACATCTTCTGGCCCAAATTTGGACCTGGATCAAGAACGATGAGCTTGATACCTCGAAAATAAAGATGCTCCAGAGTGGTTCACCGCTGGGGCGTATCCTTGCAGGCGGACTGCTTAATCGACACCATGATCGCGCCATCATGAAAGAGGCGATTGAAGAAACAGGTCGCCAGGTGGTGGTCGAGATGGAACGTTTTCTCAATACCTTGGGCACCATTGCTCAAGTGACTCCATTGCTGGGCCTGTTGGGAACAGTTGTTGGCATGATCAAGGTCTTTACAGCCATTACTGCAGAAGGGGTTGGTAATGCGTCTCAGCTGGCTGGGGGCATCTCAGAAGCCCTTATCACCACTGCTGCGGGTCTGGCTGTGGCGATCCCTGCATTGATGTGTTACCGCTATTTCCAACGTAAGGTCGATGAGCTGGTGATTTCCATGGAGCAGGAGTCATTGAAGCTGGTTGAAGTGTTGCTGGGCATGCGTGAGCAAGACTTGGCGGATGGTGAATAAATGAATTTGCGGAAATTTCGTCGTGAGGAGATGTCCGTCAATCTTACACCCTTGATTGATGTTGTGTTCTTGCTACTGATCTTTTTCATGGTGACAACTACCTTTAGAGAGGAGTCCGAGATTGAGATCGACCTGCCGCAGGCATCGGATCAGCCGGTCGAGCAGGTTGGCAATCCACTTGAAGTAGTTATCGATAGAGACGGGCGTTTTTACATTGATCAAAAACTTGTGATTAATACCCAGCTGGATACCTTGAAACGGGCTTTGCGTAAGACCAAGGGGGACAGAAAAAATCCACCGCTCATTATCAGTGCCGATGCCAATTCACCACATCAAGCATTGGTGACTGCAATGGATGCCGCGCGACAAGTTGGTCTAGTACGGATGTCGATAGCCACTCGAAATCAAAATGAACAGTAAGCCTTTTTCTTCTTGCTAGAACAGTCAATAACACCATGAACTGGCTTGAAAAGCGCTGGTATTCCTCAACAACTTCTATGTTGCTAGTGCCACTGGAATGGTTGTTTCGCTTGCTGGTAATGTCGCGACGTTTTGCTTATCGATTGGGCTTGTTGCCAAGCTATGCTGTGCCTGTGCCAGTTATTGTGGTGGGCAATATTAGCGTCGGTGGAACAGGTAAGACACCACTGGTGGTTTGGTTGGTTAGCCTGCTGCAGAAGGCTGGTTATCATCCAGGGATAGTTTCGCGAGGTTATGGCGGTAAGGCTGAACGTTGGCCGCAGCAGGTGCGCCCCGATAGTGATCCGGTGATGGTCGGTGATGAACCCGTGATGTTGGCTCAGCGTTGTGCTTGTCCAATTATTGCCGCGCCAGACCGGGTTGCCGCAGCAAAGGCGTTGTTAAGTCATACCAACTGTGACCTCATCATTACTGATGATGGACTGCAACATTATCGTCTAAAACGTGATGTTGAGATTGTTGTTATCGATGGTGAACGGCGTTTTGGTAATGGCCACTGTTTGCCTGCTGGACCATTGCGTGAGCCTCAGTCACGCTTGGATGAAGTGAACTTTGTTGTTGCCAATGGTTTGGCTGGTCGTGGTGAATTTGCTATGAGCCTTGAGGCGACGGGGTTACGGTCACTTGAAAATGATGGGCTAGCTTCAACTTTTGAAGAGTTTGCTGGGCAGCGAGTACATGCCTTGGCCGGAATCGGCAATCCGCAACGTTTTTTTCAATTGCTGCGCAGTCGTGGGCTTGAGGTTATAGAGCATTCATTTCCTGATCACCATGATTACCAGTCTCAGGATTTGGATTTTGCAGATAACCTGCCAATCCTTATGACTGAAAAGGATGCGGTAAAATGTCGCCGATTTGCCAACCAGAACATGTGGTATGTTCCGGTTACTGCGCATTTGCCCGAGCCTATGGTATTAAGGCTTTTACAAATACTTAAAAAATTGACTAATTAAAACAGGCAATAGTATGGACAGAAAACTATTAGATATTCTGGTGTGCCCGATTTGCAAAGGACCGTTGCAGTTTCGTAAAGAGCAAAATGAGTTGGTTTGCAAAGCAGATAAGCTGGCTTATCCTATCCGTGATGATATTCCCGTGATGCTCGAGGATGAGGCGCGCAGGCTCACTCTCGAAGAGATTGGATAAGTGAAGTTTACGGTTGTTATTCCTGCCCGTTATGACTCTACTCGTCTACCGGGCAAGCCTCTGGTCGATATTGCCGGTAAACCGATGATTCAGCATGTTTACGAACGTGCCCAAGAGAGCGGTGCTGAAAATATCATCATTGCCACTGATGATCAGCGTGTCGCTGATGCTGCAAGCGAGTTTGCGGCGGAGGTGTGTATGACATCAAGTCAGCATAGCTCAGGCACTGAAAGGCTCTCTGAAGTGGTTACGAAGCTGGGGCTGAACAATGACGAAATAGTCGTTAATCTGCAGGGAGATGAGCCTCTCATGCCACCAAGCTTGATTCATCAAGTGGCACAGAATTTAGCTGATTACTCGCAGGCCAGTATTGCAACCTTGGCAGAAAAAATTCATACGGCCGCCGAGCTGTTTGACCCACATGCAGTCAAGGTGATTAGTGATCAAAATGGTTACGCTATTTATTTTAGCCGCGCCCCTATTCCTTGGGACAGAGATGCCTTCTCTATTACAACGGAGGAACTGCCTGAACAGTCACTGCATTTTCGCCATATAGGGCTGTATGCCTATCGTGCCGAGTTTATTAAAGAGTACGTCAGCTGGCCTGCCTGTGAGCTAGAACAGATGGAATCACTGGAGCAGCTGCGTGTGCTTTGGCATGGCCATAAAATCCACGTTGCTGAGGCTGATGAATCAGCTGTAGCAGGAGTGGATACTGAGGCTGATCTTGCCCGGGCCAGGCAGGCTTTAGAGTAAGTGACTTAAATTTAGATTGCTGAAGGCAGGATGGAAGCTACCACTTTCGCGGTCGATGACAGGTAAAGTGATTGTGCTGGGAACTTTGCGGTGGGCCTCACCGTGTTGATCTGCTTGAATGCTTGTCTGGCGTTCATGATGCTGCAGGATTACTGCGGGAAAGTCATCTTCCAAAATTTCGATGATCTTGCAGGCTCTACCCTCATGGTTGACCTCTTGGCCAATCAGGTTGCGTAGATTGTTCATTTTTATCATTTGACCCAGCATAGTACCCAACCTTTATTGTCTGGTGTTGTCTTTCATTCTAGACCAAAATTGCTTAGTTTGATCTAAAAATAATCGATGGATGTCTCAATTATGACCAAAGTTTTGTTTGTTTGCATGGGGAATATCTGCAGGTCTCCGACTGCACACGGGGTATTCGTGAGGATTATTGATGATAAATCTCTGAATAAGGTGATTGAGGTTGATTCAGCAGGAACACATGCCCATCACGTTGGTGAACAACCTGATCCACGGGCGCAGGCTGCGTCATTGCGGCGCGGTATTGATCTCAGTTCGCTTCGAGCGCGACAGGTTAAAAGCAGCGATTTTGAGTGTTTTGATTACGTTTTAGCGATGGATCGAGACAACTACTCTAATTTAGAGCGTATCTGTCCTGCTGGTTTTGAACACAGGCTACACCTGTTTCTTGATTACTCGGCCTTGTTTGAAGAAAAGGAGGTTCCTGATCCCTACTATGGCGGGGACAGTGGTTTTGAGCATGTTTTGGATTTGGTTGAAGATGCTTCGCGCGGCTTACTAGATGAGATCTGTGCAGCGTCTTAAATAGAAAGGGCTGGCAGTCACACTGCCAGCCCAATAGTAGAGCTTATTCCTGAGGGCTGCTGCTTGGCTTGCTGCTTGCCTCAACAGGAACAGGTTTAGCTGCAGTTGCAGCAGGTTGAGTGAGATCCATGGATTTTTGTACCGGTGCTACATTAACAGCCGGTTCAACCGTGGGTTTTACAACTGCAGGTTTCTGTTTTCCCTCAGCACTAGCTGGTGCGGCTGTACTAGCAGGCGAACTAGCAGGCGAACTAGCAGGCGAACTAGCAGGCGAACTAGCAGGCGCCGATGCCTGGCTTGGCTCGCTGACTGGTTTGGTTTCGGCTTTATTTGCCTCGGCTGGTTTATTGCTTACCTCTGCGTCAGGTTTATCTGCTGCTTTTGGGCGAGGTGCACGTCTTGGTCTTGGTTTTGGGATGTTTTGTGTGGCTTCAGCTGTAGTTGGCTTGTTAGTAGTCGTATCACTGTTGCCTGCGGCTTGCGAATTGCCATTTGTTTCAGTGGCAGGAGCTGCTGCGCTGGCAGCATCCGCAATGTTTCCATCACGTTGCTGTGATTGACCACCTGATGGACGACGACGACGGCGACCACCGCGACGGCCGCGGCGATTCTCATTGCTGGCAGTTTTTTCACCATCTTGTGCAGGTGAAGTTTGGCTGGCATCTGTAATTGCTTCGGCCGGTTTTGTATTTGCTGCTTTAGCCTCTGGCTGAGTGGTTGTTGCAGGCTTGGCTACAGGCTGATTGCTAGCTTCATTCCTGCTTGCTGTGGATTTTTGCTGTTTGTTTTGCTCAACATTGTCGCTGCTACCACCGCGACGATTACGTGATTGGTTGCTACCGCGCTGCGATTGTGAGCGGCTACGGCCACGGCCACGAGACTGGCTTGGGCGCTGTTGGGCTGAAGTCTCGGCGGGTTTCTGCGTCTGTATTTGCTCAGCTTCAGGTGTTGCTTCTTCTGTTTTATTGCCGCCAAACAGACTGTTCCACATGCGAGTGATAAAACCGGCCTCGGCCTCACGTTGCTCGCTGGCGGCCTTGGTTGGTGCTGACGGTCTAGGCGCTGGCGTAGAGGGTTTGATGCTTTTCACTGCCGGTTGTTCTGACGCTGCCTTGCGTTTGGTGGCGACTTCTTTTTCAGGCTCAATATCTTTGACGATTTGATAGCTGGTGGTTTTATCCTGTTCGCGAAGTTCTTCGCTCTTGATTCGTCGGACTTCGTAGGCAGGTGTTTCCAATGCTGGATTGGGGACTAGAACGACGTGAATGTCGTGGCGAGCTTCTATTTCGGTAACTGCTTTACGTTTTTCATTAAGCAGGAAGGTGGCAACCTGTAGTGGCAGTTGAGCTTCGATGCGAGCTGATTTTTCCTTCATAGCCTCTTCTTCAATCAGACGCAGAATCGATAGCGATAGTGACTCTACGTTGCGGATTGAGCCTTCACCCTTACAGCGTGGGCAGGTGGCCTGGATGGATTCTTCCAGTGATGGGCGGAGGCGTTGGCGTGACATCTCCAATAGGCCAAAGCGGGATATGCGGCCAATCTGTACTCGGGCACGGTCCATTTTCAGGGCTTCACGAAGTCGGTTTTCCACTTCACGTTGATTGCGCGCCGGACTCATGTCGATGTAATCAATCACGATCAGGCCGCCAAGGTCGCGTAGGCGCAGTTGGCGGGCGATTTCATCAGAGGCTTCAAGGTTGGTATTTAGAGCCGTTTCCTCTATGTCTCCACCTTGTGTGGCGCGCGATGAGTTTATGTCTATTGAGACCAATGCCTCGGTACGGTCAATAACGATGGCGCCACCGGAAGGCAGGCGAACTTCATGCTGAAAGGCTGTCTCAATCTGGCTTTCGACTTGGTAGCGTGAGAAGAGGGGGACGCTATCGTCGTAGAATTTTAGTTTACTCTTATTATGCGGCATGACCTGGGTCATGAAGTCCTGAGCGTAGTCGTAGACCTCCTTACAATCTATCAGGATTTCACCGATATCCTGGCGGAAATAGTCACGAATGGCACGGATGATCAGGTTGCTTTCCTGGTAGACCAGGAATGGCGCTGAGCGTTCCTTGCCAGCTTTATCGATAGCTGTCCAGAGTCGTACCAGGTAGTCCAGATCCCATTGCAGTTCTTCTGTGCACTTGCCGACACCAGCGGTGCGGACAATCACACCCATGCCTTCAGGAATTTCCATTGCGGCCATGGCTTCACGTAGTTCGCTGCGGTCTTCACCTTCAATGCGGCGTGATACACCACCCGCACGTGGGTTGTTAGGCATTAGCACCAAATAGCGGCCAGCGAGGCTGATAAAGGTAGTCAGGGCTGCGCCCTTGTTGCCGCGTTCTTCTTTGTCTATTTGTACGACAACTTCCTGTCCTTCTCTCAAAATTTCTTTGATGTTGGGACGGCGTTTGTCATCTTCTGGTTTATTCGCGTAGCAGCTGGGGGCAATTTCTTTGAGTGGTAGGAAACCATGTCTATCTGCACCGTACTCGACGAAGGCTGCCTCTAGGCTGGGTTCGATTCGGGTGATTTTACCCTTGTAGATATTGGATTTTTTTTGTTCGCGACCAGGTAGTTCTATATCGAGGTCATAAAGGCGTTGACCATCAACAAGGGCAACACGCAACTCTTCTTTTTGAGTTGCATTGATAAGCATTCTTTTCATTTGTACTGTCTCCTAGGGCGTCAACCGTGTTTTCGCCGCGTGAGACTGAACGTTTATGTTGTACAGCAAGTCAACAATGCCAAGCACATCTGTTCAGCAGTGCTGATTGAGAGTGCTTGCAGGTCATTTTGTGTCACCTGTTCGTGAAAAATCATATTTTTTGTGTTGTTCACGAGGGTGATTTTTTAATATTTCAACCCATACATCTCTGCCTGTTTTATTGCAGAGTTCGTTCAGTCCCCCGCAATTTTCACGGGTGCACCAATGTTTGTTAGTTAATTTTTCCGTGCCTTGTTAGGGCAGTGCGCATCTCTGCGCCACTTCATCGACATTCATATCTTCGCCACGAAGTGATAAAATTTGTCTCATGTGCCAAAGCAAGTCATTGGCACGTTGTCGAAAATATTGACAATACCTTGGCTAGTTTGGTTCATCGCACATATCTGACAGTGCGGATCAAAATAGGTCATTATGTATTGCTAAGAGGTAGAGGCGGTTTACGTAAAGGGTTGAAAAGCACCCTGGCCAGCCAATACCACACTCTGAATATAACATGTTCCCCCTCTGTCTGGAAATATATGGAAGGCTTTAAAAATGGTGGTAAATGACTGATTTTGCGGAAAATGCCCACCCAAAAGTGAAAATGATCGAGGTCGACGCCGACCGGGCAGGGCAACGAATAGATAATTTTCTGCTGTCTATTTTAAAAGGTGTGCCAAAAAGCATGATTTATCGGCTTTTACGCACCGGCCAGGTCAGGGTGAATAAGGGCAGAATCAAGCCGGTTTACAGGGTTCAAGCTGGCGATATCATCAGGATTCCTCCTGTTCGGACGGCTGAAAAAGGTGATGTTGTCGACCCTGGTCAGGCTATTTTAGAGCGGATCGAGAAAAATATTATTTTTGAGGATTCAGGTCTTATTGTTCTGAACAAGCCCTCAGGGCTTGCTGTGCATGGCGGCAGTGGCATCAGTTTTGGTGTGATTGAAGCGATGCGCAAACTCAAATCTGAGTGTAAAAACCTGGAGTTGGTTCATCGACTGGACAAGGATACTTCGGGCTGTCTGCTTATTGCCAAAAAGCGCTCTGCCTTGAGGCATCTGCATAGTGCGATGCGCTCAGGTGAAGTGAAAAAGTTTTATCAGGCTCTGTGCAAGGGCAAATGGCGTGGTGGCAGTCAGCTGGTTGATGCGCCTTTGCGTAAAAATGTTGTTAGCTCCGGTGAGCGCATCGTCAGGGTGAGTGCCGATGGTAAGGAGGCGACGAGTCGTTTTACTCCGAAACAGCGCTTTAAGCTGGCAACCTTGATGGAGGTGGAGTTGTTCACAGGTCGAACCCACCAAATACGAGTCCATGCTGATCACAGTGGCCACCCGGTGGCGGGTGATGAAAAATATGGTGACAAGGATTTTAACAAGAAAATGCGTGAATATGGCCTGAAACGTATGTTTTTGCATGCCTGGCAGCTGAAATTCCCTTGGGATGACAGTGTTTTGGAGGTGACTGCCCCACTTGATGGAAGTTTGGAAACAGTTCTGAAAAAGTTGGCTTGAGTCGATGGCGGATAAATTTGATCTAATCGTCTTTGATTGGGACGGAACCTTGATGGATTCGGCAGCACGGATTGTCGCTTCGCTGCAATCGGCGGGGGCTGACCTTGGTTTGCCAGTCAAAACAGATGTGGAATGTCGCAATGTCATTGGCCTGGGGATGCGGGAGGCAATAGAAAGCCTGCATGATGTTGCTGAATCGGCTCTTATTCCTATGTTTACTGATCGTTATCGGCATCATTTTCTGGTGAGCTGTTCTCAGCCTGAGGTTTTGTTCGAAGGCGTGCATGGCATTTTGCAGGCATTGACGCAGCGTCAACTTTGGCTTGGCGTTGCCACTGGTAAAGGGCGCAAAGGGCTGGACAGGGTGTTGCAACAGACGGACTGCAGCCGTTATTTTCACTCGACCCGCTGCGCTGACGAAACATCATCCAAACCCGATCCGATGATGTTGCGTGAGATAATGGATGAGCTGGGTGTGAAGCCTGAAAAAACCCTGATGGTAGGCGATACAGAGTATGATCTCGAAATGGCGCAGCGGGCAGGAACGGCAGCACTGGCAGTAAGTTACGGTGCACATGAAGGTGAGCGGCTGCAGAGTTATAAGCCCTTGGCCTGTTTGAATAGTGTTGATGAAATGGCGCAGTGGCTGGCTATAAATATTTAACTAATTGGTTGATATCGGTGTGATCGAAAACAATACTCCAGACTCAAAAGACCCCTGGACAGAAAACCCACTAATTGATGAGAAAAGCATGAAAGAAGAGACTAATAACGAGCCCTGGGAACGCGAGCTGATAAGCAATTTGGCGATGGGTGCGTTGAAGGAACAGCGCCGCGCCAGACGCTGGGGGATATTCTTCAAACTATTCATGGTGACCTATCTGGTGGTATTTTTGCTTGTCTTGATACCAGGTTCCGAAACAGGCCTGACATCGAGTAAACCGCATACGGCGATAATCGAGCTGCGCGGTGTGATTGCCGATAATGCCGAAGCCAGTGCCGACAATGTCGTCACCAGTCTGCGTGATGCCTTCGAGGCCAAACATGTCTCAGGCATTATCATGCGCATTAACAGCCCTGGCGGTAGTCCGGTCCAATCGGGGTATATCTATGACGAGATCAAACGCTTGCGAGGGCTTTATCCCGATACACGTCTATACGCAGTGATTTCTGATATGTGTGCCTCTGGTGGCTACTACATTGCCTCGGCAGCAGATGAAATCTACGCCGACAAAGCCAGCATCGTTGGCTCTATCGGTGTGATCATGAGTGGTTTTGGTTTTGTTGATGGCATGGAAAAACTAGGTGTGGAACGACGTATGTTAACTGCTGGTGAGAGTAAGGGGTTTCTCGACCCATTCTCACCTTTGAAAGATAAGGATGTTGCCCATATCAAATCAATGCTCGGCAATATTCATCAACAATTTATTGATGTGGTTAAGGCAGGGCGAGGTGATCGCCTGAAATCAGATGAAGCGCTTTTTTCCGGTCTGGTCTGGACCGGTGAACAGAGTGTTGAGCTGGGTTTGATTGATGGCTTGGGCAGCGCCAGTTATGTGGCCCGTGAGATTATCGGCCAGGAAAAAATGGTTGATTACACCATTAAACCAGATCCATTTGAACAATTCGCTGGCAAGCTTGGTATCGTCATGGCCGAGACTTTGGGGCGCATCAGTGGTGTAAGTGCAGGGACTATCCGCTAGTCCCTGCTTGTCTCATTGCTGCGGAAGACTCCATAGGTTTAAGCAGTAGAGAATGGCCTGTCATTGCCCCTGGTTGTTGCAAGCCCATTAGTTGTAATACGGTTGGGGCGACGTCTTTTAATCCACCTTCATTGGTTAATTGCCATTTGATCTGGTCAATGATCATGCACGGTACTGGAAAGGTGGTGTGCTGAGTGTGCGGTGTGCCTGTGACTGGATCAATAAGCTGTTCGCAGTTGCCATGATCAGCGGTGACAACAACTGAATATTCCGCTTTAATTGCCGCATCAAGCACACGGCCAACCTCGTGGTCCAATGCCTCAATGGCCTTTATTACCGCGTCTCTTATTGCGGTGTGACCAACCATATCGCCATTGGCAAAGTTAACAACGATGAATGAATGCTGCTGATTATGCATTTTTTCGATGACGCAATCGGCAACCACATGAGCACTCATTTCCGGCTGCTCATCATAGGTGGCAACCTTGGGTGAGGGAATAATCAAACGCTCTTCATTGGCGAATGCTTCGCCTTTCCCGCCGTTAAAAAAATATGTCACATGGGCATATTTTTCTGTTTCAGCACAATGGAACTGATTTAATCCGGCATGGCTGATCGTTTCAGCAAGTGTTGCCTCAGCCAGTTCTTCATCAAAGGCGTAGGGTAGGTCAAAATAGCTGTCGTAATTGGTGAAACAAGTGACATTGATAGGTTTAAAGTCAGCACGTTCAAAACTGTCAAATACAGGTTTCGAAAGTGCAGCTGTAATCTGGCGTGTCCGATCTTTGCGAAAATTGAAGAAGATCACCGCATCATTTGTTGTGATTGGTTTGCCGTTCGGCAAGATGACCGGCTTTATAAATTCATCGGTCTCACCAGCCGCATAAGCAGATTCAATCGCTTCACGATATGAACTTGCTTTGCGACCTTGATTGTTGATAAGTGCCTGCCAGGCAAGTTCTGTTCTATCCCAGCGTTTGTCTCTATCCATGGCGAAATATCGACCGCAGACACTGGCGACAGAGCCGTTAGCCTTGGCCAATTCAGTATCTATTTGCTCTGTGTGGTCAATCGCTGATTGTGGCGCGGTATCGCGGCCATCGGTAATTGCATGCAGCAAGGGTGTTACTTGGTGGCGCCGGCATAGTTCGATCAAGGCAAATAAATGACTGATATGGCTGTGCACGCCACCATCTGAAACAAGCCCCATCAGGTGTATTGGTTTATTTTGTTGTTTGGCTTTTGTGACGGCGGCAATGAGTATGGGGTTTTCATAAAAGCTTTCATCAATGATTGAGTCATTGATTTTGACCAGGTCCTGTCTTTGTATTGCCCCAGTCCCCATCGTTAAGTGTCCGACTTCTGAATTGCCCATTTGGCCCTCAGGTAAGCCCACGGCACTGCCGGAGGCCTGTAATTCTGTGAAGCAATAGCGTTCAAAGTATTCGTCCAAACGGGGTGTTTTTGCTGCGGCGATACCATTGTTGATCTTGCTGGGATTGATTCCAAAGCCATCCATTATTACCAAAAGGGTTCGACGGCGTGGTGGGGTGTTGACCTGCATGTGACTAAAACTCCTTCTTACTGCTTGCTGCTGATAGATGTTTGCGTTGTCAGTTGATAGCAACGCACCTATTAAATACGGCAATTTGCGACAAATCTTGAGCCTAAAATTAGTCATTTTTTACTTCATTTTTATTAAAGATCAGTTAATTAATACCGATATAACTAGTGAGCTTATTATTGTTGTTGGAGTTGTTTGTACGAGTTAGCGGTGATAAAAGGCTTAATAAATCAGAAGGTTATGAGGTTTTAGTCGTGAAAAATATAATCGCCAGAAATTTTGCCTTAGGCATGCTTCCCGCTCTTGTGTTGGTAATGGCTCCGGTTTCAGCAAGTACGGGTAAAACCCTAACCCATATCAGCTCTCAAACTATCAATTTGAGTTGTTTTGACTGGCAACAAGATGAACAGTTTACCTATGATTGCAAAGCCAGTATTTTTGATGCTGCCAGCCCTGCAGACCAAAGTAATCTTGGTGATTCGTTCTATTACGGTGAAGGCGTAAGCCAGAATTATAGTGAGGCAGCCAAGTGGTACCGTAAGGCTGCTGTTCAAGGCGACGCCTATGGTCAATTCAGTATTGGCTATATGTACAGCAAAGGTGAGGGCATCCCTCACGATACCTGGCTGGCACTGAAATGGCTGAGCAAGGCGGCGGACAATAAGCTAGCCGCTGCCCAGTATGCTTTGGCTGATATGTATTATTACGGTGATGGTGTTGCTATCGATTATGATCTTGCCACTACATGGTATAAAGCAGCGGCAGAGCAAGATTATAGTTATGCCCAGTACAGCCTTGGTTTTATGTATAAAAAAGGCGTAGGTGTTGAATTAGATTATGAAAAAGCCATGACTTGGTTGTTGAAAGCTGCCGAGCAGGCGCATCCTGAAGCACAGGCCAGCATTGCCCATATGTATCTGAGTGGCGATGGTGTTGTCCAGGATACTAAATTAGCCTTTGATTGGTTTTATAAAGCGGCTATGCAGGGACATGCAGGGGCACAAAACAACCTTGCCTATATGTATCGCAGCGGTAATGGTGTTGAGCAGGATTTCCAACGCGCCATCATGTGGTATAAAAATTCTGCCCGCCAAGGTGATGCAACTGCTCAATCTAGTCTTGGTTTTATGTTTCACAAAGGGATTGGCGTAGAACAAGATTATGCTCAAGCCATCCAGTGGTACAGTCTTGCCAGCAAGCAGGGTGAAATTAGCGCGCAGTTTAACCTGGGGCTGGTTTATATGCAGGCGGACGGCAATATTCGTGATATGAACAAAGCGGCTGAGTCATTTATGGCCGCAGCCAGCCAAGGTGATGCTGAAGCGCAATATTATGTCGGCACACTCTATCGGAATGGCTGGGGTGTTGCGCGTAACATTGAAAAGGCTTTGGAATGGTTTCGTATGGCGGGTGAATCCGGTCATGCCAAGGCCAAGCATGAGATTGACTTGCTAGTCGCTTCACACTCAGCCTAGGCTGGTTGTTTTCTAGTCGTGGAACTTCATCCACCATTCGGTGGCTAGTCTTTCAGCACTCAGTATTTCTTGTTTGGATAATTGTTTGGCGAGTTCGTCGCGCGCTTCAATGGCATTCTTATATTCCATAGCGGCTGAAATTTCATACCACATATAAGCTTTTTGTCTGTCTATTTCTGCGCCATGGCCTTCTGCATGGGCTACGCCTAGCAGGTACTGCGCCGCCGGAAGGCGTTGTTCAGCGGCCCGTTGAAGCCAATGAAGTGCCTGGGAATTATCTGGCTCAACACCATCTCCCTTGATATACATAAGTCCAAGTGCTAACTGTGCTTCAGCAACTTCATTGTTTGCTAGTTTCTTATACCAAAATGCAGCTTTTGACATGTCCTGAGCGATGCCCTCACCAACGTGGTAGCGGTTTGCCAGGTCTGCCTGGGCCAGAAAATCACCATTATTGGCCTTTTCTATAATCTGTTGCAATTCAGTGCTGTTTAGTGATTGGGCAGCGGCTGTATTTACCAGTATCAATGTGGCGAGCATCAAGCCTGATGTAAGGCGGCTAATAATTGATGACATGTGGTAATAATCCTTAAATTCACAGCTTGGGCTGCGGATTATATTTGATTAAGCCGTGCGACCCAAGTAAGTCTGTGTTGTTAGTCAGTAAAACTGCTGAACTAGCCTAAACAACTTGTATTCATTGACAAAAGTTCGTATCGTTTTGCCTTATGTATTTTCAATGGATGGATAATTATGTGGCGTAGCCTGGCAATAATCTTCCTGATTCTGGCTGGTAGTCCAGCCTCAGCAGCCGATACCTATCAAACTCAACGCCTTGTTGAGGATGGTATTCATGATCCTGAGAATGAAACCATTCAGATACTGCAAGAGCCTGTTGAGGCAATGATTGATTTTCCGCTGGATAGAAGAGGCCGGGTTGACTGGGTCAGGGCGCTTCGTGATGGCAAAATAAACCCGCGTCGCAGCCTGAGTGGTGATGAGTTTGGTGGTGAAATGATGCTGGAAACGGATATGGACATCATTATGAAGCAGACCTCCAATATGCCGTATGTCAGGTTTCCTCACCTGGCACATACGGAATGGCTGACTTGCAATAACTGCCACCCCAAAATTTTTCAACCACAGTACGAAGCAAACCCTGTAACGATGGAGAAGATACTCAAGGGGGAGTTTTGTGGCCGTTGTCACGACAAGGTCTCATTCAGTCTGTGGACGTGTGAACGTTGCCATAGCGTGCCACACAAAAATTCAGCAGAGGCTTTTATTGAATTAGACAAATAATCTGCCTAAGCTTCGCCAGCGATTGGCGCGCTTTATTTGTCGTGAAAACTCACTGAACTCCAGTCCGAGATTGTTCTCAAGATTAGTCGCAAAATTATTTACATTGGCTAGTTGTAGCGCACGTTTATTCTTGGTCGTAAAAATGATGACATTGCCTCTATCAGGAACCGGTAGATTTAAAACGTTGTGGTTAAAGATGTGCTCCATCGTTTGGTTGATTTCATGTGAGTGGTCATTTTTGTTGTTCCATAAGTTTGTTGCCGCAACACCTGTTTCATTCAGCCGTTCGGCACAATGTTCAAAGAACTCAAATGTCTTAATGCTTTCTGATACGCCATCGTGGTTAAAGGCATCAATCAATATCAGGTCATATTGTGGGTAACGACCATTTTGATTGCGTAAGAATCGTGACGCATCATCTATAAATATCTGCATACGTTCATCTTCAGGTAGGTTGAAATAAGCATGGGCTATTTTGACAACATCAGCCCTGATCTCAACGATGTCGACTGAACAGTCGGGGTAATGTTGCAATAAGAACTTTGCAATCGACCCGCCACCAAGTCCGATCATCAATATTTTCTGTGGTTGAGGCTGAAATAACAGACTTGCCATCATTGCCCGTGTATATGAAAGTACTAAGCGACTCGGCTGAAAAATATCCATGCAACTTTGTTTGGCATCATTGCCAAAATATAGTGAACGGGTATGTTGGTTTTGGCTGATTTCGATGACACCATCGTCACTAGAGTTTCGATAGATTATATGTTCAGGCATTCTAACTAATAGGTGTTGGTAATTTTGCCAAAATTATACTTGATAAGAGTGTCAGCAACAAAAAAGCCCGGCAATGCCGGGCTTTTAGGCTGTATGCTTTTTATTCAGTTACACAACAGATGCGCGGCCCCTTTGTTGGCTTGACCAGCTGTCGATATTCAAAAGATCAGTCTGGTTGTCAGTAGCCGGTAGACTCTCATGTTTATTGTCCTCAATCAGGTCGCCGAGGCTAATCTGGCTGAGATAGTCATTAATATTGCTACTTAATGCCTGCCACAGTTGTTGTGTCTTTTGATGTCTTTCATCAAGCTTCATCACCTTTTCTTTGCCGGTACGCTCATCAACGGCATGAATGATTTCAGCGATGGTGATCTCACTGGCAGGGCGAGAAAGTCGATAGCCGCCGCCAGGCCCGCGTGTGCCAGTGACAAGTTTGGTTTGTCTTAACCTGGCGAACAGCTGTTCAAGGTATGACAACGAAATCCCTTGAAACTCTGAAATGTCCGCCAGAGTTACTTTGTTGCCATTGTTAGCATTTAATGCAAGATCAAGCATTGCTGTAACGGCATAACGTCCTTTTGTTGAGAGTTTCATTGTCGCGCCTCCTAATTAATGTATTCAATATATAAACCAACTCAAATGCTCAGGATAAGAATGGCAGCTAAGAAGTGCTAATTCAATGTACCAAGCTGACATTTAACATGGTTTAACAATTGTGTGGTTTATATACCTTTTGTTTGTAGGGCGATAAGAGTTACGGCAGGGTTTTCTGGGTTAATAAACGCTCTATTGTGCTTTGTATAAACCAGCCCATGCGTACACCGAGTGATTTTTTGATGGTGTACGTAATTTCATATAGATCCTTGTCTTTTGCTTGTTCAAGCAAGTAATCATCACTGGTGATTAGTTCATCAACTAGCTTTAATTCCAGGGCACGCTTTGCGGGCCAATGTTCACCGGTCGCAATTTTGTCGATATCAACGATTGGGCGATGCTCTTTGATGAAGTCTTTAAATAGGATGTGTGTATCTTCTAACTCTTCTTTGAATTTTTCTCTAGCCTTGTCAGTATTTTCACCAAACATCGTCAGGGTGCGCTTGAACTCGCCCGCAGTCAGTTGTTCAAATTCAATGTCATGTTTTTTGAGCAGGCGATGAAAGTTTGGAATCTGGGCAATTACACCAATGGAACCAATCACCGAGAAAGGGGCGGCGATGATTTTAGTTGCCACGCAAGCCATCATGTAGCCGCCACTGGCCGCTATCTTATCTACCGCAATGGTGAGTGGAATATCTTTTTGCGTCAGGCGCAGCAGTTGTGAGGACGCCAGCCCATACGCATGAACCAGTCCTCCACCGCTTTGAAGGTTCAGGAATACTTCGTCATCAGGGGTGGCAACAGTCAGGATTGCTGTGATTTCTTGTCTGAGTGAGGACAGTGGTGAGGCCTTTATATCACCATCAAAGTTCAGCACGTAGATACGTTTACGTGGGTCCGATTTACCCGCTTTACGTCGTTTGGCTTCTGCCTTTTGAAGTTTCTTTTCTGCTTTATCCAGTTTTTTGAGTTCGTCTTTATCAAGCGTGCTTAGCTTGACGATTTCAGCCATGTCATCATATTTCTGATTGAGTTTTTTTACTTCCAGGTGTTCTCGGCCCATGTCTCGTCCACGCGTGGCCAGCAGGATGATTCCTGTAACAACTGCCACAATGGCAAAAACGATGGTGAGTGTTTTGGCCAGAAAAAGGCCATATTCGGCAAACAATGCAGACACCTGGGGACTCCTGGTAGGATAAAAAAGGGCAATAGTATAGTGTTTTGAATCTGGCTGCAGAATTGCGGGCAAATAAAAAGGCCTCTAGCTTTCACCAGAGGCCTTGATGGGCTAACCGGGGGGAGGTTAACTCATGACCGTGGTCGCAACAACTGCCAGCACAGAAACAATGCAAGCCAATGGAATTAAAATCATCAGGTCGGAATCATTAGCCCTTTTACTGCTAGTAGTGTTAGACATAGTTTTCTCCAGGTATGTGTTTTTTTATATTTAATGTTGATCATTCCAGTCGGGAATGAGCTTGAAATTTACTACATCTTTAAATAATAGTTAAGTGTTTTGGTCGAGAATTTTAGTGTCATTAGAAAATAACTTTTTTTGGTTTGTTTAATGTTAAGCTAATTCATTAACTATCATGGGGTTAGGAGTGTTTATGAGTGACTTGGTAAGGTTTGGGGTCTCCATTGAGGAGGATCTGCTCAAGCGCTTTGATCAGGAAATTGAGAGAAAGGGCTATTCAAATCGATCAGAGGCTATCCGTGATCTTATTCGTGAACAAATAGTGGCGGAGGAGTGGGAATCTGATAAAGAGACCGTTGGGACGATCACGATTGTTTATGATCACCATACCCGTGATTTGTCGTCCAATCTGATCCATATCCAGCACTCATTTGAGGGGGATATTAAATCGGTCTTGCATATTCACCTTGATCACCATAATTGCCTTGAAGTACTGGTGGTATCAGGAAAAGGGCGCCTATTACAGCAATTTGCGGATCAGCTGGTGAGTATAAAAGGCGTAAAACACGGCAAGCTGACCATGACGACGATGGGGGATGCCATCCCGACAAAGGGTGCCCACCACCATCATGATTCGGATCTGCCACATACACATAAATAAAAAAGGGCGCGGCTTATTAAGCCGCGCCCTGTTCATATCTTAAATGTTTTTACTGGTCTAGAAGGCAACGGCCAGCTGAAGAGTGGATGTTGAACCATCTTTGCCCGTGCCACCATCTGCGCTGCTGTAATCTTCATCCATAGAGTGTTCGTAACCTAGGGTTGTATTCTCAAAGATTTCATGTGAGATAGAAAACAGGATTCTGGTTTCTGGCAAAGCAAGGCTAAGTGCTTCCTCCGTTGTTTGGTAACCTATGGCAGCCGTACCCCACTCAAACGCGTAGCCAAGTTCGATATTTGTAGCTGAAGGTGCTGCCCCCTGGCCTTTAAAGGCCAACTCAGCGGCTTGGAAGCTGTCTGATTTTACATGCTCAGCAATAAAAGAAAGCGCATCTCTGTTATAGATCCAATGGAAGGCAAAGCCGCTGACGTAGCTTTGTAGTGTGCTTATATCGGCAGTGGCAGCGTCGGCATCATGATCCGTAGCAGCAGTTAAATTTCCAAAGATACCGTCTGTATCACCAATACTGCTGATGTAGTCCAAACCAAAATTAAGTGTGAACTTGTCGTTTTCAAATGATTTGCCAATCGAAACACCAAAATTTTCAATAGTATCTTCGCCCTTAAGTGCCGTTGACGTTTCGATGCTGTCACCATTAAAGATGTAGACAGCACTATAGTAACCATCACGCTCAAAACCCAGTTGAAGCGCAGATTCACGTGTTTCCCCTATCTGGAGTGTTAACGGGTCAGAGATCATGTTGCTTTCATAATTACCGAATGGGATATACATCTGACCTGCGCTGATGTTCCAGCCATTGCCCATATCAAGGCTGATGGTGCCTTCATCAACTTCAAGCGGGGTGTCATCTTCTTCATGAATAAGTGAAAGGTGGCCACTGACGCGGTCGTTAATTTGACTGTCTATCGCCAGCTCAACCGTGGCCAGGGTGATATCACTGCTTTTTACATTGTTATAATCGCTGTGAAAACCGGCCTCAACTTCCATTGCACCGCTGATTTCAATATCGGCGGCCTGGGCGCTGACGGAGATCATTAATGGGAGCGCTGCTATACAGTTGTACTTGTTTACTCTCATGTGTCCTTACCTTATATGACTAATAGTTTGTGAAATTGTTTTTTGCTTAGCCTACCGACGGCTAATGTTAATAACAATCCTTATTATTTCATTGGATTTCAGTGGCACGATTTATTATTTTAGTGTTACAGTTTGCGGTTTCGTAGTATGTGAAATATTTTAGTGCTGCATAATCTTAATTTTTATCGATATTTTAGCGGGGCATTTGATGATTAACATAAAACATGCTGCGATCTGGACAGCAATTGCGCCATTGTTGTTACTAGGCCAGGCTCAGGCCCACTTTCAGATGGTTATTCCAGCCGATGATATGGTCAAACAGAATGAATCAAGAAAGCTTGGTCTGAATTTGATGTTCTGGCATCCATATGAAGGCATTGGCATGAACATGGTGGCACCACAACGTTTTGGTGTTGTGATTCGCGGTAAAGATGAAAGCTTATTGGCTACACTCAAGTCCGCCAAGATGAAGGATATTGAAGGCAATAGTTTTTCTACCTATCAAACCAGTTACAAGCTTAAGCGTCCTGGTGATCATGTCTTCTATGTTGAACCCCAACCCTATTGGGAAGCAGCTGAAGAGAGCTTCATTATTCACTATACCAAGGTGGTCGTGAATGGCTTTGGTATGGAGGAGGGCTGGGATAAAGAGCTGGGCCTGAAAACAGAGATTGTGCCTTTAACCCGTCCCTATGGTCTTTGGACTAATAATGTCTTCCAGGGGGTCGTCAAGGTTGATGGCAAACCTGTTCCATATAGTGAAGTAGAGGTTGAATTCTATGCAGAGGGTAAGCCTGTTAACCCTCCTGCTGATCCAATGATTACCCAGGTGGTCAAGGCTGACCAGAATGGTGTATTTACCTATGCCATGCCCAAGGCCGGTTGGTGGGGTTTTGCAGCGCTGAATGAGGACGATAAAACCATGGCTCATGATGGCAAGGAATACCCGGTTGAGATTGGTGCCGTGCTTTGGCTAAAAACTCACGATATGAAATAAGAGGCTGCCACCAGTCCGACCATGTTTTCACCTAGAGAGCGTTTAATGAACATGACTAATATAAAGAGATATTTTGTCTCGACCTTGTTTGTGCTTAGTTGTCTTGCTGCGCCGCAGGCTTTTGCCCATAAGGTAAATCTATTTGCTTATGTCGAAGCTGATGAAGTTTATGTCGAAGGCTATTTTGTTGATGGCAAAGCGGCACAAAACAGTAAAGTTCAGGTGCTGGGGCCAAATGGTGGTTTGTTGGTAGAAGGCATTACCGACGATCAGGGCCAGTACCGTTTTGCTGTGCCGCAACGCACTGATCTAAAGATTGTTGTTAATGCTGGCATGGGGCATCAAACAGATTTCCTGCTTACAGCGGCAGAGCTGAATAAGACTGACGTTGTTGATGCTGTATCGGTCCAATCTAGCGAGGTCGATCCATCGCAATCAGCCAGCCAGCCAGCTGAATCCGGCATAACGAACAATACGGAACTCGATGCTGTCGTGCGCAAGGCTGTTAATGAGGCCATTAAACCGTTGGTTCGCGAATTATCTGCGGCACAGCAAAAAGCATCTCTCAGTAGCATTATTGGCGGTGTCGGTTACATTATTGGATTTCTAGGTTTGTTTGCCTTTTTCAAGGCGCGTCAAGCCACCATTAAGCCTGATTCTGACAAGTAGATTGTATGATCTTGATTTGTAGCATCAATATAATCTACGTGCTACGCTCGCTCAGGATTTGATGGAGTAGTTTTATGCATATCGCCGATGGAATTGTCTCAGGCCCGGTTATCGCAACTGGCTTTGGGGTTACTGCATTGCTGGCCGCTGCCACCATGCGCAAAGTAGACCTCGAAGAGATTCCCAAAATTTCTGTAGTGACGGCGGTTTTTTTCGTTGCCAACTTTATTCATATCCCCTTAGTTGTCGCCAGTATTCACCTGATATTAAACGGCCTGGCCGGTGTGATTCTCGGCAAGCGTGCCTTCATGGCAATTATGCTGGGGGTCGTGCTACAGGCCTTTTTTGGCTTTGGCGGTGTCTCGGTAATTGGTGTGAATAGTGTCATGCTCGGCGGTGGCGCCTTGTTTGCCTATGGTGTATGGCAGTGTCGTCATTTTGTTTCTATTCCTAATAAAGAAGTTGTGTTTGGTTCGCTTGCGGGTGCCATGGGGATATTATTCTCCGGCTGCATTCTGGCGCTTTCCCTGGTAACAACAGGTGAGGCCTTTATGACCGCAGCCAAGCTGGTGTTGGGCTATCACGTTATCTTGATGCTGCTTGAGGGTGCGGTCACCGGTGCCTGTGTTGGCTTTCTGTTAAAAACCAAACCTGATCTATTGTCGGGTCAATCTGGCAACAAAGCAGGATAATTCGCCGTGTCACTGGATATTGATAGGCACGCCCATGTTGAATCATCGATTCAACGTTGGGATCCGCGTTTTAAAATTGCATCGATGTTGTTGCTGATTCTGTGCCTGGCGCTGGTTAAAAGTATCCCGCTGATATTGTTTGGCCTGGTCTTGTCTATCGGTATGTTGTTTGTTTCCCGGATTCCCCTGGAGTTTATCTTTCAAGGATTAAAGGTAGTTGTACTCTTCCTGTTGCCTTTTTTTATTATCTTGCCGCTGAGCTATCCCGGTGACACTGAATCCTATTTTCTCGGCATGCCATATGCGATTGAGGGCCTAAGGCTTGCGATGTTAATTGTGATCAAGGCGATTGCTATTGTCCTGGCTGCCTATGTGATGTTTGGCTCGCGCCGCTTTGATGTCAGCATGATTGCCCTGCAGCATTTGAAATGTCCACCGCTGGTGGTACAGATGATGTTGTTTACCTATCGTTTTATCTTCCTGTTTTTGGCCGAGATGCGACGCATGGACACGGCCATGAAAGCCCGTGGTTTTATCAAAAAACCTGATCTCTATACCCTGAAGATTTTGGGTGGTTTTGTTGGTACCTTGCTGATTCGCAGCTTTGAACGTACGGAACGAATTTACAAAGCGATGTTGTCCAAGGGTTATCAGGGTGAGCTGCATACGCTGATTGAATTTAAGTCTGAAGCCAAAGATTTCATTAAGGCAGGTGTAGTGGTTTTGTTGGCCATTGCCATTTTTAGTCTGGACATGATGACGATTTTCCTCAATGCCGAGCAGGCCTGGTTCTAGGATAGTGATGAAGATGGATAAAGAGATTGCCATTCACGTTAAGGATGTCTTTTTTACATATCCCGATGGCCATGAAGTGCTTAAGGGAGCTGGTTGTGAAATAAAGGCGGGTGAAAAGGTCGCCTTGATTGGTCCTAATGGTGCTGGTAAATCGACCTTTATGAGCCTGTTAAACGGTGTTGCCTTGGCGACACAAGGCCAGGTGAGTATCGGTGGTCTGGACGTCACAAAAGATAATCTGAAACAGATTCGGCGTAAGGTCGGGGTGGTTTTTCAGGACCCCGATGATCAGCTGTTTTGTCCGACTGTGTTCGATGATGTTGCCTTTGGACCGTTGAATCTTGGTCTGCCCAAACATGAAATTGAAGAACGTGTCGCAGAGGCCTTAGACACCGTTGGTCTGACTGGTTTTGAAGAGCGATCGTCTTTTCATCTTTCGTTTGGTGAGCGTAAACGCCTGGCTCTGGCGACGGTATTGTCGTATCAGCCTGACATTCTGGTGTTTGATGAGCCGTCTACCAATATGGATCCGCTCAATCGGCGCAAGCTGATTCAATGGCTGGCCGAGTCTGATAAAACGATTCTTCTCTGTACCCATGACCTGGATATAGCGCTGGATGTTTGTGATCGTTGCCTGGTGCTTGCCGATGGCCTCTTCGTTGCTGATGGACAGGCGTCTGAGATTTTATATGATCGTCATCTGCTTGAAGAAAATCATCTTGAGTTGCCGCTGGCCTTGATGACCCATGAACTTCTGCATGAGAAATTAAGCACGGGTCAAATGGATGATGAACATAAGCGCATCATTTCAACGTTTCTCCATGCCCATCGTCATAGCCATGGCCCGGATGGGGATGAACACGTGCATATACATTTTCACCCTAGTGAACCTGGACATGAGCATCATGATGGTTCCGTTGATCACACGGTCGGCAGTTTAAAGATTAAACTTGATGATGCTGATGGTCATGACCATACTCACCACGACCACGACCACGACCACGACCACGACCACGACCACGACCATAGTCATGATCACAAAAGCGAGGCTGGCCCTGGTTAGCTAGTTTTGGTTTCGTCAGTTGTTGTTTGACTAGGTGTTTCGTAGGGGATGTTATCGGGCGCAATTGCACCGCCAGAGATAATAAAGGTCATTGCCTCTTCAACTGTCCAGTCGGTTGAAACAAGCCTTTCAACTGGGACGATCTCAAGATAACCAGAAGTAGGGTTGGGTGTTGTCGGTACATAGACGGCTGCCAGCTCTTTGCCCGTGGTTTGGTCTTTCATAATGCGCGTGACAAAACCAACCGTCTTCATTTCCGGTGATGGGAACTCGATCAAAACCACTCTTTGTAAATTTTCAGGCTTTTGTTGCAACACTGATAACAGCTTCTTAGTTGAGCCGTAAATGGTTTGCACCAGTGGGATTTTATTGAGTATGAAATCAACCAGCACCAGGGCCTTCTTGCCAATCACACGGCTAGCCAGCCAGCCAAGCAGGTATAAGGCAAGTAGTGTCAGGACAACCGCCATTGAATTTTGAAACCAGGGTTCAAACAGCCAGCGGCTTAAATCGGGCAGGTGTTGTTCAGATTTTTCTGTTAGGGCTTTTATCCACGGCCTGCCGGCCTTGGAAAGCTGGTTAAAGAAAAAGTTGAATACCAGCCAGGTAATCCATATAGGGATTACAGTGATGATCCCGGTAAGCAGATAGCGCTGAATATGGGGAGCAAAGCGCCTTTCCATCGCGCTTATGCCTGTTTGTTATCTTTGCCAGCGAGATAAAGCCAGAGGGCCCCGCAGACACCAGCAATTATCGATGCAAACAAAATCCCGCTTTTAGCCATTAGCAGATACTCTTCCTGACCTGGGAAGGCCAGCTCAGCGATAAATATGGACATGGTGAAGCCAATGCCGGCCAAGAGTGAGACCCCTGCAATCTGAGAGAAACTTACACCTTGTGGCAGTTTGCATATCCCTAGCTTAATCGCCACAAATGAGCAGCCAGCAATTCCGATGAACTTGCCGAAGATCAAACCAGCCATAATGCTGAGCGTGACGGGGTGGCTTAGGGTTTCCCCCAAGGTGCCAAAATCAATGGGCACACCAGCATTGGCCAAGGCAAAAAGCGGAATTATCAGAAAGGCCACCGGGGTATGCATGCTGTGTTCAAGGCGCTGTAGAGGTGTTTCTACCAGATGAATACCGTTCTCAAGTGTTTGCAGGATTGAATGCTGCTGTTCATTGCGCATAATGCTCACGCCTGGTTTGTGATGCCGATCAAACTTTTCCAGCATGCCGCGAATTAGTTTGCTGAACTGGTTAGGTTCAAATTTGGGGCTTGCAGGGATGGTCAGTGCGGTTAAAACGCCGGCCAAAGTGGCGTGGATACCGGACTCAAGCATGGCTAACCATAGCAGTAGACCTATCAAAAAATAGGGTAGTGGTTTACGTATACCAAAGATGTTCATCATTATTAGCAATGCAAACAATGCCGTTGCTACCCCAAGTGCTCCCAAATAGATGGTGTCGGTGTAAAACAGGGCAATAACGACGACTGCACCCAAATCATCAACAATCGCCAGCGCGACCAGGAATGTCAGCAGGGCCTTGGGGATGCGCGTGCCAAGCAGAACCAGCACGCCGACGGCAAAGGCTATGTCGGTGGCCATAGGAATTCCCCAGCCGTTGGCAGCATTAACTTCACTGTTGATAGCTGAATAGACCAAGGCAGGGATGACCATGCCACCGATTGCGGCAACAATAGGCAGGCTAGCCTGTCTGATATCAGACAGTTCGCCAACAATGATTTCGCGCTTGATTTCAAGACCAACAACGAAGAAGAACAATGCCATCAAGCCATCATTAATCCAGTGATGCAGTGTTTTTTCCAATACCCAGCTGCCAATTGTCAGGCCTACAGGGGCATGTAGGACGTGTTGATAGCTATCAATAAAACCAAAGTTGACGATTGCCAGGGCGATCACAGTGCAGGCCATCAGTAGAAAACCACTGGTGGTTTCCTTGTGGATAAACTCTTCAAGTGGTGTCAGGACTTTATTAAATACCTTCTCTAGAGCGCTGTCTTTTGTCTCAAGGTTTTGATTATGTTCTTGTGCCATTAGCTGTTTCTGTGATTATTTGTAATTAATTTTGTGAATGATACAGCAAAATTTTATTTTCTTTCAAAAGCTTAATGCTAAATATAGATATTTGGCTGGGTTTAGACTGGGGCAATCCTTAGTTAATCACTTATTAAAAATATGCTATTAACATCATAGAGTTAATTGAATATTTATTTAAAGTTCCTAGGAATTGATCCGATACACAATTTCAAGGGGTAGCCGTATTTGTAGTTAATACCGCTGATTTGACTATTAATTTTACATGTCTACTGTCATTTGCAGGATTCAACATGACAGATGGTAACCAAGAGGTTAGTGAAACCATGAATACAATAGATGGACCTACAGCTAATAACGATGACAAGGCCGCCCGTCTCCAATCCGCTTTGGATGGGGCTCAAACAGCTATTATGATGGTCGACCGCGATTTTATCGTTACCTACGCCAATAAGTCGACGATGGATTTATTGGAAGGTTATAAAACGGAATTTTTAGCCGCTTTTCCCGGTTTTAACCCCAGCGCCTTGATAGGGGCTTGTATTGATATGTTCCATAAAAATCCGGCGCATCAACGTAAGCTGCTGGATGACGTGAACAACCTGCCTCATAAAGCCGATATCAGTGTTGGTGCGTTGAAGTTTTCGTTGAACGTTACTGCAATGGTCGATACCAGTGGTAATTATGTGGGTAACACCCTGGAATGGTCAGATGTAACTGAATTACGAAGTCGTGAAAATCACGTGGCGCGTTTGCAGGGGTCTGTCGATGCCTCTATGCAGGCGATGATTACTATTGATAGAGATTTTATCATTACCTCGGCCAATAATTCGTCGGTAGCTTTATTGGAAAAATACAGAACAGAATTATCGGCGGCCTTTCCTGGCTTTAATCCAAGTGCTTTGATCGGTTCTTGTATAGATATGTTCCATAAAAACCCAGCGCATCAACGTAATATGTTGGCGGATGCAAGTAATCTCCCGTATCAAACCGATATTAGCATTGGTGCGTTGAAGTTTGCGTTGAACGTTACCGCCATAGTCGATGCTGAGGGACAGTATGTTGGCAATACCCTGGAATGGTCAGATGTGACGGCATTACGTGCCAGTGAGGTTGAAATTTTGCGTTTGATGTCAGCGGTAAAAGGTGCAGAGACGGCACTGATGCTGTGCGATAACGATCTTAATATTACTTTTGTTAATGAAGCTGTTGTTAGTTTATTAAATAATAGAGCGACAGAATTGAGGCAAATATTCCCGGGCATAGACCCTAATAACTTGGTTGGTGTCTGTATTGATACCTTTCATAAAAACCCTGCTCATCAACGCAGTTTGTTGGCAGATGCATCACGGTTGCCAGCAAGAAGTAAAATACGTCTGCTGGATTTAGTGTTTGAGGTGAACGCGACATCGATCCTTGGCCCTGATGGTGAATACATGGGCAACATGGTTGAATGGAAAGATCTGACTGAACAAACTGATGCTGAAGATCAGTTGGAAAAACTGATTGAGGCAGCAGTCGCTGGTGATCTTGATCAACGTATTGATACCTCTAAATATAGTGGGTTTATGAAGGGGCTGGGCGATCAGGTGAATAGCATGATGCAAGCCGTAGTTGATCCTATTCGTGAATCGACGCGGGTTATTCAAAGTCTGGCTGAGGGTGACCTTACCAAGTCAATGGAAGGTGAGTTTCAAGGTGAATTCGCTGTTTTGAGTGAAGCATTGAACGATTCAATGTCGAAATTGCAACAGATGATGGGTGAGATTACCCAGTCTGCCGGTAGCATTAGTAGTGGTGCGGGTGAGATTTCACAAGGCAATGCTGATCTGAGTCAACGTACGGAAGAGCAGGCATCTTCTATTGAAGAAACAGCATCAACCATGGAAGAAATGACCAGTGTGGTCAAACAGAATGCTGATAATGCCCGTCAGGCCAATCAGCTTGCCAGTGGCGCCAGAGAACAGGCGGAAAAGGGTGGCGATGTTGTCAGTAATGCAGTTACTGCCATGTCTGAAATCAATGCCAGTAGCAAGAAGATTGAAGATATCATCAGCGTCATTGATGAAATTGCCTTCCAGACCAATCTGCTGGCACTGAATGCTGCGGTTGAGGCTGCACGTGCCGGTGAGCAAGGACGTGGTTTTGCGGTAGTGGCAGGTGAGGTAAGAAGCTTGGCCCAGCGTAGTGCCGCTGCGGCGAAGGAAATCAAGGGGCTGATCAAAGATAGTGTCAGCAAGGTTGAAGAGGGCAGTCGCCTGGTTGATGAGTCTGGTAAAACCCTGGAAGAGATTGTTGTAGCGTCTAAGAAGGTCAGTGATATTATCGCCGAAATTGCTGCGGCCGGTCAGGAGCAGGCGACTGGTATCGATCAGATTAACAAGGCGATTACCCAGCTCGAATCAGTTACCCAGCAAAATGCAGCCTTGGTTGAAGAGGCGGCCGCTGCGAGTGAGTCGATGGCGAATCAGTCGGTTGGACTGCAACATCTGGTTGGTCAGTTCTCTATAGATGAGTCATATTTGGATCAGGGCGGTGCACCAGCACCAAGAAGGGCTCCAGCGCCACAAACGGCGGCTCGTAGGCCGGCAGCTCCTGCGGCAACGCGAACTCGACCTGCACCGGCACCTAAGAGTGGTGGAGGGGATGACTGGGAAGAGTTTTAAATCCCACATAACTGTGAAAGAATGAAAGGCTGGTATTTACCAGCCTTTTTTTATTTAAGTATGAATCTAGACGCATGGATCACTATTGCAGTGATCACCACTTGTTTTGTCTCTCTGGTAATGACCCGTTGGGCTGCTGACGTTGTCTTGATGGGGGGACTGACGCTGCTTTTGGTGTTTGGCATATTGACGCCTGAAGCGGCATTATCAGGCCTCGCCAATGAAGGCATGGTCACTGTCGCCGTATTGTTTGTCGTTTCCGCCGGCCTTAGAGAAACAGGTGCCATCAATTGGATTACTGATACTTTGTTAGGCCGGCCCAGTTCTGTCGGCAACGCCCAGCTACGCATCATGGCACCAGTCGCTGCCATGAGCGCTTTTTTGAACAACACCCCCGTGGTAGCCATGTTGATACCGGCAGTCAATGATTGGGCGCGTAAATACCAGATTTCAGTCTCTAAACTGTTAATGCCACTCAGTTATGCCGCTATCGTTGGCGGAACCTGTACTTTGATCGGAACGAGTACCAACCTGATTGTGAATGGACTGGTTATAAAAGAATCTGGTGGTGACGGACTGTCGATGTTCGAACTTGCCTGGGTCGGTGTTCCTTGTGTGGTATTGGTTTTCTTTTACGTGTTGATTGCCAGTAAATGGCTGCTGCCTGAGCGTAAATCTGCTATCACTCAATTTTCTGATGTGCGTCAGTATACGGTTGAAATGTTGGTAGAGCCTGGTAGTGGCATCGATGGTAAATCCATCGAAGATGCCGGCCTGCGGCAACTGAATGGTTTATATCTGGTTGAAATTGAGCGGCGAAATAATATTCTTCCGGCGGTATCACCAAAAGAGCGTTTGGAAGGAAATGATAGGTTGGTCTTCGCTGGCGTGATCGATTCAGTTGTCGACTTGCAAAAAATAAGGGGGCTGAAACCTGCCTCAGATCAGGTTTTCAAGATAAATACCCCACGGCCAGACCGAAGCTTTATCGAGGTGGTGGTTTCGGATACAAGTCCTATGCTGAGTAAAACGGTTAAGGACAGCCAGTTTAGGTCTCATTACAACGCCGTTATTATTGCGGTCTCTCGAAATGGTGAACAACTGAGGATGAAAATTGGTGAAGTCATCCTCCAGCCGGGCGACACGCTTTTGTTGGAAGCGCCATTAGCCTTTATAGAGCGGCACCGCAATTCGCGTGATTTTTTTCTGGTCAGTGAGTTGCAGGGCAGTAGTCCGCCGCGTCATGACCGGGCTGTATTGTCTTTGGCTATATTGCTGGTAATGGTGGTATTGGTTTCGACCGGCTTGGTCTCAATGCTTAAGGCCGCATTTGTTGCTGCTGGGCTGATGATGTTAAGCCGTTGCCTCACGGGTAGTAATGCCCGGCGCTCTGTTGATTTGCAGGTTCTGGTTGTGATTGCCGCTTCGTTTGGGCTTGGTCAGGCCTTGTATCAGACTGGTGGGGCAGATTACCTTGCCGGTTTGATCGTTGAATTGACCGGTGATGGTGATCCGTTAATCGCATTGGCGGCTGTTTATTGTGCCACCGCCTTGCTAACAGCCATGATTACCAATAATGCTGCTGCAGTGCTGATGTTTCCTGTTGTGTTGTCGATGGCAACGACGCTGGGTGTCAGTTATATGCCATTTGTGATTGTGCTGATGGTGGCGGCATCCACCAGTTTTGCGACACCGATTGGTTATCAGACTAATCTCATGGTGTTTGGCCCTGGTGGTTATCATTTTGCTGATTTTATTCGCATGGGCTTGCCGTTGACGATTCTGGTTGGCTGCATCAGTTTGTTAATTGTGCCGATGGTCTGGCCATTTTAGCTTGCCAGTTTATCCAGCCAGGCTTGAATTAGTGTAAAATGCCGGCCTTGTTATAGCCTTTATCGGCTGATCCAATTTTCATGAAAAATCATATAGTTATAAATAGGGTGCATGTAGATGACCGTATCTGAGAATATTACCTGGCACACGGCAACAGTTAGTCGTGCTGATCGTGAAAAGATGAATTCACATAAGAGCGCCATTCTTTGGTTTACGGGACTTTCTGGTGCAGGTAAATCTAGTCTTGCCCATGCCGTTGAAGACCGTCTCTTCAAACTTGGTTGTCGCACCTATGTACTTGATGGTGACAATATCCGCCATGGTCTATGTAAGGATTTGAGTTTTTCTGATACTGATCGTACCGAAAATATTCGTCGGATTGGTGAAGTGTCAAAGTTGTTCATTGAAAGTGGTGTAATGACTCTGACGGCTTTTATCTCACCGTTCCGTTCTGACCGTGCTGTCGTGCGTGAGCTGGTTAATGAGGGTGACTTTATTGAGGTTTATTGCAAATGCGATCTCAGTGTCTGTGAAGAGCGTGATGTGAAGGGGCTGTATAAAAAGGTCCGGGCGGGTGATATTTCAGAGTTTACCGGCATTAATTCACCCTATGAAGAGCCACTAAAACCAGAGATTACGGTTGATACCGCAGCGCAAAGTATTGAAGAAAGTGTTGAACAGGTTATCAATGCCTTGGTTGAACGTAAGATTATTTCAATAAATTAATTTCTATCTGTGCCTGCCTTTTGGCGGGCACATCTTTAACCGGAGTAACACGCTTGATGTTCGGTCTTTATTCTTTGCTTAGGCCTTTGGTATTCCGTCTCGATCCCGAAACAGCGCATACACTAACCCTAAAAACTCTTGATGTTGCTTATAAGACAGGCTTGCTTGGCAGGCCTGAATTAGCAGCGTCGAAATCAATTGAGGTGATGGGGCTTAAGTTCCCATCGGTGGTTGGTTTGGCGGCAGGCCTTGATAAGAATGGTGATCATATAGATGCGCTTGCGGCATTGGGTTTTGGCGCTATAGAAATTGGTACCGTTACGCCCAGGCCACAAGCGGGCAATCCCAAACCTAGACTGTTCAGACTGCCCGAAGCCGAGGCGATTATTAACCGCATGGGGTTTAATAATCACGGTGTTGATCATCTGGTCGAGCAAGTTAAAAAAGCGACTTTTAACGGAATTATCGGTATTAACATAGGTAAAAATTTTGATACGGCTATGGAAAATGCTGTTGACGATTATTTGATTTGTTTGAAAAAAGTTTACCCATACGCAAGCTATGTCACAGTAAACATCTCTTCACCTAATACGGCCAATCTACGTGACCTGCAGTCGAAGGATCAGTTGGGAGGCTTGTTGGGTGCGCTTAAGCAAGCCCAGGGTGCTTTAAGTGAAGAGCATGGCAAATATGTTCCTCTGGTCTTAAAAATAGCCCCTGATATGGATGAAGAAGCTTTGCACACAGTAGCAGACGCCTTGCTTGCCCATGAGATTGATGGCGTGATTGCAACCAACACCACAATCACTAGAACCGGTGTTGAAGGTATTAAACATGGTGAAGAGCAGGGGGGACTTAGCGGCGCACCACTGACTGAGAAATCAACAGCAGTTGTAAAAACACTCTATGAACGGCTGGGTGAGAAGATTCCGATTATTGCCGCAGGTGGAATCCTTAGTGCAGAAGATGCCCAGGCCAAGCTTGATGCAGGAGCGAAGCTCGTTCAGGTCTATAGTGGTCTGATCTATCGTGGTCCTCAGCTTGTACGAGACATCATCGAGTCCTGCCATCTCAAATGAATCTGGCCATACAGATCGACAATGTGCACAAGCATTATGGCGACGTACATGCCCTAAAAGGGCTGAGCCTAAACATTGAAAAGGGCGAGTTTTTTGGCCTGCTGGGGCCGAATGGTGCGGGTAAATCCACTCTGATTAATATTATTGCGGGCCTAACCCGTATGGATAGTGGCCACGTCTCAGTCATGGGGCATGATGTGGTTTCCAGCTATCGTCAGTCTCGGCAGTCGCTTGGTGTAGTACCGCAAGAGTTGGTGTTTGATCCCTTTTTCTCTGTCCGTGAAATTCTGCAAATTCAGGCTGGTTATTTTGGTAAGGCCAAGCAATCACCTGCCTGGATAGACGCCCTGCTTGAGGGCCTCAATCTCACGGATAAAGCTGATTCAAATATGCGTGCCCTTTCTGGTGGTATGAAACGGCGTGTATTGATAGCGCAGGCATTGGTGCATAAACCTGAGGTTGTCATTTTAGATGAGCCCACAGCCGGTGTTGATGTCGAACTGCGCAGCTCCCTGTGGTCCTTTGTTAAGGAATTGCACAATGATGGTCATACGATTGTACTGACGACTCATTATCTGGAAGAGGCAGAGAACCTTTGTCAGCGCATTGCAATTGTAAATCAGGGGCAACTGATCGCCCTGGATAGCAAAGAATCGCTGCTGGCGCGTGGTGTAGGCTCGACCTGCACGGTGTCGGTGACTTTATCAAAGCCTATTAACAATTTGACTGACTTATTAAAAGATAAGCTTAAATCTTGCGATGGTACTAGATTCGAATTTGTTCTTAATAGAGACACTGACACAATTATTTCTCTAGTCGATAGTTTGCGATCTCTGGGGGCTGAGATCATTGATCTGCGTACTGAAGATGCTGACCTGGAAGATGTCTTTATTGAGCTTACCAGGCAGGCGAACGGATGAACTGGCAGGGGATGTATACACTTTTTCACAAAGAGCTGAGACGATTTGGCAAGGTCGCCCTGCAAACAGTGTTGGCGCCAATCATGACGGCGTTGCTTTATTTGCTGGTTTTTTCACATGTGCTGGAAGGGCGTGTCAACGTCTACAATGATGTCAGTTACACGGCTTTTCTAATCCCCGGCCTGATGATGATGTCCATCATACAAAATTCGTTTGCCAATAGTTCTTCAAGCCTGGTGCAATCTAAAGTTACCGGCAACATCATTTTTGTGTTGTTAACGCCGTTGTCATATCTTGAGTTTTATCTGGCATTTCTGGGTTCGTCGATTATCCGTGGATTATCTGTTGGGCTAGGGATATTTATAGTCGCCAGTTTCTTTGTCGATTTACCATTACACAGTATTTTGTGGTTGTTGATATTTGCAATTTTTAGCAGCGCAGTGCTAGGAAGCCTTGGTATTATCGCTGGAATCTGGGCTGAAAAATTTGATCATATGGCTGGCTTTCAGAATTTTATAATTATGCCCCTGTCTTTTTTGAGTGGTGTTTTCTATTCTATTCACTCGTTGCCTGAATTCTGGCAGATATTGTCCAAATTCAACCCGTTCTTCTATATGATTGATGGTTTTAGATACGGATTTTTTGGTGTCGCTGATGTGGATCCTTATTTGAGCCTGTTAGTTGTATCGTTGTTTTGGCTAGGTTTTGCGAGTCTTACCCTATTTATGTTGCATAAGGGCTATAAACTGCGTGATTGAACGGGTTTGTTGAATGCCTGTCAAAATAGATATAAGCTTGGTTATGTCGCGGTTTTAGATTTGTCGAAGTAAGGATACCGGTCTAACTGGATTACATAGATGCGTAAATATATCCGTCATCCATCTGACATCCCCATTGAGGTTGATGGGGTCGATGTGCAAAACATAGAAAACTTACATGATGTAAGTTTTGGTGGTCTTTCCTTCATTTCAAAAAATAGAATCAAACCTGGTTCTAAAGTAAATATTACGATTAAATTCGTAACGCCATCTTTTACCTCAATGACAGTCGTCAAGTGGTGTCGAAAACGTGGCGACCATTATGATATCGGTGTCTCATTTTGTGATCCTGAGGATGCTTATCGTGCGCGTATGATTGAGCAGGTTTGCCATATTGAGCATTACAAGCGCGAGGCCCTGATAAAAGAGGGCAGAAGGCTATCCGGTGAACAGGCAGCGATGGAGTGGATAAAACGATATGCCGCTAAATTCCCTGGTGTTGTTGAGCTGCATGAATAACAAACGGCTTCTATGAATGTTCTTATAACGGGGGCTGGTCGAGGGATAGGGCTGGCGTTTGTTCAGTATTATCTAAAACAAGGGGCCAAGGTTTGGGCTTGCTATCGTTCTGATGCAAGTTCACTGCGAGAAATAGATAATGACAATCTCACCCTTGTACAGTGGGATGTTGTCGCTGATCAGTCAAATCATGCCCCCTATTCTTTTCCTTCACCGTTGGATCTGTTAATCAATAATGCGGGTATCTACGGGCCGAATAAGCAACAGGGACAAAGCTTAGATAATATTGAGCCAGAATCCATGTTGTCCGTATTTAATGTTAATTGTGTTGGACCATTACGTGTTGTCCAGCAGCTAAAAGATAGGGTGATTGCGGCTAAGGGAAAAATAGTCAATATAAGCTCCAAGATGGGTTCTATTGAAGAAAATTCCAGTGGTGGTTGTTATGCCTATCGAGCTTCAAAAGTTGCGCTTGTTATGGTCTCCAAGTCTATGGCGATTGACCTGGCCCCTTATGGTGTTCGGGTGCTGACCTTGCACCCTGGCTGGGTGAGGACCGACATGACCTCACACCAGGGTTTGATAAGTGTAGATGAGTCCGTTGTTGGGATGGCGGGCATTATCAGTAATATTGATCAATACAGCCCCGGGACGTTCGTTAAATTCAACGGTGAAGTAATTTCATACTAACTCTTCAGCTAGGGAATTTCTTCGGCAGGTGATTCCAGTGCCTGTTTGATTGAATCCTCTAGGGCATTAATATTCGCCTCAGATTGAAGTGCTGAATGATACTTTCCATTGTTATAGAGGAATAATGATGGCAGGTGGAAAACATCAAACTCTTCGGTGAGTGCTTGATCCAGACCAGCATCAATTTTATAGATAGAAATGTCCGGATGTTGCTTGCTGAATTGCTCTAGTAATTTATCCCAGTATCGGCATGACAGACATTCTTTGCTGGAAAAAAATACGATAGATATGCCCGGGGTGGACTCAAGTGTTTGATGGAATTCAAATTGCTCAAGTGCGCTTACTGCGGTCATGACGAGTCTCCTTATAAAGACGTACGACCTTTACGGTAATTCAATAGGCTTGATCATGCAAGCCTATTTAGACTCTATGATAGTAAAGCTATTACCCACTTGAAACTTGAATTTTGTTGCCGTTCCTGCCGCTAATTCCAGAGCAAATTGCGCCGGTATTTTATTTGTGTAGGTTTTACAATCAGCTGCTTTGCAAGGCTGCATATTTTTATGTAGTTCTATTAGTTGACCATCTTTATCAAAAAATAACAGGTCCAGTGGGATTAATGTTTGTTTCATCCAAAATGAAATAACTTGTGGTTCAGGGTAGACAAATAACATTCCTGAGTCAGGCTCCAATGACTTTCTATGCATTAAGCCTTGGCGACGTTCAGCGGCACTTGTTGCCAACTCTACTGTAAATAGATGATTGTTAATGCTGATGGCCAATGTTTCATTGGCAAAAGTCTTGTTGATGAAAGTGATCCCGAATAACAGGGTTGATATGGCAAGTGCTGTTTTGAATACGGTCAAAATTAAGAGAGAATTTTTCTTATCAGTGATTTAACTTCTTTAGGTTCGAAGGGTTTGTCACACAATGCGGAAACCCCTGCTTGTTTTACTCCTGCGAGGTGACTATGCGTTGCCTCACTAGTGACCATTAGAATGGGGATGGTTTTTTGCTGACTCTGTTCACGGATGTATTTTGTTAGTTCTTTACCATCCATTTCAGGCATGTTGTAGTCAGTGACAATAAGATCAAAGAAGTTGCTGTTGAGAATATCAACGGCTTCTTTGCCATTGGTAGCGGTGGTGATTTTTTCAATGCCCAAATTGGTTAGTACCTTTGATATGTGATTACGAGCAGTGATGCTGTCATCAACCACAAGCACATTTAGATCTTCCAATACAATATCTTCTAACTCTAGTGCCTCGGGTTCAATAAACTCAAGCGTCGAATATAAGGCGCGGGTAAGGTCATCAATATTGAAGGGTTTGGGAAGGATTGCGATGACACCGGCTTGTCTTATTGGCTCAAGAAAATAATCTGATTCTTCGCTTGATATCATCATGAATGGGATGTCTTCAAGCATTTCATTGGCCCGCATGGACTGCACCAGTTCCGTGCCGGTCATATCAGGTAGGTGCATAGTGCTGATGACTAAATCGGGTTTGAACTTATGCATGTCGGCAATGGCCGTTGCCGCATCACTAAAACGCTCAAGTCGCATGACGCCGATATTATTTAGCTGCTTTTGAATAACATGCCATTGAGTTGATGAAGGTTCAACAATGGTAATAGAGAGATCTGTAATTAGCATTTTTTCAGACATCAGGGGCAATATCCTGTTGTTAGCCGCTCGTATCAAATGCTATCGGCAGTTTAGTGGCTATTTTTTACCATATTGATATAGGGCTATTTTAGTAGAGTGAAATACCTTCTTTTCCGAGCATGGCCGTCAAACGGATTAATGGCAAGCCAATTAGGGTATTTGGATCATCACCCTCAAGACGTTGAAACAGGCTAATCCCCAAACCTTCTGATTTGAATGAGCCGGCGCAGTTATATGGTTGCTCACGATTTAGATAGCCTTCTATTTCTGGGCTAGAGAGTGAACGAAAATAAACAGAAAATGGGCAGACTTCAGCTTGTGTCTTGTTTGTGCTTGAATTGAGCAACACCAGTGAGGTAAGAAACAACACCTTTTTGCCTGACGCGGCCTGTAGTTGTTTGACCGCTGTTTGATGATCACTTGGTTTGCCGAGAATTTTGTCATCCAGTACCGCGCACTGATCCGATGCAATGATTAAGGCGTTGGGATGTCTGGCAGCGACAGCATTGGCCTTTTCTTGTGCCAGTCGGGCGACAAGTTGTTGCGGAGTCTCATTTGGCCGTGCTGTTTCGTCAATATCTGGTGAGTCACAGATAAACTTCAAGCCAAGCTTTTCCAATAATTCCCGGCGAAATGGCGATGAAGAGGCCAGTACAATTTGTTTCTCCATTAGGTAATTATTCGATTTCGATCAAGGTTTCATCAGGATTAACGGTGTCACCTTTTTGGATGTGTACGGCGACTACCTTGCCGGAAATTGGTGCTTGAATTTCAGTTTCCATCTTCATTGCTTCGGTGACGAGCAGGGCATCACCTTCTTTAACCTCGTCGCCTTCTTTGACGAGTACCTCAACGATGGTGCCTGGCATTGAGGTGGTGACATGGCCTGGCTGTTTAGCCTGTGGCCGTTTACTTCCTTTGGTTCTGGCCGGTAGAACTTCGCCGCTGTCAGCTAGGCCGATTTCTTCCAGTGTTTCGACCATAATCTCTTCTGGCACACCATCGACGGAGACATAGAATGGGCGGCTATTGTCTGATTTGTGGCCTGTTCCTGTTACTTTGATGTTATAGGTTTCACCGTGCATGGTGACATTGAATTCAACCGGTGTTGCGCCGCTGGTATCATTTTGTCCCACAGCCTCAAGTGGCTCAGGTACCAGGGTGCCGGCTGCACGTTCTTCAAGAAAGGTGCGGCCAACATCTGTGAACATAGCGAAGGTTAGAATATCCTCTTCACTATTCGCCAGCCCAGCAACATCTTTACGAAGTTTATCCATTTCTGGTGGCAGCAAATCAGCGGGACGACAGTCAATCACGTCCTCATTACCGATTGCCATTTGTCTAACTATCTCATTTACCTTGCCTGGAGCTTTACCGTAGCGACCTTGGAGATAGAGCTTAACTTCGTTGCTGATATTTTGATAACAGGCGCCTGAAAGTATATTCAAAACGGCCTGTGTGCCAACGATTTGTGATGTTGGCGTGACCAGGGGCGGGTAACCCAGATTTTCACGTACCCGTGGTACCTCTGCAAGTACCTCGTTCATGCGCTCCAGTGCACCTTGGTCTTTTAGTTGAAGCGCTAGGTTGGAAATCATACCGCCAGGAATTTGGTTTACCTGAACGCGAGTATCAACACCGGTGAATTCGCTTTCAAAACGGGCATACTTTTTACGTACACCATAGAAATAGAAACCAATCTGTTGTAGTTGTTCGAGATCCAAACCGGTGTCGTAGGGTGAGTCTCTCAAGGCCGCAACCATACTTTCTGTCGGTGAGTGGCTGGTACCGCCTGAAAAGGTTGATATAGCAGTGTCGATATGACGGCAACCGTGTTCAATCGCTTTGAGGTGACACATTTCTGCCAGACCGGAAGTGGCATGTGAATGCAAATGAATAGGGGTGTCCACGGCTGTGGTCAATGCATCGAACAGGTTTGCTGTGACTGTTGGCGTTAAAAGTCCCGCCATGTCCTTGATGGCGATGCTGTCACAGCCCATGTTCTTGAGTTCTTTTGCCATCTCAACGAATTGAGGAATGTTGTGGACTGGGCTGGTGGTGTAGCAAATCGTTCCCTGAGCATGTTTGCTAGCCTTTTTAACTGATTCGATTGAAACGCGCAGGTTACGGGTGTCATTGAGGGCATCAAAGACGCGGAATACGTCAATGCCGTTTTCAGCAGAACGTTCAATAAAGGCCTGAACCACATCATCTGAATAGTGGCGATAGCCGAGCAGGTTCTGACCACGCAGCAGCATTTGTAGCGGCGTGTTAGGTAAACCCTCTTTCAGTTTACGCAGACGTTCCCACGGATCTTCTTTGAGGAAGCGAATACAGGCGTCAAATGTCGCGCCGCCCCAGACTTCCAGTGACCAGTAACCAATCTGATCGAGCTTTTCACAAATCGGCAGCATGTCTTCTGTGCGCATGCGCGTGGCTATCAGTGACTGGTGGCCATCACGTAAAACGGTGTCGGTAATATGTACTTTATCCATAAGTGTCTTAACTTTTGTTATCGTCCAAGATGTGCTGCTAATGCCACGCCGATGGCCGCGGCCAGTTCACGTGGTGCGCGTTTAACAGAATAATTTGTTAGTTCGGGGTGACTTTCGACAAAGCTGGTGTCGAATACACCATTTTGAAATTCCTGTGATTTAATGATTTCAATTTGATATGGGATGGTGGTTTTGATGCCATATACGCCCATGTCATTTAGGGCGCGTTCGGCTCTATCTAATAGATCGTCCCAAGTCAGTGCCCAAACGGTGAGCTTGGCGCACAGAGAATCGTAGTATGGCGGAATTTCATAACCACTATATATTGCTGCATCGGTACGCACACCCGGGCCACCAGGGGCAAAATAACGGGTGATGCGGCCGAAGCTGGGCATGAAGTCATTTTTTGGATCCTCGGCATTGATACGAAACTCCATAGCAAATCCGCGTCGCTGGATATCTTCCTGCGCATATCGCAGTTTCAGGCCTGAGGCAATGCGGATCTGTTCCTGAACAATATCAACACCGGTAATTTGCTCTGAGACGCAATGCTCCACCTGCAGGCGGGTATTCATCTCCATGAAATAGAAGTTGTCGTCGTGATCGAGTAGGAATTCCACTGTGCCGGCATTCTCATAACCAACCGCCTTGGCGGCACGTACAGCCAGATCACAGACATAACTGCGCTGCTCATCAGTTAATTGTGGCGAAGGGGCAATTTCCACCAGTTTTTGGTGGCGTCGCTGGATTGAACAATCTCGTTCAAACAAGTGAATTGCATTGCCGTGACTATCAGCCAGTATCTGCACTTCAATATGGCGGGGGTTAACAACGCACTTCTCAATAAAGACATCGGCGCTGCCAAAGGCCTTGGTTGCCTCTGAAATAACGCGATCATAATTGGGGCTCAGTTCGGTTTCAGTTTCACAGCGTCGGATGCCGCGACCACCGCCACCTGAGGTGGCCTTGAGCATGATTGGGTAACCGACTTCTGCGGCGCACTTCATGGCGGCCTCAACGGTTTCAACATTGCCTTCACTACCGGGGGTAACAGGAATGCCGGCGTTGATCATGGCCGTGCGGGCCTCAATTTTGTTGCCCATGCTCTGGATGGTTGCTGCGTCAGGGCCAATGAACTTGATCCCACGTCGCTGGCAGATTTCAGCCAATTGCGGGTTTTCTGACAAAAAGCCATAGCCCGGATGGAGGGCGTCACAGCCAGTGGCAACGGCAAGATTTACGATTCGGTGGGCATTCAAATAGCCAGCAACGGTTTCAGGGCCAAGATTATAGGCTTCATCCGCCTTTTTGACGTGCAGGGCGTGACGGTCAGCATCGGTGTAGATGGCCGCAGATTTGATGCCCATTTCGGCGCAGGCCCGGACTATCCTGACTGCAATCTCCCCGCGGTTGGCAATGAGTATTTTTTTTATCATATTGATTTGTAAGTATATATTGTCCGTGTGTCAAAGCTTGGCAGGGGCGGGCTCGAAACCGGTGACGATTATAAGCTCGTCCTGACCATGAGATTCATTACTGTTTTCTACGAGAAAGCCATCCCCAAGTCAAGCTGTTGTGTGGTAACAGAGTGAAAAATAAGAAATTTCTTTGACAGAATAGGGCGTTCCATTTATCATTCGCCGCCATGAAAGACCAGTACTTACCAATGCAAATCGCTCCCTTTAAGCTGGCCCGTCAGGGACAGGCATTAAATGGTGTGGTGAAAGTAGATGGTCTGGAGCGTTTAACAACGCTTTTAAGCGATGGCAACGGTCTGGTTGAAGTCTCGCTGCAGTTTGGTAAAGATCAGTCGGGTATCAATTATGTACGTGGCCATTTAGCCGCTGAAGTGAACATGATATGCCAGCGTTGCATGAAACCCATGTCTGTGCCGGTAGAGACAGATATTTTGCTGGGAATTGTTTTCAGCGATGAACGCGCAGCAAAACTACCAGAGAGCTTTGAAGCACTGGTTGTTGAGGAAGAACCGATACCCTTGGCCAGAATCCTTGAAGATGAATTGATTCTTGCCTTGCCTATTGTTGCATTGCATGAAAATCAAGGCTGTGAACCAGTATTGGGA
Source organism: uncultured Gammaproteobacteria bacterium (assembly GCA_965602225.1). GTDB lineage: Bacteria > Pseudomonadota > Gammaproteobacteria > Tenderiales > Tenderiaceae > Tenderia. The sequence continues at coordinate 37,286 of CBFCYE010000003.1, read as the reverse complement.
AAATTGCAGGCAGAGGCAAACAAGATTGAGCAAGCGGAGCAAAAAACGACTAATCCGTTTGCGGCACTGTCAGAATTGAAGCAACAACACTAACTTAGTAAGTAGCACAGAAAGAGAAAATAGGAGTTTTAAGCATGGCTGTTCAAAAAAGCAAAAAATCACCTTCACGTCGTGGTATGCGTCGTTCACATGATGCACTGAGTGGACCAACCCTGTCAGTTGATTCAACTTCAGGTGAAGTACATCTTCGTCACCACGTAACTGCTGATGGTTTCTATCGTGGTAAAAAGGTAGTTGCCGACAAAGGCGAGTAAGCCTTGAGTTTTACTATCGCCCTGGATGCTATGGGCGGCGATCACGGCCCGAATGTGGTTGTGCCTGCCGCCCTTAGTATTTTAAAGGAAGTCAAAGATCTCAAACTGATTCTTGTTGGAGATCAAGAGCGACTGGTTGCAGAACTTAAAAGTCATGGTGCCGATGTTGGCCCACGACTGCAGCTCAAACACGCTTCGCAACATGTAGAAATGGATGAGTTGCCTTCGGTTGCCTTGCGCAGCAAGAAGGACTCCTCCATGCGTGTTGCCATCAACCTGGTGCGTGAGGGTGATGCCGCTGCCTGTGTCAGTGCCGGTAACACCGGCGCCCTGATGGCGACGGCTCGTTTTGTATTAAAGACCTTGCCTGGCATCGATCGTCCCGCCATTATTTCTGCCTTGCCTACTATCAAAGGCCATACCCATATGCTTGATCTTGGCGCTAATGTCGATTCAAGTGCCGATGTTCTGTTTCAGTTCGCGGTAATGGGCTCGGTGTTGGTTCAGGCTATCGACGGTATTAAAAACCCTACGGTTGGTCTTCTGAACATTGGTGCAGAAGAAATTAAAGGTAATGAGCGTGTCAAAGAGGCGGCACGGATGTTGGCTAAGAGTAATGTCAACTATGTCGGTTATGTCGAAGGTGATGATATTTTCAAAGGTGTTGTGGACGTTGTCGTCTGTGATGGCTTTGTTGGTAATGTGGCACTAAAAACGACTGAAGGCGTGGCGAGTATGATCTCGCACTTCATGAAAGAGAATTTCTCCCGCAACTGGTTTACCAAGCTGGCGGCGCTGATTGCCATGCCAGTGTTGAAGGCGCTAAAAAACAGGATTGATCCAAGACGTTACAACGGTGCCAGTTTTGTTGGTCTTAATGGCATTGTTGTAAAGAGTCATGGCGGTGCCGATGTCTTTGCCTTTACCAATGCAATTAAAGAGGCCATTCTGGAAGTTGAAAAGTCGGTACCCGAAAAGATTAACCTGCAATTGGAAAATCTTTTAACCGAACAACAGGTAGGCTAACGTGACGTATTCAAGAATCACCGGAACAGGCAGCTTTCTGCCTGAAAACGTGCTTACCAATCATGATATTGAAAAGATGGTTGAAACCTCTGATCAATGGATCAAGGAACGCACCGGTATCAGTAAGCGTCACATCGCTGCTGAAGGTGAAACCACTTGTGATCTGGCCGAAGCCGCAGCGCGTAACGCGCTTGAAGCAGCGGGTGTAACTGCCGCTGAAATTGATCTGGTTATCGTCGCCACCACCACTGCTGACAAGATTTTCCCCAGCACCGCCTGTTTGATACAAAAGCGTCTCGGTATTCATGGCTCGGCGGCATTTGATGTGCAGGCGGTCTGTTCTGGTTTTATCTATGCCATATCTGTTGCGGATAAGTTTATTCGCACCGGCAGCGCTAAAAAGGCCCTGGTGATCGGCGCTGAAACCCTGTCTCGCATTACTAATTGGGAAGATCGTGGCACCTGTATTCTGTTTGGTGATGGTGCTGGTGCTGTGGTGCTAGAGGCTAGTGATGAGCCGGGTATCCTTTCAACCCATCTGCATGCCGATGGACGCTATGATGAGTTATTGCATGTTCCTGCTGGCGTTTCTACCAATTATGAATTGGTCAAACAAGGCAAGGCCTACATGGAGATGCAGGGCAACGAAGTCTTTAAAATGGCTGTCCGCACCTTGGGGCGTATCGTTGATGAAACTCTGGCTGCCAATAATATGGATAAGAGTGATATTGACTGGCTGGTGCCGCACCAGGCCAATATTCGTATTATTGCCGCTACGGCCAAGAAATTAAACATGTCGATGGATAAGGTAGTGGTCACGGTTGGTGAGCATGGCAACACCTCTGCCGCTTCAGTGCCGTTGGCGCTTGATGTGGCCGTCCGTGATGGCCGTATCAAGAAAAATGATACTGTCCTGCTTGAGGCTTTTGGTGGTGGTTTTACCTGGGGCTCGGTGCTGTTAAAGTTTTAATTCAAACAAATAGTTAAAACACTTTTCAAGGTAAGTTCTTATGTCTATTGCAATCGTTTTTCCTGGTCAGGGTTCACAGTCTGTGGGCATGTTGGCTGAGCTTGGCAATGACTGGCCACAGGTCGCTGAGACATTCGCTCAGGCCAGTGAAGTACTGGGATATGATTTGTGGAAACTGATACAGGAAGGCCCTGAGTCTGACCTGAATCAGACTGATAAAACTCAGCCTGCCATGCTCGCCGCTGGCGTTGCCTGCTGGCGTGTCTGGTTGGCTGCTGGCGGCGCTACGCCAACCTATTTTGCTGGTCATAGTCTGGGTGAATATACGGCTCTGGTAGCCGCTGGCGCGATTGATTTTTCTGCGGCGATCAAGTTGGTTGAAAAGCGTGGCCAACTGATGCAGGCGGCCGTGCCTCAAGGTCAGGGTGCCATGGCTGCAATCCTTGGTTTGACTGATGAGCAGGTGATTAAGGTTTGTGATCAGGCGGCACAGGGTGACGTGGTACAGGCGGTTAATTTTAACGCCCCGGGTCAGGTTGTGGTTGCTGGCGCTAGCGCAGCTGTTGAGCGTGCTGTTGATGTTGCTAAGGAGGCTGGTGCCAAGCGAGCACTGATGTTGCCAGTGAGTGTGCCTTCACACTGCTCTCTTATGAGTGAGGCTGCAGTAGAGCTGGCTAAATCTCTTAATGAGCTTGAAATCAAGGCGCCAGAGATTAAAGTAATTCACAATGTTGATGTGACCTCGCATGAATCAGCGGATGCTATTCGCGACGTATTGGCCAGGCAGTTATATAGCCCTGTCCGCTGGGTGGAAACAATCCAGGCTTTGTCGCAGTCAGGAGTGAACTCTTTGGTTGAATGTGGGCCAGGCAAGGTTCTAGCCGGTCTTACCAAACGAATTGATCGTGAAGTGACGGCATTACCTGTGTTTGATGCCGCCTCACTGACAAAGGCGCTTGACGCTCACAAAGCTTAAAAATCAATAGGGAATAAGCAATGACACTGGAAAATCAAATTGCATTGGTGACAGGTGCCAGTCGTGGTATCGGCAAGGCTATTGCGCTTGAACTTGGCAAACATGGCGCTGCCGTCATTGGCACTGCAACCTCAGAAAGTGGTGCGGAAGCCATCTCTAACTACATGACCGAGAATGGTATTAAAGGTGCCGGCATGGCGCTCAACGTCACCTCTCAGGAGTCTATCGACACCCTGATGGCACAAGTTGCGAATGACTTTGGTGTGCCCACCATTTTGGTAAACAATGCCGGCATCACCCGTGACAATCTGCTGATGCGTATGAAAGACGACGAGTGGGATGACATCATGGAAACCAATCTCAAATCTGTGTTTCGTATGAGCAAGGCCTGCTTGCGTGGCATGATGAAGGCTAAGCAGGGGCGTGTGATCAATATCGCGTCAGTGGTCGGTGAAACCGGTAATCCTGGTCAAACTAACTATTCAGCAGCCAAGGCCGGTATCTTTGGTTTTACCAAGTCGATGGCTCGTGAAGTTGCTTCACGTGGTATTACTGTCAATGCCGTTGCGCCTGGTTTTATTGATACCGACATGACCAAGGGTCTGCCGGATGAGCAGAAACAGGCCCTAATGAAACAGATTCCATTAAATCGTTTGGGCAGGCCGGAAGAAATCGCAGCCGCGGTTAGCTTCCTAGCTTCGCCTGGTGCCGCCTATATCACCGGTTTTACTGTTGATGTTAATGGCGGTATGTATATGGGTTAAAAGGGAATTTCCCTCTGAGTGTTTTGCTCAGGATTGAAAGATTAACAGTTTTATTTTAATTTCCTGTATTATTCGCCGCGACCTTACTTACAACTGGTGGCGTACGGGATAAAATACCGACCGCAGCTAGGTCAGCATACAAATACCTTTGGAGGAAGAATTTATCATGAGCACTATCGAAGAACGCGTCAAAAAGATTGTCATTGAACAACTTGGTGTTAAAGAAGACGAAGTAACCATCGAAGCTTCATTCGTAGATGACCTGGGCGCAGATTCCCTCGATACCGTTGAACTGGTAATGGCTCTTGAAGAAGAGTTCGAGTGTGAAATTCCTGATGAAGAAGCTGAAAAGATCACTACAGTTCAGCAAGCTATCAGCTACATCAATTCAAATCAGGGCTAAAACATCAGCCTTACCGAGGCCGCTGTATCGCGTTTCATTCACTGAATGTGGCGCGGCTAGCGGCCTTTGTTTTTACTTCAGTACTAAGATTTATTCGAACATTTCAGAGGTTAAATGAGCGTGACTAAACAGCGTCGTATCGTTTTGACAGGGATGGGCATGGTTGGCCCGGTGGGTCTAACTGTTAAAGAATCCTGGGCGAATATTCTCGCAGGCAAGAGCGGTATTGCGCCTATCACTCATTTTGATGTTTCTGAATTCAGCGTTCGCTTTGGTGGCTCAGTGCATGGCTTTGATGTCACCAATTACATTTCGAAAAAAGAATCCCGCAAGATGGATCCTTTTATTCATTACGGCATTGCAGCAGCAAAAGAGGCCATAGAAGATTCAGGTCTGGAAGTAACCGAAGCAAATGCAGATCGTATCGGCGTGATGGTTGGTTCCGGTATCGGTGGTTTGTCAGGGATTGAGAAAGGTCGACAGACCTATGATAAATCCGGCCCACGCAAAATTTCACCTTTCTTTGTGCCTAGTAACATCATCAACATGATCTCAGGCAATATCTCCATCATGTATGGCATGAAGGGACCAAATATCGCAATTGTGACTGCCTGTACTACCGGTACTCACAATATTGGCGAAGCAGCACGTATTATTGAACGTGGTGATGCCGATGCGATTGTTGCCGGCGGTGCTGAAATGGCAACTTCACCCACAGGCTTGGGTGGTTTTGCTGCGGCTCGTGCCCTGTCTACCCGTAACGATGATCCAACGACTGCTAGTCGTCCTTGGTCCATGGATAGAGATGGTTTTGTCCTCAGTGATGGTGCCGGCGTTGTTATGGTTGAAGAATACGAACATGCTAAAGCACGTGGTGCGAATATCTATTGCGAACTAACGGGCTTTGGCATGAATTCTGATGCCTATCACATGACCTCGCCTAGTGAAGGCGGTGAGGGTGCAGCCAAGTGTATGGGGCTAGCGTTGAAAGATGCTGGTGTTAATCCAGATCAGGTTGATTACATTAATGCCCATGGTACCTCTACTCCTGCTGGTGACCGGGCTGAAACCATGGCTGCGAAGGCTATGTTTGGTGATCACGCCTATAAGCTGGCCATGAGTTCTACTAAATCTATGACCGGGCATCTGCTGGGGGCTGCGGGTGGTATTGAAGCAATCTTTACTGCGCTGGCGATTCGTGACCAGGTTGCACCGCCAACCATCAACTACGGCACACCTGATCCTGAATGTGATCTTGATTATGTACCAAATGAAGCGCGGCCAATGAAGATTGACGTCGCTATCTCAAACTCGTTTGGTTTCGGTGGCACCAACGGCTCACTGGTGCTGTCAAAAATATAGTTTGATTGCAGGATGTAAAAATCCTGTGCAGCTTGAGGTGTAGGGCGTTGGCTGATCGATCACAACACTGCCTCAAGCTGGATCATGAGTTTGACCTGTTGCGTCTGCATCAGGTCAATCCTGAACGTTATCCCCACCTGCTTGAAAGCGTGCTGCATGGCACAGCACAGTCCCGCTACGACATTCTGTTTTCCTTTCCAGGTGAAACCATCAGCTCTGGGAACCAAGCGTTTTTGCCGCAGCTGGATCAGGTCTGGCAACAGCAACGTCTAAAACTTAAACAGTCGGAGCTACCGTTCATTGGTGGCTGGTTTGTCTATCTCGGTTATGAACTGGCCAATGAGATCGAACCCATTCTCAAATTGCCTGTATCTAATAGCCCATTGCCCTCCGCATTTGCCAGCCGTATTCCGGCGGCAGTAATTCGAGACCATCAAAACGCATGTTGTTATCTTGTCTGCGAGCCTGGCTCAGAGACACTGTTGTCGCAGATAAATCAGGACATAACCGAACTCTCGGCTGTTAGTGAATCTGTTGCCAAGCCGCAGGTTATGAGTATCGTCGAAGACCAACCGGATCGTTTTATTGAAGGTGTTAACCGAATCCGCGACTACATTATTGAGGGTGATGTGTTTCAGGTTAATCTGTCGCGCGCCTGGCAAGTGGAGCTGGCAGATACAACTGCAACGCAACTATATCAATCCCTGCGTGACAACAATCCCGCACCATTTGCCGCACTAATCAACTATCAGGGCAAGGCAATAATCAGTTCATCGCCTGAGCGTCTGGTTGATATAGTTGCTGGTCAGGTTAGCACCCGGCCAATTGCTGGCACCCGTCCGCGTGGTCTGGACCAGGCTGCTGATCAGGCCTTTTCAGAAGCCCTGTTGGCGCATCCAAAAGAACGGGCCGAGCATGTGATGTTGATCGATCTTGAACGCAACGATCTCGGTCGTGTCTGTCAGCCGGGCACGGTCAAGGTAGATGAGTTGATGGTGATTGAGTCCTATGCCCATGTGCATCATATTGTTTCCAATGTCTGTGGCCAGCTGCGCCCGGAAATATCCCCGGTCGATGTGATTCGTGCAGTGTTTCCCGGTGGCACCATTACTGGTTGCCCCAAGGTCCGCTGTATGGAGATCATCCAGGAACTTGAACAGACATCTCGCGGAATCTATACCGGTTCAGTTGGCTACATTAGTCACTGTGGCCGTATGGATCTCAATATTTTGATCAGAACCATGTTGCTGGATGGTAATAGGCTTAGCTTTCGCACTGGCGCGGGTATCGTAACCGACTCCGTTGCCGCAGCTGAACTACAAGAGACCCGTGCCAAGGCCCGTGGTTTATTAAGGTCGCTGGGGATAGATGAAGATGTTTCTGCTTAACGGCGTACAGGCTGACTCGCTGAGCCTGCAGGATAGGGGACTGCAGTATGGCGATGGCCTGTTCGAAACTATTGCTGTGCGCAGCCAGCAGTTCGAATTCTGGCAGCGTCATATGCAACGCCTGCTTGATGGTTGCTTGCGCTTACGTATTTCAGCGCCTGATCCAGAATTATTCTTGGCGGAGGCGCGTCGATTGCTTGATGGTCGCACCGAAGCGGTACTTAAAATTATTATTACTCGTGGTCAGGGTGGCCGTGGTTATCGAGCCCCGCTTGAATCAGAGGCTAAGCCAAGCCGTATCCTAGCTGTCTATGACATGCCCGACTATCCAGCCGAAAATCAAAGCAATGGCATTGCCGCTAGATACTGTGGCACGCGGCTTGGCACCAGCCCGGCGCTGGCCGGCATAAAACACCTGAATCGTCTTGAGCAAGTCCTGGCGCGGAGTGAGTGGCAGGATGAGACGATTTTTGAAGGTCTGATGCTGGCGGCTCATGGTCGTGTCACAGCAGGCACCATGAGTAATCTGTTTTTCGTCAAGGCGGGCATTTTATGCAGCCCTGATTTGTCCAACGCCGGGGTGGCTGGCATCATGCGTGAGGTGATCTTGGCGATTGCCCATAAGCAGAAAATTGAAGTAGAGATTGCTCACTTTAGCAAAGCTGATTTAAAGGCTGCGGATGAGGTCTTTATTTCCAATTCCCTGATTGGCGTCTGGCCGATTCGACAGCTAGAACAACAACAGTTTTCTATCGGTCCAGTTACCCAAAAGATCATAGCCGCTGTCAATGCAGCCCGTTTAAAAGATACTGCCCATGAAGCCGTCTAAACTGATCATCAAAATTGTTGCTGCGCTGTTTTTGCTTGGCTGTCTTGTTGCTGGTTGGTTTGCATTGCAGCTGGCCAGTTTTAAAAATAGCCCAATCAATCTGACACAGGAACAACTGTTTGTCATCGCACCCGGCGCTAGTCTCAATAAGATTGCCTATGCCATGCATGCCGATGGACTGATCGACAACCCTCGTTATTTAACCTTGCTGGGGCGCTGGCATGGTCATGCGGCTAATTTAAAAGTGGGGGAGTTTTTGTTAACCCCGGGCATGACAGCAATGCAAGTGCTGGACAAGATTGTCGCCGGTGATGTGTTGCAATACAGCCTGACGGTGGTGGAGGGCTGGAGCTTCAAGCAGATGCTGCAGGCCATCCATGCACATGAAAAACTGAAACATAACCTCAAGGGTTTAAGTCCAGAAAAAATCATGCAACAGTTGGGTAAGCCCGGTGAGCACCCTGAAGGCCGCTTTCTGCCTGAGACCTATCTTTTTACTGCAGGCATGACGGATTTAGATTTTCTCAAGCGTGCCTATGAGGCAATGCAACAACGCCTGCAACAGGAATGGCAACAGCGTGATGAAGGACTGCCGTATCAATCGGCCTATGAAGCACTGATCATGGCCTCGATTATCGAGAAGGAAACTGGTGTAGCGTCTGAGCGCGCAGAAATTGCTGGTGTCTTTGTCCGCCGTCTGCAAAAGAGAATGCGCCTGCAGACTGACCCAACGGTGATCTACGGTATCGGTGACAGTTACGACGGTAATATCAGAAGACGAGACCTAAGGCGTGACACGCCCTATAACACCTATACCCGCCATGGCCTGACACCAACACCGATTGCCTTGCCCGGTGCCGACGCCATCCATGCCGCCCTGCACCCCGCCAAAGGTGATAGTCTCTATTTTGTTTCCAAAGGTAATGGCAGCCACTACTTTTCTGCCACCCTGGAAGAACACATCAACGCAGTGCGAAAATACCAACTTAAACGTAAATAGTGACCGGAAAGAAAACAGCATGAGCCGAGGCAAATTCATAACCGTCGAAGGTATAGAGGGGGTGGGCAAGTCCACCAATATGGACTATGTGAATGAGGTGCTGGTTGCGGCCGGAATTGACGTTGTCCTGACCCGTGAGCCAGGCGGTACCGAATTGGGTGAGAAGATCCGCGGCCTGCTGCTGGATCATCGCAACACCTCCATGGCCGATGATACCGAACTGCTGTTGATGTTTGCCGCTCGGGCCCAGCACCTGGCTGAAGTGATTGAGCCGGCACTGGCGCAGGGCAAGTGGGTGCTGTGTGATCGCTTTACCGATGCGACTTATGCCTATCAGGGTGGTGGTCGTGGCATTGCCATTGGGCGTATCGCAGAGCTGGAACAATGGGTCCAAGGCGGGCTGCGGCCGGATGCCACGCTGTTGCTTGATGCGCCCGTTGAGGTTGGCCTGGCTCGTGCTGCCGGTAGGCCACAGCAGGCCGATAGGTTTGAGCGTGAGAAACAGGTGTTTTTTGAAAAGGTACGCCAGGCCTATCTGGATATGGCCAGCCAGCAGTCGCAGCGTTATCACATCATCGATGCCTCACAGCCTCTGGATCAAGTTAAAATCGGCCTCAATGAAGTCGTTAATCAGCTGATTAAATCCTGAATATATAAAAGATGTCCATACTCTTCCCCTGGCAACACTCACAATGGCAGCTTTTGCAAGAAAGCCGTCAACAGGGTCGCCTGCCACATGCCTTGCTGTTGACCGGCCCTCAGGGGCTTGGTAAAGGTCAGTTCGCCACACTATTTGCCCAAAGCCTGCTGTGTCAGTCAAACAATGCTGACGCCACGCCCTGTGGCCAGTGTCGCTATTGCCAGCTTTATTTGGCGGGCAATCACCCTGATATCAGCCTGATATCGCCCCTGGAAGGCAAAAAGGCCATTGCTGTTGATCAAATTCGTGCGCTTGGCCAATCCATGTCGCTCAAGTCACAGTATGCCGGGCATAAGGTTGTGGTTATCAGTCCGGCTGAGGCGATGAACATCAATGCCAGTAACAGCCTGCTAAAGACACTGGAAGAACCCTCTGCTGAGACTATCTTGCTATTGGTGACCCATCTGCCGGCGCAGCTACCGGCCACCATTCGCTCGCGCTGTCAGGAGATTCGCTTTGGTACTGGTGACTCAGCCGATGGCCGTGCCTGGCTGTCGCAGCAACTCCCCGCGAGTACGGATATTGACCTGCTGCTGTCGCTGGCTGATGGCGCGCCACTTAGAGCGGTGCAACTGGCTGGTGAGGGCTTGCTTGAGCAGCGCAAGGCGCTTTTTGATGGCCTGGGTCAGCTTGCCAGCCTGAAGCTGGATCCTGTCAGTCTGGCGAGCCAGTCGAATAAGGCCAATCCAAACTGGGGCCTGTTATGTATCTACTCCTGGACGGCGGATATGATTCGCCTCAAGGCGACGGCGCAAACGCCTGTCCACCTTAGCAATCCTGATCTACAAGAGCGTTTGCTTAAACTTGCTAATCAGGTATCGTTAACAGGCTTATTTAAGTTGCAGGATCGCATCAGACAGGCGCAGCAGGAGTTTGCTCGCAACCTGAATCCAGCCTTGATTATGGAATCTGTGTTGATGGAATGGCAAAATACCTTCCGTGTAAGAAAAAGAAAAATAGCTTAAAGATTTAACAGGTTAGGTACGATACAAAACCAATGGCTGAAGAAGAAAACAACAAACCAACCACACCGGCACCTGCAGCGCGCCAGGGGATCCTGTCACTTACCATCAAGGATAAGGGCGCCTTGTATGCGGCCTATATGCCATTTGTCAAAAATGGTGGTCTGTTCATTCCTACCAACAAAGATTACACGCTGGGTGAAGAAGTATTCATGCTGCTGAAATTGATGGACGAGGGTGAAAAATTGCCCATTGTCGGTAAGGTGATCTGGGTGACGCCCAAGGGCGCACAGGGAAACAGGGTAGCAGGGATTGGTGTGCAGTTCGCCTTTGACCAGGATGGTGAGAACGCCCGCAAGAAGATTGAAACCTATCTCGGTGGGGCGCTGAAATCTGACCGCCCAACCCATACCATTTAGTGTCGTTGCAGTTGCTTAAAGTCCCCCGCTGTTTGCTGTAAACTCCGCCTATATTTTGGCCTCGCCTTCGGGCAAAACTCATCATAAATAACTATCCGGAATTATGACTATTCAGCTGATTGACTCACACTGTCATCTTGATCGTTTGGACTTAAAAGCCCACGGTGGTGACATAAATAATGTAATCGCACAGGCCAAAGAGCTGGCTGTTATGCAGATGCTTTGTGTCGGCATTAATCTTGAGGCTTGGCCGGAGATGATGAAGATTGTCGAGGCCCACGACAATATTTATGCCTCGGTGGGCGTGCATCCCAATGAAGATGAGGGTGAAGACCCTTCAGTTGAAAGATTAGTTGAGCTGGCCAGGCACCCCAAGGTGATTGCCATTGGTGAAACCGGGCTGGACTATTTTCGTAGCGAAGGCGATCTGGACTGGCAACGAGATCGTTTTCGGCGCCATATTGCGGCAGCCAAACAGACAAACAAACCGCTGATCATCCACAGTCGTGAGGCTCAACCCGACACCCTGAATATCATGGCAGAAGAGGGTGCAGAGCAGGTTGGTGGCATCATGCATTGTTTTGTTGATGACTGGGAAAGTGCCCGCCGTGCCATCGAGCTGAATTTTGTTATATCGTTTTCAGGCATCGTCACTTTTAATTCAGCCAAAGAATTAAAAGAAGTGGCCAAACTTTGCCCGCTGGACAAGATGCTGGTTGAAACCGATTCACCTTACCTGACGCCAATTCCATTTCGTGGCAAGAGCAACCAGCCTGGTTATACCCGTTACGTGGCCGAACATATTGCCGAGTTGAGAGGGATCAGTCTGGAAGAGGTTGCTGCAGCCACCACGGCGAATTTCTATCGCCTGTTTCCCGGCTGTAAAAACTAGCGCACAAACTTTTCTATAATTTTTAATGCCTTGTCTAACTGTAATTTAGGCGTATAAAAATGTGGTGAAAACCGGATTCCACCACCGCGCAGGGCGCAGAAGACACCATGTTTTTCCAGCTCTTGAAACAGTCCGTTGTTCTCTTTGCAACTGAAGTTAACAATGCCACCATATCTACCGGCGTCCGTATTGGTCAGCAGCTCAACCCCATCAATCTCATTAATGCGTTCACACAGATAAACACTATTTTCTAGCACCGCTGCTTCAACCTTATCCATGTCGGTTTCTAATAACAGTTTGATACTGGCATTCAAGGCATGAATGGCAATCATGTTGGGGCTACCGCATTCAAACCGCCTGGCTGTTTTTGCCACCGTCCAGTCCTTGTAGGTGTAGTTGCCTAACGGGTCGACCATATGCCAGCCGTATTGGGTCAGTTTCAGTTTGTCACGAATTTCGGCGCGGCAATAAAACATGCCTAGCCCCTCAGGCCCGAGCATCCACTTGTGGCCATCGGCCATGACAAAATCGGCCATGATGGCCTGGGCATCAACCTGCACCGCGCCGAGGCTCTGAATGGCATCAACACAAAACAGGATGCCGTTGTCGCGGCAGAACTGGCCGATGCGCGTCAGATCCATGCGCAGACCGCTGGCATACTGAATCGAACTGATGGTGATCAGACGGGTGTTTTGATCGCATTTGGCGAACAGGGCATCCTCAGGTGTTGCGGCACTGCTCAGATCAGCCTCACGGAATTCAACTCCATGCTGCTCCAGTGACTCCCAGACGATGCGGTTGGATGGAAACTCCTGGTCACTGGAGACAACATTGTGGCCCACCTCCCATTCCAGACCATAGGCGACAAACGACAGCGCCTCTGAGGTGTTTTTGACCAGGGCAATATCATCAGTCGAGGGCGCATTGATCAGGCTTGCCAGTCCCTTACGCAGTTGCTGTTCTACCTTGAGCCAGGCGGGGTAGTGCGATGAACCCAGGCGGGCATTCTCATCCGCAAACTGCGTTACCGCATCCCGAGCCACTGCCGGCCAGGGTGCCACAGCGGCATGATTGAGGTGGATCATCTCGGCGAGATGGGGAAACTTTTGTTTGTCTGAATGAGGCATATCTTCTGAGCTTTTTTCTGTATATGTCTGATTAATATAATGACTCGGTTGTTATAATGCCAATCAATCTTGACTGTGTTTTAATTGTATTTTTGTTGTGAGGCCTGCCTGTGGATCTGCTTTTGCCAATTGTTTATATCGCCCTGGGTGCGCTGATTGGTGCGGTTGTCACCTGGTTATGGTTAAAGGCGCATGGCAGTGGTGGCGATGAACAGCAGCTAGCGACGCTTGGCGCCCAGTTGCAGGCAGAACAACAAACCAGCGGCAAACTCGAACAACGGCTGACCGAGGTCGGGCAAGAGTCACAAGATCGACAAGAACAGGCCAGCCTGCTTAAGGCGGATATCGCTAAACTCGAAACCCAACTGGATGAAGAGCGTAAGCAGTCCGCCGAAAAATTAAAACTGCTGGACCAAGCCAAGGGCCAGCTCACCTATGAATTCCAGAATCTGGCCAACAAGATCCTTGAAGAAAAGAGCCTCAAGTTCACCGAACAAAACCAGCAAAACATCGATCAGGTGCTCAAACCGCTGCGTGAACAGTTGGGTGATTTCAGGCGCAAGGTTGAGGATGTCTACGAAAAAGAGTCCAAGGATCGCGTCTCCCTGTTTCATGAGATCAAACACCTCAAGGATCTCAATCAAAAGATCAGCGATGATGCCATTAACCTGACCAACGCCCTCAAGGGCCAGACCAAGACCCAGGGCACCTGGGGCGAAGTGATCCTTGAAAGAGTCTTGGAAGAGTCCGGCCTGCACAATGGTCGCGAATACGAAACTCAGGGCACCTTCACCAGCGAGGAGGGTAAACGGCTGCGCCCGGATGTGATTGTCCACCTGCCTGAAGGCAAGGACATTATCATTGACTCCAAGGTCTCACTCACCGCCTATGAGCGTTATTGTTCCGGTGATGATGAGCAACAACGTCAATCTGATTTGAAGGAGCACATCGCCTCACTCAAGGCTCACATCAAGGGTCTCAGCGTTAAAAATTATGAAGATCTGCCCGGTATCAAATCACTCGATTTCGTTCTGCTGTTTGTGCCTATCGAATCGGCATTTATCACCGCGGTGGAAAACGACCGTGAGATCTTCCGTGAGGCCTTTGATAAAAACATCATTGTCGTCAGCCCCACCACATTGTTGGCCACACTTAAAACCGTGCACAACATCTGGCGCTATGAATATCAAAACCTCAACGCGCTGGAGATCGCCGAAAAGGCCGGCAACCTCTATGACCAGTTCGTGCTGTTCGTACAGTCCATGGATGACATTGGTGACAAACTTGGCAAGGCCACTGATGCCTATCAGACCGCCCGTAAGCGCTTGGTGGATGGCAAGGGTAACCTGGTTGGTCGAACTGAAAATCTTAAAAAACTCGGTGCTAAGGCCAAAAAATCGCTTAATGACAAACTATTGTTGGAATCCAATACGGCAGAATAAAGAACGTATAATTAAAGGTTGTTTAAGTCTGTATTAAGTTCTGGTTCATTCATGACCCTAATGTGCTGCGGGTCGAGAGAATTGTTTTCAGTGCAGGTAGGCGAGTTTGAATAAATTCAACAGATGTATACGGTTGTTGGTAGCCTTGTCAGTTAGTCTGCTTCTAACCAGTTGTTTTTTAAATAACGAAAACAATCAGCAGGGCGGACAATCTGTCGCCAGACAATGGAACGAGGCACTGTTGTCCGCCATCAGGAAGGATTTTGCCCGGCCGACTGTGCATGCCCGTAATCTGTTTCACACCTCAACAGTGATGTATGACGCCTGGGCTGCTTTTGATGGTGTTGCCCAACCCTATTTATTGGGTAAGACGGTCAATGGTTTTAGCTGCAGTTTTACGGGTATGCCGAATCCATTATTCAAAAAAATAGCTCGCCAGCAGGCGATTAGCTATGCGGCCTATAGGGTGTTGTCACACCGTTTTTCCGATTCGCCAGGCGCGGTTGAGTCACAACAAGTGTTTGACGATTTGATGACAGCGTTGGGTTATGCCCCATCGCTAACATCGACGGATTATTCAACGGGTTCTGCTCCCGCGCTGGGTAATTATATTGCCGAGTGTATGATTAATTATGGCCTGCAAGATGGTGCCAACGAGGCGAATGCCTATGCTATTCAGTCATATGCGCCGGTCAATCCACCGCTGGCACCTTCAGCAGCAGGAAACCCAGACATCGTTGATCTAAATCGCTGGCAGCCTTTGTCGCTGGACAACTTTATTGATCAGTCGGGCAATCAGATCGGTGCGTCTACACCGGAATTTGTTGGGCCGGAGTGGGGCAGTGTTGCGGCATTTGCGTTGACTGATGCGGATTTAACCATTAACCCCCGCGATGGTTTTGATTACTGGGTCTATCATGATCCGGGTGCGCCACCCTATATTGATACTGTTAATGGCGGCGCAGAAACTGAAGAGTACCAGTGGAATTTTTCCCTGGTATTGGCCTGGTCATCGCATCTTAATCCGCTAGATGGGGTGATGTTGGACATCTCGCCGGGTGCCAGCGGCAACAACCAGAGCCTGCCGCAATCAAGGGCAGAGTATGCGAACTTTTATGACCTGATGAACGGCGGTGACCCTAGCACCGGGCACACAGTGAATCCCTACACTGGCGAACCTTATGCGCCGAATGTAGTGCCGCGTGCCGATTATGCCCGTGTCCTGGCGGAGTTTTGGGCTGATGGGCCTGACTCCGAAACGCCTCCAGGCCACTGGTTTACGTTACTCAATCATGTCAATGATCAACCTGAATTGGAGAAACGCTTGCGCGGTCAGGGCCCTGTGCTCGATGACTTGGAATGGGATATCAAGGGCTATTTCGCATTGGCCGGGGCCATGCAGGATTCTGCTGTAACGGCATGGGGCATAAAGGGCTGGTATGACTATATCCGGCCAGTTTCGGCTATTCGGGCAATGGCTGAGTTGGGCCAAAGTTCTAACTCAAGTGCTCCCTCATATCACGTTGGCGGTTTGCCGTTGATTCCTGGTCTGATAGAGCTGGTATTACTGGGTGATCCGCTGGCAGGCCAGGCTGCAGAAAATGTTGGCAAAATTAAGGTGTATGCTTGGCGTGGTCCTGATTACATTCCTAATCCAGCAACTTATATTGGCGCGGTCGATTGGATCTTGGCTGAGAACTGGTGGCCTTATCAGCGGCCCTCATTTGTAACACCTCCGTTTGCTGGTTACATTTCAGGCCACTCGACCTATTCACGTGCCGCTGCAGAAGTGTTGACCCTTTTAACGGGGGATGCCTATTTTCCAGGTGGGATGGGAGAATTTGAAGCACCAAAGGACGACTTTTTAGTTTTTGAGAGGGGGCCCAGCGTCGATATCACCTTGCAATGGGCGACTTACCGTGATGCCTCAGACCAATGCAGCCTGTCGCGTATTTGGGGCGGTATCCACCCACCAGCAGATGATATTCCCGGTCGTTTGATGGGGGTGCAGATTGGCGTAGATGCCTTTAATCTGGCCGAGCAATATTTTGGAGATTAGCACTAGAATAGTGCTGAACTTCATTGTGTTGCTGCGGCCGCTCCGCTGCCTATCCCCAGCACCAGTGCCTTGTCAGTCCACGGAGAATACTGGGAAGAAAATTCGCCTACCATTTGTTCATAGAGGCGGTTAATGTGGATGCTGCGATAGCCATTAATTTGCAAAAGGTTCAATAAGTAAGAGCCGAGCCTGATAGGTGTTGATACTGATCCCTTTTGCTTGGCTGAAAAATACTTTGCTGCTTAGTAACAGGTTAGCGTTGTTGATTTGATCTCTGAGGAAAAAATAATGACCGTAAAAAAAGGGTAAGGCATTGCAATGCCTTACCCTTTTTCGGTCTAGTGGCGACGGCGTGAGCCAAGACCACCTAAACAAAGCAGGGCAAGCAGTATTTCTGAGAAACCAAAGGCAGCTGCTCCGCCGGACTTATCATTAGCGTTATCCAAGCTTTTTTCAGTATCTGATGTTACTGGTGCTACTTCATTATTTGTGGTGGTAGATTGATTGTTGTTATCCGTAGCGGTGTCTTCAGGCTGAGTATCTACAACTGTATTGTCATCATTAGTAGCTTCTTCAGTCGAAGTCTCTTCAACCGGACTGTCATCAAGTGGAGTGCCTAGGTTGGCAGTCCATTCTTCCTCTTTGATGTAGTCCGGTTCGATCATGTAGACCTCTTTGTTTTCGTCCGGGTTACTACCCGTAAAATTTGAGTCGGCCCGGAATAAAATCTTGCCAGCATTGCCTGAAATTTTTGGGTCAAATTTTCGACCATCTGTGTTTTCAAAGCTCAGTTGTAGTACGTAAGGTCCACTGTTGAGCGTGCTATGTGTAAGCTGCTCCACATCAGGCCTGCCATCTGGTCCCGACGGTGCATCTAGGTCGATCATGGCAATTTCGAAATTGTTTTCTTCGTTAATGATGTCAACGCGCGAGCGTGAAGCGAAGACTATGCGACGACCGTCGTCACTGATTTGTGGGCGTTGAATATCATCGTCATTTTGCGTCCAGGTGGACTCTTCCGGCTCATCGGTATACGCATCGGGGTCATCGCTAAAGGTCAATTGTGTTAATTCTGTGCCGTCGCGTTTGGCAATATAAAGTACGTCAGGCAGGTAAGGGTTATTGCCAAGGACTGTTCTATCTTCTTTGTAGATACCTTCAGCGCCGGGGTTAATACAAGCGGCAAAGGCTACCCAGCTACCATCGTAAGATAGGCTTGCTTCAAATGAGTTCTCTTCAACAGAATGGTCTGGATGATCAATGTCAGAGTTAGTGATTTGAACAGTGTAGTTTGAATGGTCTGCAGTGGCCGCATCATTGCGCCAGAAACCCACCAGATCAAATACAAAAATCTCGTCGCTCAGATCATCATTCAAAGGTGGAATAAGGTCGACATAAGAGTCAAAGGCTACGGTTGTGCCATCACCTGAAATATCTGGATCACGAGAGTCGTGTCTCTTCAATGGATTGCCAACGCTTCTAGTAATTTGGCTGAGACGGCTGCCATCAGTTTTTGCTGCATAGACCTCAAAATTGCCATCACTGTTTTCGCCAACCAGGTCAGCATCAGACATGAAGACAACAACATCACCAGCATGAGAGATGCTAGGTGTTATTGAGTTGCCATTAGCATTGGTTAACTGCTTAAGCCCCGTTCCATCGGTATTCATGACGAAAATCTGGTTATAAGTCGTCATGTAGGTGTAGTCAGGAGAACCCGGATAACTTTCAATTGCTTCGCCTGGTAGATTTAATGGGTTTCCCTCTTCATCAAAAAGAAAATTATTCGTTGAGGCAAACACAACCACACTGCCATCGGCCGATAATTGTGGTTTCCTAATGTGATACTTGATGCTGTATTCAATATCGTTTTCGGCGTCGTAACCGTTAGGATAGGTTGTATTGATGGTCACATGAGTTAGTTGGCGCAGCCCAGTGCCGTCTATGTTCATGACAAACAGGTTTTCCAAATTATCCGGATTAGTCCCTTGTCCTGTAAGGTCAGCAGTAGAGACAAATATAACTTTGTTGCCATCATTAGAAATGTTTTGGTCACGAGCATCTAAATCATCGTCAAATTCGGGTGGTTTTACATAGTCAGTCATCTGGGTGATTGTGCTAGTGGCAGTGCTTACGTTGCTCAACTCCGCCATGGCAGAGCCACTAGTAAATAGCAGTGTAGCTGTTATGGCGCTTAAAACAGTTGGTGAATGATGGTTCATTATTAATTGCCTTACTTCTACTTATGAAATGGTTTTTTGGCATCAAAATGCTTATGCGCTAATCTTTTTTTGAGTACAAAGATAAGCGCTATTATTAGCTTGTGATTTGAGGCTGGTGATTGTTAGTAAAAAATAGACCTGCTTAACTAATAAAACAGGGTAAGACACAGAAT
Source organism: uncultured Gammaproteobacteria bacterium (assembly GCA_965602225.1). Lineage (GTDB taxonomy): Bacteria > Pseudomonadota > Gammaproteobacteria > Tenderiales > Tenderiaceae > Tenderia. The sequence continues at coordinate 18,258 of CBFCYE010000003.1, read as the reverse complement.
GCCTTACCCTTTATTCACGATTAACGGCGTCGGCGCCGTAAAAATAAACCACCCACAGAAAACAGTGCTAGCGTTATTTCAGAAAAACCAAAGGCCGCTGCTCCGCCGGACTTATCATTAGCGTCATCATCTGTGGTGGTAGATTGATTGTTGTTATCCGTAGCGGTGCCTTCAGGCTGAGTATCTACAACTGTATTGTCATCATTAGTAGCTTCTTCAGCAGGAGTCTCTTCAGTGTCTGGTGTTGATGGGAAGTTTATATACGTAGGTTCGACCATGAAGATTTCGCTGTACTCATCTGGATTACCACCGGTTAAATCAGAGTCGTTGCGTAAAACTATTTTGCTGGCATCTGCGCTGATACTGGGGCGTAGTCTGGCACCATCTTCACTGTCAAAGCTTAGTTGCAGTACGTAGGGACCGCTTGTGATGCTGTTAAAGGTCAGCTGATCAACCACTGGAGCATCATCGGGACCGAGTGGGGCATCGAGATCAATCATGGCCATTTCATACTTGTTGTCTTCATTGATGATGTCGGCACGTGAGCGCGAACCGAAGACAATTCGGCGACCATCATCGCTGATTTCTGGCCAGTGGGCATCGTCATCGATGTTTGTCCAGTCATCAGGGTCACCAACATATGCGTCGGGGTCATCACTGAAGGTCAATTGGGTGATGTTGTTACCATCTTCGTCTGGAATAACTGCTCGGTTAGCGATATCGAGTTCGGCATAAAAGATTACGTCAGGCAGAAATGGATTGTCGCCAAGGATGGTTCTGTCTGGTTTCAGAATGCCTTCGCCATTTGGATTGATACAGGCGGAGAAGGCGATTGTGCTGCCGTCGTAATCAAGGCTAGGCTCAAACGAGTCTTCCGCGCCGATATGGAACTCGGCATCGATGTCGGTATCAGTGACCTGAATTGTATAGTCAGTATGATCTGCAACAGTGGCTTCGTCTTGCCAGTAACTGGCTAGGTCAAAAACAAATATTTCATTGCTCCAGTCGTCATTGCCGCCAGGGATAAGGTCAGCGAATGAATCAAAGGCAACAATTTTGCCGTCGCCAGAGATAGAAACATTACGAGACTCATCGTTTCTAATGTTACGACCAGGAGGCTTTGGTGGGCTTTTGGTAATCTGGGTTAGGTTGCTACCATCAGCCTTGATGACAAAGATCTCTTTGGTGTTTTCAACATACTTATCGGTATAGAGAACAGTGGATTTTCTATCTTTTTCTAGGGCAGGGGGTGTTTGGTAATGAATCAAGTCATTATTGTCGCCGGTCAAATCCTGAGTCGACTCAAAGGCGATTATATCGCCGGCCTGAGAGATTCTTGGCACCTTGGAATTTCCGCCTGTGCCATGAGTTAGCTGTTTCAATCCGGTGCCATCAGTGTTCATGACGAAGATCTGATAGTTAGGGAGAGGATATGGGGGATAGTCAGGAAAATTAGGGTCTATCACCATTTCAGGTGGATTTTCACCAGTCAGGTCGTTGGTTGAGGCAAAGACCACTACACTGCCATCGGCAGAAACTCGTGGTGCAGTGGTGTAGTAGGGAATATCTGTTAGGTGAGTTGGATCGAGAGTAGCCGAGGTGAGTTGACGCAGATCGCTGCCGTCAGAGTTCATTACAAAAACATTGGCCAGGTTGTCCGGATTATTTCCCTGGCCAGTCAGATCTGCATAAGAGATAAATACAACCGTGCTTCCATCTTTGGAAATATCTGGATCAGTTGCCTCGGATGTTGGGAAGCCAGTGGATGGGAAGTCTGTTAGCTGGGTGATTGTGCTGGTATCAGTGATAACGCTTGATACGGCTGATTGTGCAGTACCGGCAGCAAGCATAAGCGCGAGCACGCTACTCGTAGTTGTAAAGGTCTTGTATTTCATTCCCTCATCCTCAATTGGTGAGTGCCTAACAATTTATTGTTATGTGTAAGCAAACACTAAGTAATGATTTCACCCTTGCTTTTGTTTTATTAACTATTTTGTCGGGAGAAGTTTGTTGATTGGCCTTCCTAACTAGTCATTTGATAATCGATTACTTGACCAGCTTGACCAGGTTCGGCCACCCTCCCAGGGTTGATAAACCTTGCTCGATCCACATTCGTCAGTACAGCCGTATAAGTGGCCCCTTGGTCCACGGTCATCATCATCACCGTCCCTAGGTGGGGCAAGGTAAGTGTTCTGGGCCGTGTCGTAGTATTTTTTCCAGTCTTCATTCCAGATGTTGTAACCAGCCCCTTCGCCACTGTATTCGTTTTGGAGAGATGAAGTAGGACGGTTGATGGTGCTTGAATAGAGGCTGTCATAGCGAAACTTACCGCCAGTGATATCAAAGCCGCCTCGATCTTGGTAAAAGCCATCAGTAATGTCGAACGCGATTGGCGAGCTGCCACCGGGACCGTCAGCCGTTACCTTGACATAGTTCCTGGTCATTACACCGGCAATATCAGCTTGGTCGTAACTGCTGTTTGTCATGTCTAACTCAAATGAGGCCAATATTCCGTGATTGAGTTCTTGGTTGAGTTCTTGGTTGAGTTTAGGTTTTTTGTTGAAAGCGGCTTTGGTCATGTCTTGCTCAAAACCGTCGCCGGCCATGACCTGGCGGAACTGGGTGCTTTTAGGATTTGCGGTACCGGAGCCAGAGAAAGTGGCAGGCCCCATTGGGTCGTAGGCGTTGTTTGCGTACTTATCAATGTCGCGCCAGTCGCCCAGACTGTCAGAAATGGGACCCAGGTCATCAACCTCTGCTGGGGTAGATCTCGGACTACAGCCGTTATCACAGTCATCATCTGCGTAATAGCGTGTGATTTTGATATAGGCTTCCTGAACAAAATCACTACCAGGCATGCCGATGATGGTGTGGTAGTACTGGTCGCTAGAGTTGGGGTCTCTTACACGCTCAAATAAGAAGGCGGTACTGTCTCTGCCATTGTTATCTCGAAGCAGGTCATTTTTATCACATTCCTCCCAGTCACCACCACCTGCGCGTGGGCGATTGCAGTTGAATGCGAGCCATTCAGGATCATCAAAATGCCTGCTTTCTGGCATGAAGTTCAGGGCGAACTCTGCCAGGCTGGCGGTTGGGGTCATAAACAAAGCCAGCAGAACCAGTAGCACTGTAGGTGTTTTACACTGTTTCAGTGAACTGTATTTCATGAGATTTTAATCAATGTTAAATTCGTGTGAGGAATATTAGACTGTGCTTTATGACAGGCCCATGACATGAAGATGACTGACTCGTCATCTTTGGGGCCAAAATATTCGCTTTTACTGGTTATAGATTGAGTAATACAGAGGCCATTCTTATAAGACTTGCTGCTTGGTGTTGGAAAGCCCGATATCAATGATTTCTCTGTTAAATTAATAGATTGCATAACCTTTTAACCTCTTTACAAACTACAAGCTTAGAATTCGCCCTTCGTACCTTAAGGGCTATTTATTATGTGAAATCCATTTGTATCTTGCCTAAAGAAGAACTTTCCAAAATTCGTTATTAGCGGCTAAGACTGGGGAAACATTAACATAAGTTAATATTGAAGTTAACTAAAATTTAACATTCTATAGGTTGGTTCTCTGCCAGCTTGGCGGAATCGATGCTTTTTCTTAATGGATATGAGGGGCGGGTGTGAATCCAGGACAATAGTGTTGCGGTACAGGGAGAGACAAGCGAATACCGAGCGAGCTAGTATAAGTTCCCTGTTAAGAGCTCACCTTTCGACGTGTAACTAGGTGACGAGGACGTCCTGGGAATTGATGGTTGTTGCTGAACGCAGAGGCTGAGTCATGGGCGGCCCAAGCCTGTAAATAAGGTCAGGGCAGGCTTGGTCTAAAAAGTCGTTTCCGTTAAATGTGATGCAAAAACTGGCCACTCGGCCACCTGGCTAATCGCCTAGCTCGGTTATGGCGCCTCGTTGCCCAGTTCGATTTCAAGCGCTCCAACAACAGCCTGGTGAGCCGTCCTGATGCTGGCCAGGGACCGCTCGGCACCGTCGAGGCTATTACTCCGCGCCTGTGCCTCTAGCGCCTGGCACAATGTCATGAGTTCACCGGCACCGACATTGGCACTGGTGGATTTTAGGCTGTGTGCCAGCCTGACCACGCTGTCGATATCATGCAGGGTGATCCTTTCTGCCAACTCCTCAATTAATTCCGCCGAATTGTCGAGATAACTACCAACGACTTTGCGCACGATGCTCGGCGTGTCAGACCTTTGCAGTGCGCGGATGGCATCCAGTCTTGTTGTGTCGAGGATTGAGACATCATGAGGTGTCGTATTTCTACTCCCTTTGCTGCCGGTCGCAGGTTGGACATGGGCCGTTGTGGTTGTCGAATGGCCTTGTATCCACCGCGTCAACATTTCGCGCAACTGGTTAAACGAGAACGGCTTGCTCAAGTAGTCATCCATGCCCGCCGCAAGGCAGCTATTCCTGTCACCTTGAAGCGCATTGGCGGTGATAGCCACGATCGGCGTTCGCGGCAGATTTTTTTCAGCCTCATGGCGGCGTATGATGGCGGTGGCTTCAAAACCATCCATCCCTGGCATTTGACAATCCATCAGAATGACATCGAAGCGCGACTGATCACATGCCTCCAAGGCCTGCGGGCCGTTAAATGCAATGTCCACCGTGCATCCCATCATATTCATCATTGCCAGCGCGAGCTCTTGATTGACGGGATTGTCTTCTACCAGCAATACACGACCACTCAATTGTGCAATCGATGGCGCAGTAATATCGGCATCCTGGCGTTGGCATGGGCTATCTCTGCCTGATATGGCCGCTGCCAGGCACTCATACAATTGCGCCTCTCTGACCGGCTTGCTGACCTGACAGGCGATCCCTGCCTCTTTGCGCTCGTCGGCACTGCCTGCATCCAGTGCTGAACTGAGCATCACCAGACGCGTATCTTTGATCGCTGGATCGGCCTTGATGGCGTGTGCCAGCGCCAGCCCATCCATCTCTGGCATGTGCATGTCGAGGATAGCCAAATCGCAGGGGCGGCCATCGTGGGCCCAGCGACGCAGCATGGCCAGTGCATGTGGGCCATCGGCCGCCGCGTGGGTGATTACGTCCCACGCGGCCAACTGATGCTCCAGAATTTCGCGGTTGGTGGCATTGTCATCAACGATCAATATGCGCATGTGCGGTAGGCTGCGCGAAACATTGTTTGCTTGCATCGACTGCGTTTGCTTACCCAGCGGCACAATAAACCAGAATGTCGCACCCTGCCCGGGAGGACTTTCGACATTGATGTGCCCGCCCATCATTTCGACCAGTTGTTTGCAAATACTCAGCCCCAAGCCTGTGCCGCCAAAGCGGCGGGTGACTGAACCGTCGACCTGCTGGAAGGCTTCAAAGATATCTTTCTGCCGGTCAGCAGGAATTCCCATACCGGTATCGCGAATCTCGACCCGAAGAAAGACCTCGTCCGGCCCGATATTGGCAGCCTCTATATGCAGAACAACTTCACCCATACGGGTAAACTTTATTGCGTTGCCTAATAGATTGGTGATGATTTGACGTAAGCGGTGAGGATCGCCGATGAGGGCGGTGGGCGTGGTCACAGGAATGGACACAATCAGCTCCAGCCCTTTTTTGTGGGCGCGCTCGGCGAAGGCCACCCCTAACTCTTCGATGAGGTCCCGCAGGTTGAAACTGATTTTTTCCAGTGCCAACTGGCCAGATTCAATCTTGGAAAAGTCGAGAATGGAATCAATTATGCCGAGTAAGGTCGTGCCGGAACTCATCGCCGTTTCCGCAAAGCGGCGCTGGCTTGAATCCAGTTTTGTATGCAGCAGTAACTCGTTCATACCCAGCACACCATTCAATGGCGTGCGAATCTCGTGACTCATGATTGCCAAAAACTCGCTCTTGGCACGGCCAGCGGCCTCGGCCTTCTTTTGTGCGGACAGGATATCGTCGATGAGGGTGCGGATCCGCGCCAACATTGTATTGAATGACCTGGCGAGATCGCCTATCTCATCCTCACTGGTGTGACCAATATCCTGGTCCAGATTACCGTTAGCAATGGCAAGCGCATCAGCGCGAAAGTCGGCAAGCGGGCGGATAACACGCAAGTACAACAACAAATACAAACAACCAATCAAGGCCACCACAAATAGCGCAAAGATAGTGCTGACAGCAATTGTCCTGTGCAATATGTTCTGGATATCCAGCGACGGATCAAGCTCAACCACCACCAATCCTAAAAATTTCTGCTCACCGCTGATAGATTCGTATTCCTCAGCAACCCTGACTATCTCTTGACCGGATCCGGCATCAGTCACTACGTGATAGTTTTCATAACCAATTTCACGATATTCATCAATATTTTCACGTTTACCGAGGAGGGCAGTTTCGGATGCAGCAATAACGATGCCCTTGTCATCCAAGACAACAATCCTGAGTACTCGCGACTGCGTACCAAGACTCATCACGAACGACTGCCGCCACGAACCTTGATCAGGCGATAAGCGCAGTACGTGGTTGATGCTATCCACCAAACCGTCGCCCAGTTTGGCGAGCTCTCGATAAACCTTTTGTTGTTCTGAGTCTGCATAGAGGGGGATCACAATCGCCATCATTAACAGCATGATCGCTACCGTCGCCAGAGTGACGATGCTGCCGATGGATTTTAATCTGATCCTATGCATATCCCTGTCCCTGTCCCTGACTGTTATGCCGCAGACCCGGAGGGCTTGTTTCGAAGCAGTCCGATGACAACAAAGATAAGGCCTATGATTGCCGCAACCGTTGGTGCCCAGACGGTGTAATAGGAACGCATGGTCAACCGATTGTTCTGCAACTGGACCTGACGGTAGACGGAATCATCCGTCATATTCGCCGTCCATGCCGATAATGGAATCAAGCGCTCTCGGGTCTTGATATCAATCACGTAATCGCCGTCAGCGTCCTCTACCGATTTGACAATTTCACCCGTGCGGGGCTCCACCCAGTACTCCAGCAGGATTTTCGAAAACACCACCGTCTGTCCTGGTGCTGGTATAACGCCGGGGTACTCATCTGTACCTTTATATGAATCAGTGCCATCCAGTTCATCGTCGAATTTGTAGACATAGGTTGTGAGTCCGTTAACCTCTTCGACGCGATCGAACTGGGCAGTAAAGGGTTCGAGATAATAATTGAAGATACGGTAGTCTTCCTGTTCTGCACGTTGGGGAAATAAAAACGGTAGGCCTATACCCTTGTCTGCTCCCCAGTCTTTAAGGTGTTGTCCGGTTTTTGGATCAACCTGCCACTGCAGTTTGCTCTGATAAACAATCTTGCCTGTATTAACATCGGTCACCGTAAAGTCATCGGCAACGATTGCCTTTTCAGGCGTCCAACTCAACACCTTCTGCACACGTTTGTTGACCGCGATACTGCGCGTTGATGAGAACGTTCCAGTTTCATCGGGAAATGCCGAGTCGCCAAGATACTTGGCCTGCCAGGACCAATCAGCAGGTATGCGGTAATCAAAATAGTTGTCGTAAGCGAACGGCCATGTCCCGGCGGCAACGATTATCAAGACACCGATGGCGACTAATTTCTTTTGCATGATTTGACTCTTTCTACCACCGCTCGTGCTGTCGCACTGTAGCGTGGATTCGTCTGGGGCACCGCCAGGCGTAGGCTGGGCTCGATATAGGATGCTTCGAGATTTTTAAGGTGGTATGGATTGTCCTGATGGATGTAGTAAGTAGTAATGTCGCCGGATATTTCAGGGGAACCATAAGCGGGGGCGACAACACCGACCGCCAATACACCACTGGAGAGAAGCATTGTTTTGCCCATAAATTTCAAGCTGTGCATGCATTTCCCTTTTCTAATTGTGGGTCTAAATTATGGGTTTGATTGTAGGCAGCCGCCCCACGGCTCGACGGGCCTGATATATCTGAATATGTGTAAAACATATGTAACTAAAGCCGCTGCTGCATCTTCTTCGCAACTCGATCTCTATGCTGGTCAGCGAAGGGTGTTGTATTACGACTTCGAAACAGGTAGATTCAAACGTTAAGATGATGTTAATAAGGTATTAATGATATGTCAATAAAAACAAAAGATTAGTTGATGTATAACTAAATTTGTAAGTCTTTGTTTTTATTGTTAATAAAACTTAAGGGTCGTAGGTGTGGCTCTTGGCGCGTGTGTAGGAGTTAGAGATATGTCGCTTAATAGAGGTGTGAATGCAGGTTTGCGGGCGTCAGCTAAGTTTGTTAAAGGATTGAATCTTCGAATAGGAGGGGATTTTTTATGAAAGTGCTTATCGTTGAAGATGAACCCAAGACGGCTGCCTTCCTTAAGAGGGGTTTTGCTGAGGAGGGCTTTATTGCGGACACGGCTGAAAATGGCCTGGATGGTATGCATCTAGCCACCACTGGCAGATATGATCTGGTCGTGCTGGACGTGATGATGCCCAAGCGTGATGGCTGGGAAGTGCTCGAGGAAATCCGTAAACGTGATCAAAATCTATCCGTCATTATGCTGACGGCGCTGGACTCCGTTACCGATCGGGTACGCGGGCTAGGGCTGGGGGCAGATGATTATCTGGTCAAACCCTTTGCCTTTTCAGAATTGAATGCGCGGGCGCGTAGTGTGATGCGTCGTGGACGGACGCGTGTATCTGAAGTCATGCAGCACGCCGATCTCAAGCTGGATTTGTCGCGCCATAAGGCGTCGCGGTCGGGGCATGAGCTCGATCTCGCCCCCCAGGAATACCGGTTGTTGGAATACTTGTTGCGCCATACGGGCGAAGTACTTACACGTACTCGAATCGCAGAACAGGTATGGGATATCAATTTCGATGGTGATAGCAATGTCGTCGATGCTGCTGTGCGCAGGGTTCGACGCAAGGTGGATGATCCCTATGAGCTGAAGCTGATTCATACCATTCGTGGTGTTGGTTATGTCCTCGAAGCACGGCCGTAGTTTTTTAAATAGGCTCCCCAACCTGGGGTTTGCCAGCAGCTCAATTGCCACCCATCTCGCGTTCTGGTTCACACTATTGAGTGTGAGTTTGATCGTTTTTGTTAGCGCTACGCTGTATGTGGTCATGGACGACCGCATGCAAGAGTTAGATGATCGATTGCTAAAAAGTTTGGTCAATGAGATTGGCAATCACCTGAAAGAATCTAGCTACGATAACCAGTCATTTCAGGATGAACTTAGGCATGAAGTTGAATCGTTTAAGGGGCTGCATGTTTTACTTTTGGATATGGGCGGGGAAGTGGTTACGGAAGTGCCGGCTGATATTTATGGGCTTAATAATCGTCTAACTCATACTTTGCATGATGCTTGGGAAAATAATGTAGCAAAAGACTGGACTACGGATACAGGTGATAGTTATCGCGTCATGCAACGAAAAATTTCCACGCCAGGTGGGGATTATATTTTGCGCGTGGGAATGAATCTAACAGCAGAGAAGGAGGAACTTGCCACCACGTTTGGAATAACGCTTCTGCTTGCAACCCTATGTGCCCTTATTCTTGCGATAGTTCTGGGGCGATTGATTGCCAAGCGTTCGACACAACCGATAAAGCGAATGTCATCTTTTGTCTCGAGTATCAGTGTGAAGGATCTCAATCGAAGGGTCGGTGACGAAGCCTGGCCGCAAGAGTTAAAACCACTGGCAGAAGAATTTGATCAGCTACTGTCGCGGCTAGAAGCTTCATTCAGCCATATAGAACAGTTTTCAGCGGATATTGCCCATGAGTTTCGTACTTCGTTGCATATTTTGCGCGGTGAGGCGGAAATGACGCTGATGGCGACGCAAAATCAGGAGCAGTATCGGACCTGTATCGAATCCTCTATGGAGGAATACCAGCGCCTTAGCCAGATGGTGGAGTCGCTTATGTTGCTTGCGCGTATGGATCACCCCGACGACGCCCTATTGAACAGAAACACTTTAGATGCAGCTGAAGAAGTTAAATCAGTATGCGATTATTTTCAGGCCTTGGCCGAAGATAAAAATATCGCCCTCGAGTTCGTGGGCGCGGGCAGTATATATGCGGATGAAGACCTGCTACAGCGGGCCTTGAGTAATTTGATTTCCAATGCCATATGCCATACGCCCAGCAGCGGACGAGTTGTGGTTGAAATAAAGGAGGGAGTGGATGACAAGGTTGAAATATCGGTGACAGATACGGGTGCTGGTATCGCGGCCGATCAGCTAACACGTGTATTTGATCGATTTTATCGCTGTGACAAGGCACGCTCACGGCAGGAGCGGCGTGGTTTTGGTCTCGGTCTCGCCATTGTTAAATCTATTATGAATCTTCATGGCGGTGTAGTGACTATTTACAGCGAAGAAGGTTGTGGGACGTGCGTGACTTTGAAATTCCCTGCGATGTTGATGCATAACGAGCCGCGACACGGGAGTGATGGTGACATAGTGCAACTTGAACAGGTAGCGTAAGTTCAGATTTGCAATCGTGTTTGATGGTGGATGTCTTGGTGGGCGTCGATACCTGGCGTATTGTTGATTCATCAGATAGCTTTACTAAGTAAAGCTGATTACATAAAGCCTCTGCATGAGGCCTTCGCCCGCTCAATTTAACTACCGAAGCGCGATATCGACCTCATGATGGTCGTTGTAAGCTAACGCACTGAAAATACCGGGTCCCGATTTTGTGGCCAATATAGTTGGTTTAGCCGTCGTAAGATAGGGTGTGCAGGAGGAGAAATTCTTAATCACATTGTTACCGAAGGAAATGATCCCGATCTTGGAGCTATTGTCAGGTAAAGGAGTAAAACATTCGCGTCCACTGGGATCACGATTGCCCCTAATGATGGTGTTTTTTAGTTCAACATAACCCCAATATAAAGCCAGCCCACCACCGCCCAAAACATTGCCGTCAGTATCAGTGAGTGTCCCGTCGGCAACATTACCGCTAATAATAACGTTGTTTAGTTTTACTCGTGACAATACCGGAGCTCTGGACCTATCACTAGACCTCGAGGCCAGAACACCACCACCTTGACCCTTTGTGTAGTTGCCAGAGATCGTTGAATTATTAACATTCAGAGTGCCGACGCCGTTGCCTATGCCGCCGCCACCTCGTTGGGCGAAATTGGCAATTATCATGCTATCAGAAACATCGACGTTGCCACTCTCATTGTAGATGGCTGCCCCTTCGCCACCTGCTATGTTTTTTCTAAATGTGGATCGACGAACTATCAGTTGTCCAAAGATGGTTGGTCTCTTTGCCGTTGCAAGATGCTGTTTATAATGCGCGTCATTATAAATTCCTGCACCATCAATGCTATACGGCGTGCGGTTATTGGCGATCAGGCTATCGTCAATATTGACGTAGCCACCGTCATTGCGAATGGCAGCGCCAGTGCTTTCGGCTTTGTTATCGCGCAAAATACTGTTTCTAACGAACAATTGGCCTCTGATCTCGCGACCATTTTTGACCTTTCGATGGCCTAATACATAAATAGCGCCACCAGTGTCCATTGGATGATCATTGTTAGCGCAACGTTCATCACAGGCTGCATCACCGCCTCGCAAGGTCAGGCGTTCTAGCGTCAACCTTCCTGTCGGCGTGACATGCATAATTCGGAATTTTGGAATGTCGACGGAGGTATTGTCGCGTTGAATAATCGTCTGTGCTGATCTGACTCCCATACCGCGGAGCGTAATATCACCGCTAATCGCGGGCAGGGCATTATCACCTTCAGCGTGATCGGCGGCCTGAGTGAAGCTGTAGGTGCCGGCTTCGATCTCGATCACTGCCGGCTCTGCCGCTGCATTAGCGGTATTGATGGCATCAATTAGCTGCTGGGCGGGTGGTTTTGGATTTTTAATATCTGGCACATGAAACAAAGCTGCCTCTGCTGTGCGGGGAAATGTTGGCCCCATGATCATCAGCATAATTAAAACTGACTTAACCACTGCTCCAACAACAGATTCATAGCGGCGGCCATCTCTAATCTCATCACACACTGAATACATGACCATTTTCTCGTCGTTAGTACTTTAATGGCAACATCCCGAAGAATGTTGAAGAACCTTGCCTGCCCCACCATGACGTTACACATTGCACTCGTTTGGCGATCCTGAAATTGGAGTTAAGCTGGAATATCACCGTCACGAATAAACAGAGAATATATTGCGCAACGAAACCAATTCATGACGATAAGATGACCAATTAGTCATCTTTAACGGTTCTTGTCCTAAAGGGCTCTGATTAAGTTGATTAAGCAAGTGAATGAAATGCGAAAAAGCGGAGTTCACCGCTGTAAATGAGAATTATTGGCTGGCTTGCATCGTCACCATCTCCGGTGACGGCACCACCATCCTTCAACGATCTGTTGGCGCCAATGAATGATCACTGACGCAACACGCTGTTGAAAATAAAAAATTAGATATCACTAAATATTAATATTCATTTAAGATTCGTTTAAGTTCTAATTCATAATGAATGGCTAATCTATCTGCAAGTTCGCAGTAAGGGTTAGTCGTATGAAAACCTTAAAATCGATAATTGCTCAGTACATCCCGCTGAAGTTAGTTGTTATGACTTTGTCAGCAGTGACCATATTTTTCGCAACTGATTTACAACATGGTCAGGCCGCCTTTGAGCTTAATTTCAACCCAAATCAAACTTCTGGTCACAGTTACCAGAGTTTCAATAATTGTGAAAACTACTCCATAAATATGTCCTTTATGGGCAACAACGACTGTGGCGGTCGTACGATCAATGGTGGGCATGATGATGGTACGGGTGCCTTTCAAAGGGTATTTACCGCGAATGGCAAGACCTATTACCACATCATCATCGGTGATATCGGTAGCTCATCCGATACCTTCTTCCAGGAAGTTTATATCGAAGCTTCAGGTAGTTCGTATCAAAATGGCGGCGGTGCCACATCGGCAAGTGCCTACACCAAAACCTCAGATATGAACTGTAGTAACACCAACACTGATTGCCTCTACAACATGGTTACCCTTATGGCGCAGACACAAATCTGGGTGGTACAGGAAGTGGTAACCCCAAAAGGGTAGTCATGCGTCAGGTACTTGATGATGGCATCACCTATAGTGAGTTTCTCAAAGGCGCAAGTGATGCCAATGGTGATGGCAAATACGATGACAGTTCTGCTTATTTTGATAAAAAGCCCCTGATTAATCAGGAGATTGTTGAGCCAGGCGTTATCTCTGCTAAATATTCGCTGGATATGCGCAGCAAAACCTATTCAGACTCAACGCCAATCTCCGATGCAGAAAAAACCAATCAGACCTTTATTCTGGAAGGCACAAAGCCTGCAAATCAGGGCGATTATGACAGTACCGGCGCAGTAATCACGCCAACGTTTTTTACCGATAGCACTGGTGTGGTGGTCGATGGTGGTGCTTACACCTATACGGACGGTACGAGTTTTGGCGGCAGTATAGGCACCACTGATGTTACCAATGGTAAAGGCTATACCTATTATGAATCTGATGGTGTAACGGAAAAAATCGTTCAAACGCAGCCAATTAATAGAGATTATTCCGTTTTTTGTATTGCTGACCAAAATACCAATTGGTCTGGCAATGGCGCCTGTGTCGATGGTAATGGCGGCGGTGGAGGTCGTGGTGGTGGCGGTTGGGGAGGGTGGTAATAAGCTCTTGATTATATAAACAAAACCAATATGGCTATGTGATTAATTGAGGTTGCGTTAAAAAAACATTAAAGATGAGGTGGGGAGGGTCGATATATTAAGAACTCATTATGTATCGGGGCCTTTTAATGCTGTTTGGCTTTAATTATTCAGTGTTCTGTAACAAATATCCACTGCGACTGGCTGTGTTGGCTTTTGTCGCGTTGGTTTTGTTCTTTTCACCCTCTTTGCGCGATAGCCAGGCCGCTTTTGACCTTAATTTTGATGATACTGAGAGCGGTTATACCAGCACAGGTGATGACAACAACTACTCCTGCAACGTTGATTTCAGAACTAATTTTAATTGCGACGACCAAACCTATGAAAGATTTTGGAATGGTTCATCGATGCAAAATGCAGATGGTGGTGATGCCCTCACCGGTGCCCATCTGGATGGCACCGGCATGTTTCAACGCCAGTTCAATACTGGTGGCAAAAGCTATTACCACGTCATCATTGGCAATGCCGGTGATGAGTTTCGTTTGGAATATATGATTGAGGCCAGCACCTCTTATCAACGCTACGATAGCGATTGGGCAGGTTCTGCCAGTACCGGCAGTGATAACAGTGAGGGTAATGCCACCTATGGTATGAAAAATCCCTATGATGCCAATTCTGCACTGCACGGTACGGGCACAGGTAATCCAACCCGGATAATCATGCGCCAGGTTTTGGATGATGGTTTGACCTATAACGAATTTCTTAAGGATCAATTCGATAAAAAACCATTGATGACCCAGACCATAGTTGATGCAGATATCAACATGGAATACACCCTTGATTTGCGCAGCAAAACCTATTCTGATAATACCCCGATTACGCAAGCAGAAAGGGTCAATAAAACCTTTTTGACAACCGCCAATGCCGCAAACCAGGGCGATTACGACAGCACCGGCGCGGTGTTAACCCCCACCAATATGGTACAAGGTGTCGATAATATGTCTGCGGGTGCCTACACCTATGTAGCAGGTGGTTCAAATGGCGGGGCCGATGGTACCTACACCTATTATGATGAGAGTGGAGCAGAAGACTTTTCTGGCTACCAGCCTAGTGACAAAGACTATTCAGTATTCTGTATTGCCGATCAAAACGTAAACTGGTCTGGTAACGGTGCCTGCGTTAATGGTTCTGGTCAAAGTAGCAGAAGAACTGGCGGTGGCTGGGGAGGTTGGTAAAGATTGTGAATTGATATCGATATAATCGTTTTGATCGTTCTAATCGGTTGTGGTGTATTTATATAACTTATTGTTATTGTTGTGAATTGTGGTTGTTTTACTGTTTATGCAAGATAGAAATGGTTCTATACTAAGTCTAAAGGTATGTTAGTGCGTGACGATATATAGAGTAGGTGGTAATAAGCAGGACCTATTTTTATGTTTGGCAGGTTGTTTTTAAATCAGAAAAAATACGTTCAACTAGCAGTGTTGGCTGTTGCTGGTTGTGTGCTTTTTTTCACGCCTGATCTGCGTAATAGCCAAGCGGCCTTTGAGCTAAATTTTGACCCTGACCTGACAAGTGGTCACAGTTACCAGTCATTCGGTAACTGTGAAAACTATTCCATCAACATGTCTCATTTCGCCAATAACGATTGTTCTGGTTTTGGCACGATCAATGGCGAGCATGATGACGGCACGGCTGCCTTCCAACGAGTTTTTACCAATGGCGGCAAGACCTATTATCACGTCATTATCGGTGATTACCAATCAGCGGATACCTTTCTCATGGAATATTACATTGAGGCCAACACTGGTGGTAATTATCGAAATGATGGTGGCGTAACATCTGCCAGTGCCTATACCAATACGGGCGACATGAATTGTAGTAACTCGGACACCGATTGCTTATATAACATGTCCAATCCTTATGGAGCCGACTCAGATTTGGGCGGCACGGGTACGGGTAACCCGACAAAGATAGTGATGCGCATGGTGCTTGATGATGGCATCACCTATAGTGAGTTTCTCAAAGGGGCATCTGGCGGTGCTGACAGTTCGGCCTATTTTGATAAAAAGCCTTTGATCATCCAACAAATTAACGAGCCCGGTGTCGTTAGTGCCGAATATTCACTGGATATGCGCAGCAAGACCTATTCTGACAACACGCCAGTCACTGGGGCACAAAAGACCAATAAGACCTTCATTCTGTCAGGTTCTACTGCAGCCAATCAGGGTGATTATGACAGCACTGGTGCTACACAAACGCCAACAAACATGGCAGATAGCACCGGTGAGGTTGTCTCTGGTGGTGCCTATACCTACACTGCCGGCACTAGTTTTGGTGGTAGTTTTGGTGACTATACCTATTACGATAGCCAAAGTGCGAATCCGGATACCAGTAATCAGCCATATAACAGAGATTATTCTGTTTTTTGTATTGCTGACCAAAACACTGATTGGTCTGGCAATGGTGCCTGTGTCGATGCTAATGGCGGCGGCGGTGGTCGTGGTGGTGGTGGCGGTTGGGGTGGTTGG
The DNA here is from genome assembly GCA_965602225.1 of uncultured Gammaproteobacteria bacterium. Classification (GTDB taxonomy): domain Bacteria; phylum Pseudomonadota; class Gammaproteobacteria; order Tenderiales; family Tenderiaceae; genus Tenderia. Next base: position 2,130 of record CBFCYE010000003.1, on the reverse strand, counting down.
TAAATCTCAGTTGTAAGCTTAACTTTGCAATAGTTATCTATAATCAGTTGGTTTCGAATACTATATGGTTCATTGGTATGCATGAGAAATATTGCGTGCATCTGTAGATAGACAATGGATGCAGTTCCGACATTGAAGTCAAAACAACATAAATCAAACTATGCCATCGCTTTTTATGCGATTGCTGTACTAATCCCCATTGTATTTTTTACATTGTTTGAATCAGCCCTGCGCTTTTTTGACTATGGCCACGATCTTCGTCTATTTGTGCCTGTAGCAGCCGAGGTGGGCAAGGCTGAATATCTGACCACAAACCCTGATGTCGCCAGCCGTTATTTTCCTGAAGGCTATTTCACACCATTACCACCAGAAGAGGCGTTTAAAAAGCGCAAACCTGATAATGGATATCGTGTCTTTGTGATGGGGGGGTCAACCGCTGCAAGTTGGCCTTATCCAAACAATGCTCTGTTTTCTCGTGTCTTAGAGCAACGACTCTCTGATACCTTTCCGGGTAAATATATAGAAGTGATTAATACCGGTATTGCGGCAGTCAATTCATTTACCTTGCTAGATTTTACTGATGAAATCATGGCTCAGCAGCCAGATGCGATCCTTATCTATGCGGGTCATAATGAGTTTTATGGTGCACTGGGAGCTGGTTCAACCCAGTCGGTCGGACAGGGTCGCAGCTTGATAATGGCCTATCTGGCGCTGTCAAAACTCAAGACATTTCAATTCATACGCAGCATGGTCGATGGCAGCAAAAAGATCATGAGTGGTTCAGGTGATACGAAGAAAACTGGCCACTCAACACTGATGGGGCAAATGATAGGTGACAATAGTATTGCCTATAACAGCGAAACCTATCTAAATGCCAAGCACAATTACGAAGCTAATTTAACTGAAATACTAACCAAAATTAGTGCCGCCGGTGTGCCGGTGATGCTCAGCGAGTTGGTGAGTAATTTACGTGACCATCCACCCTTTATTTCTGTCGATGATGGCGAACACCTGCCTGCCAGTCTGCTTTATGAGTGGGCTAACCAGCTCTATGATGAGGCGATGTACGGCATTGCCAGAGAGGCCTATACCATGGCAAAAGACCAGGATGGTCTGCGCTTCAGGGCGGCGGAAGATATTAATGCCAGTATCCATAAAATAGCCGTTCAGTTTGGTGCCTCGGTAGTGCCGATGAAGGCATATTTTGAGAATGTCTCACCGAATGGAATTATTGGTAAAGAGTTGATGCTGGAACATCTTCATCCAAATGCGGATGGATACATGCTTATGAGTGAGGCCTTTTATCACACCATGCGCAAAGAAAAATTCGTCGCGCAGGTTTGGGATGAGGCCAATATTCAGCCTGATGATATTTACCGTAAAGGTTGGCCTGTGACAGGGCTCGATCGTGCCTTGGGTGAAATCCGAATCATTAATCTGACAGATAATTATCCTTATAAGCCCAAAGGGCCTGAAGAGCGCAGCATTGCCAACTACAAACCGCAAAATCTTGTTGAAGAACTGGCGATGAAGGTATTTAAAGAGGAAGTAGGCTATACCCAGGCGCATGTGGAACTGGCCAAGCACTATGATGCACAAAACCAGCAGCATCTAGCTATTCGTGAATATCAAGCGCTGATAGCCGCGGCACCTAATAATGTAACTTTTTACCTAATGGCCAGTGAGTACCTGCTTAAACTGAAAAAACTTGATCATGCCCTGGATTTGTTAACCGCCTCTTTGGCTATTAAAGAAACCGGTTATGCCCATAAATGGATTGGCCAAATACTTTTGATTCAGCAAAAACCTGCGGCGGCGCGAAAATATATTGAGACAGCGATAAGTTACTATCCTGAAGACCCTCAGCTGATCTACAATTTGGGCTTCATCAATATCCTCGAAAACAAGATTGATAGCGCCAAAATCAGCATAAACCTGTTGGAGAAGATTGCGCCAGATTCAAAACAGCTGGGGATTTTGAGGGATATGCTTGGTCAGCATATTGATAGTAATTCTATGTAAACAAAGTCTTGCAATTCAAAATCAATCTCGGTATCGTAGCGGCCTTCTTTAGGCGCGTAGCTCAGTTGGTTAGAGCACCACCTTGACATGGTGGGGGTCGGTGGTTCG
>CBFCYE010000002.1:0-213843 GCA_965602225.1 uncultured Gammaproteobacteria bacterium | reverse complement strand
TGGTCTGTGGTGATTCGCATACCTCGACTCATGGTGCCTTGGGTGCCTTGGCTCACGGTATTGGTACCTCTGAGGTTGAGCATGTGATGGCGACCCAGTGTCTGATCCAGAAGAAATCCAAAAACCTGTTGATCAAGGTCAACGGCAAGGTCGGTGCGGGCGTTGATGCCAAGGATATTGTGCTGGCGATTATCGGCAAGACCGGTACTGCTGGCGGCACCGGTTATGCCATCGAGTTTGCCGGTGAGGCGATTACTGATCTGTCTGTTGAAGGGCGGATGACTGTTTGCAACATGGCTATCGAGGCCGGTGCCCGCGCTGGCATGGTGGCGGTGGACGACAAGACTATCAACTATGTAAAGGGGCGTCCCTATGCGCCGACTGCCGATCAATGGGACGCGGCGGTTGCTGTGTGGGCTGATCTGCACTCAGATGCAGATGCCAAGTTTGATGCGGTGATCGAGTTGAACGCTGCCGATATCCAGCCGCAAGTGACCTGGGGCACATCGCCTGAGATGGTGCTGACTATTGCTGACAAGGTGCCGAATCCTGCTAATGAGAAGGATGCGGTAAAGCGCACTGGCATGGAAAAGGCCTTGACCTATATGGGCTTGGTGGCGGATACACCGATCAACGAGATTGCCGTGGATAAGGTCTTTATAGGCTCATGCACCAATTCGCGTATTGAGGATATGCGTGCTGCGGCTGCTGTGGCCAAGGGTCGTAAGGTGGCGGCCAGCGTTAAATTGGCGATGGTGGTGCCTGGTTCTGGTCTGGTGAAACGACAGGCTGAAGCAGAAGGTTTGGATAAGATATTCGTCGAGGCCGGGTTTGAATGGCGTGAGCCGGGTTGTTCCATGTGTCTGGCCATGAATGCTGATCGACTGGAGCCGGGTGAGCGTTGTGCCTCGACTTCGAACCGGAACTTTGAAGGCCGTCAGGGCCAGGGAGGGCGCACCCATTTGGTCGGGCCAGCCATGGCGGCAGCAGCGGCGATTGCCGGTCACTTTACCGACGTGCGTGAATTGAATTAAGGCGAGGAGCAATCATGGAAAAATTTATAACATTGAATGGATTGGCGGCGCCGTTGGATAGGCCTAATGTCGATACCGATGCGATCATCCCGAAACAGTTTTTGAAATCGATCAAACGTTCCGGTTTTGGTCCCAATCTGTTTGACGAGTGGCGTTATATGGACCACGGTGAGCCGGGCATGGATAACAGCAAACGGCCGTTGAATCCTGACTTCGTCCTGAATCAGGCGCGTTACCAGGGCGCGCAAGTGTTGCTGGCGCGGGACAATTTTGGTTGTGGTTCGTCGCGTGAACATGCGCCGTGGGCCTTGGAAGATTTCGGTTTTCGCTGCATCATTGCGCCTAGCTTTGCCGACATCTTTTATAATAACTGTTTCAAAAATGGCATTCTGCCGATTGTGTTGGATGCGGCGATTGTCGAGCAGTTGCTTCAAGAATCTGCGGTTAGCGAGGGCTATGGTTTGGCTATTGATCTGCCTGAGCAGAAAGTGACAACACCGTCAGGCGAATCGTTTGCCTTTGAGGTGGATGAGTTCCGCAAATACTGCCTGCTGAATGGTCTCGATGATATCGGTCTGACCCTGCAGCATGTCGATGACATTAAGGCTTATGAAGAGAAACGCAAGGCGAGTGCGCCTTGGTTGTTTGGATAAATTAATTTAACCAAGGGGGAGAGCTTCGCTTCTCCCCCTTGGAACCCCCATAACGGGTTTGTGCCCGTCGCATGCAGACGGGGAATTTAGATTAGATAAAATATTTGAGATAGAGATATGACTAAAAAGATTGCAGTATTGCCAGGTGACGGCATTGGTCCAGAGATCGTTCGTGAAGCGGTTAAGGTGCTTGAGGCTTTGAAGGCCAACCACGGTCTGGATATTGAAATGACTGAGGGAACCATCGGTGGCGCCGGTTACGATGCTGCTGGTGATCCACTGCCAGCTGCAACGCTTGAACTGGCGCAGAACTCGGATGCCATTTTGTTGGGGGCTGTGGGTGGTCCGCAGTACGACACACTGGATCGTCCTTTGCGTCCTGAACGTGGTCTGCTGCGTATTCGCAAGGAACTGAACCTGTTCGGTAATCTGCGTCCAGCACTGCTCTATCCTGAGCTGGCCGAAGCCTCTAGCCTGAAGCCTGAGGTTGTTTCTGGTCTGGATATTATGATCGTGCGTGAATTGACCGGCGATATTTATTTTGGTCAGCCGCGCGGCATTGAAGAGCGTAACGGTGAGCGCGTAGGTTTCAATACCATGTTGTACTCAGAGTCTGAAGTACGTCGTGTTGCACACGTTGCGTTTGATATCGCCATGAAACGTGACAAGAAACTGTGCTCGGTTGAAAAGGCCAACGTGCTGGAGTGTAGTGAGCTGTGGAAAGAGGTGGTGATTGAGGTCAGCAAGGAATATCCCGAGGTTGAACTGAGCCACATGTATGTTGATAACGCCGCCATGCAGTTGGTGCGCGCGCCGAAGCAGTTTGACGTGATTGTTACCGGTAATATCTTTGGTGATATTTTGTCGGATGCGGCTTCAATGTTGACTGGTTCTATCGGCATGTTGCCATCGGCTTCACTGGATGAAAACAACAAGGGTATGTATGAGCCGATCCATGGTTCAGCACCTGACATTGCCGGTAAGGATATCGCTAATCCGCTGGCTACCATCCTGTCGGTTTCAATGATGTTGCGCTACACTTTTGGCGATGAGGTTTCCGCCCAACGCGTCGATGATGCTGTAAGAAAAGTGCTGGCCAATGGTTATCGCACCGTAGATATCTATTCCGAAGGTACCAAGAAGGTGTCATGCTCTGAAATGGGCGATGCTGTTGTTGCGGCCCTGGTATAAAACTTAAAGAGAGACACGAAAATGAAACGAGTAGGTTTTATAGGTTGGCGCGGCATGGTCGGCTCGGTGCTGATGCAGCGTATGCGCGAAAACAATGATTTTGCCGACATCGAGCCGGTATTTTTTACCACCTCACAGGCGGGTCGTCCCGGTCCTGATGTGGGCAAGGATGTGCCTGCGTTGAAGGATGCCAACAGCATTGATGAGCTGAAGACAATGGATGTGATCATCTCTTGTCAGGGCGGTGACTACACCAAAGAAGTCTATGCGCCGTTGCGTGCTGCTGGTTGGGATGGTTACTGGATTGATGCCGCTTCTGCTTTGCGGATGAAGGACGATGCCATCATTGTGCTGGACCCTGTCAACAAAGATGTGATCAAGGACGGTTTGGCCAATGGCGTGAAAACCTATGTTGGTGGTAACTGTACCGTTAGTCTGATGTTGATGGCGGTTGGTGGCCTGTTTGAAAAGGGGCTGGTGGAGTGGGTTACGCCGATGACTTATCAGGCGGCTTCCGGTGCCGGTGCGCGCAATATGCGTGAATTGATCCAGCAGATGGGTGCGATTAATGCCAATGTTGAATCGCTTTTGAATGATCCAGCCTCTGCAATCCTGGACATTGATAAAAATACTGCTGAGTTTATTCGTTCAAGCGATTATCCAACTGAGTCCTGGCCGGTACCGCTGGCGGGTTCGCTGATCCCGTGGATTGATGTGCCTCTAGAATCGGGTCAGAGTAAGGAAGAGTGGAAGGCTGAGGTTGAGACCAATAAGATTCTCGGTCGTAGTGCCAATCCAGTGCCGATTGATGGTCTGTGTGTTCGTATTGGTGCAATGCGTTGTCACTCCCAGGCGTTGACTATCAAAATGACCAAGGATGTACCGCTGGACGAGATCAGTGACATCATTGCCAGTCACAATGACTGGGTCAAGGTTGTGCCGAATGAACCACAGGCCACCTTGAACGATCTTACCCCTGCGGCAGTGACCGGCACCTTGACCGTGCCGGTGGGCCGTATGCGTAAACTGAGCATGGGTAACGATTACTTGTCTGCCTTTACTGTTGGTGATCAGCTATTGTGGGGGGCGGCTGAGCCTCTGCGTCGCATGCTGCGTATTATTCTTGAGGATTAATGACTAAATGAGCAAGACCTATAATGTTGTTGTGGTCGGTTGCGATACCCTGGTGGGTGAGGCTGTTTTGACTTTGTTGGAGGAGCGGGAATTTCCCGTTGCCTCTATTTTTGCTGTTGCCGATGATGCCGGTGGTCGAGTCACTTATAAAGATCGTCACCTGAAAGTTGAGCCGCTTGATTCATTTGATTTTGCTCAGGCTGAACTGGCCTTTTTCTGTGTAGATGAGGTCTTGGCGGAGGAGTACGTTCCTAAAGCTGCTGCGGCTGGCTGTGTTGTTATCGATGACAGCCCCTGTTTTCGTCTTGAAGACGATGTGCCGCTGGTAGTGGCTGATGTCAATTCGGAAAAGCTGGCAGGCTATGCCGCACAAAATATCATCGCTAGCCCAGGCGCCAACGCTATCTTGTTAACCACTGTGCTCAAACCCTTGTTTGACGCGGCGGGTATTGCCCGGATCAACGCAGTTACCTTGCAGGCCGTCTCAGGTAAGGATAAGGCTGGGGTGGAGGAGTTGGCTAAGCAGTCTACAGCCATGTTTAATCTGCAAAGCATGGACAGTAATGTCTTTGAAAAACAGGTTGCCTTCAATCTATTGCCGCAAATCGGTGCATTTCTTGATGATGGCTATAGCCGTGAAGAGGTAAAGCTGGCTTGGGAAACTAGTCGGATTCTGGGGCAGGACGTGCCAGTTAACGCTACTTGTGTGCGGGTGCCGGTATTTCATGGCCATGCAATGGTGTTGCATGTGGAGACTGGTGAAACTCTGGGCTTGGATAAAGTCGCTGATTTGTTGGATAAGACACCGGCCGTTAGCCTGATGTTGGATGATGTTGCCACTCCGGCAACTGACGTGGTAGGTGAGGATTCTGTGCTGGTTTCCCGTTTGCGTCAGGATAGTAGTCATGAAAAAGGTATAGATTTGTGGTTGGTCGCCGATAACATACGCAAGGGTGCAGCCCTTAACTGTATTCAGATTGCCGAAATTTTGATAAAAGAATATCTGAACTGAGTATCAAGGATGTGGTTTTAGCTTTTTTGTGGATAACAGGCAGTTTTATGGCCTAGTTCAAAAAAAATAGCTAAATGTTCAAAAAAAACGAACGATAGCCGTTATATAGGATGGCTGGATGTTATGTTAGGACGAAAATCAGGATCGGGATATTGACTAAGGGATTTAAAAAACGTCGATTAGCAGTTGCTCTAAGTGCATGCATGATGGTGACATCAGGTGTTGTTCATGCCTTGGGTATGGGAGAAATTGAGGTCAGTACGGCCTTAAATGAACCTCTGGATGCTAAAATTAAGCTGTTTTCAGCAACTTCAGATGAACTGAAAAGCCTGAATGTTTCATTGGCCTCGCGTGATGCCTTTGAGCGTGTGGGTATTGATCGTTTGCCGATACTGCGTGGGCTTGAGTTTGAGCTCGTCAGCTCGGGTGCCGGTGCTCCATATATTAAGGTGATTTCCAGTAAGGCCATAAAAGAGCCTTTTCTTGATTTTATTCTGACGATCAATTGGTCTAGTGGCCAGATGATGCGTGAATACACCCTTTTACTTGACCCCCCCGTATTTGAAAAAGAACCTCAGACTGGTCGTATCAGCGCCGCCACAACCCAGCCTGCCCAAGTTGTCAGACAAACGCCAACGGCTGCTGTAGCCGCGCAACCACGTGTGGCACCAGCGGGAAGCTATGGTCCGACCAATCGTAAAGATACCCTCTGGGGTGTCGCCCGGGATATGCGCCCTGATCGCTCGGTCAGTGTGCCGCAGATGATGATCGGCTTGTTAAAGGAAAACCCTGAAGCCTTTGGCGATAACAATATAAACAATCTCAAGGCGGGCCATATTTTGCGCACGCCACAGATGGATGTGATTACTGAGCTCTCTAAACAGCAGGCTGCTGCTGAGGCTAACCGCCAATATCAGGACTGGCAGTCAGGAAGAGGTCAAGCCTCTGCTGTTGGTCGTCAGCAGCGTGTTGCTGCAGCAACACCGGCTTCAGCCGCAGAACAAATCAGCAGGCCGGTGCCTGCTCCGGTAGTCACTACGAAAGATTCAGCTCAGGCTCGCTTACAGTTGTTGACGCCGGAGGAAGAGGCCAAGGTACGTTCAGGTGTTGGTTCTGGTGCCGCAGGTGATGCTACTGAGTCTTTACAGCGACAGTTGGCGGTTGCGTTAGAATCTTCTGAGGCTCGTGGTCAGGAAAATTCAGATCTGCGTTTGCGTCTTGATGAACTTGAGAAACAGCTCCAGTCCGTACAAAAATTATTGACACTTAAGGATGATAGCTTGGGGGCGTTGCAGGCGGACGCTCAACTAAAACAGCAGGTTGAGGCTGCAACAGCAACTTTGGATGCGGCTAAGCCTGAGGTTGATATGGTAGCAGCGGCCAAGCCGCCTGCTAAGCCAGTTGTTCAACCGGAACCTGTGCCGGCTAGTTTGCTTGATGAGATTTTAGCGATAAACCCACTCTATACGGGGGGCGGGGTGGTTATGTTGCTGCTGCTTGTTGCTTTGGTCATGCGTCGCCGTAAGAGTCAGGCGGATGACGATGATGAATTTGCGGAAATGCCTCCAGTGGGAAGGGTTGCTGAGAAAAAGCAGGATGATGCCGGTAATAGTGCAGTGGCCCCGTCGTCTGCTGAGGTTGATTCTTCGGCGGTAGATGCTGATGAGGATGTTTCAATTGGTGACTTTGGTGGTGGTCTAGGGGCTATTCACGCTGAAGAAAGCGAGATTGATCCAATTGCAGAGGCTGATGTATATCTTGCCTATCGACGCTATGAGCAGGCTGAGGCCTTGCTGAAAGAAGCGATTAATGCCGATGCGGATCGTCATGAACTCAAGGTTAAATTGCTGGAAATTTATCACGCTACCAAAGATGTGGATTCGTTCGAGGCCCAGGCTGAGTCGCTCTATGCGGTGCTGGCGGGGCAGGATGAGTTTATGTGGAATCAGGTTGTGGAGATGGGGCGTGAACTGCTGCCTGATCACCCTTTGTTTGCCGATGGTTCGGCTGCCCCTGTTGTTGCCGAGGCAGGTTTGACTGAAAGTGATTTGGGTTTTGAATCTCTGGATGGTGGTGAAGAGCTGAGTTTTGATGATCCTCAGCCTCTCTCTGAAAGTGATGCGGAAATAACTGACGATGAGCTGGCAGAGAGCTTAGGGCTTTCTGCTTCGGTTGACGCCTCTGATGATGACAGTAGTGAGCTTGAAGGACTGGGTTCCTTGGATTTGGCTGCGGGGGATGATATTTCACTCGATGACCTTGGTGACTTGGAGTTGGATTTAGACCTGGATTTGGGTGCGGCGGATGAAACGCTAATGGGTGAGGATGCCGCAGTAGACCTAGATACAACGCTTGATGATCTTGATCTGAGTGCTGATGGGCTTGAGGCTATTTCTGATGTGGCTGATTTGCCGGATGAATTAGGCAGCTTGGCTGCTGTTGATGAATCTGTGCTTGATACAACGCTGGAGTTTGATGCGGAGCAGGCTGAAGCTGATGATGGCTACGACCTGGCCAATGAAGATATTGCTTCTATTACCGATGAGCTTGCAGGTCTCGGTGGCGAGATTGAGGAAGAAGTTACGCTGGACCTTGGTGCCGAGTTGTCTGAGACGCTGGCAGACGGAGTTCTAGGTGAGTTTGATGGGCTAGCGGTTGAAGAGTCTGATGCGCAGGTTGCGGATATAGATTTTAGCGGCGAAGAGACAACTATTCTGGGTGAGGTTTCAGAAGGGCTTGATGAGCCTGAAGCTGTGGCTAAAGCAGCGTTGTCATTGGCGGAAGGCGATGAACATTTGGATAGCTCAGAGAACACTTTTGCGGAAGTTGATCTGGATTCTTTTTCAACAGGCGCGAGTGAAGCGTGGGATGTTGAAGCGGCGCAGTCGGTGTTTCAGTCCCGTGATGTAGAAGGGGAAACCGATGGTCTGCTAGATAGTGCCAGAAGAGAGGCTGATGATGATAACTTGATTGAATTGGATGCTCCGCTAGATGTGGAAGCCGATTCTGATGCGGTTGTGTCAGAGCCTGATGCGGAAATTGCCGAGCCGGAGTCTATTGCTGGCGAGGCAGAAGCAGAAATTGATCCGCTGGCTGACATCGCCAATCTTGGTGAGATGGATTTCAGTCAGATGTCTGATGAAGATAATGATAATGACGATATCTTCGATAATTCTGGCGATATGATTGGTACCAAGCTTGATCTGGCCAAGGCCTATATTGATATGGGTGATCAGGATGGCGCACGCTCGATTCTGGATGAGGTGGTAGACGAGGGTGATGATGATCAGCGTCAGGAAGCTGAGCAGCTTAAACAGCAAATGTCCTAGTTTTTTCTTCGCATTTTTATGAATAGCAAAACCGGATGGTACGATTATGTGCATCCGGTTTTTCGCATTATATGCTTTGTAATCTTCAGCTTGTTTCTCTCTTTGGGTAATCTTGCCCAGTTGGGTCTGGCCACGTTTAGTATCGTTGTGGTTTATATTGCGACCGCAAATTGTCATATGTTTGGTTTTCTGCGCATGTTGAATCGCATGCGTTGGTTCTTATTATCCATTTTGTTTGTATATGCCTGGCTTACTCCAGGTGTGCCATTGTTTGGTGGTGGATTTGAGTCTGCCTGGCAGCCTAGTGTGGAAGGGCTTCAGCAAGGAGGGCAGCGCCTGCTGGCATTGATCTTAATTGTTGCTGCGGTGCATTGGTTATTGTTTGTTATGTCGCGCGAACAACTGGTAGCGGCGCTTTATTGGTTGGGCTCACCTTTGCCTGTGTTTGGGGTGTCGCGAGAGCGTTTTGCAGTACGGCTGGCCCTTGTTTTAGCACGGGTTACTGATGTGCAGACGCAAGTTGCCAAGCAGGTTGCACAGGCTAACGTTGATAAGGGTGATGTCAAAAAATTTGCAACTGTTGCGGCAGGCCTGGTTGCCGGGATTGTTCGTCAGGCCGAGCTAAGTCAGTGTGATGTGGTTGAAGTGGATGTGTCAGACAAGCCACCACTGTGGCAGTGGTGTTGGCCATTGTTATTGCTGGCCGCAATGCTGTTGGTGGCTTGTCTGGACTGATTGTTATCCTTTTTTGCGCAGGATGATTGATCCTAGTGGCGGCAGCGTCAATTCAAGCGAATGGGGCTGGTTCATCCATTCCTGTGGCTGGCTCTGGATATGTTCGCCGTTACCGAGGTTGCTGCCACCATAGTACTCAGAGTCACTGTTCAGGATCTCTTCATAGGCACCTTCAAAAGGCACACCAATGCGGTAGTCCTGCCTTGGTATGGGTGTAAAGTTGAGCGCCACCAGAACTGTGTCGTCACCATCGCGGCGCATGTAGACTAAGATTGACTGCGAGGAATCATGACAGTCAATCCACTCAAAGCCCTGGCCTTCAAAGTCATATTTGTGCAGTGCCGGGTTGTTGCAATAAAGTTGGTTTAGGTCGGCAACAAGATTTTGTACGCCCTGGTGTTGTGGATATTGCCGTACATACCAATCCAATGGTTCAGCTTCGTTCCACTCGCTGCCTTGAGCAAATTCACAGCCCATGAATAGCAGTTTTTTGCCGGGGTGAGTGAACATATAGCAGTAGAGCAGGCGCAGATTGGCAAAACGTTGCCATTCATCGCCAGGCATCTTGTTGAGCAGAGATCCCTTGCCGTGGACGACCTCGTCATGAGAGAAGGGCAGGATGAAATTCTCGGTAAAGGCGTACAATAGGCTAAAGGTCAGCAGGTCGTGGTGATAGGGACGGTGGATTGGGTCTTTGCTGAAATAGTCCAGTGTGTCATTCATCCAGCCCATATTCCATTTCATGCTGTAGCCCAGGCCGCCTAAGTAGATGGGGCGTGACACCATTGGCCATGAGGTGGATTCCTCGGCCATGATTAGGCTGCCAGGGTGTTTTTCATGGGTGACTTCATTGAGCTGTTTAATGAACTGGATGGCTTCAAGGTTTTCTCTGCCACCGAACTTGTTCGGTATCCATTCGTCTGCTTCTCTGGAATAGTCGAGATAAAGCATAGAGGCAACGGCATCGACACGCAGACCATCAATGTGAAACTCTTCCAGCCAATACAGCGCGCTGGAAAAGAGAAAGTTGCGCACTTCATTGCGGCCATAGTTGAATATGAGTGTGCCCCACTCTTTGTGCTCGCCAAGGCGTGGGTCTTCGTGTTCATACAGCGCGCTACCATCGAAGCGGGCCAGGGCAAAGGCATCCTTGGGGAAATGCCCTGGTGCCCAGTCCAGCATTACGCCGATGCCATTGGCATGGCAGTAATCAACAAAATAGCGAAAATCATCCGGTGTGCCAAAGCGGCTGGTGGGGGCATAGTAACCCGTGGTTTGATAGCCCCATGAACCGTCAAAAGGGTGTTCCGTAATGGGTAGCAGTTCGATATGGGTAAAGCCTAGCTGTTTGACGTGATCGACTAGTCTGGTTGCCAGTTCGCGATAATTAAGAAAATTACCCGATTCATCTTTTTGCCACGATCCTAGGTGTACTTCATAAATCGACATGGGCTGATGCAGCCAGTCACTCTTTTCTCTATGTTCGACCCATGCGTCATCGTTCCATTGATATTCGCTGTCAGCGGTAACAATTGAAGCAGTGTTGGGGCGCAGTTCAAAGGCCCGTCCATAAGGATCTGTTTTAAGTAGTAACTGATTGTCGATGCGAGAGCGAATTTCAAATTTGTAGACACTGCCGCTAGTCAGGCCGGGGATAAATAACTCCCAAATGCCTGAGTCGCCACGAGCACGCATTGGATGGCAGCGGCCATCCCAACTATTGAAATCGCCGACAACGCTGATGCGTTCGGCATTAGGTGCCCATGTAGCGAACAGTACGCCTTCGATACCTTCTACTTCAATTGGGCGGGCACCAAGAAAGTTGTACGCGTGCCAGTGTTTGCCTTCGCCAAACAGGTGCAGATCGAACTCGGATAAGACTGGCTCAAAACAGTATGGGTCGAAGTTTGTTTGGGTCTGGCCATTTTCGTCCTGCCAACTGATGCGGTAATGTTTTTTTATTTGGCCGGGTTTGCCTGACCATTGGAAAAGGTCGGTGTTGCCAATGCGCTCAAGTTGGATTTTTGTATCAGCAATGTGCGCTTGTTTGGCGCGGGGAATGAAAGCTCGGACGACTTCCTCTTTACCGTCTGGGTGGCGGCCCAAAATTGAAAATGGATCATGGTGATTAGCATCGAGAATGCGTTTCAGTTCGGGGGAGATCTCAACTGTTTTCTTGGTAGCCATTGTCAAATATCACCGTTATTTTAATTAAAAAGATGATAGCATAAGTTATACGCTTTCAATGTTTTGGTGGGTGCATTAAATGACAATATTGGAAGTAACGGTGTATACCTCAAACTACTATAAATAAGGGGTGGATAAATGTCTCACGATGACGCACGTTTTGTTAGCCGATTAACTCGCGATACGCTGGCGCTAATTCTTGCCGGGGGCCGTGGTACCCGACTTAAACAGTTGACTACTTGGCGCGTGAAGCCGGCTGTTCCTTTTGGTGGTAAGTTTAGAATTATTGATTTTCCGCTTTCAAATTGCATCAATTCGGGGATTCGTCGGATTGGTGTTGTAACGCAATATAAATCGCACTCCCTTATTCGTCATATCCAGCAAGGCTGGGGTTATTTTCGTGGTGAGTTCGATGAGTTCATCGAATTGTTGCCAGCGCAACAACGTCTTCAGGAATCATGGTATTCAGGCACTGCTGATGCGGTGTATCAGAATATCGACATCATTCGCACCCATAACCCTGAGTATGTCTTGCTATTGGCGGGCGATCATATCTACAAAATGGATTATGGCGCTATGCTGGCCGCTCATGCTGAGAACGATGCGGATATGACTATAGGTTGTCTTGAGGTGCCGCTAGATCAGGCCAAGGCCTTTGGTGTGATGAGCGTGGACAAAGACGGACGGATTGTTGATTTTAACGAAAAGCCTGAAAGCCCTGAGCCTATGCCTGGCTGTGACGACCAGGCGTTGGCGTCAATGGGTATATACATCTTCAATACTCGTTTTCTATACGAGCAGTTGATTCGTGATGCCGATGACCCAAATTCCAGTCACGATTTTGGCAAAGATATCATCCCTGCGGTGATTGAAAATCATCGTGTTTTTTCCTATTCGTTCCGTGATGTACAGTCGGATACTCAGGGCTACTGGCGTGATGTGGGAACTGTCGATGCCTTCTGGTCGGCCAATATGGAGCTGATCGAGGTAACGCCAGAGCTGAATCTATACGATCGTGAATGGCCGATATGGACTTATCAAGAACAGTTGCCACCGGCCAAATTTGTATTTGATGACGAGGGTCGGCGTGGTCAGGCGATTGACTCCATGGTTTCCGGCGGTTGTCTGATTTCCGGTGCGACTGTGCGTCGGTCATTGTTGTTTTCCAATGTTCATGTGCATTCATATTCTGAAGTTGATGAATCGGTGATTTTGCCGGATGTGGATATAGGTGAGAACTGTCGTATTCGTAAGGCGATTATTGACAAGGGCTGCAAGATTCCAGCGGGTACTGTGATTGGTGAGGATCCAGTTGCCGATGCCGAGCGTTTTCATGTCAGTGAAGCTGGTGTGGTGCTGGTAGTACCTGAAATGCTGGGGCAAGAGTTGCATTATGTCCGTTGATTCACGTTTAAAGGTGGTGCTGTGTTGGCATATGCACCAGCCTAATTATTTTGATCCATCGACCAACGAATACATTCTGCCCTGGACTTATCTGCATGCCATTAAGGACTATGTCGATATGGCCGCACACCTGGAAGAAGTGCCGGCCGCCAAGGCAGTGATCAATTTTGCCCCTATCCTGCTTGAGCAGCTCGATAGTTATGCTAAACAGGTAGAGGCTTTCTTGCGCGAGGGTAAGGCAATACAGGATCATCTGTTGTCGTCTCTGGTGAGTTCAACCCTACCTGAAGAACCTGAGCAGCGAATCATCCTGGTCAAAGCCTGTCTGCGTGCCAATGAAGCAACGATTATCAAACGCTTCCCCTGTTTGCAGCATTTGGCTGAGATGGCCGGTCGTTTGATGGAGGTGCCGGAAGACTGGGCCTATGTTAGTGACCAATATATGGCTGACATTGTCACCTGGTATCACCTCGGCTGGATGGGTGAAACCGTGCGACGTCGTGATCCTCGTATCAAGGCGTTGATGGACAAGGGTAGCGGTTTTAGCTTGCATGACCGGCATGAGTTAATGACGGTGATTAGCGAATTGTTGAGTGGTGTAATCGAACGTTATCGGCGTTTGGCAGAGAGTGGTCAGGTAGAGCTTTCCTTTACTCCGTATGCACATCCGATCATGCCTCTGTTGCTGGATATCAAGAGTGCTCATGAAGCCATGCCTGGTGCGCCTTTACCTCTAGCTGAAACTTATCCGGGGGGAGAGGCTCGGACTGAGTGGCATATTGAAAAGGGCTTGGAAACTTTCGAACGCTATTTTGGCTTTCGTCCGCCAGGCTGTTGGCCTTCAGAAGGCGCGATGAGTATGCATACCTTAAAACTGCTGGATAAGTATGGCCTGCGTTGGGCTGCCAGTGGTGAGAGTGTGTTGCGAAACAGTCTGAATCTTGAGCAAACACCTGCAAGTCTGCGTGAGCATCAAAATATTCATAAGCCTTATTTGCCCGAGGGACAGAAAATAGGCTGTTTTTTTCGTGATGATGGTCTGTCAGATTCTATTGGGTTTAAATATTCGAATTGGCATGCTGATGATGCTGTTGCTGATTTTATGCATCATTTAGAAAATATTGCTGAGGTCAGTGCTGACAAACCGGAGACGGTGGTATCAATTATTCTTGATGGTGAAAATGCCTGGGAGTACTTTCCAGAGAATGCCTATTATTTTCTCAGTGCCTTGTATAGTCAGCTGTCGGCCAATCCAAAATTGCAACTAACAACTTTCTCAGAGTGTTTGGATCAAAGTCCTGCCACAGCTGAGCTGCCGCATATTGTTGCCGGTAGTTGGGTTTATGGGACCTTTTCAACATGGATTGGTGAGCATGACAAAAATCGCGGTTGGGATATGTTGGTTGAAGCGAAGCGAAGCTTTGATAGCGTAGTCGCAACCGGCCGATTAACGCCTGAACAGCTTGAAAATGCAGAGCGCCAGCTTGGTATTTGTGAAGGCTCAGATTGGTTCTGGTGGTTTGGTGATTACAATCCTTCTGAAGCAGTGCGTGATTTTGAGCGCCTCTATCGTATGCAGCTGGCAACGCTATACCAAATGTTGGCTGAAGAGCCACCTGAACACCTGTCTCATGCCTTTACCCATGGCGGTGGTGATCCCGCTGCGGGCGGTGTGATGCGCCAGGGGCAGGGTTAGGTGAGCGCAGTCGAAACGCCTCTTAGTCGTCGCCGTGCCGGGGTGCTGTTGCACCCAACCTCTCTTCCAGGGGGCGCGGGCTGCGGTGATCTGGGCGGAGATGCCTACAAATTTGTCGATTTCCTCTCGGCTGCGGGTATTAGTGTCTGGCAGATGTTGCCCTTGGTACCGACGCATGGTGATTTGTCGCCGTACCAGGGTTTGTCGGTGCATGCTGGTAATCCGTTGCTAATCAATCTTGAGTTGTTGCAAGAGTGGGGCTGGTTAACTGCACCGCTTGAGGCGGAACCTGAAAACTTTGTTGAATACCGGCTAACAGCCCTCAGGCATGCCTACCAGGGATTCAAGGCTGTGGTCGATGATGAACTGCGGGCAGAGTTTGAAGGTTTTGTTGAGTGCAATAAACATTGGTTGCAGGACTATGCCCTGTTTCAGGCCGTTCGTCAGGCATATGCCAATACCCATTGGCTAGATTGGCCGGAAGAGCTCAGGGAGCGCGAAGCGCTTGCCCTGGCTGAGGCCGAACTGAATCTGGCTGATGCGATTGATTATGTCCGCTTTGAGCAGTTTGCATTTTTCCGTCAGTGGGGGTTTTTGCACGACTATGCTCGTCAGCATAACGTGATCCTGTTTGGCGATATGCCTATCTTTGTGGCTCATGACAGTGCTGATGTCTGGGCTAATCGTGAATATTTTAGCCTTGATGATCATGGCCGGGCCGAGGTGGTGGCAGGTGTGCCACCAGATTATTTTTCTGAGACTGGTCAGCGCTGGGGTAATCCCCATTACCGTTGGGACAGAATGCAGGCGGATGACTTCAAATGGTGGAAGACACGTATGGCCACCCAGTTGGAGATGTTTGAATGGGTTCGTATTGATCACTTTCGTGGTTTTGAGGCCTATTGGGAAATTCCTGCCCACGAGGAAACTGCTATCAATGGCCGTTGGGTCAAGGCGCCGGGCGATGAGCTATTCGAGTCACTACATAAGGAATTTGATCCTTTGCCGCTGGTGGCGGAAGACCTGGGTATTATTACTGCAGAAGTAGATGCCTTGCGGAAAAACCATAATCTACCGGGCATGAAGATTCTGCAGTTTGCCTTTGGTGGTGATTCCTCCAATCCATACCTGCCGCATAATCAAACATTCGATAGTGTTGTTTATACCGGCACCCATGATAATGACACCAGTCTGGGTTGGTATGAGGCTTTGTCGGCTGAGGTGCAAGGACAGCTGGCTGAATACCTGGGTTATCCTACCGAGGCAATGCCTTGGCCCTTGATTCGCTCGGCCTTGGCCTCAGTGGCCTGCCTGGCTATCATTCCTATGCAGGATCTGTTGGCGCTTGACGGTCAGCACCGTATGAATACACCGGGCACAACCGAAGATAACTGGCGCTGGCGTTTTGATTGGCAGCAGTTGAATGAAGAGTTGGCGCCACGAGTTCAGAGGTTGGTACATCAATACGGGCGTTAATTGGTCTGCTTGGGCTTTGACTGATCTACTTAGTCGTCTGAAATAACGGGGTCTGATCTTTAAGTAGTGCGGTGAATTTATCTGTTGGAATGGCAGGGCTGTAATAAAAGCCCTGAATAATAAAACAGCCGTTTTGCTTGAGAAAATCTTGCTGCTCGATATTTTCAACCCCTTCGGCAATGATCTTTAGTTTCATCTTCTTGGCGATCGCCAGAATAGCCTCGACGATCGCCTTGTCATCCTCGTTATCGACAATATCTATCACAAAAGAACGATCGATTTTGATGGTGTTGATCGGGAAGCGTTTCAGATGTGACAGGGAAGAATAGCCGGTGCCAAAGTCATCAATCGATAGTTCTATGCCCATTTCACGAATGCGATGCATGATCGCTTCGGCGCTTTTTGGGCTGTGCATAACAATGTTTTCGGTGATTTCCAACTCCAGATTGGCTGCTGAAAGCCCTGTTTTCTGGAGTGTGCTGGCAATATAATCGAGCAGCTCAGTGTCTTTGAATTCCTGGTCCGAAAGATTAACCGCTACCTTGAGATCGCTGTGGCCGGCATCGACCCACTGTTTGGCATCGGCACAGGCAGTTTTTAAAACCCATCGACCAATATCAACGATCATTCCGGTTTCCTCTGCGGCAGGCAAAAATTCAGCGGGGGAGACCATGCCCCTGCTTGGGTGATGCCAGCGGATCAAGGCTTCACAGCTGATGATTTTTTGCTGTTCAATATCAATTTGTGGTTGATAGTAAACCCTGAGTTCATCGCGCTCTATGGCATGTTGCAGGTCGCTTTCGAGTTTGAGGTGGTCAGTTGATTTGGTGCCGGAGACATCGGCGTAGTACATATACTGATTTTTACCCTGATCCTTGGCTTGGCAGAGGGCGATGTCAGCGCTTCTCAATAATGTTAGTGGATCAACGCCATCAAAGGGATAGAGGCTAATGCCCAAGCTCAGACTGAGAAAGATTTCATGTTCTGATAGTTCCATTGGTCCAGAGATGGAGTCAATGATCCGCTCAGCCATGGCCTTTATTTCATCTGGATCGGTGATGCCAGGCATAACAATGGCGAATTCATCACCGCCGATGCGGGCCACCGTATCATTGCTGCGGATGGTTCTTTGAAGGCGTTGGGCGATGGTTTTTAGTAGTTGGTCACCGCTCTGGTGGCCGAGGGTGTCATTGATGAGTTTGAATCTATCCAGACCGCAGAGTAACAGTCCAACATTGCGTCGATCAGACAGTGGTTGTGAGATGGCGTCGGCAAGACGTTCGAACAGCATGGCCCGGTTTGATAGGCCGGTTAATGGGTCAAAGTTGGCGAGATAGTGAAGTCGCTGCTCGGCCTGTTTACGCGAGCTGACGTCCTGTGCCAGCAATACCATGCCCTGCTGGTTGCCAGCTGCATCATGAAGTTGTGAGCAGGTAAGATATACGGACAGGCTTTGACCATCTTTAGATATCAGGTGTGCCTCGCGCCGGTTAAAGGACTCTTGTGCCATCAGGCTGTTGAATAACTCCTGGTCATTTTTTATTTCAGGGACAATGTCGGCAATATTTCTGTTTTTTAATTCGTCTTTGCTAAAACCTAAAAGTTGCTGTGTTGCCTTGTTGGTACGTTTTATTTCGCCATTGATGTCGAGTACAAACAGGGCGTCGGCCATAGAACGAATGACGTTGGCAACATAATCCCGGGAAACCGTTGTCTTGCCTAGCTCTTCGCTCATATTGTTGATGGCTTTGGCCAGCTCGCCTATTTCATCATTTGAATCTATTTCCACTCGGGTATCGAAGCTGCCTTTACTTATGCTGGTGGTGGCATTGCGCAGCCTGATTAGAGGGCGTGAAATCTTTCGGTTAACAAAACCCCATAATAGAAGCAGAACAATAAATGCGATGCCGGTGACGATCATGCTTTTCTGTAGAGAAAGCCCCACCAGCTCTTCTATTTGTTCGTGGTGTTCATCTAATTCGAGTTGTTCATGTGTTATGGCTATTTCAATACGGTTATTGATCTCATCGTTAAGTTGAATTAGTTGCTGGTGTAGCAGAATTATCCTGTCGTCGTCAGGGATTTTGTCGTTAATGGTTAAGGCTTTATTAATGAATGTTTTTATTTTCTGCGTGGTTTCAGCGATCTTTTCATACTGCGCCAGCTCATCAGGAAAGCTATTTTGAACCAGGTAGAGGTGTTTGTTTGTAGCTTCACGTAGCGCGGTGATGTTTTTGGCGCTGTTGGTTGTATTGCGTTGATGGTCGTTGGCGTCTTCTTCGGGGGACATCCTGGTTGACATGGCGGCATGCATTAGTGCACCTGAGGCGCTCGATAAGCTCGCGTGGCTGTAATGGCGGATCTCTTGTAGTGCGCCAATGATTGGGTAGATATCTTCAGTGATGATGTCTACCTTGTCTTCTGTATGTTTTAAGATTTGATAGTCAACATAACCGACGAAAGCCATCAAAAAGCTTGCCATGCTGAAGGATAGAATGAGTTTTCTGGATATTTTCATTGCCAGGATACTTTGATAATAGTTAGCCACTCGAAATTGCAGGAATAATGTGGCTGCGCCGCATTGCCGTGTTATTAACGGTTATCGGCCAAAGGCGTTGAAAATAAATGGGGTTTTGAGTTTTTTGGCAGGCAATAAAAAAGCCCCGCTGCGAACAGCGGGGCTTTTTTGAGTATGGTACCGAAGGCCGGACTTGAACCGGCACGCTGTCACCAGCATCGGATTTTGAATCCGACGTGTCTACCATTCCACCACTTCGGCAGATGCTGTGGCACAGTCCAATTGGTTGCTGACCACAGCAAGGCGCGTAGTATAAGTGCAAGCTGGCTGTTCGGCAAGAACTGTCGATTCAATTCACGGAAACTGGTACCATCCGCCGCCATGTTACGTACCGATTTTGATTATTCCCTGCCGCCTGAGCTGATTGCCCAACAGCCGCTGCCTGAGCGTGGCGCCAGCCGTCTGCTGCTGCTGGATGCTGCGGCAGACCGTCTTGAAGATGGCCGCTTTTGTGATCTGCTTGATCAGCTAAAGCCCGGTGATCTGCTGGTGTTTAACGATACCCGTGTCATTCCTGCTCGCCTGTTTGGTGTCAAGGCCAGTGGTGGCAAGGTTGAGGTGATGATTGAGCGGGTTTTAGATAAACATAACGCCCTGGCCCATGTCCGTGCCAGCAAGTCACCCAAGCCTGGCGGTCGACTGATCCTGGATGGCGGGGTCGAGGTTGAGGTGACAGGCCGGCAAGATGATTTGTTTGAGCTGCGGTTTCTCGATCAGCGCCCCTTGATTGAAATCCTCGAGCAGGTTGGTCACATGCCATTGCCTCCTTATATAAGTCGTGATGATGAATTGGCTGACCGTGAGCGTTATCAGACCGTTTTTGCCAATACCCCCGGAGCGGTGGCAGCACCAACCGCCGGCCTGCATTTTGACCAGGCCATGTTGGATCAGCTGGCAGAAAAGGGCATTGAGCAGGCCTTCGTCACCTTGCATGTCGGTGCCGGCACCTTCCAACCGGTACGGGTGGATGATGTCGCCGACCACAAGATGCATGCCGAATATGTCGAGGTCAGTCAGCAGGTTTGTGACCAGATTGTCACCACTCGAGCCCGTGGTGGCCGGGTGGTGGCAGTGGGCACTACGGCCCTGCGCAGCCTTGAAGGGGCGGCAGCAGCCAATCATGGCCTGGCGCCATTTTCAGGCGAGACTTCTATTTTTATTACTCCGGGTTACAAGTTTCAGGTGGTGGATCTGTTGATTACCAATTTTCATTTACCTGAATCGACCCTGCTGATGCTGGTCAGCGCCTTTGCCGGTTACGAGCGGGTGATGGCGGCCTATCAGCATGCGGTAGATAATCAATATCGATTTTTTAGTTACGGCGATGCCATGCTGGTGATACCCGAGCCTGGCGCGTTGGCAGAGAGAACATCATGAAGTTTGATTTAAAAAACACTGACGGTAATGCCCGTCGTGGCCAGCTGAGTTTTGAGCGTGGCACAGTACAGACCCCAGCCTTCATGCCGGTAGGCACTTATGGCACGGTCAAGGCGATGACACCTGAAGAGCTAAAAGGCTTGGGTGCTGAGATTATTCTTGGCAACACCTTTCACCTGATGCTGCGTCCCGGTACCGAGATCATCCAAAAACACGGTGATCTGCACGACTTCATGCATTGGGATGGGCCTATTCTGACCGACTCGGGTGGTTTTCAGGTCTTTAGTCTGGGGGAAATGCGTAAGATCACCGAAGAGGGGGTTGCCTTCCGTTCACCAGTGAATGGCGACAAGGTCTTTCTTGATCCTGAGCGTTCTATGCAGGTGCAGCGCGAACTGGGTTCGGATATCGTTATGATCTTTGATGAGTGCACCCCATACCCGGCCACTGAGGAGCAGGCCAGTGACTCAATGCAGCTGTCATTGCGCTGGGCCCAACGCAGCAAGGCCGCCCATGAGGGTAATCCTAATGCCTTGTTTGCCATTGTTCAGGGCGGTATGTATCCAGAACTGCGCACCATGTCGCTCGATGGTTTAAAAGATATTGGCTTTGATGGCTATGCTATCGGCGGCCTATCGGTGGGTGAGACCGAAGCAGAGCGCATTATGATTCTCGAACATCTGCAGCCGCAGATGCCTGAGGACAAACCCCGTTATCTGATGGGGGTAGGCAAGCCCGAGGATATTGTCGAGGCGGTGCGTCGCGGCATTGATATGTTCGATTGTGTCATGCCGACCCGTAACGCCCGCAACGGCCACCTGTTTACACATTTTGGTGATGTCCGCATCCGTAATTCGAAAAACAAGCAGGATATCCGGCCACTGGATGAAACCTGTGGTTGTTATACCTGTCAGCACTATAGTCGCGCTTATCTGCATCATCTGGACAAGTGTGGTGAGATTCTCGGTTCACACCTGAACACCATCCATAATCTTTATTATTATCAGGAGCTGATGCAGGGCTTGCGGGCGGCGATTGAGGCGGGTGAACTGGAGCCGTTTATAGCTGAATTCTATGCCAAACGTGGCAAACCCTGATTTCCCGCCACGGATTACAGTCAAACAGCGGGCACCAGTAATGAGGACGCCTAAGGTGGGCTGGGTAGAGTAGATTTGTGGTGAGAAAATCCGGGTTAGCTGTGTCATAATGTGCGACTTTGTTTTCCGGCCCCCGAGGCTTGGAGAATTTATCAGTAAGTTTTTGGAGTTAAAAATAATATGAGTTTTTTCATTTCTGATGCCGTAGCCCAGGAAGCCGCTGCCGCAGGTGGTAGTACGGATCTTATGCAAATGGTTCCCCTGGTTGTTATTTTTATTATTTTCTATTTTCTGTTGTTGCGTCCGCAGATCAAGCGTGCCAAAGAACATAAGAAAATGACCTCGGAACTGTCTAAAAATGATGAAGTGATTACCACTGGCGGTATCGCTGGCAAGGTCACCAAGCTTGATGACAGCTTTGCCACGGTGAAGATTGCCGAAGGCGTTGAAGTCCAGGTGCAGAGAACTGCAATTGGTTCTTTGTTGCCAAAAGGCAGCGTTAAATTCTAAGACTGTGTCAGACAGGAAGTTCGGGACAAAATTATGATTAATCAGTACCCGTGGTGGAAAAATCTGCTGCTCGTTGTTGTGGTGGCGGTTGGCGCTCTTTATGCCTTGCCTAATCTCTATGGTGAGGATCCTGCGTTGCAGATCTCTTCAACTCGTGGTGCTGATATTACCGATGTCACTTTGGGTAATGTCCGTGGTGAATTGCAGCGCCAGGGCATAAAGCCGCTGAGCATAGATCTTGAGCCGCAAGGATTGGTGGTGCGTTTTACCAATACCGAAGATCAGCTCAAGGCCCGTGATCAGCTGGGTTTGTCCTTGCAAGATGATTATGTCATTGCCCTTAACCTGGCCCCGGCGACACCTGATTGGTTGCGTTCCTTTAATGCCTTGCCCATGTATCTTGGACTTGATCTGCGTGGTGGAGTGCATTTCTTGATGCAGGTCGATACCGACGCGGCGGTGCAGATGGCCGAAGATCGTTATGTCGGTGACCTGCGTGCGCTACTGCGGGAAAACAAGGTGCGCTACCTGACCGTGAGTCGTGTCGCTGACGGTGGTGTGGATATTAAATTCCGTAACACCGATGCCCAGCAAAAGGCTGTTAGTGTGATTCGTAAGGAATATCGCAACCTGCTGCTTGATGATGAGCAGCGTGGTGATGCCTTTTATGTCATGGCTAAGCTGTCTGAAGACGAGATGCGCGAAACGCGTAAATTCGCTGTGCAGCAGAATGTCACCACCCTGCGTAATCGTGTTAATGAGCTGGGTGTGGCCGAGCCGCTGATTCAACGTCAGGGCTTGGATCGCATTGTGGTGCAGTTGCCGGGTGTGCAGGATACGGCCCGCGCCAAGGAGATTCTGGGTGCTACGGCAACGCTGGAATTCCGCATGGCGGATGAGACCGGCAATCTTCAGGATGCTTTGACCGGACGTGTGCCTGCCGGTTCGCGTCTTTATAAGACTCGTGAAGGTGGTCATGTACTGCTGAAGAAACAGATCATCGTTACCGGTGATTCGATTACCGATGCCCGTTCCGGTATTGATTCACAGAACGGCAGTCCTAACGTGCGTATCTCCCTGGATCAGAAGGGCGGTAAAAAGATGCTCAAAACTACCAAGAATAATGTTGGTAAGGGCATGGCGGTGGTATTTATCGAGCTGAAGTCCAAGACGACGCTACTGGATGGCGAGTTGGTTAAGAAACGCACCAAGGTGGAGGAGGTGATTAACGTCGCCAATATCCGTGAGCCATTTGGTGGTGGTTTTCAGATCACTGGTATGAGCAGCACCGAAGAGGCCCGCACACTATCGCTGTTGTTGCGTGCCGGTGCCTTGTCTGCACCGATTGAGATTATGGAAGAGCGTACTGTTGGCCCAAGTCTGGGGCAGGACAATATCGACATGGGCTTCAAGTCTGTCGTCATCGGTTTTGTGTTGGTGCTGATATTTATGGCGGTCTATTACAAAGTCTTTGGCATGGTGGCCAATCTGGCATTGACCTTTAACCTGGTGATGGTTGTGGCGGTTCTGTCTATGTTTCAAGCTACCCTGACCCTGCCTGGTATCGCTGGCATTGTACTTACCGTCGGTATGGCGGTGGATGCCAATGTGTTGATCTTTGAGCGTATCCGTGAAGAGCTGCGTAATGGCATGTCGCCGCAGGCCAGTATTCACGCCGGTTATGAGAAGGCAGTTTCGACCATTGCTGATGCCAATATTACAACTTTGATTGCGGCCTTTGTGCTGCTTGGTTTGGGCACTGGCCCGGTCAAGGGTTTTGCCATAACGCTGGCAATCGGCATTCTGACTTCCATGTTTACCGCCATTGTCGGTACCCGTGCCGTGATCAATCTGATTTACGGCGGCAAACGGGTCCAGAAGCTTTCTATTTAGTGGCTGGCCTGGCTGCGGATAAGTAAAAGAATTAGGAAATCAAAGATGAAGATACTGGATACAACTCAGAGCATCGACTTCATGAGCAAGGGCAAACTGGCCCTGATTGTGTCAGCGCTCATGATATTGCTATCAATTGGTTCGTTGGCAACCCGAGGACTGAATCTGGGTATCGACTTTACTGGCGGTACCTTGGTAGAGGTTGGCTACACTGAATCAGCAGATTTGACAGAGTTGCGTTCGGCGCTGGATAACGGCGGTTTTGATGGTGCCGTGGTGCAGCATTTTGGTACCTCGAAGGATGTCTTGATCCGGCTGTCAGCGAAGGAGGGTGAAGGTACTGCCGATTTGAGTAGCCGTGTATTGCAGGCGCTTGAAGTCAAGGGTCAGGATGTTGATCTGCGCCGGGTCGAGTTTGTCGGGCCGCAGATTGGTGATGAATTGACTGAAGATGGTGGCCTGGCAATGTTGGCCGCGCTGTTTGGTATTCTGATCTATGTCTATTTTCGCTTTGAGATTCGCTTCTCGTTGGGGGCGGTCATTGCCTTGGTACATGATGTAGTGATTACCATGGGTATCTTTTCCATTTTTCAGTTCGAGTTTGACCTGACGGTGCTGGCTGCCGTGCTGGCGGTAATAGGTTACTCATTGAATGACACCATTGTTGTCTATGATCGTATTCGTGAAAACTTTCGCAAGATGCGCAAGGGGTCGTCGGTGGATGTAATCAACCGTTCGATTACCCAGACGCTTGCTCGTACCTTGGTGACCTCGTTAACCACCTTGTTGGTATTGCTGGCCCTGTTTTTGGTGGGCGGTGAGATTATTCACGCTTTTTCCCTGGCGCTGATTATCGGTGTGCTGGTGGGAACATATTCTTCTATCTACGTTGCCAGTAGTGCAATTCTGATGTTGGGTGTGAGTAAAGTAGACTTGATGCCGGTTGAGGTGGAAGGTGCGGACCTTGATAGTACGCCCTAGATTATTATAAAGATTGGTTTCGATAAAAAAGCCCGCTTGATGCGGGCTTTTTTTTAGGCTGACATGTCTGCTTCGTTGATGTCTTGGGCTTGTCTGGGGCTGGTCCCAAGCGGATCTACTTCGATAAGATCACGGCCTGCTGTCTTGGCTTTATACATTGCCACATCGGCACGTCTGATCAGCTCATCAGCATCTTCACCTTGGTGGTAGAGGGCTATGCCCGCTGAGAAGGTAGGCACCGGAATCTCGACATCCTTGATCAGAATGTTGGGATCAACCTTGAGCTTGTATTGCAGCTTGTTCAGCGCGCTTAATGCGCCATTGATATCGGTATTAGGAAACAGCACGGCGAACTCTTCGCCACCATAACGTGTTGCCATGTCGTGATAACGGAATACTACATTCATGTTCTGGGCGAAGTGTTGCAGGATGACGTCACCAGCGGCATGACCATAGGTATCATTGATAGGTTTGAAATTATCAATATCGATCAAGGCCATGGCCATAGGGTAGTCGAAACGCAATGCCCTGGATATTTCATCATCTAGGCGCATCAGGAAGGCGCGTCGGTTGGGTAGCTGGGTTAGCTCATCGGTCAGACTGAGTTTGTGTACACGCGATAGCTCTTCGTTGAGGTTGTGGCTATTGGAAACAATGTCACTAAGGCCGTCGTCAAGGCTCTGAAAATTGCTGGCCAGATCCTGCTGCATTTTAATGAGCTTGGCATAACGTCTGAGAAAAGTGTTTTTGACCTGGCTTATATCATCGCTTTCATCCAGATTGCGTATTACAGCAAACGAGTTGTGTAGCAGTTTCGACAAGGCAGAATTAAACTGCTTGGCATTGTCTATCTGGTCAGCAAGGCTTGATTGAATGGTGTTGATGCTGTCGCGTGTTTGATCAATGTTGCAAAAGGGGGCGTCTGGATTAACTGTTGTTTCACTTTTATCTATATTGACAAACGCTTCGATCGACTCGGCTGGTGTATGTTCCTGTGTGGCAGTTTGGTAGCTATTCAGGTTGGCTGTTGGCGTACTGAGCTGGCCAACCCCATACTCATCACCCAATAGTGAATTGATGGTTTCCTGCATGCTCTTTTGGCCCAGCGTGCTGTTTTTTTGTACCTGTTCGAGCAGTGGTTGAACCTGCTTCTGAATGCCGTGCAGTTCCGATTCGGTCATAGAGTCTTGCAGACTCTTTTGCATGATTTGAATTTGCATCCACTGCTCAGCACCTGCGGGAAAATGAGCCGCAAGATTGTTGAGTAGATTGTCGAGCAGGTTTAGGTAGAGCTTTTCAGAATTGAGCTGGCTGTTTTCAAGCTCAAAAAAAGATTGTTCTATATGCTTATAAAGGGTTGAGCCCGCAGCGGTGCTTTTAAGATTGTCTAGCAACGACAGTATTCTGGCGAATGTTCTCGTGCGTGCTTGATCAGTGGTAATTGCCAACGTTTATTGCCCCATAATCCAAATCTGCTGGCCACTCAATTTACCACCTTGGCCTTGGCGATTTCAGGTTAATTGGTCGGTCGGCCTCCTGCCGTCGCGCAAATCATAAAATTCATGCTGCCTACATTTTTGTAGTATATCATTGTTTGCTACTTAACAAACGCTTAATCTTTTGCTTTTAAAGCTGTTTTTAATTTGCATGTTTAGTGATTTGTTTAGGTCTGAACTTTTACCGACGCTGGTTTTGCTTGAGAGCGTCTAATCAATGCAGAAATGGTCTAAATCAGGTATCCTAACGGGCTTTTCTGACGATGATTTTTTGCTAGCTGGAGATTTGTAACGCCATGTTTACCAAGGATATGACCATAGCTGGATATGACGATGAACTGTGGGCGGCGATGGAGCACGAGCGTGAGCGCCAGGAAGTGCACATTGAGCTGATTGCCTCTGAAAACTATACCAGTCCACGGGTGATGCAGGCTCAGGGCTCTGTGCTGACCAATAAATACGCCGAAGGCTATCCGAGCAAGCGTTATTACGGCGGTTGTGAATTTGTTGATATCGCTGAGCAACTGGCTATTGATCGCCTTAAAGAGTTGTTTGGTGCTGATTATGCGAATGTTCAGCCACACTCCGGTTCACAGGCCAATGGCGCAGTCTATATGGCGCTACTACAGCCTGGTGACACTGTGCTGGGTATGAGTCTGGCTCATGGTGGTCACCTGACTCATGGTTCGCACGTCAATTTCTCTGGTAAGACTTACAATGCGGTTCAATATGGTCTTAAGGAAGAGACTGGCGAGATCGACTACGAGCAGGTCGAGGCGCTGGCCAAAGAGCATAAACCGAAGATGATTGTCGCCGGTTTTTCGGCCTATTCCCGTGTGGTGGATTGGCAGCGTTTTCGCGATATTGCCGATGCTGTTGGCGCCTATCTGCTGGTTGATATGGCCCATGTTGCCGGTTTGATTGCCGCGGGTGAATACCCAAGTCCAGTACAGATTGCCGATGTTACTACCTCAACCACTCACAAGACTCTGCGTGGTCCACGCGGCGGTATTATTCTGGCCAAGGCCAATCCTGAGATCGAGAAGAAACTGAATTCTGCCATCTTTCCTGGCATCCAGGGTGGTCCATTGATGCATGTGATTGCCGGTAAGGCCGTGGCTTTCAAAGAAGCGCTGGAGCCTGGTTTCAAGACTTATCAGCAGCAGGTGGTGAAAAATGCCCGGGCCATGGCCAAGGTGTTTATCAAACGTGGTTATGATGTTGTTTCTGGTGGCACTGACAATCACCTGTTCCTGGTCAGCTTCATCAAGCAGGAACTGACCGGCAAGGAAGTTGATGCCTGGTTGGGTAATGCCCATATCACCGTCAACATGAATGCCGTGCCGAATGATCCGCAGTCACCGTTCGTGACTTCGGGTATTCGTATCGGTACCCCAGCCATTACCACTCGTGGTTTTGATGAGGCTGATAGTCGTGATCTGGCCCATTGGATCTGTGACATCATCGATGCCAAGGGCGATCAGGCAACTATCGATGCGGTCAAGGCCAAGGCGGCCGAAGTCTGTAGACGTTTGCCTGTTTACGCCGGTTAAGACTGGCTTATGCGTTGTCCGTTTTGTGGTGCTGATGAAACCAAGGTCATAGACTCGCGTCTGGCGAATGAGGGCGATAGCGTCCGTCGTCGGCGTGAGTGTCTAACCTGTTCTGAGCGTTTCACCACCTTTGAAACGGCCGAATTGGCTCTGCCACGGATTGTTAAGGTCAAGGACGGTACTCGCGAGCCTTTCGACGAAGAAAAGATGCGTCGCGGTATGCAACGGGCATTGGAAAAACGGCCTGTTGATACGGAACGGGTCGAGGCCGCTATCAGCCGCATCAAATCGCTGTTGCGCTCTACCGGTGACCGGGAGGTTTCCTCCCGGCGCCTGGGTGAGTGGGTGATGGATGCCCTGGCCGATCTTGATCATGTCGCCTATATCCGCTTCGCCTCGGTGTATCGCAGTTTTGAAGATGTGAGTGCCTTTCGTGATGCGATCGAGCGGCTGGAAAATGAGCCTTCGGCTGAGATAAAGGCGCAGCAGATTTCTCTGTTACCTAGTGGTAACAAGAAGAAAGTCGACTGAGTTTGATTGCGCTTCCTGTCACACTACTAGCCGTGTAATCTTTCCCCATGTTTTCAGCTGACGATCATCGTTATATGAGCCTGGCACTGTGTCTGGTAGAGCAGGGTCTGTACACCACTGATCCCAATCCGCGGGTTGGCTGTGTCATCGTTGTTGCTGGAGAAATAGTTGGCCAGGGTTGGCATCGTGCTGCGGGTGAAGCGCATGCCGAAGTCCACGCCTTGCAACAGGCCGCTGAACAAGCCAGAGGCGCGACAGCCTATGTGACGCTGGAACCCTGTAGTCATCATGGTCGTACGCCGCCTTGTGCCGACGCCTTGATAGCCGCGGGTGTGGCTCGAGTGGTCGTGGCGATGTCTGACCCCAGTCCCAAGGTGGCAGGCCAGGGCATGGATCGGCTCAAGGCTGCCGGTATTGAGGTGGCGGTTGGCCTGATGCGGCAGCAGGCTGAACAGCTGAATCCCGGTTTTATTTCGCGCTTCCGGCGTGGTCGTCCTTATGTACGTTGCAAACTGGCCATGAGTCTGGATGGTCGTACCGCCATGGCCAGTGGTGAGAGCAAGTGGATTAGTTCTGAGGCCTCTCGTCTGGATGTGCAACGCTTGCGGGCCCGCAGTTCGGTGATTGTTACCGGCATAGGTACGGTGCTGGCGGATGATCCGCGCATGAATGCACGGGTAGAGTTTGATATCAAACAGCCAGACCGTGTGGTGGTGGATACCAACTTGCGTATGCCAGTGGATGCCGCCATGTTGTCGCAACAAGGTGTGACTTGGCTGGCCAATGAAAGCCAGGATCAACAGATACGCTCAGGGCTGGAACGGTCCGGCGCGCGTATGCTCGATGTGGCAAGCCACAATGGCCATATCGACCTGACAGCCTTGTTAAGCGCATTGCAGGATCTTGAGTACAATGAGGTTTTGCTCGAGGCCGGGCCAAGCCTGAGCGGTGCGTTTATGCAGGCAGGCCTGATCGATGAATTGATTATCTATATGGCGCCGCATTTGATGGGGCATGGTGGTAATGCCTTGCTGCATTTGCCCGGCATTGAAGCCATGCAGGACAGGATTGCGCTACAGATGACAGAACTTAAACAGATTGGTGATGATCTGCGTATTAGTTACAAACTAGCGACGCAAACTGGATAAAAAATGTTTACAGGAATCATAGAGGCTTGTGGTGAGATTGCGGCGGTGAAAAGCCAGGGGGGCGATTGTCGTCTGCGCATCAATGCCGCTGGTCTGGACATGTCAGATGTAAAGCTCGGTGACAGCATTGCCACCGATGGTGTCTGTCTGACGGTGGTGAAATTTGATAGTCACAGCTTTGAGATGGATGTCTCTGCCGAGAGCCTGGCCAAGACCAGTCTGGGTGGCTTCAAGGCTGGTCGCAAGGTTAATCTGGAAAAGGCTATGCAGCCCACGGCCCGTTTGGGTGGTCACATTGTCAGTGGCCATGTTGATGGTGTTGGCACGATTGAGTCACGTGAATTAGTGGGTGAGTCGTTGCGGTTTCGTGTCCGCGTCCCTGATGCCCTGGCCAAATACATCGCGATCAAGGGTTCGGTCTGCATCGATGGTGTTAGCCTGACGGTCAACAATGTCGAGGGTGCGGTGTTCGAGATCAATATCATTCCCCATACTGCTGATATAACAACGATTGGTGAGTATCAGGCCGGCCGTAAGGTCAATATCGAAGTCGATATCATCGCCCGCTATTTGGAACGTCTGTTGCTGGGTGACAAGGCCGCGGATGTGGATGCACCAAGTATTACTATGGCCACGCTGGCCGAAAATGGTTACTTATAATATGTCCCTAAACAGTATTGAAGAGATCATAGAAGACATCCGCCAGGGCAAGATGGTGGTGTTGATGGATGATGAGGATCGTGAGAACGAGGGCGATCTAATCATCGCCGCCGAGTGTGTCACGGCCGCAAATATCAACTTTATGGCTCGTTATGCCCGCGGCCTGATTTGTCTGCCGCTGACGCAGGAGCGTTGTCAGCAGCTCAATCTGCCGTTGATGGTGAGTGATAACAACGCCAAACATGCCACCAATTTTACTGTCTCTATCGAAGCCGCCGAGGGTGTTACCACCGGCATCTCTGCCGCTGATCGTGCCACTACGGTGTTGGCCGCGGTGAAGGCAGGCGCCCGGCCGGAAGACATTCACCAGCCGGGTCATATATTTCCCTTGATGGCCCAGCCTGGCGGTGTCTTGAGTCGTGCCGGTCATACCGAG
Source organism: uncultured Gammaproteobacteria bacterium (assembly GCA_965602225.1). Classification (GTDB taxonomy): domain Bacteria; phylum Pseudomonadota; class Gammaproteobacteria; order Tenderiales; family Tenderiaceae; genus Tenderia. Next base: position 183,732 of record CBFCYE010000002.1, on the reverse strand, counting down.
GCCGGTTGCGATCTGGCCCGGCTGGCCGGGTTTGAGCCCGCAGCGGCAATCGTTGAAATCCTTAATGAGGATGGCTCCATGGCGCGCCGGCCTGAGCTGGAAGTGTTTGCCCGTGAACATGGTCTCAAGATCGGTACAGTGGCCGATTTGATCAGTTATCGCATGCAGAACGAGAAGACCATCGAACGAGTGGCTGAGTGTCAGCTGCCCACCGAATATGGTGATTTTCGTCTAATGGCCTATCAGGACTATATCGGTCAAGGACTGCATCTGGTGCTGCAAAAAGGTGAGATTACGTCAGAACATGTGCCTTTGGTGCGCGTCCATCTGGCCGATACCTTTACCGATATTCTGGCGGTGCAGCGCGGTGAGACCAGTCTGCCGATGAAGGTAGCAATGCAGCGCATGCAGGATGAGGCGGCTGGAATCATCGTTCTGTTGCAGCACTGTGATAGTCCTGAGAGTCTGGTGAAACGGATTCGTGACTATCAGTTGCAGGATAGGGGAGTCAATCTACCCAAACCGGCCGATAGCAGCGATCTACGCCAGTATGGAGTTGGTGCGCAGATCCTGTCCGACCTGGGGGTCAGCCAAATGCGGGTTATGGGCGCGCCGCGCAAGCTGCATGGCCTGTCAGGCTTTGGCCTTGAAGTAGTGGAATATATATAGATTCATTACAATGTCGATCGTTAAGGGCTAAAATGGCCCCAGATCGGATTTAGATTAAGGATTTTAGATGAAAGACGTAACTCGAATTGAAGGTGATTTCAACGCCGCCGGTGCCCGTGTTGCAATTGTGGCCGGACGCTTTAACAGCTTTGTGGTGGATCACCTGATCAGCGGTGCCATCGATTGCCTGCAGCGTCACGGCACCAGCGCCAAAGACATTGATGTCTTTTATGCCCCTGGCGCCTACGAGCTGCCGCTGCTGGCACAGCGCGTTGCCGGCAAGAAGAAACATGATGCCATCATCGCTCTGGGTGCAGTTATTCGTGGCGGTACGCCGCATTTTGATTATGTTGCCGGTGAATGTACCAAGGGCCTGGCGACTGTTTCTCTGCAATTCGATCTGCCGATTACCTTTGGTGTGCTGACTGTCGACAGTATTGAACAGGCCATCGAACGTTCCGGCACCAAGGCTGGTAATAAAGGCGTGGAAGCGGCAATGTCGGCGATTGAGATGATCAATCTGTTGAAGAATATCGACCAGCTATAGCTATAAGCCCGTCGTTAGCAGTTTTTAAGGAGAACACTATTTGAGTAATGCTCGCACCATGGCACGTCGTTGTGCCGTTCAGGCGCTCTATCAATGGCAGGTTACCGGCCAGAATATAGATGAGATTTATCAGCAGTTCCTGGTCGAACGCAATATGGCCAAGATCGATACCGAGATGTTTCAAGAGCTTCTTAGCGGTGTGGCCAAAGAGTTGGACAGTCTGGATGAAAAGATTCAGCCCCATATTGATAGGGATATCGCTGAGGTAGATCCGGTTGAACGGGCAGTATTGCGCATGGGTGCCTATGAGTTGATGTATCGGCCCGAGGTCCCTTATCGTGTTGTTATCAACGAGGCGCTGGAGGCAGTCAAAACCTTCGGTGCCGAGCAGGGCCATCGCTACGTCAATGGTGTACTCGATAAGCTTGCTCAGGATGTGCGTGAGTTGGAAATTAAACGCAAAGCGCGTTAATTATTGAGACCTTTGCACAAAAGATAGTTTTTGTCCCAGCACCAACAGTAGGCGCTTTAAGCGAGGCAAAAATGGTCTAAAAAACGGAGTTTACACGTAGTAAATGAGTATTTTTAGATTATTTTTAACGCCGCTGGGGCGGAAAGTATGAATTGTGCAAAGGTCTCTGTTTGCCTTTTCATAACCATGGAGGATCTCCATGGGTCTGTCAGAATTTGATCTAATCAGTCGATATTTCGGTCAGGGCGGCGCGCTAAATCAGCGTCGCCCTGATGTCGAGCTTGGTATTGGTGATGACGCCGCGATTGTTAACGTACCTGCTGGTCAGTCGCTGGTGATGAGTCTCGATAGCCTGGTCTCTGGCGTCCACTTTCCTGAGAATACCGCCGCTGAAGATATTGCCTATAAAGCCCTGGCGGTCAATCTGAGTGATATGGCGGCCATGGCGGCTGAGCCCAACTGGCTGCTGCTGGGCTTGACCCTGCCGCAGGCTGATGCGGCCTGGCTGGAAGGTTTTAGTTATGGTCTGAGTCAGTTGGCGAACCAGTATGGCCTTGCCCTGATTGGCGGCGACACCACCCATGGGCCTTTGACTGTCTCGGTTCAGGTCAATGGCTTGGTGCCACAGGGCCAGGCGCTGAAGCGCAGCGGTGCCCGACCCGGTGATTTGATCTACGTCAGTGGTCAGTTGGGTGATGCTGGCTTGGGCTTGAAGTTGGCGCTGGGTGAGCTGGATATCGAACTGTCAGCGCAGCGGCAGCAATATTTTCTGCAGCGTCTGAATCGGCCCACGCCACGGATTGAACTCGGTTTGGCTCTGCGTGGACTAGCGACTGCGGCGATTGATGTGTCGGATGGCCTGTTGGCAGACCTCGGTCATATTCTCAAGGCCAGCGCTGTTGGCGCGACTATCAATGTTGAACAGTTACCTATGGCCAATGAACTGCGCACTCTGTCTGAACAATGGTGGCCGTTGCCGCTGACGGCAGGGGATGATTATGAACTCTGTTTTACTCTGCCGGGGGAAAGGCAGGTTGAGTTTGAGCGGGCTATACAGGGTATCGAATGTCCGTGTCATTGCATTGGCCAGATTGAGGCCGAGCAAAGTTTGAACCTGCTGTTGAATGGCAGCAAGATCGATGGCGAGAATCTAAAAGGGTATCTGCATTTTGACTAAACGAATTCCAGGCCTGAATCTGGCTAATCCGATACACCTGTTGGCCTTTGGTTTTGGCTCCGGTGTTGGCCCCAAGGCACCCGGTACCTGGGGGACGTTGGCCGCAGTGCCTATTTTTCTATTGTTGCAGGACTTGCCTTTGCTCGCCTATTTGGGGGTAACTCTGGTTGTGACTCTGGTGGGGGTGTGGCTCTGTGATGTCACTGCCAAAGATCTGGGGGTGCACGATCACCCCGGTATTGTTTGGGATGAGATTGCCGGTTATCTGATTACCATGATCGCCGCGCCAAGTGGCTGGCTCTGGTGGGTGATCGGTTTTGTGCTGTTCAGGATATTCGATATCCTCAAACCCTGGCCAATCCACGTCATCGATAAAGGTGTCGATGGCGGTCTGGGAATCATGCTTGATGATGTCTTGGCTGGTTTGATGGCGCTGGCCTGTTTGCAGCTGCTGGCCTATTTTATTCTCTAGTTCTTATCTGTCGACCAGTCGCAATGCAATAGCCACTGGCGTAGTTCCTCTGCCGGGCTGGGTTTGTTGATGTGGTAACCCTGGGCCAGGTCGCAGCCCATTTCCTTGAGTAGTTCCAGCACTGCCTCGCTATCCACCCCTTCGGCAATTACCTGATGGCCCATGTTGTGAGCCAGATCGATAGTGGAGCGGACAATGACCTTGTCGGCATCTTGCTCCAGCATGGCGGAGACAAAGGACTTGTCGATTTTGATCTCGTGAATCGGTAGCTGCTTTAGATAGGCCAGCGATGAGTAACCAGTGCCGAAGTCATCGATGGAAAGTTTGATCCCCATCGCATCTAGTTGAGACAAGGTTTGGTTGGCCTGTATTGGGTCATACATCAAGGCCCGCTCGGTGATCTCTAGCTGCAAATGTTCTGGCTTTATTTGCCACTGTTCGAGCAGTTTGGCGATATGGTCACAAAGCTCTGAATCATGCAGGCTGCGGCCGGAAAGATTGACCGACATCTGTAGTGTCAGGCCGGTGCTGTTCCAAAGGTGAAGTTGCTGCAACGATTCCTCTAATACAAAGGCCGTCAGTTCACGGATATGGCCACTGTGTTCGGCCAGAGGGATGAACTCGTCTGGCAGGATCAGCCCTTTTTCCGGGTGTTGCCAGCGTACCAGGGCTTCGACACCGACTACCCTGTTTTGGCGTAGGTCGATGTTGGGCTGGTAATGGACTACGAGTTGCTTCTGCTGCAGCGCACGACGCAGTTCGCCAGCCATTGAAAGACGCTTGATGCTGTGTTCATCCAGCTCAGGTTTGTAGAAGGCAATATCTGTATTTGAGCGTTTGGCGACATACATGGCGACGTCTGCCTGGCGCATCAAGGTGCTTGGTTTGTCGCTGTCGCCAGGGCAGATGGCGACACCAATGCTGATGCCGATATGGATATTCTGATCTTCAAAGATAAACGGCGCAGCAATGGCGGTAACAATCTTGTTGGCGGTGAGGATGATCTGATCCTGGTCGGTAACATCGGGCAGCAAGATGGCAAACTCATCGCCGCCGAGGCGGGCAACCGTATCTGAGTCACGTAATACACTGCGTAGCCGTACTGCAACCTGTTGTAGTAACAGGTCGCCATAATGGTGGCCAAGGGTGTCATTGACCTCCTTGAAGCGGTCAAGGTCGCTAAGCAGTAACGCCGCTGAATGTTCATCGCGCTTGGCTGTGCGGATGGCCTGTGCCAGTCGATCCTGCAACAGCACCCGATTGGGCAGGGAGGTCAGGGAGTCATGCAGGGCCTGATGTTTGAGTTCCTTATTGGCGCCGGCCAGTTGCTGGGTGCGCTTGATCACGCGACCTTCGAGGTCTGTCTGTAGCGATCTTATCTTTGCTTCAGCCTGTTTGCGTTCAGTGATGTCGCGGCAAATGACGATATAGATACAACCATCTAACTGACAGACTTGATTGACCGATGCCTCTAAATGAAAGCTATCGCCATGTTTGCGTCGGCCTTGAGTTTCGTAAGACTCGATTTGATCAATGCTGTCAGCCATTTTGGTGTTGTTGACGAAGAAGGAGAAATCCTGACTGAATAATAGTTGAATATCCTGACCGACTACTTCGCTGGCGTTATAGCCGAAGATGCGCTCGGCAGCGAGATTGAACGAGATGATTTTTCCGTTGCTGTCGACAGTGATCAGGCCTTCGATAACATTAGCCATGATGGTGCTGAGGCGAGCCTCGCGAGTGGCCAGGGCTTCACGTTGATCCACCAGTTCGCCACGCATTAATTCAAGATTATTGCTGAGTTGTTTGATCTCATAGATATTGCTGTTGAATTCCAGGTGACGGGCATGATTACCTGAGGCAATCTTGCGCGCAGCGTTGCCCAGCTGGACTAACGGTCGGGTCAATTGCGGTCCAATGATGGTGGCGATGATGACGGCTAACAGGATGTAACCGGCGGTGATGATTAGGCCATACTGTCGGGTGTTGGCAATCAGGTCGGATGTCGCGGTTTCATCATAACCAAGTTGGAGGATGTAATCGGCGTCGCTAATCAGCAGCGGTACGGCGATGTGATAAACATTGTCATCCCGGTCGCCAAATTCGGCATCAGCCTCGACGTGGGTAATGGAACCATCCTGAATGTTGAGATGGATAAGGCTGAGGTTGCCATTGAGGATGCTATCAATGTCTGAGGGCGGGTATTGAAAGTGTTCCAGAGTACCGGCCAGTTGGCTGGCATTGGCCAGGCTGGTGTTGATGAACTGGTTCTTGAGGTGCTGTTCCAGTGAGGGTAGTAGCAGGATAAAAACTACTGAGGCCAAAAGGCCGTGGATGAGTAGTTCACCCAGCACCATTCGGCTTGTGAATTTGTTGAATAGACCGCCCATGTATCGCCCTTATCCGAATGCCTCAGCAGAATTTCAGTGAGGATTGGAATTGCCCTTGTGGATAATGCCTCTTAGACCGGTAACTCTACCGAGCTAGTGCTTTATCCACAAGAGACATTGATCACAATTAGGCCTTGTTGTCGCGTTTGTCCTGTTTGATCAGGGCATAGGCTGAGTGGTTGTGAATCGACTCAAAATTTTCTGACTCAACCGTATAGGCAACAATGCGTTCATCGGCGTTGAGGCTGGCGGCCACGTCACGGACCATGTCTTCGACAAACTTGGGGTTTTCGTAGGCGCGTTCGGTGACGAATTTTTCATCTGGGCGTTTTAATAGGCCAAACAATTCGCATGAGGCCTGAGCTTCCACCAGGTCGATGATGTCTTCAATCCAGACAAAGTCACAGGTATGCACTGAGACAGTAACGTGTGAGCGCTGGTTGTGGGCACCATATGCCGAAATCTTTTTCGAGCAGGGGCAGAGACTGGTGACGGGGACCACTACCTTGATATCAACACTTGGTTTGCCATTCTTGATTTCGCCCAGCAGCGTGACTTCATAATCCATCAGGCTCTTGACGCCGGAGACCGGCGCTGGTTTTTCGACGAAGTAGGGGAAGGACATTTCAATGTGGCCGGCCTCGGCGTCGAGACGGGCTATGGTCTCTTCGAGCATGTGTTCAAATGATTCCACTGACAGTTCGCGCTCGTAGTTGTTGAGGATCTCAACAAAACGTGACATGTGCGTGCCTTTAAAGTTGTGCGGCAGGTTCACATACATGTTGAAGTTGGCGATGGTGTGTTGCTCGCCCTGGCTGCGATCTTTTACGCGTACCGGGTGGCGGATGTCCTTGATGCCGACCTTGTTGATCGGGATGCGGCGGGTATCTTCGCTATTCTGTACATCTGCAATATTAGGCGTAGCCATGTGTCTTATTCCTCTGTGTAACGGACACAGGCCCGCTCGGTTTCCCAAATGGTGATGGCGCTGACCTTAACGTGCTCGCCATTCAGTTCGCTGGCCAGTTCGTTGTAGATATAGGCGGCGATGTTTTCTGCTGTTGGGTTGATCTCGTCAAACGGGCTGAGTTCATTCAAATAAGTATGATCCAGCCGGTCGCAGATGGCATTGGTGGTTTTGCGGATCTGTTTAAAATCCATACCAATACCGACCTCGTTAAGGGCTGTGGCAGTGACTTCAGCTTCAACCTTCCAGTTGTGGCCATGTAATTTTGAACAATCGCCGGGGTAGTCGCGCAGCGTGTGTGCGGCGGCGAAATCAGTCAGGATTTTTAGGGTGTAGCGTGCGGACATAATGATTCTTACTTGCTGTAAAACTAAAAGGAATTTACTTTGGCGACCGGTTGCGGGCTGGGATTGCCTTCCAGGTAGCGATTAACGCGGTCTATTATACCCTGAATGCTTAATCCTGACTCATTTAGTAGGTCTTGTCGGTCGCCGTGTTCGATGAAGTGGTCTGGCAGCCCCATCTGGATCAGGCGGCCTGGTTGATCTTGCTGATTCAGCAGTTGGGCCACCAGACTACCAGCGCCACCGATGATGGCGTTTTCTTCGATGGTCAGCAGCAGTTCGTGCTCGGCAGCCAGTTTCAGAATAAGGGCTTGATCCAGCGGTTTGACGAAACGCATGTTGACCACGGTGGCGTCTAGTTGTTCGCCAGCCGCCTCAGCTATGCTGACCATGCTGCCGAAGGCCAGCAGCGCAACACGTTTACCCTGGCGACGGACTTCGGCCCGACCTAGTGGCAGGGCGGTCATCTCTTTCTCAACTGTTACGCCAGGGCCAGTGCCGCGTGGATAACGCACCGCCGCCGGGCCATCGAGACAGTAACCGGTGTAGAGCATCTGCCGGCATTCGTTCTCATCGGCTGGGGCCATGATGGTCATGTTGGGGATGCAGTTCATAAAACTCAGATCAAAGCTGCCAGCGTGGGTCGGGCCGTCAGGTCCCACCAGGCCGGCGCGGTCGATGGCGAACAGCACGGGTAGATTTTGTAACGCCACGTCGTGGATAAGCTGGTCATAGGCACGTTGCAGAAAGGTGGAATAGATCGCCACCACAGGCTTCATGCCTTCACAGGCTAGCCCGGCCGCCAGGGTTACGGCATGCTGTTCGGCAATGCCGACATCAACATAACGTTTGGGAAACTGTTGTGAGAATTCCACCATGCCTGAGCCTTCACGCATCGCCGGGGTAATACCCACCAGGCGTTCGCTTTGGCCTGCCATGTCGCAGAGCCAGTCACCGAATACCTGGGTGTAGGTAATGGCAGTGCCTTTGGCCAACAGTTCACCATTATCCGGGTCAAACTTGCCAACGCCGTGGTAGGCGCAGGGGTTTTCCTCAGCTGGGCTAAAGCCTTTGCCCTTTTTGGTGACCACGTGGAGAAACTGTGGTCCCTCGATCTGACGCATGTTGCGCAGGGTGCTGACCAGGGTTGGCAGGTCGTGGCCATCGATGGGGCCGATGTAGTTAAAACCCAGTTCCTCGAACAGGGTGCCGGGCACGATCATGCCCTTCATGTGTTCTTCGGCCCGTTTGGCCAGCTCCCAGACGCTAGGCATCTTGCCCAACACCTTTTTGCTGGTGTCGCGCATCGATGAATAGAGTTTGCCCGACAGGATTCGCGCCAGATAATTGGACATGCCACCGACATTGGGTGAGATCGACATCTCGTTGTCGTTGAGCACCACCAGCAGATTGGCATCGACATCGCCGGCGTGATTGAGGGCCTCGAAGGCCATGCCGGCAGTCATGGCTCCATCGCCGATGATGGCAACGGCCTTGCGGTCTATGCCTTGTTCCTGCGCGGCCAGCGCCATGCCCAGAGCGGCACTGATCGAGGTGCTGGAATGACCAACACCAAAGGTATCGTATGGGCTTTCTTCGCGTTTCGGAAAACCGGCCAGACCGTCTTTCTGGCGTATGCTGGCCATTTGTTCGCGCCGCCCAGTCAGAATCTTGTGTGGGTAACTCTGATGACCGACATCCCAAACCAGCCGGTCTTCCGGTGTGTTGAAGACGTAGTGCAGGGCGATGGTCAGTTCCACCGTGCCCAGTCCGGCCGACAAGTGGCCGCCAGTGTTGCTGACGGACTGGATTAGAAATTGACGTAATTGGGCCGCCAGCGTTGGCAGCTCGTCCTGCGAAAGTAGGCGCAGATCGTCTGGATTAGTGATGCTCTCCAGCAAGTCTTGGGTTTGGGTGGTCATTCTCTATATATACTGCGCGCGGAAAAACCGTGAATTATGAGGCCCGAAGCCCTTTTAAGCAAGGCTGGAAGCTATGAAGGCGGCCGTTGAGGCCGCCTTGGAATGGCTTAGTTGCGGCGTGAAATGATGTATTCCGCCATCCAGCGTAGCGGATCGGCCTTGGCGTCAAAACAATCCAGGCTGGCCAGGGCCTCCTGGTATAGCTCCTGAGCACGTTGTTTGGCGCCATCCATGCCCAGCAGGGCCGGATAGGTGGGTTTGTCTCGGGCGATGTCGGCACCCTGGGTCTTGCCCAGTGTTGCTGTGTCACCTTCGATATCGAGGATGTCGTCCTGAATCTGGAAGGCTAGGCCGATGCACTTGGCGTAGTGATTGAGCTGTTTCAGCTGTGTTTCGCTCACATCTTCACCGCTGAGTGCGCCAAGCATGACACTGGCGCGGATCAGGGCGCCGGTCTTGTGGATGTGCATGTTTTCCAGTTCTGGCAGATCGAGGCTTTTGCCGACGGATTCCAGATCAATGGCCTGGCCGCCACACATGCCGCGTGATCCGGATGCGGTAGCTAGATTGTCGATCATCTGCAGGCGACGTTCGGCACTCACCTGGATGTTTTTGTCATGGCTGAGTACATGAAATGCCAGTGATTGAATCGCATCGCCGGCGAGAATGGCGGTGGCCTCGTCGAAGGCCTTGTGGCAAGTGGGCTTGCCGCGGCGCAGGTCATCATCGTCCATGGCTGGCAGGTCATCATGAATTAGGGAATAGACATGGATTAGTTCTACTGCAGCGGCTGGGCCATCCAGTTGTTCTAATTCAACCCCCAGGGCCTGGCCGGCGCTGTAGACCAAAAATGGTCTGACCCGTTTGCCACCATCCAGGCTCGAATGGCGCATTGCCTGGTGCAGGGTGGCTGGGGCGATGTTTGGCTTGGGCAGCCACTGATCAAGTGTGGTTTCGGTGCGCGCCTGGTGGGCGGTCAGCAGTTGTTTCAGAGTGTTATTCATCGCTTTCAAAGGCCTCCGCTTCACCGCTCTTTTCGAGCAGGATCTGAACCTTTTGCTCGGCCTCTTTGAGTGAGGTCTGGCAGCTGCGGGTCAGGGTGACACCGCGCTCGAACAGTTTGAGTGACTCTTCCAGGCTGATGTCGCCCTGCTCAAGGTTTTCCACCAGGGTTTCGAGTTCTTCCAGGGCGGTTTCAAAGTCTGGTTTTTTTGTGCTTTTTCTAGGCATTTTCAACAAGGGTAGTTGTAGGGTGCGCCGTGCGCACCATGGTAATGACGGTGCGCACGGCGCACCCTACATCGGCAACATCATGATTTGCTCATGATGCGTTTCCAAGGCTCACATGATACAGTCTCTGCGCATTGAATTAACAGGATATTAAAGATTTTAGTATGAGCAGTTACGACGCTTCCTCCATTGAAGTCCTGAGCGGCCTTGAGCCGGTGCGCAAGCGCCCAGGCATGTACACCGACACCACCCGCCCTAATCATTTGGCCCAGGAGGTCATAGATAATAGTGTCGATGAGGCCATGGCCGGGCATGCAAAAAAGGTCGAGATCACTCTCTATAAAGATGGTTCGCTGGAGGTGCAGGATGATGGTCGCGGCATGCCGGTGGATATTCACCCGGAAGAGGGTGTGCCCGGGGTCGAGGTCATCCTGACCAAGCTGCATGCTGGCGGCAAGTTTTCCAACAGCAATTACCAGTTCTCCGGCGGCCTGCACGGGGTGGGTGTGTCTGTTGTTAACGCCCTCTCCAATCGCCTGGATGTCTGGGTCAGACGCAATGGTCAGGAGTACAACATTGCCTTTGCCGACGGCAACAAGATCTCTGATCTGGCGGTGGTGGGCAAGGTCGGCAAACAGAATACCGGTACCCGGGTGCGTTTCTGGCCTGATCCGGTGTTTTTTGATTCCCCTAGAATTTCTGTTAGCAAACTCAAACATGTATTACGTGCCAAGGCGGTACTCTGCCCAGGCCTGCATGTCACTTTCCATGATGAAAAAACTGATGAGCGTGAAGAGTGGTATTACGAAGATGGCCTGAGCGATTATCTTGGTGGTGCTCTGCAGGGTTTTACCCTGTTGCCGGAAGAACTATTCGTCGGTGGCACCGCCTCAGTGCACGAAGCGGCTGATTGGGCCGTGGCCTGGTTGCCGGAAGGTGGCGAGCTGATTACCGAGAGCTATGTCAATCTGATTCCTACCGCCCAGGGCGGCACCCACGTTAACGGCCTGCGTACTGGCCTGACCGATGCCATTCGTGAGTTCTGTGAATTCCGCAACCTGCTGCCGCGTGGCGTTAAGTTGGCACCGGACGATGTTTGGGACAAGTGTGCCTATGTGCTGTCGGTGAAGCTGGAAGACCCTCAATTCAGCGGTCAAACCAAGGAACGCCTTTCGTCACGTGAGTGTGCGCCATTTATCTCGGGTGTGATCAAGGACGCCTTTAGTCTGTGGTTGAACCAGCATACTGAGGCCGGTGAACTTATCGCCATGCTGGCTATTAATAATGCTCAATCACGCATGCGTGCCGGTAAAAAGGTAGTACGTAAGAAGGTCACTTCAGGTCCCGCTCTGCCGGGCAAGCTAGCCGATTGTAGTTCGCAGGATATTGGTCGTTCAGAGCTGTTTCTGGTGGAAGGTGACTCGGCTGGTGGTTCGGCCAAGCAGGCCCGTGATCGTGTCTATCAGGCCATCATGCCGTTGCGCGGCAAGATCCTGAACACCTGGGAAGTGGCGTCGCTTGAGGTGCTGGCTTCACAAGAGGTGCATGATATCTCGGTGGCCATCGGTGTCGAACCGGGTTCGGGTGAGCTAAAAGGTTTACGTTACGGCAAGGTCTGCATCCTCGCTGATGCCGATTCGGATGGTATGCATATTGCCACGCTGTTGTGTGCGCTGTTTCTACGCCACTTCCGCCCGTTGGTGGATGCGGGGCACGTCTATGTCGCTATGCCGCCGCTGTTTCGTATCGATGTTGGCAAACAGGTCTTTTATGCCCTGGATGAAGCTGAAAGGCAGGGTGTGCTTGATCGCATCTCTGCTGACAAACTCAAAGGCAAGGTCTCGATTCAACGCTTTAAAGGTTTGGGTGAGATGAATCCGTTGCAACTGCGTGAAACGACGATTGATCCCGATACGCGTCGCCTGGTGCAGCTGACCCTCGAAACTGGTGACGACACCGATCAGATGATGGATATGCTGTTGGCCAAGAAGCGTGCGGCTGATCGGCGTGCCTGGTTGGAAAGCAAGGGTAACCTGGCCGAGGTTTAATCATTAATATTACTTAACATTTGTTAACAATTTAAATTTAATTTTTTAATGTTTTATTTAGGGCGCCTTTTAGGCGCCCTTTTTTTTTACATTTCAGTTGCTTACGTTTTTTTTGTAGAAACAAGATTTGTGTGTGTGGTTGTACTTGCGACAAAAGCTAATCTAAGTCTATTGAATTGCAATGTTTTTTTTAGAAAAAACCATCTAAAGGTTCTAGTTATATCGACGATAAATAAGCTACGGGTGTAGGAAGCGATCTAATAATTGCGACTTGTTTGTTCTAGGGGGAGCACCAGAGAATGTTATATGGATATTAAGGTGTAGATGATGATTAATCAGTTTGAGCGCCTGTTAGGACGATTTAAGTGGCGCACCAAAATATTAGCCTTAACCGGGATTCTTGTGCTTGGCACTATTGCTGTCGGCGCGCTCGGTGCGTATTCCATTGTCAAACTGACTAAAGAGGTTAATCAGACCAATGCCGAAGCCATGTCGCGCATGCGTACGGTGGAAGAGGCCCAGTTCGCATTGCTGCAAACGGGCGTGGCCCAGGCCGAGGTTATTGCCCATGTCGATAAAAAAGAGATTCGCATGGCTGCCATTGCAGCGATTAGGGCAGCCGGTGACTTGGAGGAAAAAATCACCAGACTGCTTGATGTTATGCCGGGTAATCCTAATGTCATTGAGTTACAGGGCTTGATTGCAGAGATTAATCCCAAGCGTATGCAAGTCATCAAACTGGCGAAAAAGGATAGAGACCTGGAGGCCATCAGGGCCCTGGATGTAATGCAGCCACTGTTTGATCGTATTGAAGAATTATCTGATGCAATCACCACTGAACAACGGGCCTCAATGGATCAGCAATTGATTGATATTGAAGAGGCCGGCAGACAAACAATTTATGTACTGATGATCTTTGTCGGCGTAGGTGCATTTATCAGTCTTCTTTTAAGCCTGTTACTGGCTCGTTTTGCGGTTAAACCCATGTTTGCGCTTGAGCGGGCGATGGATGCGCTGTCTAACGGTGATCTCCGCGTTAAACTCGAAAATGCAGGCAAGGATGAAGTGGGCAGCATTATCAAGGCCATGAACAGAACGGTTGGTGACCTGCATGGCATTATTACCAAGGTCTATGGTGGCACCGCAACATTAAGCGCTGAAGCAGAAAATGTGGCGCAAGCCGCTAATGGTATTCATAACGTTTCTTCCCGGTTGCATGACAGTGTTACAGGCATTAAGTCTGATGCAGAGGTGGTTATGTCGACCACCGCTGGTGCGGTAGAAGAGCTGGAACGGGCTGCGGTGAAGGCGCAGGAGAGTGCCGATACCTCGGAACGCATGGCTGACAAGATCAATGAAACAACAGCCAGCTTTGAACGCTTTCAGGAGCATATGGAACATACCGCCCAGGTCACCCGCGACCTGTCAAAGACAGCGGAAACGATTACCGCAATCACTCAAACCATTCGTGATATTTCATCCCAGACCAATCTACTGGCATTAAATGCGGCCATTGAGGCTGCCCGTGCCGGTGAACAGGGCCGTGGTTTTGCGGTGGTGGCTGATGAGGTGCGTCAACTGGCATCGCGGACCGGTGAGGCAACTTCAGAAATATCTGGGCTGGTTGAAACTATTTCATCTAGTGTTGGTAATGCAGTGAGTATGTTGGAAAGTTCAGTGTCTGAGTCGCGTGAAAATATTGAACGCCTGACTGCGGTTTCAGATGAGACCTCGTTAAGTCGCGATCAGGCGGTACAGCTGCGTGACGCCATGCACGAAGTGGTGCATATGATCGGCGAGCAGGAACGCGCCGTTGGTGGGATCAATGAAGCAGTAAATTCGCTGGTTGATTTGAGTAGTGAAACAAATAATCAAACTGAGGTTTTGCATGGCCTGTCAGGGACTTTGAATGAAGCGGCCGGAGATCTTGGTCAGTTGGTCGAAAATTTTAAATTGTAGTTTGAGTTCTTAGGGTTTGGGGTCTTATTTTTAATTTAATACTGAGTTATTTCTTATGAGGAGAAAATCATGAAACCAAGTGCCTTTCGTCGGAACGGTCTGACAAAGATGATTGCAACTGCATTGATGGGTGTGACTGTTGTGTTGGGAGCTACTGCGGCGTCTGCTGCGAATGCACCCAGTGCTGTGGATGTTAAAAAGTTTCTGCGTCCGATGGAAGTGCCACAAGGCAAAAAAAATCTTAGTACACCTGAACGGGTTGAGCTGGGTAAATTTCTGTTTTTTGATCCTCGTCTGTCAGGTTCTAACTTTATTAGTTGCGCTACCTGTCATAACCCAGCCCTGGGTTGGTCAGATGCCCAACCTACAGCGATTGGACATGGCATGGGTACGCTGGAACGTTCAACACCAACTATTTTGAATACTGCCTATCAACGTTTTCAATTTTGGGATGGTCGTATGCGTACTCTGGAAAAACAGGCACTGGGGCCAATCGAAGCGGGTGGTGAAATGTCACAACCACTGGAAGAATTGATTCCTGAGCTGAAGGCGATCCCTGGCTATGTAGAGATGTTTGAAGCCGCCTATCCTGGTGAAGGTATTGCAAAATCAACTATTGGTAAGGCAATTGCGGTCTTTGAACGCACCGTGGTTTCAACTGATTCGGATTTTGATCGCTGGTTAAAGGGTGTCGATGGCGCCATGAGTAAAGAGGCGCTGAAAGGTTTTGAAATATTTAAGGGCAAGGCCAACTGTACTGCCTGTCATGATGGCTTTAACTTTAGCGATAACGGCTTCCATAATATTGGTTTGAAAGACATGGAAGATCCAGGTCGTTATGCCATCAAACCAATCAATGTGCTGAAAGGTGCATTCAAGACCCCAACACTGCGTGATGTAGCGCTAACAGCGCCATACATGCATAACGGTGCCTATAACACTCTGGAAGAGGTTGTGGATCACTACAATGCAGGTGGCTTCAAAAATGCCGGTACGCTGAGTCCAAACATGAAGAAGCTAAATCTTTCCAAGAAAGAGAAAAAGGCTGTGGTTGCTTTCTTGAAGTCGCTAACGGGTGACCCAATGGAAGTTACTATTCCAGTGCTGCCAGTTAAATAAGACAGATTGATAAGGATATAAAGGAGAACAATATGTTGAGCAAGAAATCTGTTGCAGTGGGTCTGGTTACCCTGTTTGCTTCTGTCGCCGTTAGTGCCGCAGAGCATACCATTATGCAAAACAGCAAGAGCTTTAAGATGAATGGTACCCAGATTGAGGAGTACACCATTAAAGCGGGTGATACGATCAACTTTAAAAACGAAGATCCGTTTTTTCATAACATCTTTTCGTTATCTGACTTGAAGACCTTCGACCTGGGTTCATACCCAGCTGGTGAGTCAAAGTCGGTTGTCTTTGATTCCCCGGGTGAGGCTGAAATTGAATGTGCTATCCATCCTGAAATGTACTTAGAATTAACGGTGGAATGATGAGGTCGCCCGTACTACTGGCAAGCGTGTTGGCACTGGTCTTTTCGACCAGTGCCTTCAACCTCGCTTATGCAAAAAAGGATACCGATTCGCGCAAAGATGTGAAGGCGGTTAAGTCCGACCCTTTAATCAGGGGCGGGATTGTCTATAAACATTACTGCTCCTTGTGTCACGGCCAGAAAGGTGATGGCAAGGCACGGGCGACCAAGTTGTATGGGCAAGGGAATCTGGTGATTACCATGGGAAATAATACGCCTGAGTTTTACGATAAAATGATTCGTCACGGTGGTAGTGCTGTTGGTTTGTCTAGGTATATGCCTGCCTGGGAAGACGAGTTGAGTGATGAACAGATGGCCGATGTTATGGAGTATCTCTATGTGATGGAGAAACCTGAGGCGCGTGGCAAGGTTGTGTTTATGACCAATTGCATTCTTTGTCATGGCGTAAAAGGCAATGGTAAAGGCCGGGCCTCAGTGTTGTATGACCCCCCACCGGCTGACCTTACCCGCAGTGATAAAAATGATGTCTACAAAAAGATGATTATCACTCAGGGGGGCGCTGCCATGGGGCGTTCAGGCGTGATGCCTGTTTGGGGTATGCAGCTGAAGGAAGAGGAGATCGATGATGTTATCGCTTACCTTCGTACCATTCTTGTTGTGCCGGCACCAGAGTGATGGTCTTCGTCAGATTATTAAAGGATTGTTTTATGTTTAAGGCGAAAAGGGGTGTAATAAATTCAGCGATTTTTTCCGCTGTGCTGTTGGGTGTGCTGTCTATGGCTGCGCCAGTTGGTCAAAGTTTTGCTGCTACTGAAGATGAGTTGGCGCAGGCCAAGAAAGAGATGCGCGAGTCGCGCAAGCAAATCCGAAAAGTAATGAAACATGCTCGGGGTAAGCTAAAACAGGCAGTGCGAGGTAGTCTGGTTTATAAAACCTATTGTGTGTTGTGTCATGGTGAGAAGGCGGATGGTGATGCCATCACCACGGTCGGTGAAGGTTTATCGATGAAGATCAACAAGCAGACGCCTGAGTTTTTCAAGAAAATTGTCATGGACGGTGGTCCTGCTGTGCATCGTTCCAAGTTTATGCCGGCCTGGAAGGATGAGCTTTCAGACGAGCAGGCCGAAGATCTGGTGATGTATCTCTCCATGGTGACTGACCCGCAAAGTCGAGGTGAGGTGGTGTTCAAAACCAACTGTATTCTCTGCCACGGTGTAAATGGCGATGGCATGGGCCGGGCCTCGGTGTTGTTTGATCCGCCACCAGCAGACCTGACCCGTAGCGACAAAAATGACGTCTACAAAAAGATGATCATTACCATGGGCGGTGAAGCCATGGGCCGTTCTTCGGTGATGCCTATCTGGGGCATGGAGCTGAATGAGGATGAGATTGATGATGTGGTCTCATATCTGCGTAGCATCCTGGTAGTGCCTTATCCGGAGTGATTTCGGATTTTAATGTTAGAAAAAAGGGATGGCTTGCCATCCCTTTTTTTCGTTTTGGTGATTTCATGCCTGTGGTTATGGAAAGGCAAACCTGTGCGCAAGCCTCGTTTCAACTGTCGTTTGGCCAGGAGCGAGCCGTATAGTCCAGTCCGGCCCATGATGGCGGGGGCAATGTTATGGGCCGGACGCTCCGGTTGCAGATAACTGTGCTGCTGTAGGTCGTTCAGATAACCGAACATGTTGAGGTGCTCATAGTAAAGTAGGCTGTTTCGCAGCGCTTTGCCGGAGCCGGGTTTGCCAAGGGTGGGTCCGGCCTCATTTGTTTTTGGCTGCTATGACGACACCACTTCCGGCAATGGCTCGACTCTGTA
Organism: uncultured Gammaproteobacteria bacterium; assembly: GCA_965602225.1. Classification (GTDB taxonomy): domain Bacteria; phylum Pseudomonadota; class Gammaproteobacteria; order Tenderiales; family Tenderiaceae; genus Tenderia. The sequence continues at coordinate 166,233 of CBFCYE010000002.1, read as the reverse complement.
ATAATGTTCCGCTTTGAAGTAAGCCGCAGGCAGCAATGAATGAGTGATACAGATCTACCACGCCAGGATCAGGGCATCGAGCAGCTCCCGCTCAAGACCTTTACCGAAAAGGCCTATCTCGACTATTCCATGTACGTCATCCTCGACCGGGCCTTGCCTCATGTCGGCGATGGTCTGAAGCCGGTACAGCGACGCATTGTTTATGCCATGTCGGAGCTGGGCCTGACGGCCTCGGCCAAATTCAAAAAATCGGCCCGTACCGTTGGTGACGTGTTGGGTAAGTTCCACCCCCACGGTGATTCAGCCTGTTATGAGGCGATGGTGTTGATGGCGCAGCCGTTTTCTACCCGTTATGCCTACGTCGATGGCCAGGGTAACTGGGGTGCGCCTGATGACCCTAAATCCTTTGCGGCGATGCGTTATACCGAATCTCGCCTGACGCCTTACTCCGAGTTGCTGCTCAGCGAAGTGGGCCAGGGCACAGTGGATTGGTCGCCCAATTTTGATGGCACCCTGGAAGAACCGTCAGTGTTGCCGGCCCGTGTGCCTAATGTGCTGCTTAACGGCACCACCGGCATCGCTGTCGGCATGTCTACTGATATCCCGCCGCATAACATGCGCGAGGTGGTTAGCGCCTGTATCCGCCTGCTGGATGAGCCCAAGTCCGATGTCAGTGTCTTGTGTGAGCATATTCAGGGGCCGGATTACCCCACCGAGGCCGAGATCATCACCCCGCGTGCCGATATTGAAAAGATGTATCAGACCGGCAACGGTAGTGTTCGCATGCGTGCCGTCTATGAACGTGAGGAGGGCGATGTCATCATCACGGCGCTGCCGCATCAGGTCTCCGGCGCCAAGGTGCTGGAACAGATTGCCGCGCAGATGAATGCCAAGAAGCTGCCGATGGTGGAAGACCTGCGTGATGAGTCTGACCATGAGAACCCAACCCGGTTGGTGATTACGCCACGTTCAAACCGTGTCGATATTGAGGCGCTGATGTTACATCTGTTTGCCTCTACCGATCTGGAACGTACCTACCGCGTCAATTTCAATGTCATCGGTATCGACGGTAAACCACAGGTCAAGAGCCTGCTGATGATGTTGCAGGAGTGGCTGGTCTTCCGTACTGAGACTGTTCGACGTCGTCTGCAATATCGCCTCGACAAGGTCAATCGTCGTTTGCACCTGTTGGACGGTTTATTGATCGCCTTCCTCAATCTGGATGAAGTGATCCACATTGTCCGGACTGAGGATGAACCTAAAAAAGTATTAATGAAGCGCTTTGCCCTGACTGAAGAGCAGGCCGATTACATTCTCGACACCAAGTTGCGCCAATTGGCTCGCCTTGAAGAGATGAAGATCAAGGCCGAGCAGGAAGAGCTGGCCAATGAGCGAGACAAGCTGGAGAAGACCCTTGGTTCCAAACAGCGTATGAAGACTCTGATCCGTAATGAGCTGCTGGCCGATGCCGAGAAATATGGCGATGATCGCCGTTCGCCGATTGTTGCCCGTAATGCCGCTGAAGCGATGGATGAGTCGGCCTTGACTCCGGCTGAGGCTGTGACCGTGGTGTTGTCTGAAAAGGGCTGGGTGCGTTCCGCCAAGGGCCATGAGGTTGATCCCGCCGCCATGAACTACAAGGCGGGTGATGGTTTTCTATCAGCCGCTTGCGGCCGCAGTAACCAGCTGGCGGTATTCATCGATTCAACCGGCCGTTGTTATGCCGTGCTGGCCCATACCTTGCCGTCGGCACGTGGTCAGGGTGAACCCTTGACCGGACGCCTGAAACCCGCGGCGGGTGCCACTTTCGTGGCGGTGATTATGGGCGCAGAGAGTGATCATTATCTGCTGGCTTCGGATGCCGGTTATGGTTTTGTGACCAAGCTCGGCGATCTGATGGCCAAGAATAAAAACGGTAAAGCGATCTTGAATGTGCCCAAGGGGGCGAGGGTATTGCCGCCGACTCGAATCAAAGATATGGCCACGGCGATGGTGACAGCCATCACTACGGAAGGGCGGATGTTGGCCTTTCCTTTAGCTGAACTGCCTGAGTTGAGCAAAGGTAAGGGCAATAAGATTATTGCTATTCCTTCTGCCCGTGTAGTTAGTCGTGAGGAGTATGCGACCGCCATTAATAGTGTCTCGCCGGGGCAGAAGCTGACGCTGTATTGTGGTCAACGTCATATCAGTTTGAAACTTGCGGATATGGAAAATTATCTCGGTGAACGAGGTCGTCGTGGTAATAAACTGCCACGCGGCTTTCAGAAGGTTGATTTGGCTCGGGTGGAAGATAAGTAGTTAGCTGCTGCCTTTATCATCTATTGATGGGCACTCTTTGAAGATACGGGCGCTGCATTGCTTGCAGCGCTCTTCATCCAGTTGTTTATAAATCTTGCGAATCGCACTGGCCTTGCTTTGAAAGATGTTTTCTCTGCCAATTTGGTCGAGATAACCCCCCTTATCCAATAACTCTCTGACGCCGGGTTTGACGCTGCAGAGATAGAGGGCGCCACCAAAACCGCGGCGTCGACTGGCTTCACGTTTTAATAATTCCGCACCGCTGACATCAATAAGGTTTATCCCGCTACAAATAATCAGAACCCTGTTTTGAGCCGAACTGTGATTGCCTATGTGATGCAGGGCTGCTTCGATATCGCTAACCGAGCCAAAAAAGACCGAACCGTCAATGCGGATGATTTTCAGCTGTGGGCAGTCCTGGTTGGTCAGGCCGTTGCTGGTGAAGCGGCGATTACGGTGTTCGGGGTCGGGGGTGCGGCTGACAATATTGGGGTGCGAGATACGAATCAGATGCAGGATTAGCGATAGCATTACGCCAACATAGATGGCGAAGGTCAGCTCGACAAAAACCGTCGCAAAAAATGTTGTTGCCAGCACGGCGGCATCGGTACGGCTGGTGATGAGTATGGTCTTGATGGCGCGGAAATCCACCAGCTTATAGGCCACCAGCAACAGAATGCCGGCCATGGCGGCAATTGGCAGGTAGGCGGCCAGGGATGCGGCTGTGAGCAGGATGATGGCCACACCAATGGCGCTGAATACTGCTGCCATCGGTGTTTTGGCTCCGGCGTTGTAATTGAGGGCCGAACGGGTAAAAGAGCCGGATGAGGCGTAACTGGAAAAGAAGCTGCCGATGATATTTGAAAGGCCCTGGCCAATGAATTCCTGGTTGGCGTTATGCAGCTGGTGACTCTTGTGGGAGATGTTGCGGGCAATCGAGACCGCCTCCATCAAGCCGAGGATGGCAATGGCCAGGGCGCCGGAGGTGATTTGTTGCCAGGTTTCCAATGAGAAGTCGGGTACGGATAGGGGCGGCAGGTTAGAGGGCAGAGCGCCTACTAATTTAATGCCGCTGGCCTCGCCACCCACAGCCTGAGCAAGCAAGCTGGCCACGATCATGGCCAGTAACAGGCCGGGCCAGCGGGGTATTACTCTGTTAGCCAGGACTGCGATGATGATGGTGATGATGGTGATGGCAATGGCGTATAGATCCCACTGCGGCAGCTTTTCTATCAGCTGGCTCCAGATATTTAAAAAGCTTTGATCGCGCGGTAGCCAGACCCCAAAGATGTGTTTCAGCTGGCTGGTAATTACCAGAATAGCGGCGCCGGCGGTAAAACCAACAATCACGGTGTGTGAGATGAAGTTGACCAAAGCGCCCATGCGCGCCAGCCCCAGGGCCAGCTGGAAAAGTCCGGCCGCCAGGGTCAGGGTCAAAACCAGACTGATGTAGCTGCTGCTGCCGGGTTCCGCCAGTGGGGCGATGGTGGTGAAGACGACAATGGAAATCGCTGTGGTCGGGCCAGACATCAGGTGAAAAGATGAGCCGAACAGGGCGGCGATGATGACCGGAACGATAGCCGTGTAGAGACCGTATTCCACCGGCAACCCTGCCAGCAGGGCCAGGGCCACGCTTTGGGGCAGGACGATGACGGCGCCGGTCAGTCCAGCGTACAGGTCATGGTGAAGTGTTTTTTTGCTAAGTTTGTGCCACCAGCCCTGATAGGGGCGCGGAGTAAAGGATATTTTTGCCTGGGCCTGCTCTCTTTCCATGAAACTCCAGTAATGTGCCGGATATACTTTTTTAGTAGTTATAAAGGTATATCGGTTGTTTGGCGCCAGACTTCAGCCTTGTTATGCCGGGGATTGCTGTTATTGGCTTGAACTTTTATTGTGTGGCCCCATCATACAAGCCGATACCGCCCACGATGGCGGGTTGTTTTTGTTTGGAGGATAGATGAAACGTATATTTCTATTTTTGGCCACTAACCTGGCGATTATTGTGGTGTTGAGTATTTCACTGCGGCTGCTGGGGTTTGAAGGTTTTCTTGATGCACAGGGAGTTGACCTGAACTTGAATTCGCTGCTGCTCTTTGCTGCAGTATTCGGTTTTGGTGGTTCCTTTATTTCGCTGGCGATTTCCAAGTGGATGGCCAAGCGCACTACCGGTGCCAAGGTGATTGAACAGCCAGCCAATGAAATCGAACGCTGGTTGGTTGCGACGGTTAAAAGTCAGGCTGAGCGTGCTGGCATCGGCATGCCCGAGGTGGCAATTTTTCCCTCACCGGCCCCCAACGCCTTTGCCACCGGTATGAATCGTAATAAGGCCCTGGTGGCAGTTAGCGATGGTCTGTTACAGAACATGGACAAGGATGAGGTTGAGGCCGTGCTGGGGCATGAAATTGCCCATGTGGCCAACGGTGACATGGTCACACTGACCTTGATCCAGGGGGTGGTGAACACCTTTGTTATCTTCCTCTCGCGGGTGATTGGTCATACGGTTGACCGGGTGGTATTCAAGAACGAACGTGGCCACGGTCCGGCCTTCTGGATTACCACCATTGTTGCCGAGATTGTGTTGGGTATCCTGGCTTCGTCAATAGTCATGTGGTTTAGCCGTCAGCGTGAATTCCGTGCCGATGAAGGTGGCGCCAGTCTGGCCGGTCGGCAGAAGATGATTGCTGCGCTGGAGCGCCTCAAGCAGGGCACAACCCCTGCGGTATTGCCGGATCAGTTGGCCGCTTTTGGCATTGCTGGTGGCATTGGTAGTGGTATCAAAAAAATGTTCATGAGCCATCCGCCTCTGGATGAACGAATCGAGGCACTGCGTCGTTCTGCCTAGTTAAGTTATTGCCGCAGCAGTAGTTTTTCTACAGCTGCGGTGATTGCTGTTGTTTTCTTATGATTTTCCCATTCAGCCGCTATTCAGCTTGGTTCAGCTAAGGTTTGTTCAACCCTGAAGGGTTTTGCCCCATCCGCAAGGATTAGGGCCGGGAATTACGACTATGAGGAGAAATATTATGAAACGTATTATCGCTTCTGCAGTTCTGGCTTCGGCCTTTGTTGCTGCACCTGCTATGGCTGACCTTGAACTGGCCAAGAAGAGTGGCTGTCTGGCTTGTCACAGTGTTGAAGCTAAAGTTGTTGGTCCAGCATGGAAAGACGTTGCTGCACAGGTTAAAGACCGCGCCCGTATCATTAGCTCGATCAAGAAAGGTAGCAAGGGTAACTGGACTGCGGTGACAGGTGGTGTGCCAATGCCTCCGTACTCACCACGTGTTTCTGATGGGAATATCGAGAAACTGGCCGACTTCATCATGGGCCTGCACTAACAGTAATACCTAAGAACCAACGTTCTTTCTTTTAGCCCCGGGCCGTGCCGAAATCCCCCCCTCGGTAGCTCGGGGCTTTTTTATTCTTTGTACTTACTCCAAACCGTCAGTTGTTTCGGTTATTCTTGATTTCTCATTAGAATTCCATTCTAGGTACGCTCATGCGCGTTTTGATTGTTGAAGATGAAGCAGAGTTGAGGCAGCAGCTACAGCGGCGCTTTAAGGATGAAGGTTATGCGGTGGATGTGGCCGCCGATGGCGAAGAGGGGCTTTATCTGGCCAAGGAATACCCTATCAACGCCGCCGTGGTGGATATTGGTCTGCCCAAACTTTCTGGCATCGAATTACTGCAACAGTTGCGCAGTAGTGGCAAGAGCTTCCCGGTATTGTTGTTGACCGCCCGTGGCCGCTGGCAGGACAAGGTTGATGGCCTGGATGCCGGTGCTGATGATTATCTGGTCAAACCCTTTCATATTGAAGAGCTGGTGGCGCGGGTCAAGGCGCTGTTGCGGCGTGGGGCAGGTTTGTCCCGGCCTGAAATCGTGTTTGGGCCTATCAGTCTGAATACATCAAGCCAGCAGGTGTTGTTGAATGGCTTAGCGCTGGAATTGACCGCTTATGAATACAAGGTGCTTGAATATTTGATGGTCAATGCCGGCAAGGTGATATCGAAAGTCGATCTGACCGAACATATCTATGACCAGGACTTTGATCGTGACAGTAATGTGATTGAGGTATTCGTCGGCCGTCTGCGGCGCAAGCTCGACCCTGACAATGTCTTGCAGCCGATTGAAACGCTGCGTGGCCGGGGTTATCGTTTTTCCCTTCATCAGGATGGTGTGTGACGCTTTCTATTAACAGTCGTATGTTGATTGCGGCCAGTATTATTCTGTTTGGTTTTCTTGGCGTTACCGGGCTAACACTGGAAAGCTCCTTTCATGCCAATACGGAAGAGTCATTCAAGGAGCGTCTGCAGGTACATCTGAATGCCCTGATTGCATCTGCAGAGATTGATGATGCCGGGACGGTGCGACTTGTTTACGCCCTGCCTGAACCGCGTTTTTTTTCTGAACAATCCGGACTGTATGCCAAGGTCATCGCCAATAATGGTTTGGTGGTTTGGGCGTCGCCATCAATGAAAGGGCTCACTATTCCTGTGCATACTGGCTTGAGGCGCGGTGTCTCACGTTATCAATATATGACTACATCGACAGCAGATCCGGTGCTGGTCTATAGCCTGGGAGTGACCTGGGGTGAGCGGGAACAGTTCGATGAAGGTTATACCTTTGTGGTGGCGGAGAGCCTAAACCGTTTTGACCGGCAGCAAGTCGAATTTCGACGCAGCCTGTGGGGTTGGCTGGCGGGTGTGACCTTAGTGTTGCTGGTGATGTTGACCTTGATTCTGCGCTGGGGCCTGGCACCCTTGAGAAAGGTGGCCGAGGACTTGCGCGGTATCGAGAGCGGTCGACATCTGCGCCTGCAGGGTAACTATCCCAAGGAGTTACGTGGTTTGACTGAAAGTTTGAATGCCCTGATTAGAACCAATACCGAGCATGAGGAACGTTATCAGACCAGTCTCGGTGACCTTGCTCACAGTCTTAAAACGCCTCTGGCGGTGCTGCGTGGCGCGGTGGAGGCCGACTCGGCATCGGTTAGAAGTTTGCGTTCCAGTGTCGATGAACAGGTCGACCGTATGGATCAGATTGTTCAGTATCAGTTGCAGCGGGCTGCTACATCAGGGCGGACGGCATTGATGGCACCAGTTGATCTAGTGGCGATAACACAGAAAATCATCAAGGCTCTGGATAAGGTCTACGCCGAAAAAGGGGTGTGTTGTCGAACAAAATTGGAGCCTGGGCTGGCGTTTCGTTGCCAGGAAGGCGACATGATGGAGTTGCTGGGCAATCTGCTCGACAACGCTTACAAATGGTCTAAGCAGCAGGTTGAGATCAATATTCGGCGTGATATTTTCGGCGACTCATCTGCGCAGGGTTTGATTATTGAAATTGGCGATGATGGCCCAGGGATAGACGCACAAGACTTGGGTACAGTATTGGTTCGGGGCGGTCGGCTGGATAGCCAGATCAGCGGTCATGGCCTGGGGCTGGCCATGGTGCAGGATATCGTTGAGCTCTATAACGGCAAATTGAGGATTTCACGCGCTGGCCTGGGTGGAGCGCAGATACAGTTGTGGCTGCCCTGGACTTAGATAGTGCAAAGCAAGGCTAAAGTCAGCTGCTTTTGTTGCCGATAACCAAATAGGAGAGAGGCTTTTGTATTTGATCCCACAGCGGAAGTTGGGTCCAAACTTAGGAGTTTTAGTATGGATATCAGCGGTGTAATGACGCCAGCAGCAAATCAGGCGAGTCAGGCTAATAATCAGAGGCCTAATGACTCAATCGGTATGGCTGCGGAGGATAAAGCAACTAATGAAACAGCTGCTAAAGAGGTAGTTAGCAGTGTTGTTCATCAAACGCAGGAGATTCCAACCGAGAAGTTGCCTCCCCATATGGGTCGCAATATTGACGTAACCGCCTAGGCGGTCAAGTTTTCAGAATATCAGTTCTCCATCAGCCGTCGGGTTGGTGGAGAACAGTTGTATTGCCCATTCTTTTACATCCAGCCCAAATTGTTGTTTCAGCTGTTCGGCCTTTTCTAACAGGGCAGACTGGTTGAGTTCGCACGGCCTTTTTTTGAATGCAAAGATAACTATATTGAGATGACCGGCGACGGTCAGGCACAGGGTTGAATGATCAAACTGCTGTCGAATCAGCCATAGAATCTGTTTGAATTGGTCTGCATCGTTGCTGATCAGGTTTAGTGTCAGCATGCCGTCATCTGTGAGCTTCTGATAACAGTGCTGATAGAAATGCTTGTTTTTCAACAGATCAAGCGTTGCCTCACCGCCATAGATATCAACAATTATCAATTCATAGCATTGGTCGTCGTGATGCAGGAAATTGGCTGCGTCATTAATGCAGATTGTTACATTGTTCGAATCAGGTAGTTCAAAATAGTCACGACTGACCTCAGCGATGACAGGATCAATCTCCACTGCGGTGATTTGTGACAAGGGCAGCTGATGATGTAGCTGACGTACCATGTCACCACCACCCAGGCCGAGTAATAAAATCTGCTTGGGTGACGGCAGGAATAACATGGCTGCCATCATGGCCTGCATATAGGGCAGCACCAGTTGTTCAGGTTTGTTTCGTAGTAGGGCGCTTTGTATTGCTCTATGGTCTGTGCGTAACAGACGCAGTTCAGGGTTTTGGCTGATCTCGATGGTCTGGAAATCTGTACGGCGGCTGTAAATGAGTTTGGTGGCGGGGAACTCCACTAACCAACATCCTCACCCAGCTGTGAAATGACGAAGGCCTTCATCGCTGCTTCCAAGGCAGTTTTACCTTGTGTGTTGATGTCGGGCTCGATGGAGGCAGACCATTCGCTGTCGGTTTCCCAATCCCAGTTAAGGTCGATGTGAGCGGCTTCGATAATCGGCCCGCCTTGTGACCAGTAACGGCTCGGGGACCAGCGTCGAGCCGCCATATCTGGATGGGGAGAATACAAATAATTGTTTCCACCCGGCTCTGGGCTAAGGACAATATTTTCTGCCCTGGCGACCCAGTAATCCAGTTGTTCGAGGCTGAGTTGATTTACTTTCATTGGCTTAGCATAAGACGATGCTTCGCCAGACTCAATCCTTGAGTCCGGCGAAGACACTCATTCATGGGGACAACAACAGTAATGAGTTGGAAATCCTTTCCATAATGGACCAATCCTTTAGTCCTGCATCGCGCCTTCTTTGAAGACTTAATCCTGGCATCCACCAAGCTTGCAATAATAATGTCGGCCCAGACTGCTGGGTTCAACAGTGTGTTTTTGTTAACAAATGTGAATGCTACTGAAGAGCGTCGTTGCATCTGTCTGAACTATTGTTGATAACCGAGCTCGCCGCGTAAATTGGCGCTGGCCATATCGACGCTGCGCAAGGGTTGGCCGTCACCACCACCGCCGATCAGGTAGACAAGGTTTTTGTAGGTCGCGGCCGCATAGGCACTACGGGCGATCGGCAGTGCAGAGGTATAGCGCCAGGCTTGCAGCCGACCTGTGTTGTCTATTTTAGCGACCTCAACGCTGTTAAGACGTTGATTGCCGGTATGGCCGCCAGCGATATATAGATACTGCCCCAGGGTGAATGCTTCAGCCACCAGGCGCGGTGTTTGTAGTCCATTACTCTCAACCTGCCAGGGGCTGAGTTGTTTATCGGTTGTGACCTGGCTGAATTCAACATCACCATAGCTGGCCTGATTCGGGTTTCTCATATGGCCGCCGAGCAGGTAAATGCTACCGCTGGCGATGGCCGCGGAATGGATGTAGCGGTCGATGATCGATTCGTGTTGTTCCATTTGCCAGTTGCTGAGTAAACCATCGGCCTGAATAGTGCTGCGTTCTATCGATTTGAGAAAACGGCCGTCATAGCCGCCAATGGCGTAGATGGTGTTGTTATGGATAACGGTTTTTAGGCCGCGGCGTGGGCTTAGCATCTGGCTGATGGTTTGCCATGGGCCAAGTGAACCATCGGGATTGATCCGGGCGCGCTCTACTGAGGCGATGGGGTAGTTTTGTTTGCCGGTATCACCACTGCCACCACCAAAGGTGTAGATAAAGCCATTGTCAGCGATGGCGGCATTGTAGAAGCGGCCTGCGATGATTGGGCTGGTTTGTTGCCACGGGCCGAGAGTGCCGTCGTCATGGATAGCCGCGAATTCGACCGGCTGGACGTAGCGATCATTGGCACCGATGCCGCCAATGACATAGATAAAACCGTTATATGTGGTTGCAGCCGGGGCGCGGCGGGCTAGTTGCAGTGGTGTCACCGCTTTCCAACCATTGATCCAGTTGTGTTGGCGGGCCTGATTGGATGAGCCGCTGCTAAGCCAGATGACAGCTAGAATCAAACTCAGAATAAACAGCAGCGGCCCTAGCAGGCCGCCCTGTTTGCCTTGCAGTTGCATGTTAGTGACTGGTGACGAAGATCACTTCAGCTACATCCTTGTAGTGTCTGGCAAAGTGAACTGTCATACCTTCCTGTATGTGCTGAGGAAGTTCCTCAAAATCCTTACGGTTGGCTTCAGGCAGGATCAACTCCATGATGCGATTGCGGCGTGCTGCTATCACCTTTTCACGGATGCCGCCTACCGCCAGCACCTGACCAGTTAGGGTCAGTTCGCCGGTCATGGCTAGCTGACGGGTGAGTTTCTTTTTCCGCGCCAGCGATAGCAATGCCGTGGCCATGGTGACACCGGCGCTAGGACCATCTTTGGGGGTGGCGCCCTCAGGTACATGCAAATGCAGGAAGGCCTTGTCGAAAAAACTTGGGTCACCGTCGAAGTCTCTGATGTTGGCTAGGATGTAGCTGTAGGCAATTTCAGCCGATTCCTTCATCACGTCTCCCAATTGTCCGGTCAGTTTAAAACCTCGATTCAGATTGTGGATATGTGATGCTTCGATGGTCAGTGTCACACCTCCCATTGAAGTCCAGGCCAAGCCATTGACGATGCCGATGCCGCTGGGTAGCTTTTCCTTGCGGAAGAATGGTTGGCCAAGATAGTTTTCAACATCCTTGATAGTGATGCTTTTCTGTCTTTTCGTTTTAGGTTTGCTGACGAACCCAACCACGGCCTTGCGCACCATCCGTCCCAGCTGTTTGTTCAGATTACGAACACCGGCTTCGCGGGCATAGCCTTCAATGACGTGGCGCAGGGCTGAGTCAGAGACCTTGAGTTGACTCTTTTTTAGTCCGGTTTTTTCCAGTTGGCGTGGCCAGAGGTGGTTTTTGGCGATCTCAACCTTTTCCTCGGTAATGTAACCGCCCAGACGAATGATCTCCATGCGGTCGAGCAGTGGTCCGGGGATGGTATCCAAGGTGTTGGCGGTGCAGATGAACAGCACCTTGGTGAGGTCAAGGCGGACGTCAAGATAGTGATCAAGAAATTCTGAGTTTTGTTCAGGATCCAGTACCTCGAGCATGGCCGAGGCCGGGTCGCCGCGGTAGGAACTGCCCATCTTGTCTATCTCGTCGAGCATGATCACCGGATTGGCGCTGCCGACATCTTTCAGAGCCTGCACTACCTTGCCGGGCATGGCGCCGATATAGGTGCGTCTGTGGCCCTTGATTTCGGCCTCATCACGCATGCCGCCGACGGAGAAGCGATAGAACTCTCGTCCCAGGGCGCGGGCAATGGATTTGCCGATTGAGGTCTTGCCGACCCCGGGTGGGCCAACCAAGAGGATGATGGAACCGGATACTTCACCCTTGAGTGAACCGACGGCCAGGAACTCTATGATGCGGCCTTTGACATCGTTGAGACCATCATGTTCCTGATCAAGGATGGTACGTGCCTCTTTCAGGTTGAATTTGTCTTTGGTATAGACTCCCCAGGGCAGTACGGTAATCCAGTCGAGATAATTGCGGGTAACGGCATATTCGGGCGAACTGGCATCAAGGATGCGCAGTTTGTCCAGTTCCTCGTCTATGCCAGCCATTACAGCTTCAGGCACAACCAGGCCATCCAGGCGCTTGTTGAATTTATCGATGTCGGCCTGGCGATCATCTTTGGCAATGCCGAGTTCCTGCTGGATTACCTTGAGTTGTTCACGGAGAAAAAACTTGCGCTGATGTTCGCTGATCTTTTTCTCTACTGAGTGACGAATCTTGACCTGTAGTTTGGCAACTTCGAGTTCTTTCTTTATGAGTACCAGCACCTTTTGCATGCGGCGGTGGATGTTGATGGTCTCAAGGATATCTTGCAGCTCTTCCTTGTCGGCGGTGGTCAGTGCTGCGGCAAAGTCAGTTAGCGGCGATGGATCATTTGGGCCGAAGCGATCGAGGAAATATTTTAACTCTTCACTGTAGAGTGGGTTAAGAGGAACCAGTTCTTTTAAGGTGTTAATGATGGCCATTGCATAGGCCTTGGTCTGCTCAGCGTTCTTGACTTGGGTTTCGTTTGGATATTCAACCTCGGCCAGATAAGGCGGTTCGGTTGAGAGCCACTTCACCACTTTAAAACGGCGTATGCCTTCGGCAATAAATTGTAGTTTTCCATCTGCACGAGTGGGTTGATGCAGTTGGATTACGCTGCCAATCTGACAGTAATCCTCGGTGGTGGCATCTTCGTCATCTTCACGACGCACCAGCAACACACCTCCAACCTGGGCCTTGGTTTCACCAATTTTTTTGACGGTGTCCACCCATGGGTTTTCAGCCATCAAAATGGGCAGGGTTTGTGCCGGAAAGAACGGTCGATCCGACAGCGGCAGGATGTAAAGCGTCTTAGGTAAATCCTTATCGCTAAGAATTACACTGGGTGATAAGAGAGTATCTCTTTCATGAATGATTTCTTCGGGTTCAATCCAGTCGTCTTCGTCATTTTCAAACATAGAGAAATCCTAGCTGGTTATTGTTGTTATATGCTTAAGGCCCCAACGCCTTGTCGCTGCATGCATTTACTATATACGTTCACGACAAGCTTTGCATTTTCTTGAATGTTTAATTATCTGTTTTATTGTATTTTTATAACAACGCTATATTTTTGCCTGTGGCAATATCGAGAACGGGTTATTTGATTTAAGGAAAAACCATGAAATACGGCGACGTTGATATTATTAAGCAGACTACCTGTTTTCAGGGTTTTTTTCGCATTGATAAATTTCGTTTGCGCCACGCCTTGTTTGAAGGCAGGGCAAGTGAAGAGATGAGTCGTGAACTGTTTGAACGTGGCAATGCAGTGGCAATGTTGCCTTATGACCCTGCACTTGATCAGGTTGTATTGATTGAACAGTTTCGCATTGGTGCCCTGCATGACCCTGATGGTCCCTGGTTAACCGAAATTGTTGCTGGCATGATTGATGACGGTGAGACCGCCGAGGCAGTGGCCTTGCGTGAATCAATCGAAGAGTCGGGTTGCGAAGTGACGGATTTACAACGAATCTGTCGTTATTACCCCAGCCCCGGGGCCTGTAGTGAGACGATAGAATTATTTTGTGGTCGGGTTGATGCCAGTAATGCTGGCGGTATCCATGGTTTGGATCACGAACATGAAGATATTCGTGTGATTACGGTTGGTTTTGATGAGGCGATGGCCTGGATTGAGTCTGGCCGACTCAACTCAGCGGCGGTGATTATGGCTTTGCAGTGGTTGGCCATGAACAAGGCCAGGTTGTTACGTGTCTGGCAGGCTTAGTTTCTCCTCTTACTATCTTACTTAGCCGTTCCAGTGATCTTGCATGGCGGCCTGTTTGCCGCGCTGCTCATTGACGGTCAGTAATAAGATCAAACCGAGAATAAAAAACAGCAGGGTGGAAAGGATCGCCAGGCGATGATTGCCCTGCATCAGATAGATGGTTGCACCATAGGTCAACGGACCGATGATGGCCGCCAGTCTGACCGCCAGTCCCCATAGACCAAAAAATTCACCACTGCGTTGCGGTGGCGCGAATTGTCCAACCATAGCCCGGCCTGCTGATTGGCTGGCGCCGAGAGCTATCCCGATCAGGTTGGCCGCAAGCCAGAAGGTCGCCGCCTCTACTGCGCTGTAGGTGATGCCAATGGCGATGATCCAGATGATTAAAGTGAGGATAAGGCTGGTTTTGGAGCCAATGCGGTCCTGGAGATGGCCGAATACCAGGGCGCCGATAGCTGCGGTGATATTAACCACCATGATTAGCAGTAAGGTGTCCTTGGTGGTGAAATGCATAACTTCCTGGGCATAGATGGCTGCCAGGACGATGACCGTGTTGATGCCGGCATGATAGGTGGTCAGGCTGAGCAGAAAACGAAATAGATCCTGATGCTGGCGAGCATGTTTGAAGGTGTGTTTGAGACGTTTAAAACCTTTCTTTATATATCCTCTCGGAGTGAGTGAATCACTGGCTATGGCACGTTCCTTGAGCCACAGCAGGGTTGGCAGTGCTGCCAGGGCAAAAATAACGGCCACGATCAGGTTGGTGGTGGGGACGAAGTCCTGGGGGTTATATCCCTGTGCCTGAGCCCAGTCTATATAAATGATGCAGAGCCCAAGGGTGAGCAGGCCGCCCAAATAGCCAATGCTCCAGCCATAGCCTGATAGGCGTCCCATTTGCTCCGGGCTGGTAATCTCCGGTAGGAAGGCGGCGATAAGGCTTTCCCCGGCAGAAAACATGATGGTCGCCAGGATCACCAGGCTCATGCCCAGCACAATGTCGCCAGGGCCGACCAGGCTCAGCAGCGCGGTAAACAGAATGCAGCCTAGAGTTGTGAAAATCAGAAAGCGTTTTTTGGCGGCTGAGTGATCGGCAATCGCCCCGAGTATGGGGGCGCAGATCAATACCAGTCCGTTGGCGACGGCCATGGCTATGGTCCAGAGCAGGGTGGCGTGGCCATTTTGATCTGTGCTGAGATCAGCGGCGACCACACCGACAAAGTAGGCGTTAAAGACTGCGGTCAGCACCACAGTGGTAAAACCCGAGTTGGCAAAGTCGTACATGCACCAGGCGAAGCGTTCGCGCTGACTGGCCGGTGTGATGGCTGAAATTTGTTTTGCTGTGGGCTTGCTCATTGGGCTAAGGTTATACCTTGTTACGCAGTGACGGCCATAATGTTTTTTGTGGCGGGGATTAAGGTTAGTCCGCAGGGAAGTCGATATTATTATTAGGTTTTCTGATTTGGTATGAATGAATAAGGCATGAAAATTTACGAGGACAATTTTCGCCGTTTGATGCTGTTAATGCCTGAACTAAGGGCGTTTGGTAAACAGTGTCAGAGCATGCATCGTCAGGAAGGTCTGCATGTGGATATGCTGGAAAGACACAAGTACACCACGGTTATCAAATTGAGTCAGAATCTGCCGTTGGGTTTTTTATCGGCGGCAGTGTCATCGATGATAGTACGGGTCTATCATGATGCCGAGGTGGCCGAGGTGTTGTCATATCAGGGCCAATATCGATTCAAAGCCAAATATGATTATCCTAATCCTGATATGTGCCAGGTGCGGGAAAAACAGCGGGTTAATGAGTTTTTAGGTGAATGGTTAGATTTTTGCCTGGCGGGGGATGTACCAGTGCGGGCGGTGGCAATGGTGTGAGTCCGTGCAGTGTTTTTTGCTGTTAGATTCCACTAAAGTTTTGCTTTTTTTTGCCGCTTTATGGGGGTGAGCCGTTTTATGGAACGAGCGGTGTGCGTGATGCGTTCAAGGGGCTCGAAATGTTTATTGGCCTTTTGTCTCGCGGTGATCATTGAAGGGATGCTATGACTACGAATAATTCTGAAAAAGTTGCTGTCAAAGGATTTTCTATTCCAGCCAAGATAAATGTGGTGGTTGGGGTGATTTTTCTGATTGTGATCCTGGCGGTAACTTTCTTTGTTTTTACCCAGGACAGAAGTCACGTCTTAGAGCAGGCTAAAGAGCGTACCAGTGATATGTCAACGCTCTATTTTGATAGCCTCAATACCATGATGCTTACCGGCACCATGGGCCAGCGTAAGATTCTTCAGGATAAAATGTTGCGTCGTCCTGGTGTGCTTGAGGCGCGCGTAATTCGTGGTGAGCCAGTCAAACAACAGTTTGGTCCGGGCTTTGATTATGAACAACCTGTCGATGAGCTTGATGAACGGGCGCTTGCAGGTGAAGAAATTGTAGATATTAAAGAAACGTCAGAGGGACGTGTACTTACTGTTCTTACGCCATTCAAGGCGACTACCAATACTCGTGGTGTGAACTGTTTGCAGTGCCATGATGTACCTAATGGCGCAGTCAATGGTGCTGTACGAGTTTCCTATTCCCTGGCGCAAATGGATGCCGACGTTGAGAAAGAAATGCTGGTCGAGGCTACTGTTAACTTGGCTGCCCTGGCAATTGGCCTGTTGTTGATTAACTATTTTCTACGTGGCTGGGTAAGTCAGCCATTGGTCAATTTGATGAACGTGGTGACCAGTCGTGCCGCAGGCGATGTCAATGTTCGTGTTGAGGTGAATTCCGGTGATGAGATTGGCAGGGTAGGCGCTGCCTTTAATGATATGGCCGACAATGTAAATGCCAGCACTCAACGTGAACATGAGGCGGCGCAGGAATTGCGGCATAAAGTTGATGTCTTGCTCGATGTGGTGAACAAGGCCGCCAAGGGTGATATGACAGGTAAGGTTACCTTCGGTGGTAGCGATGCCATTGGTGAATTGGCGACTGGTCTGCAGGGCATGATTGGCAATATCCATAAAATGATTCAAGAGCGTCACCACGCCGTTGAAGACCTGAAGAAGAAGGTGGATCATATTCTCGAGGCAGTTACCAAGGCTGCCGATGGCGATTTGACCGGCAAGGTCGGTATTTCAGGTGATGATGCCGTTGCTCAGTTGGGGCGTGGTGTTCAGTCGATGATAGATAATCTTAATGTTGTGGTTGCCCAGGTTCAGCGTTCAGGCATTCAGGTGACCTCATCCGCGACTCAAATTGCCGCAACTGCGAAAGAGCAGGAGGCAACAGTGGCTGAACAGGCCGCAACCGTTAATCAGGTCGTAGCCACTACCACTGAAATATCGGCTACTGCAAAAGAGTTGGTCAGCACCATGGATGAGGTGGCAACCGTGGCGGAAGGCACTGCCAAAGCTGCAGCAAATGGCCAGGCTGGTTTGCAAAAGATGGAGTCGACCATGCATCAGGTGGTTGAGGCTTCATCATCAATTGCGGCCAAGCTTGAAGTGTTGAATGAAAAAGCCAGTAACATTAATACTGTTGTTACGACTATTACCAAAGTTGCCGATCAGACTAACCTGTTGTCACTGAATGCCGCTATTGAGGCAGAAAAAGCCGGTGAATATGGGCTTGGTTTCTCCGTGGTGGCTACTGAGATTCGCCGTTTGGCTGACCAGACTGCTGTCGCGACCTGGGATATTGAACAGATGGTTAAAGAGATGCAAACGGCCGTAACCGCAGGTGTTATGAGTGTTGAACGTTTCTCTGAAGAGGTGCGCCGCAGTGTCGATGAGGTTAGTACTATTAGCCATGGTTTGACCGAGATTATCGATCAGGTGCAAGCGCTGACGCCACGTTTTGAGACCGTACATGAGGGGATGCAGTTTCAGTCTCAGGGGGCGGAACAGATCAAACAGGGAATTATCCAGTTGAGTGAGTCGGCACAGCAGACAGTGGACTCATTAAGGCAGTCACATTCATCAATTGAGCATCTCAATGAAGCGGCGCATATGCTGCAAACCGGGGTGTCAAAATTTAAGGTTTCAACACCAGATCATAGCTAGGGACTGCCATCATGATGATGTTGCTGTTCAAGGTTGACGATGCACGCTACAGCTTGAGTGTGGCGGATGTTGTGGAGCTTGTGCCTTATGTCTCATTGCAGAACTTACCAAAAGCACCGGACTACATTGCTGGCTTGATGAACTACAGGGGAAATATTGTTCCTGTAGTTGATTTATCTATATTGATTTGTGAACGACCTGTTAAGCACCTGATGAGTAGTCGAATTATATTGATAAGGCCTGTTAAAGATGAAAAACGTTACATTGGTTTGCTTGCGGAAAATGTGACTGAGACAGTGAAAATCGATGAGACAACATTTACGGGTACTGGCGTTAGTGCAGATACCAGCGCCTTCGTCGATAAAATTGCCATGGATGGGGCCGGAATGATTCAGGTTGTAAATGTTTCAAAGTTATTGCCTGATGATGTGAAAATTATGCTGCAAGAGAATATTGCCAACAATGCATCTGCTGATGGTAAGCCTGATGGCATTTGAGGCTATTTTGCGTGCCATCAAGAATGAGATGGGACTGTCTCCTGAGACGGTTGGGCAGGATACGGTTGAACGAATTATTGAACGCCGTATGAAGACGGTTGGTGAAAAAAGCATTACCTCATATTCTCGTTTGTTTGAAACCTCTGTCGATGAGAAACAAGCGCTGTTCAATGAAATGTCTGTTCCTGAGACCTGGTTCTTTCGCGATCACGAGCCTTTTAAAGTGCTTTCTTCATATATAAAAGGGCGTGAACCAGGACGGCGGCCGCTTAAGATTCTCAGTATCCCCTGTTCTACCGGTGAAGAGCCCTATTCTATTGCTATGGTTTTGAATGACATCGGTATGAACAAGAAACAGTTCAGGATTGATGCGGTAGATATAAGTACCGAGGTGATTAATAAGGCGCGTAAGGGGGTATACGGTAATAACTCTTTTCGCGGCAAAGATATTGCCTACCGAGACAAGTACTTCGAACATAATGACGAAACCTACGCTATTTCGGATGACATTAAATCGACAGTAAATTTTTTCAATAGTAATGTTCTTGCTGATGGTTTTATGCGTGGCAAGGGGCCGTATGATGTCGTCTTTTGCCGCAATATGTTGATCTATTTTGACTATAAAACCAAATGTAAGGTGTTGAATATCCTAAGTGACTTGATGAGCCGGAATGGTTTGTTAGTGCTAGGGCATGCCGAGACTGGACGTATGCCTGATGGATTGTTCGTATCATTACATCTGCCTGGCTCATTTGCTTATCACAAAGCGGCTGCCTTGATGCCAAAGTTCGTCAATGTGCCTGCGGCACCTATGGCGACAAAATCAGTTGTTAAAAAAACAAGGCAATTGGTTGAGCCTGTTGTTGAGGACGTGCCGCTATCAGTTGAGAACGTAGATGCATGGATTGATTCAATTCAGGCTATGGCTGACGCAGGACAGTTAAAGGAGGCTATTACTGAATGTGAAAGGCTTATAGAGCAGGTGCCTGATTCGGCGCAAGGTTATTATCTGAAGGGTGTTGTTTTATTAGCCTTTGATGCGGATTCAGATGCAATGGATGCCTTTAAAAAAGCCATCTACCTTGATCCCAAAAACTACCAGTCACTGATTCATCTTGCTGTTTTAGCAGAAGAGCGTGGAGATTTGAGTGCTTCTGAAAATTACCGTGCCCGGGCTGAGCGTCTGAGAAAGAACTCCCCGGTTGTTGAATAGGCTGGTTTAGATAAACATTATGGCAGACCATAACGACGAAATAGATGACTGCTGGAACCGGATTGGTGTTTGGGCCAAGGGTGAGCGTAATTGCGCCACACTCAAGCAGGTTGGGCATTGTATCAATTGTGAGACCTTTTCAGCCGCTGGTCGTCAGTTATTGGAATCTGAACCGCCACGTGGTTATCTGGAACAGTGGACAGAGTTTTGTGCCGCTGAGCAGACCAAGAAAAACACTCAGGCTGGCTCAATAATATTGTTTCGTTTGGGTGATGAATGGCTGGGCATTGAGACCAGAATACTGGAAGAAGTGATGCAGATGCGTCATATACACACGGTTCCCCATCGTAAGGGGGCGATTCTGAGAGGTGTTGCTAATGTGCGTGGCGAATTGCAGTTGTGCGTTTCTATAGGCCGTTTACTGAACATTACCCGTGGTGAAATTACCGGCTCCAATGTTGTTAAGGGGGTCTATGAACGCATGATTGTTATTTCGCAGCAGGGAACGAAATTTGTTTTTCCCGTTAGTGAGGTGCGAGGTGTGTTTCGTTTTGATCTTAATGAGATGGAAGAGGCGCCTGCCACCGCGATGAACTGTTCCGTTCATTATCTTAAAGGGATGGTGACTTGGGATGATCGTCATGTTGGTGTGATTGATCATGAGTTGTTGTTTCCTGCATTAGAGCGGGGGATTTTATGACTGGGGGCTTAGCGCATGGCTGATACGTCCATGCTTGATCTGTTTAAAATGGAAGTTGAGCAGCAGTCTGAGCTACTCAATGATAGCCTGCTTGCGTTAGATCAAAATCCAGCTGCCACCGAACATCTCGATGCTGCCATGCGTGCCTCGCATTCAATCAAGGGCGCGTCGCGTCTGCTGGGGATCGACTCAGTTCAAAAAATTTCTCATGTCATGGAGGATTGCCTGGTTGCTGCGCAAGAGGGCGAGTTATTGCTTGATTCGGCTGCTATAGATGTCCTGTTGAAAGGCATGGATATCATAAAAGAAATTGCTGAAGGCGGTGATGACCTGAACCTGTGGTTGGCTGATAATCAGCAGGGCTTTGACGCGTTGATGGCGGCGCTTGAAGCTATTAAATCAGTGGGTAATACTTCTACTTCTACTTCTACTTCTACTTCTACTTCTACTTCTACTTCTGCTGCTGCTGCTGCTGTGGCACCGGCACCGGCTGTTGAACCTGATCCGCTGCCCGTTGCAAAAGCCCCTCCTGAAATTGATATGAGTCTGAGTGAACCTCAAGACACATCCATGCTTGAGTTATTCCGTATAGAGTGTGAACTGCATGGCAAGGTCTTGAATGATGGCTTGCTACAACTTGAACAAAACCCTTCATCTGCCGACTGGCTTGAACAGTTGATGCGCGCCGCTCACTCCATCAAGGGCGCAGCCCGTATGGTTGATATTGAGCCGGTAGTGCAGGTTGCACATGCCATGGAAGATGGCTTTGTTGCGGCTCAAAACGGTGAGCTGGTGCTATCTACCGATGACATCGATGTCATGTTGAAAGGGTTGGATATTATTAATGAAGTTGCCGCTTGTGAGGATGGGCTAGCTGACTGGTTTGTCAGTCGCAAGCAGGACATTGTTCAGTTGGTGCAAGCCTTATCTGCCATCAAGAATAAGGATGTCCAGGTAGCAACGTCATCTTTATCCTCTACCGTTGCTGCAACGGCTCAGCCTGATGCGGCTGTCGAAACCTTTGTCGAGCCCGATATTTGCCTGGATATTCAGGACCCATCAATGCTGGATTTGTTCCGGATTGAGTGTGAACAGCAGGGCGCTGTTTTGAGTCAGGGATTGTTGGAGCTGGAGCAGGCACCTACCTCGCTTGAACGTCTTGAACCGCTGATGCGGGCTGCTCACTCTATAAAGGGTGCGGCGCGGCTTGTCGGGATTGACCTTGTCGTCAAGCTGGCGCACATCATGGAAGACGATTTTGTTGCGGCGCAAAATGGTGAGATCGTACTTGAGGCTGACCAGATTGATGTCTTGCTTAAGGGCGCGGATACGATTAACGAGTTGGCGATGTATGAAGGCGAACATCGCGAATGGTATGGGACTAACAAACAGACCTATTTGGGTTTGCTGAAGAATATTAGTGGGATTTTGACGGGTGAAAAACCTGTGCTGGCTGCTGCGCCGGTTGCCGAGCCAGCTGTCGAAGTTGTTCAGGAAACAGTGCCAACAGCTCCAGCCAATGAAACTGAAAAGGCGTCGCCAACGACGCCGGCAAAACCGGAAAAAACCAAGCCGACTACGCCACAAAAAGATCGGGTACTTAGGGTTAGTGCCGAACTTGTGAATCGTTTGATGGGTTTGGCGGG
This sequence comes from uncultured Gammaproteobacteria bacterium, assembly GCA_965602225.1. Classification (GTDB taxonomy): domain Bacteria; phylum Pseudomonadota; class Gammaproteobacteria; order Tenderiales; family Tenderiaceae; genus Tenderia. Next base: position 144,255 of record CBFCYE010000002.1, on the reverse strand, counting down.
TGAGTCACTAGTTGAATCACGCTGGTTGAACCCATATTCAGTATCTCTGCAGCGACTGAAACGTCAGCAAACGGATCTGGTTTGTGTAATTGATTCTTTGCGTGAGCATCTGGAGCGCCAAGCACTTGATGAGGGTGTCAGGAATCTTGTTCGTGATGCTCAGCGTCAAGCCTCTTATTGTCGCGAAGTATTGTCTGACAGACTGGTAGAGCTTGAATCGTATGACCGTCGTTCGACCAATCTCTCCTCGCGGCTACACAAAGAGGTTGTTGGTAGTCGCATGCGTCCGTTTGGTGATGGGGTGCATGGTTTTCCGCGTATGGTGCGTGATATTTCCCGTTCTCTGGCTAAGGATGTACAGCTGCTGATAGAGGGGGAGACGACTCTGGTTGATCGTGACATTCTCGATAAGATCGAAGCGCCCTTGAATCATATTGTTCGTAATGCCATTGATCATGGTTTAGAGACGGCAGAAGAACGTGCCGCAACGGACAAACCAGCCAAGGGTACCATTCGTTTAAGTGCTCATCACAGCGCAGGTATGTTGTCGGTGGTGGTTGAGGATGATGGCCGTGGTGTTGATCTTGAACGCTTGCGCCAGAAGGTGATCGATAAGGGCTTGGTGGATGGCTCCATGGCCGACACCCTGAGTGAGGCTGAGTTGTTGGAGTTTCTGTTTCTGCCCAGTTTTAGCACCAAGGACAATGTCAGTGAAATCTCCGGCCGTGGTGTAGGCCTCGATGTGGTGCATGATGCCGTGCAGGAAATGCGTGGCACTGTTCGGGTGAGTTCTACCTTTGGGGTGGGAACCCGCTTCCATATGCAGTTACCGTTGACCCTGTCGGTGATTCCCGCTTTGTTGGTAGAGATTGCTGGCGAACCTTACGCCTTTCCACTGGCGCGAATTGACCGTATTGCCAGCATTAGTAGGGAAGGGCTGAGTGAGGCTGAGGGCAATCAGTTTGCGGTGTTGGATGGTAAGAATGTTGGTCTGGTCAGCGCCGTTCAAATACTGGAAAAAGAACCTTGTGCTGAGCATAGTGATCAGATGTCAGTGGTTGTTTTGAATGATCGACATAATTATTACGGCATGGTGGTTGATAAATTTCTCGGTGAGCGTGAACTGGTGGTTCAGGTTTTACCCGAGGCGCTGGGTAAGGTGCAGGATATTAGCTCGGCGGCATTGATGGAAGACGGCTCACCATTGTTGATTGTCGATATTGACGATCTGATCCGCTCGATAGAAAAAGTTTTGAAGGTTGCTCGTCTGGGTAAGGTGGGAGAGGTTGAGGATGAAGTTGAAGCTGAAATTTCTATGAGTATCCTGGTAGTTGATGACTCTATTACTGTGCGGGAAGTTGAGCGTAAGTTACTTGAATCAGCCGGTTATCAGGTACAAACAGCGGTTGATGGTATGGATGGTTTGAATATGTTGCGTAGCCAGCATTTTGATATGTTGGTGACGGATGTCGATATGCCTCGTATGAATGGGGTGGAGTTGGTGCAAACGGTACGTCAGGATGCTGGCTTGCGTACGCTTCCGATATTAATGGTTTCATACAAGGACCGTGAGGAAGACAAACTGCGTGGTCTTGAGGCGGGCGCTGATTATTATCTTACCAAGGGCAGTTTTCATGATGAAGGTTTGCTAAATGCTGTGGTCGATCTAATAGGTGAGGCCAAGTCATGAGAATAGCGATCGTCAATGATTCAATGATGGCGGTGGAAAGTTTGCGTCGTGTGGTTACTTCGGTGCCAGACTATGAGGTTGTCTGGATTGCTCACGATGGCGCCGAGGCGGTTTGGCGTTGCGGTTCCGATGTGCCCGATTTGATCTTAATGGATCTCATTATGCCTGTGATGGATGGCGTTGAGGCGACGCGCCGGATTATGGAAGCGTCGCCTTGTGCAATCCTGGTGGTGACGTCAACGGTTTCCGGTAATGCTTCCAAGGTATTCCAGGCAATGGGCCATGGCGCCCTTGACGCGGTAAATACGCCGGTGCTGGGCATGACTGGTGATGCCGAGGGCAAAGATGAGTTTTTGCAAAAGGTTGCCACAATTGGAAAGTTGATTAGTCATAAGGCGGCCACTGTTTCTTCCAGGGTTGCAACCAGTCGTTTATCAGCTACGGTAAACGATGGCAGCCTGGTTGCTATAGGTTCATCATCTGGAGGACCTAAGGCCTTGGCGGTGGTGCTGCAATCGTTACCGGCGGATTTTCCTGCCCCTATTGTGATTGTTCAACATGTCGATCAGAAGTTTACTGCCGAGCTGGCTGCATGGCTGGATAAACAGTCTGTACTTGAGGTGCGTTTGGCCAAAAAAGGTGATAGGTTAATCCCCGGCGAAGTGTTGATTGCGGGGACCAATGATCACTTGATTTTGAATTCTCTCAATTCATTGGAATATACTCCAGACCCTGTTGACCAGGCTTACAGGCCGTCTGTTGATGTGTTTTTTTCTAGTGTGGTTGAGCACTGGACTGGCGATGTGGTTGCCGTATTGTTGACCGGCATGGGCAGAGATGGAGCTGAGGGCTTGTTAAGCCTTAAAAACAAAGGTGTTCACACAATTGCGCAGGATGAAGCAAGCAGTGCAGTTTATGGTATGCCAAAAGCGGCTGCTCAGATTGGCGCGGCTCAACAAATCCTACCAATAGACGATATTGCTTCTGTATTGATAGAGTATTTTGGTAATAGAAAAATGGGTAGCAAACTTAATGAGCGCTAGCGGGGAAGATACACAGCAACCAACAGGTGTAGTGACGCCAGAGGATGACACGCGTACTCGTGTCATGTTGGTCGACGATCAGAATATCGTTGCTGAGGCGCTGAGGCGTATGTTGGCTGATGAGCCGGACATTGATTATCATTACTGTAATGACCCGGCAAACGCCATGAATGAAGCGATTGCATTCAAACCGACGGTGATTCTGCAGGATCTGGTAATGCCGGATATAGACGGTTTGATGCTGCTTAAGTTCTATCGCTCTAATCCTGAGATTAAGACTATCCCGGTTATCGTTTTGTCTACCAAGGAAGACCCCAAGATCAAGAGTGAGGCATTTGAATTGGGTGCCAGTGATTATCTGGTCAAGTTTCCAGACAAACTTGAGGTGATTGCCCGTGTCCATGCTCATTCACGCAGCTTTATGGCGCAAAAACAGCGTGATGAAGCCTATCGTGCCCTGAGCGAAATGCAGATTGAACTTGAGGCGAAAAATATAGAGTTGGAGCGTTTATCATCTCAGGATGGTCTGACTGGTATTTCTAATCGTCGTATCTTTGACGAGTTCACTCAAAAAGAGTGGAGCCGCGCTGCGCGTGATAATAACCGGCTGTCACTGGTCATGATTGATATCGATCATTTCAAAACCTACAACGATAACTATGGCCATCAGGGGGGCGATGATTGTCTCCGGCAGGTGGCGCAGAAGCTGGCTAGTACGGTTAATCGCCCAAGTGATCTGGTGGCGCGCTATGGTGGTGAGGAGTTTGTGGTGGTAATGCCTGGCACTGACCTGGAAGGTGCAAAAAGTATTGCTGAGGCCCTGTGTGAGGGTGTTTCTTCGTTGGGGCTGGCGCATGCTCACTCATCGACGGCAGATCATGTAACCATAAGCCTGGGGGTGGCAAGCATGGTGCCTAGTGCTGATGGCAAGCCTGAAGATCTCATCGCTAAGGCCGACGGAGCCCTCTATAAAGCCAAGGAGACTGGTCGTAATAAATTTGTGGTGGCCGAGGATTAAGCTGTCGGCTCTTCTTCTGCAGGAGTCTTTCTTGAGTCTGGATATATCCTGATAGTTTTCACTGTATTGTTGCCGGTTTGGACGATGTCGATAGGATAGCCGGATATGAGTACGCTGGTGCCCGGTTCGGGGATCGATTCTAAATATTCGATAATCAGGCCGTTCAGGGTTTTGGGGCCATCTGTTGGCAGCTTCCAGCCCATTGTTCGATTGAGCTCACGGACGTAGGCGGTGCCATCCACAAGAAAAGTGCCATCCTCCTGTGGGTGGATGTCTTTACTGGTTGCGGCAACATCGGTGGTGTACTCGCCGACAATCTCTTCGAGAATACTTTCCAGAGAAACCAAGCCCTGAATGTCGCCATATTCATCGACGACAAAAGCGATGCGCCGTTTTTCCCGCTGAAATCCAAGTAGCTGGGTGTTGAGCGGTGTGCCTTCTGGAATGTAATAAGGTTCACGGCAAATTCCAAGCAGCTTTTCTTTGCTGAAGTCACCCTCGGCCAGTATGTGTAAGGCATTGCGGGCATGAACAAAGCCGATTACGTTCTCAATATTGTCGCGAAACACCGGCAGGCGGGTGTGTTGGGAGTGGACTAGTTGTTTGAGCATTGCCTGATCGTCATCGTTGATATCCAGGCCAATAATTTCATTACGCGGCACCATTACATCTTCAACCGAGACCTTTTCCAGATCGAGAATACTAATCAGCATCTCCTGATGTCGACGAGGAATCAGGGCACCGGCCTCATTAACAACCGTGCGTAGTTCTTCGCTGCTGAGGTGTTGCATGGAACCTGTTCTGGGGGGGACACCAAGGGCGCGTAACAGGGTGTTAGCCAAGATGTTGACAAGCCAGACTAGTGGGTAGCTGATTTTTAGCAGTGGTTCAAGCACGTAGGCCGCAGGGAAGGCCACACGCTCCGGATGTAGCACGGCGAGGGTCTTGGGGGCTACTTCGGCAAAAATCAGTATGACAAAGGTGAGAATGCCGGTGGCGATGGCAATGCCTGCCTCGCCAAGCAGGCGTAGGGCAATCAGTGTGGCGATGGATGAGGCCAGGATATTAACGAAATTGTTGCCTAGCAGGATTAGGCCGATTAGGCGATCAGTTCGGTCTAGTAGTCGTTGAGCACGAATAGCACCACGATGCCCGGCCTGTACCTGATGGCGTAATTTATAGCGGTTCAGGCTCATCATGGCCGTTTCTGAGGCCGAGAAACAGGCTGACAGAATGATCAGGAAAAACAGGCTGCCGAACAGTAGGTTTAGAGAGATATCTGCCATGCTGTCAGTTATTTAATTTGTTTGTCGGGGCGTCTGAATGCATGGCGCTTGTTAGTTGAGGATGACTTCTAAAACTAACTTGCTACCTATGTAGGCCAGGATAAGAAAGCCAAAACCACTTAGGGTCCAGCGAATCGCCGTTTTGCCGCGCCAACCGAACTTTTTGCGCCCCCACAACAGTGTGGCGAATACAGACCAGGCAATGATTGAGAGGATGCTTTTGTGAACCAGGTGCTGGGCAAACATATTATCGAGGAAAATAAAGCCACTCAGCAGTGATAGCGTCTGTAAGGCAAAGCCAAGGCCTATCACCTGGAATAAAAAACGTTCCATTGCCTGTAATGGGGGTAGGGCTCTAATAAAACCACCGGGACGCTTGTTGCGCAGCTGGTGATCCTGGACGGTGAGCAAGATGGCTTGAACCGCCGCAATGCTGAGCAGGCTGGTTGCAGCGATTGAAATCAATATGTGGATTTCAATAGGTGTATTGATTGTTTCGGTGATACGGCTGGCCGTGAAGGTGTTTTCCAGTGCTACGGCCAAACCTGTAGCTGGAAAGGCGATGATGCCCAGATTCTCGGTTGGTCGTTTAAGGGCACTGACGATCAAAATGGCAGATATTAGCCAGGTAACCAGGGAAACAGCGTTGAACACCCCCAGGTTGATGCCTTCATTGGTGAATATATGCTCTGCCAAAATCCAGGCATGCAAGAGCACCGCAATCCCTGCGGCTGTTAATCCCTTCCATTTGCTGCTTGGGCTTGTGAGCCCATTGCGCAGCCTTGCGCCAAGCAGAATGGCGGCAATCAAGTATAAAAAAATGGCCAGGGTGCTGCCGATTACTGTCGTGTGCATAATGAATGATTTAACTGGTGAAACCGTAATGATGGCATATATAGGAAGTTGGTTGAAGAGCCGAGGTGTAACGATCAGCAGTATACCGGGTTGATCTCACAAGTTACTATTAATTAAAGTATTTTGCCAAAGTGCAGAAATATAGAAGATGAAGCTAAGGATATTAGGCTGTGATGGCGGGATTGGCCAGGGGTTGAGGACGACCTCAATGCTAGTCGATGAGGATGTTCTCATCGATTGTGGCAGCGGTGTCGGTGACCTGACTCTGGATGAAATGGCCAAGATCCGGCATATTTTTCTGACACATTCCCATTTGGATCATGTGGCCTTTTTGCCGTTGTTGGTTGATAGTATTTTTGAACGCATTGAACAACCCATTGTGATTCATGCCTTGCCGGCCACCATTCAGGCGCTGCGCGAGCATATTTTTAACTGGGCGATCTGGCCAGACTTTGCCCAGCTGCCAGTCGTCAACAAACCGGTGATGACTTACATGGAACATAATGCCGGTGATGAGTGTCTTGTTGATGGCCGTAAAATAAAATCGATACCGATGAACCATATAGTGCCTACTGTTGGTTATCGGGTGGAATCTGCCGATGGGGCATCTTTTGCCTTTACGGGTGATACCACTACTAACGATGCCTTCTGGAGTGAGCTGAATAGCCATCCACGCCTGGATTTGCTGTTGCTGGAAGTGGCCTTTAGTAATGCCTACGAAGCGCTAAGCAATACGGCCCGTCACTATTGTTCCAATACCATGGCGGCAGATCTGGCCAAGCTCAAACTTGACCCCGAAATCTATCTGACCCACCATAAACCTGAAGAAGATGGCGTCATCATCACTGAGATCAAACAGTTGTTGCCCGGTCGGGATATCAAACAACTACATAATAATCAGACCTTTTCGTTATAATAGCCTTCTTTTGGCTAACCTTTCATTGCTGTAACCATATATTGGGCATTCAAAATGTTTGAGAATCTGACAGATCGCTTAGCGCGTACGGTCCGTGATTTACGCGGTCTGGGGCGTTTGACCGAAGATAATATCAAGGACGCCCTGCGCGAAGTGCGTATGGCCTTGCTGGAGGCTGATGTCTCGCTGCCAGTGGTGCGTCAGTTCATCGATCAGATCAAAGAAAAGGCTGTCGGTCAGGAAGTGATGAAGAGCCTGACTCCAGGGCAGGCCTTTATCAAGGTGGTTAATGATCAGCTGGTCGAGCTGATGGGCGAGGCCAATGAAGAGCTGGCCCTGAATGCTACGCCGCCTGCTGTCGTCATGATGGCGGGCCTGCAGGGTTCTGGTAAAACTACCACCGTGGCCAAGTTGTCGCGCTGGCTCAAGGAGCGTAAGAAAAAATCGGTATTGGTGGTCAGTTGTGATATCTACCGCCCGGCGGCGATTGATCAGCTTGAGACCCTGGCCAAGGAAGTTGATGTCAATTTCTTTCCCAGTAGTATCGACCAAGATCCGGTTGCTATCGCCAATGCTGCGCTGGATCATGCCCGCAAGCAATTTATCGATGTGGTAATTGTTGATACCGCCGGTCGTCTGCATATCGATGAAGCGATGATGGCTGAGATCAAGCGCCTACATGCGGCGATCAATCCGATTGAAACCCTGTTTGTCGTTGATAGCATGACCGGTCAGGATGCTGCCAATACTGCCAAGGCCTTTAATGATGCCCTGCCATTGACCGGTGTGGTATTGACCAAGACTGATGGTGATGCTCGTGGCGGTGCGGCACTATCGATTCGTCAGATTACCGGCAAGCCAATCAAGTTTCTTGGTGTTGGTGAGAAGACAGAGGCGCTGGAGGCTTTCCACCCTGATCGTCTGGCTTCACGTATTCTCGGTATGGGCGATGTTCTGAGTCTGGTAGAGCAAGCACAGCAAAATATTGATCAGGATGAAGCCACCAAGCTCGCCAAAAAGTTTCAGAAGGGTAAGGGCTTTGATCTGGAGGATTTTCGTTCCCAGCTGCAACAGATGTCCAAAATGGGCGGGGTTGCCTCGTTAATGGACAAGATGCCTGGTATGGGTGAGATCCCTAAAGCGGCAAAAGATCAGGTAAATGATAAAGAATTCAGGCGCATGGAAGCGATTATCGGCTCTATGACTATGAAGGAGCGGCAGCGTCCTGAGATCATCAAGGGCTCGCGTAAGCGCCGCATTGCCTCTGGTTCCGGGGTTGAAGTACAGGACGTGAATCGTCTGTTGAAGCAGTTCACCCAGATGCAGAAGATGATGAAAAAAATGAAAAAAGGTGGCATGGCCAAGATGATGCGCGGCCTGAAAGGGCAGATGCCGCCGGGAATGATGCCTTTTTAGGTGATATCGGCCTGTTAGAGGCTTTCTTTTTTCCCTGATTTGCGTAAAATGTGCGGATTTTTACCAGCAGTCTAATTGTGGGCGGCTGTTTTTGGAATTGTTCAAAGGAAATTTACGAGATGGTTAAGATCCGTTTAGCTCGTAGTGGCGCCAAGAAGCGTCCTTTTTATCACGTCGTTGTCACTGATTCGCGCAATGCGCGTGATGGTCGTTATATCGAGCGTGTTGGTTTCTTCAATCCAGTTGCCCGTGGTCAGGAAGAAAAGCTGCGTATCGATACTGATCGTATTGCTCACTGGGTTGGCCAGGGCGCGCAGACTTCAGATCGTGTTGCCAAACTGCTCGAACAGAATAAAGCAGCTGCTTAATTCTGGCTGTGCAGTCTGAGCGTATCATCCTGGGCAAGATTGCCGGTGTCTATGGAATACGCGGTTGGGTAAAGATCTTTTCTGAGACTCAGCCCAAAGATAATATATTTAGTTACACGCCCTGGCAGATTAATCTTAATGGTCAATGGCAGACTATTAAGGTGGTTGAGGGTAAGGTCCATGGCAAGGGCTTGGTGGCACACCTGGAGTCATATGATGACAGGGAGCTGGCCAAGCAGTTGAATGGTGCTGAAATTGCGATTGATAAGGCGCAGTTGCTTGAGCCTGAAGAGGGTGAATATTATTGGGCCGACATGATTGGTCTGAAGGTACTCACCCTGGATGGTCAGGAGCTGGGGCAGGTGGATCACTTGTTCGAGACTGGCGCCAACGATGTGGTGGTGGTCAAGGGTGAGCAGGAACATCTGATTCCCTTTGTTCAGGGTCAATATATCCACTCAGTGGATATTGAGGCCGGAGTGATGCGGGTCGATTGGGATCCGGAGTTTTAGGTAATGCGGATTGACCTTGTCACCCTGTTCCCGCAAATGGTTACTGACCTGCTGGGCTTCGGGGTCACAGGCCGGGCGCTAGACAGTGGTGTGTTTGAGCTAGGAGTGTGGAATCCTCGTGATTACACTCAAGACAGGCACCGAACTGTTGATGATCGGCCTTATGGCGGCGGCCCGGGCATGTTGATGAAGATTGAGCCGCTGCGCCAGGCCATCGCCGCGGCGCGACAGGTCAACCCGGCAGCCAAGGTGGTGTACATGTCGCCACAGGGACGCAGGTTTGATCAGCCGCTGGCGCGTGAGGTAGTGCAGCAGCCAGGATTGATATTGGTGGCTGGTCGTTACGAGGGCATCGATGAACGTTTGATCGGGCTTGAGGTTGATGAGGAGTGGTCTATTGGTGACTACGTACTCAGCGGTGGTGAGACGGCCGCCATGGTTGTAGTCGATGCGGTAACACGATTGTTACCCGGTGCCCTGGGGCATCAGGATTCAGCCGAACAAGATTCGTTTAGTGTAGGCTTGCTGGATTGCCCGCACTATACTCGCCCTGAGAATTATCAGGGTATGCAGGTGCCGCCGGTGTTGCTGAGTGGTGACCATGCAGCCATACGTCGTTGGCGACTGAAACAGTCGTTGGGCCGGACTTGGCTGCGTCGACCAGACTTGTTGCAAGCTATGAGTCTGGACAAGCAGCAGCAGCAGTTGCTGGATGAGTTTATCCAGGAACATGAAGGGCAACAGAATTGAGCGGCGTTGCCGCAGATTTGGAATTTAACTTTTAAGATCGTTATTTGAGGAAAGAGTCATGAGCAATATCATCGACCAGTTGGACGCGGAACAAATGAAGCGTGAATTACCTGAGTTTGGCCCAGGCGATACCGTTGTTGTACAAGTAAAGGTAACAGAGGGTGATCGTCAGCGTCTGCAGGCCTTCGAAGGTGTTTGTATCGCCAAGCGTAACCGTGGCCTGAACTCTGCGTTTACAGTACGCAAGATCTCTAACGGCGAAGGTGTTGAGCGTGTATTCCAGACTTACAGCCCAGTGGTTGATTCAGTTGCCGTTAAGCGTCGTGGTGATGTGCGTCGTGCCAAACTGTATTACCTGCGTGAGCTGACTGGTAAGGCTGCGCGTATCAAAGAGAAGTTGTAATAACTCTCTCGCTCGATGCGTGATCTGATTAAAAGAAGGGCGGCCCAGAAGTCTGGGATCCGCCCTTCTTTTATTTCTAGCCCCCGACACCTGTTGGCAGGGTTGTTTGCCACTTCATTATTCTTTTCTCCTTGTCTCCAGGCGGCAGATGGCTTGCCCGAGACCCTCTTGCAAGAATTATCTTTTTTGAGTGCTGAAGGTGCTGAAGGCCTCGGTATGCAATTGCTGCTTGAGGCTGAGCCGAATCTTGATCAGGCGCCAGAGGCCTGGGTCGAATGGCATCGCCAAAAGGTTGTTCTGCAGCAGCAGAAGGGCCGCTGGGCAGAGGTGGTGCGTGAATATGAAGCGCTGCCCGTGAATGTGCCTGACAGCCACCAAAACTGGCTGTTTGGTGAGCTTGTCCATGCCTATCTGGCGATGGGGGCGGGTGAACAAGCGCGCGATCTATTGCAATCATTGATTTGGAGTAGTGCTCCGGACACCAGTCGTTTGCCTGAGTGGCGTCGTTTGGTGCTGCAAAGTTATCTTGTTGATGGTCGTTACGACAACGCTCGTACGGCGTTACTGCGCTACGAACAGGACTACCCTGACGCCAAACTTGATCATGAGCTGTTGGCCTTGAAGGCGCGCCTTATGATCGTTTCTGATCATGCTAATGAGGCGGCTGTGTTGACGGTGGTGAGTGATAAGCCGGTTGCCCGCAGTGTTTATGTGCTGGCCTTGTTAAAGGGCTTGACGCCGCTTGATGCCGATTTATTGGCTGAATCTCTGAAATGGTTGTCAGAGCCGCAGTTGGGGCTTGCCTTTAAACAGTCTTTATTCAATGCCCTGTTTGAAAAAATTAAACAACTAGAGGCTTTGCCAGAACGTATCGATGCTTTGGAGGCTTTGTTTGGCCTTGGCGATACAGACGGTGCTCAGGCAACAGCTGTGGTCGATGCACGTTGGTTTGCCTTGGCCGAATACGGACGTGGGCTGGCTAATCAACAGCAGCTATTAATGGGTAATTTTGGCCCATGGTTTGATTTGGCAGAAGAGATGGGCCAAACGCGCAGCAGAAAGGCTGAGGCGATATATGCCTGGTTGGCGGTCAAGGCTCAGGGGACCGATATCAATGTCAGGGCGCATGGCTTGTTGACATCTTTGCTGGAGCAGCAAGGGCATTTGCAGTTGTTGCGGGCTATGTATCTTTCATCGTCTCAGTTTACGGATGTTGGTGTATTACCACTGGCGGTGATGTACCGCCTGGTGGATATGGCCCTGGCTGACGGTGACCTGGGGTTGGCCTCAAAATTAATGAGTCAGCTGGATGCGCCAAAAGGTGTGGATATTGTTGAGTGGCAGCTGCGCCGTGCGCGAGTACAGATTTTGGCCGGTTCCCCTGCTTACGGTGCAGATTTGCTGAAGGAAATCGTTGCCGCTGAAAGTCTGAGTCAGGCGCAAATTGCGAATTTGCTGCTTGCCGTTCAAGATCTCAATAGTAAGGCTGAGTTAGTGGCAGCCTTTTCACTTCTGACTGAATTGTCACATAAACTGGCTGATAGCGGTTCGCAGCGTGAAGTGTTGTATTGGATGGCAGAAATTCGCATGGCGCAGCAACAATACGCTGAGGCCGCGCGTTTATATCTTCAGTCTGCCCGTTTGAATCAGGCTGGCGCTATGGATGGTTGGGCTGAGGCGGCACGTCATCGTGCTGCACATGCTCTGGAGCAAGCCGGCCTGCTGAGTGATGCCGTGAATATTTACCAGACCTTGTCGGCGGCGACAGACGATGGTGCCCGTGCTATTTATAATTATCAGATCAGACGCCTGAAAAACAACATCAACTAGTGGCTAAGGTTTGTCATGCCGGCAGATAAAACAATGCACAGGTTTGATGTCGTAATCGAGACGCCTTGGTTGGGGATCAAGTTGGGGCTTGGTATCGATAACAGTCTGCTGACGAGTGTCGATTTTCTTGCCGATGATATTGCGACATCTCCGCCGTTAACCGCATCGCAACAACAAATAACCCATCAGTTAAATTGCTATTTCAGCAATCCACGCCATCAGTTTGAAATACCATTGGAATTAAAAGGCACTGCCTTTCAGCAGCGAGTCTGGAATTCCTTGCGTTTGATTCCGGCTGGCGAAACGATCAGCTATGGTGAGTTGGCGGCACGATTAGGCAGTTCGGCTCGGGCTGTGGGTAATGCTTGTCGTGCCAATCAACTTCCTGTGGTGGTACCTTGTCACCGGGTTGTCGCTAAATCAGGTTTGGGCGGTTTTATGGGGCAGCGCCAGGGCAATGAGTTGTCTATTAAGCAGTGTTTGTTACAGCATGAACAGGCGATAGATGGCGGCTAAAAAAACACATCTCGTTGCCATCAAACCTGAAGACCAGGACTTGATTGAATCGTTTCTTGATAGTCTGTGGGTCGAACGTGGTGTCAGTGATCACACCCTGGCTGCCTATGGCAGTGATCTGCAGGGTATGGCTGTGGCGCTTAACAGACAGGATAAAGGCCTGAGTTGCGCAGCGCGGGATAACCTGCTCGATTACCTTGCGCTGCGTGTTCAGCAGGGGGTGAGTCCAAGAACCACTGCACGCCTGCTTTCCAGTCTGCGGCGATTTTATCAATACCTGTTACGTGAAGGTCGCATTGATAAGGATCCCACCGCCCAGATTGACGCCCCCAAGCTGGGCCGACCCTTGCCAAAGTCATTGACAGAAGAGGATGTCGAGGCCCTGCTGGCGGCCCCTGTGGTTAGTGAGGCGCTTGGCCTCAGGGATAGGGCAATGCTGGAGCTGCTTTATGCCAGTGGTTTGCGTGTCTCCGAATTGGTGGGGCTAAAGTTGTCTGAGGTCAGCATGGCTCAGGGCGTGGTGCGTATTTTCGGCAAGGGTGGCAAAGAACGGCTGGTGCCGATGGGGGAAGAGTGCCTTGATTGGTTGCAGCGTTATAAGGATGAGGCACGCGCAGAGCTGTTGTCTGGCAAGATCTCTGATGCTGTGTTCGTTACCCGGCGTGGTGGCGCGATGACGCGTCAGGCGTTCTGGTATTTGATTAAGCGCTATGCCTTGCAGGCTGGGATTAATACCAGTTTGTCGCCACATACAATGCGCCATGCCTTTGCCACGCATCTGTTGAACCACGGCGCTGACCTCAGGGTGTTGCAGATGTTGTTGGGGCATAGTGATCTGTCGACAACGCAGATATACACTCATGTTGCCCGTGAACGTTTGAAGTCATTGCATGCAGAGCATCATCCGCGCGGATAAATGCTCTGCTTGATTGAACCCTGCGGTTATAATGGGCTCAAACTTTACAGTCTATTTGGGAAGAACTAGTTATGTTTCGAGTTGTAATGATCAGTTTGATGTTTGCGCTGGGCTTTTCGGGCAACGTCATGGCGGCATCGGATGTGGACAAGGTGCGAGCCGCAGTAAAAAAGGTTATCCCCGGGGTTGAGCCAGACAGTATTAAACAGAGCCCGCTTGAAGGTATGTATGAGGTTATTTTCGGTTTGGAGGTGTTTTATGTCTCGGCTGATGGTCGTTATCTGTTGAATGGTAGTTTGGTGGATATCAAGGCTGAAAAAAATCTGACTGAAGACAAGCGTGCTGAGGGGCGCATAGGTTTGATCAACTCGGTTGACGAATCAAAGATGATTATTTTTTCGCCCAAAGAAGTAAAGCATCGTGTCACTGTGTTTACTGATATTGATTGTGGCTATTGTCGTCGCATGCATACGGAAATCGATGAGTTGAATAAACGTGGTATTGAAGTGCGATATCTGTTTTTTCCACGCGCCGGCAAAGATTCAAAATCATATAAAAAGGCAGTTTCAGTTTGGTGTGCTGAGAATCGGCAAGAAGCACTCACCCAGGCCAAATTGGGTAAGCCTGTCGCTGAAAAAACTTGTGATAACCCGGTGGATGAGCACATGGCCTTGGTTAGAAAGCTTGGCCTGACAGGGACGCCAGCGTCTGTTCTTGCCAATGGTCAGATAATGCCAGGGTATCTTCCTGTGGAGCAATACGAGAAGCTGCTGGCTGAGGCTGCGGCTCTGTAGCGGTTCTGAAAATAGAGCAACATAAAAAAGGCGACCATTGAGTCGCCTTTTTTATGTTTAAGCCGTGGCCCGCTTATAGAGGGGGAGTGGCTCGTCAGATGATGACTGATATTTGATGTCGATTTCATCAAAGCCGTTGATGGCATCGTTGATATCTTGATGACTGTCGATCTCAAAACTGTTGAAACCAACCCGTTCCATGAATGCCAGTTGATCACGCAAGACGTTACCGCTGGCGCGGATCTCGCCTTGATAGCCATGGTGTTGACGTAAGTTCCTGGCCTGTGAATAGGCGCGGCCATCACGAAAGGCTGGAAACTGTAAAGCTACCAGTGCAAAGCTGGCAAGGTCAGCGGCGATATCAGTCACGTCATCTTCAGGGTTGAGTCTAATGCCTAGGTCATCATCACGCGCTATCAGGGCTTGCTTGTGATCGTTCCAGAAAGCGAGTGAGACAATTAGCTTGCCGCCAGGCAGTTGCTTAATGTTGCTTTCATCAGCAATGGTTTGCCAGCTGTCTGCAACGATCTGGCGATTTTTAATTAGTTTCATAGACGCGTCCTTTGAAGGGCTCGATGCCAATGCGGTAGAAAGTATCGACAAAACGTTCGTTTGCTTGGCGCTGTTCAATATAGACCTGGGCGATCTTTTCGACGGTATCGGCAACATCGGCCTTGGCAATGGCGCGTCCCAGTCGTTGTCCCAGTTTGGCCTCGGTTTCAGAAAAGCCGCCCAGCGTGAACTGATACCACTCGACGCCCTTTTTATCGACACCGAGGATGCCAATGTGGCCAATCGAGTGATGGGCACAGCCATTCATGCAGCCCGACATCTTGAGGTCGATCTCACCCAGGTCATAGAGATAATCAAGCTGCTGAAATCGATTTTGGATATCTGCAGCAACATCAATTGAGCTGGCATTGGCGAGAGCACAGAAGTCCAGACCGGGGCAGCAGATCATGTCGTTAAGGGTGCCGATGGTTGGTGTTGCCAAATCAGCAGCATCAAGCGCTTGCCACAAATCGAACAGGTCAGCCTGTTTGACGTCAGCGAACACCAGATTCTGGTCGTAGGTGCTGCGTAGCAGGCCGAAGCTGTATTGTTCGGCCAACGAGGCGACTATATCCATTTGCGCCGCGCTGATGTCACCAGGGGCAGCCTGAGGCGATTTGAGAGACACATGAACGACGCTGTAGCCAGGGACTTTATGGTCGCTGGTGTTGTGTTCGAGCCAACGGTTAAAGGCCGGGTTATTGGTTACGGTTTGCTCAGTTGCCGTGTCGTAAGCAAAAGGGCTGAAGTGGGCCTTAACCCGATCAATTTCGGCCTGATCCAGGATCATACTGTCTTTGATCTGCAGCCACTCTGCTTCGACCAGTTTGCTGAAGGCCTCGACGCCCATGCTGCCGACCAGGATTTTGATGCGCGCTTTGTATTTGTTGTCGCGGCGGCCTTTGAGATTGTAGATTCGCAGCACTGCCTCAAGGTAAGACAGCAAATGTTGCTTTTCTAGAAATGGTCGAACAGTCTGGGCAATCATCGGCGTGCGACCAAGGCCACCACCGACGCTGACCTTAAAACCTATTTCGCCGGCATCGTTTTTGACCAGACTGAGTGCAATATCGTGTACCAGAGTGACAGCGCGGTCTTTTTGTGCGCCTGAGACGGCAATCTTGAATTTGCGTGGTAGATGGGCGAATTCAGGATGTAGCGTTGACCACTGGCGGATGATTTCGCAGTAGGGCCGCGGGTCTTCCAATTCGTCACCAGCAACCCCGGCAAGTGGATCAGTGGTGGTGTTACGAATACAGTTACCGCTAGTCTGAATGGCATGCATTTGTACTGAGGCCAGGTCGGCCAGAAGATCTGGGATTTCAGCTATCTTGAGCCAGTTGAACTGGATGTTCTGGCGTGTAGTGAAATGGCCATAGCCTTTGTCATAGGTGCGGGCGATATGGGCAAGCATACGCATTTGTTCGCTTGAGAACAGGCCATAAGGAATAGCAATACGCATCATAGGCGCATGGGTCTGGACATAAACGCCATTCATCAGGCGCAAGGCCAAAAACTCGTCCTCGCTCAGTTTGCCAGCCAGATAGCGCCGGGTTTGATCCCTAAATTGGGCTACTCGCTCGTCAATCAGCTGCTGATCAACCTGACCATAGATAAACATGCCCGGCCGCTGCGCAGTTTCATCTCTATTTATGGGGGGAATGGATAGCGGATTTGTGCTCATAAGATGTTATTCCGTCTTGCCTGTGGCAACTACTTAGATGTATGCGACAGGATAGCGTTTATTTTATATAAGATAAATTAATTAATAATTATATTTAATATCATATTTTTATATAAAGAGGGGGTGGTTGGGTAGATAAATGGTGCCCCGAGCAGGTTTTACCGCTAACCATAGCTTTTGGCGTGTCAAATAGTTGGCCGGCATTATAACTCATTGTTATGTGGTCGGTATTAACAACAATCGAGTCTGCGAATAGGTGGAAAGTAATGTAGGTGTAAACGTTTGAACTTGATCGGGCAGGGTTAGCCTAGTCTTAAGATTACCTGGTAATTACTAAGTCTTACTTGTATCGACAACAGAATTTCACTGTGGCATGTCTTTAAATGAGTAATAAATCCGCTCGGATTCTCTTTGATTTAAGTTTACTTTAAAGCTTTCGGTAGTTTACTATGTTTCTCTAAAAAGTTTACTATGTTGTGAAATCCAAGAGCTAAAAGTTTACAATGTCTAAGATAACAAGTCGTACTAAAGTAATAAGGAACTTCCTGATCGACGCCGTGCGCGCTGGTCGTCAGGATATTGTCTCAACTGCTTCTGCGGCGTTTAATGTTTCCAGGCAGTCGGTACATAGGCATTTAGCCGCGCTGGTAAAAGAAGGTCAGTTGGTTGCTACTGGCCACACAAGAGCCAGGATCTACTCATTAGGTCCTATCCGCGAGCATTCCGCGCGCTACCTCCTTTCTGACCTGGACGAGCACATTGTTCATCGCAAGGACTTTTCGTTCATCTTCGATGGCCTACCAGATGCTGTGGCTGAGATCTGTCATTACGGTTTCACCGAGATGCTAAACAACGCAATTGATCACTCTGAGGGGGAATCAGTCACTGTTTATGCTAGACGCAATGAGAAAGAGGTTTCAATTCGGATCATAGATGATGGAGAAGGCATCTTTAAGCGCATTGCTCGACTGCTTGATCTTCCTGACCCAAGAGAATCGATGTTGGAGCTTAGCAAGGGGAAACTGACCACCGATCCTGACAACCACACAGGGGAAGGTATCTTTTTTACCAGCAGATCATTTGATTACTTTCATATTGATTCTGGTGACCTATGTTTTACTCACAGCGATAATATTGCCAATGACTTCCTTCTTCATAACGAGCACGACAAAGAGGGCACGACCGTATTCATGGATATTGCCTTAGATAGCACTAAGGACTTAGGGACAGTTTTTGATGAATACAGTGGAGGCCCTGACGATTATCGCTTTGAGAGAACAGTGGTTCCTGTACGGCTGGCACTTTATGAGGGAGAGAGCCTCGTATCTCGGTCCCAGGCTAAACGAATATTGAATCGAGTTGAGCGGTTCCGCACGGTCATGCTCGATTTTGAGGGAGTGGATAGGATTGGCCAAGCTTTTGCTGATGAGGCGTTCCGCGTATTCGTTAACAATCATCCAGATATCAATCTGGTATCCGTTAATACGACATCACGAATTGAACAGATGATCTCTCGAGCGCAAGCTAATGATTAACCTGAAGAAAAGCTGGGGTAGAGTTTATCTAAAAGGCTTAGAGCCGCGTTTCCCTAAAGGAAGATACGTCAATAATTTTGTGGTTGTTATGGGCGGGTGAGAATGGTGCCCCGGGCAGGATTCTAACCTGCGACCTATCCCTTAGGAGGGGATTGCTCTATACAGCTGAGCTACCGGGGCGTATGAGGTGGGGCAGGAGTATATAACCGTAGCGCTGATGATGGAACTATATGTTGTCTTTTTGTCGTGAGGCGCGCTGCAAGGTCATGATTGAACGCTGTAGTTGTCTTTCGAGAGGTTTGGGCATGTCCATGAACTCGCCACCTAAAAAGCTGGGGCCAAATTGATCTTTTTTATGTTTGATAACGCGAATTACAAGATCACAGTTAAGCGTCTGTTTGTTATCAGGCGGGAGCAGAAAAGAACAGCTTAGATGCTGGCAGTTTTCCAGGCTTTTTGACAGGTCTTGTTTGAATCTGGCTCTGATCCCACCGATAGAGATGTCTTTTATTTCACCTTCAAAACTTTCGCCATTTATAGCATTGAATGTGACGGGTAGAGGGTATGCTGCACTCAACCTGATCCTGACCGCCTGACGGCGTTGGTGATATTCGACTTCATCAGGTATGGCCAGCTTATAGAATAGGATGTTGTCATCTTGGCCAAACTCACTGATTTCTGCCTGGCACTTAATACTGATCCCATCCAGCTGCGCCTTGAGTTGAATGACAGGGTTTTCTTTGAGCAGTTGGTTGCTGGCTTCCGGCTTTAGCTCATCAATAATGAAACTTTCATCATCACTGTTGATCTTGATAATTGCAGAGGAGCATGGTTCTTCGCGGCCATTGATTAAAACGGTTAGAAGGGCACGTTTATCCAGCATCCTTTGTAAGAAAGCGCGTATGCGAATTTTATCGGAAAGTTTTTCCATCTACTTCAATGCAACCAAGCCTGAGTTAATTAACGGGGAGAGCTTGTTAGCAAGAATACAGACAATTGACTAAAGTCATCAAGCCTTGGTAATAGATGTTGCCAACTTGTCTTTGATTGGCTGGCCACCAGCACCATAGGTTAGTTCGTTAGTAGAAAATTGTCCGCGCAGTATTGCCAGGGCTGTTTCGGCAGATTGCTTGTTTACGGCAATTATCTGACCATTGATGGTGTTTTGATCTTGGCAGGAAAGAGAGGTTTGCTCCAGCTTTGATTTTATTTGTTTGAGCTTGCCACTTAGCTGGCTGGGTAACTCAGCTATAAGCTTATCAATAGCGTCATGAAGCTTGGGCGCTTGTGCTGTTGCAAACATTTTACTGAGCTGATTGTTTAAGAGATCAATCTCAGTCCCCTTGCTCTGTTTTAATTTTGTAAGTTGTGATGTGCGTTCGTAATCACGCTGAATCAGCGCCTGATTCTCATCCTGTAACAGCTGAAGTAATTCTGCTGCCGCATTGATTTGCTGCTGAAATAGTTGTTCCAGCTGCTGGCCTAGCGCTACGTTGCTCATAACGTGATTGCGTCCTTGGGTTATGCGCGAATGCTATTTAAAGCAGACTCAAAGTTGAGCACTTTACCGGCCACCTGAACTGGGTCGGGGTTATAGCTGCCATTTTTGATAGCTGTCTGTACTTGCTCAATCCTTTGAGTATCAGTAACCGACGCCGACCTTATGTGTTGCTCAACTTCAGCAAGTTGAGCTGCTGCTTGAGTAAAAGTCACGGTATCTGTTTGCCTTGTTTGTTGTGATTGCGGCTGAGGCTGAGCTTGTGGCTCAACTGTAGAGGGGGTTTTGGCAGATTGGCCTTCTTTAGTGCCTTGTAAAAGGCTTGAGATTGAGCCTGAGGTGTCAACTTGCATGATTAGACGCTCCTAAGCATAAATGCTTTACTTTTTTATCGGACATGATAGCCAGAACTTGAGATGTTGGGGCTGTAATAATAGTGTTTTTATGATGCATTACATTGCTACCTTTACAACGCCAGGGCCCATAACTGTGGCCTGAATATTGCGCTTTGATGAAAGGTTTTGCACCTGTATCTGGTCGCCTGTTCCAGCATCAGAAAGGGCCAGGCCGGGCATGCGAACAGTGATGCTGCCCGTTTTGGCGAGAATGCTGATACGGCTGCCTTTGCTGATAACCTTTTTAATAGCCAGATCTCGCGGTGAAATAACGCTGCCCTTAGTCAGTGAACGTTTTGGAATCCGACCAACCAGATTGTCTGGGGTTTCAAAGTAGCTGCGGCTTAGGCGATTAATTTCACGTTTTTCAAAACTAATATCAGCCTTGGTGATCGGTGTGTTGCGTGACAGTGGTCGGTTGGCAATTGCGATGGTGATATATGTCTTTATTTTGATGGGGATGTAGACCGTCCAGGGGGTATCAGTTTCGCATTTCACCATAACCGTCATATTGGCGGCATTGCTGCGTTGGCTTAAGGGGCTGACCGTTAGTGGCTGGTCACACTTATTTAATCGTAACCTTGGGTCAAGACGGCCGGCTTCTATGGTGCTGTTTTGATTGATTGGTTGCTTTTTTGCGGCGAAATCTGTGGCGGCCTTGCGAATATCGTCTAAGGACTGAAATTCAGATGCCTGGGACTGCCCCACCAGCATGAGGATGCTGGTAAGCGTCAGGCACATGAACTGTTTTATAAAAAACGGCATGTCAAATATTTGTTGTTTGGTTCTCATGACTGAAGATAGCAGCAAAAATCGTGCCGCCTCAAAAGTTCTCAAGATAATCATCTTCTGACCCGATATTAAGAGAACGAAGATTTTTACTTGTTAGCATGGAGTGATTTATATGGCTGGTATGATGGACTCAGTTGATCAGCGGACACAGTTGGCCGGCCATAACCGTTTGGAATTACTGCTATTTCGCCTTTTGGGCAAACAGCGTTTCGGGATCAACGTATTTAAGGTTCAAGAAGTGGTGCAGTGCCCGTCGCTGACGCAGATTCCCCATTCTCATGCCGTAGTGCGCGGTGTTGCCACCATGCGCGGCAAAACCATTCCGGTGATGGATATGAGTATGGCAATTGGTGGTCGTCCGGTAGAAGATCTTTCCAATAGTTTCATGATTGTTACTGAATATAACCGTGCAACCCAGGCGTTTTTAGTTGGCGGGGTTGAGCGTATTGTTAATCTCAATTGGTCAGACATCCTGCCGCCGCCAAAAGGCTCGGGCAAGGATAGCTATCTGACTGCCGTGACCAAGCTGGACGATGAGTTGGTTGAAATCATTGATGTTGAAAAAATTATGGCTGAGGTGACGAACTCTTCAACTGAAGTATCAGAAGAGCTGACACAAAACATTGAAGATAAGGTTAAAGCGCAGCATGTCTTGGTTGTTGATGACTCCAGCGTTGCCCGTAATCAGGTTAAGCGCACTCTTGAGCAGCTGGGGATAGAGTGCACCCTGGCAAATAATGGCAGTGAAGGTCTCAAAGTGCTACAGCAGTGGGCTGAAAACAACGATCCAAAACTGGATCATCTAGCTATGGTGCTGTCGGATATTGAGATGCCTGAAATGGATGGTTACACTTTGACCACTGAAATCCGTAAGGATCCGCAGTTGGCAGGGCTTTTTATTATGTTGCACACCTCATTGAGTGGTACGTTTAATAATGCCATGGTTGAAAAGGTGGGGGCGAATCTGTTTGTGCCAAAATTCAAACCGGATGAATTGGCGACATCGATCATGACTCGGGTCAGAGAGTTTGTCGAAGAACGAGGTTTTTAAACGGGCTTGGGTCGTGACTTTAATGGCAATAGCTGTATGTTTTTGTCGGTAGTTTCGTCGTGATTATTAAATTTCAGGGATGGAAGTCTTGAACCAAACAATTTCAGCGCGTGATTATGATTCCTTTCGCCAGTTTCTAGAAGAGGCTTGCGGTATTGTCTTGGGTGAGAATAAACAATATCTGGTGGCCAGTCGCCTGAATCGTTTACTCAAAGAAGTTAACGTGACTGCTGTCGGCGAATTGATTGACCAGCTTAAGAAGCAGCCGCGTTCGGGCTTGCGTGAGCGCATCATCGATGCCATGACGACAAACGAAACCTTCTGGTTTCGAGATAACCATCCCTATGAATTATTAAAAGATATGATTTTGCCTGAGCTGGCCAAGAAGCGTCCCAGCCAGCTAAAGATTTGGTCTGCGGCCAGCTCGTCGGGTCAGGAACCATACTCAATCAGCATGATTTTGCAGGAGTATCTGCAAAGTCGCCCCGGCAGTTTGGCAAATAATTTTCAGATTGTAGGTACTGATATTTCACCAACCATGTTGGAGATGTGTCGCTCAGGTATCTATGATGCGCTGGCTTTATCTCGTGGTTTGTCGCCTGAACGGAAAAAACGTTTTTTCCAGCAGGAGGAGGGTGATTTGTGGAAGGTGAACGATGAGATCCGCAATAGAGTTCGATTTGCAGAACTTAATCTTATGAATAGTTATGCCTCGCTGGGTAAATTCGATATTGTTTTTTGTCGTAATGTTTTGATTTATTTTTCTGCGGAACTCAAACGCGATATCTTGCGACGTATTGCGCAGACCCTGGCGCCAGGGGGCTACCTGTTTCTTGGCTCAACTGAAACCATCGCCAGTTATTCTGATGATTTTGAAACGGTTCGTCATAAAGGCGGCATCGTCTATCAACTTAAATCAGGTGGTTCAACTCCAACAGTGCCTCGCTTTCCCAGTGCTACATTGAATCGTCGTTAGTCCCCTTCTATTACTTCCAGTAACTGTTTTTGACCGGTCATAGACTTGCCGCTTGGCGGCAGGGGCTTGCCGTTTCCTCTGGCCGCATGCTTTGTGTGGATCGTAACTCAATGAAAATGTAGATGTTTTAAGGTTGGCATTGTGTTTGCACTGTATTTTGCAAACAGGAGTTATGTGATGCCGATTAGTTTAGACAATGTTTTTGGAGTACATGAAGCAGCCTTAAAGCTCAGAGCGCAACGCACTGAGGTGCTTGCTTCCAATCTGGCCAATGCCGACACGCCCAACTACAAGGCCAAGGATATTGATTTTCAGGCGGCGATGAGAAAGGCGACGGCTCTATCCAGTGCCGGCACATTAAAGACTACCCAAAAAGGTCACATCAGCAGTGCAGGCCTTGGTGGTCTGGACGACTTCGTAAAATTTCGAATTCCTACTCAACCCGCTCTGGATGGTAATAGCGTTGAAACGCATGTTGAACAAGCGGCGTTTGCCAAGAATGCCATGGAGTATCAGGCAACACTGCGTTTCTTTGAGGGTAAAAGCAAATCGATAGTCACAGCAATAAAAGGAGGTAGCTAATGGGGCTGTTTAATGTATTCGATGTCGCAGGCTCAGCAATGAATGCACAAACGGTGCGCCTGAATACCATCTCCAGCAATCTGGCAAATGCCGATAGTGTTAGTGGTAATCCTGCTCAGGTTTATAAAGCAAAAAGCCCTGTCTTCGAAACGCTGTTACAGCAGGCGGTTGACAAAAATTCCGTGGGTGTCCGGGTTAAAGAAATTATGGAAAGTACTGCCGCACCATTGGTGCGCTATGAGCCAAATCATCCCTTGGCCGATGCGGAGGGAAATATTTATTCACCCAATATAAACACAGTGGAAGAGATGGCCAACATGATGTCTGCCTCGCGTAGCTATCAGAATAATGTGGAAGTCTTTAACACATCAAAACAGTTGTTGATGCGAACAATTAGTCTGGGTCGTTAACAGGGAGATATAAGCGATGGCCGCTGCAATAGATACAAATGTACTGGGTAACTTGGGCTTGTTACAGGCACCCAAAAAACCCCAAGCAAATGCTGAGATGGGTGAGGACGCCTTTCTTAAGCTGATCATTGCCCAGATGGAAAATCAGGATCCTCTCAAGCCAATGGAAAACACCGAGTTTATGAGTCAATTGGCTCAGTTTAAATCGGTAACGGGGATAGATGAGCTGAAGGGCTCGGTAGAGAAGATGGCCACAGCATTGCAATCTAATCAGGCTTTGCAAGCGTCATCGCTGGTAGGGCGTTGGGTGGAAGTGCCGTCGGACAATAACTTTCTCTGGAGTGAGGTAGGAATGGCCGGAACCGTTGAGGTGCCAAATAACGCCAACAACGTGCAGGTGGTGATTAAGGATGGCGCAGGCCAGACGATTAAGACCGTTGGTTTGGGTGATCAGCAGGCAGGGCCGGTTAGTTACCAATGGGATGGTGTTGGTGAAGATGGCAGGGTATATGAGCCGGGTGAATACAGCATTGAAGCGACCGCTTTAATGGGGGGGGATGTCGAAGGCTTAAAAACAAGCACTATCGTGCCAGTCGAGAGTGTTTTGATGGGTAAGGCAGGCGAGGCGATGAGGATTAATACAGCAGGTCTGGGTGAAATAAAGTTGTCAGCAGTTAAACAGATTATGTAATCAAGGAGAATAACGATGCCATTTCGTATAGCACTAAGTGGGTTAAATGCGGCTTCCGCCGACTTGAAGGCAACAGGTAATAATATTGCCAATGCCAATACAACCGGTTTTAAATCCTCGCGTACCGAGTTCGTTGATGTATTTGCGGTCGGTTATGGTGGTATTTCAGCGACAGCAATTGGTGGTGGTACTCGCCTGGCGGCGGTCACCCAGCAGTTCTCTCAGGGTAATGTCGATTTTACCGATAACAATCTTGATGTTGCTGTAAACGGTCAGGGTTTCTTTGTTCTGAGTGATTCAGGCTCACGTGTATTGAGCCGGGCCGGAGCCTTTAGCTCAGATCGTGATGGTTTTATCATCAATAGCAGTGGTCATAAGTTGCAGGTATTTCCTGCGGTGACCTCTGCTGGCGGGACTAGCTTTGATACCGGCCGCCTGGCGGATCTGCAATTATCTACCAGTGAGGGGGCGCCACAACCTACAGGCCAGATTACATCCGAGTTGAATTTGGATGCCTCAGAACCTGTCCCAGCCATTGCCTTTAATCCAAACTTGCCTTCGTCGTATAACAGTTCAACTTCGGTGACGGTCTACGATTCGTTGGGTACCACGCATACGGCGACACAATATTTTCGCAAAGAGGCACCAAACATCTGGAGTGCCTATATATACGTTGACGGTAATGCGGTTTCCCCAGGTGCGCCTCGCGCAGCTGGTGAACCCGTTAGATTGACGTTTACTCAACAGGGTGGACTGGATATTGCGGCAACGGATGCAGATGCCGCAAATACGGCAGCGCCTCCATTAACAACGGCTTCTCCTGGCACCTATAACCTAGGGACAACCACGTTTATTACTGCGAGCGGTGGTGCAGCAGAGATGAGTATGGATCTGGATTTTTCTGATTTGACACAATATGGTAGTTCGTTTGCGGTTAATGCATTGAGTCAGAATGGCTTTACTACGGGTCGCCTTAGCGGCGTTAATATTGATGCGGAAGGCATTATCTCGGCCGCTTTTACCAATGGCCAGTCGCAGATCCTGGGTAAGGTGGCCTTGGCCAATGTTTCCAATCCAAATGGTTTGAGTCCACAGGGGGATACGGTCTGGCAAGAGACCTTTGCTGCCGGTGACCTGATTCTCGGTGAAGCGGGCACGGCAAGTTTCGGTTTGATGCAGTCAGGTGCGCTGGAGGGGTCGAATGTCGATATCTCGGCCCAGTTGGTGAATCTGATCACGGCGCAGCGTAACTTTCAGGCCAATGCCCAGGTTATCAGTACTGCCGATACCGTGACTCAGACCATTATCAATATCCGTTAATGAAAGCAGCGCTTAGAAAAGTCAGGTGATTTATGGATAGAGCTTTATACATAGCAACCAGTGGTGCCAAAGAACTGATGTTGGCACAGGTCAATAACGCCAATAACCTGGCCAATGCCAATACGGTTGGCTTTCGTGGTGACCAGACTTTTTACCAGGCGCTGCAGCTTTCAGGTGTAGGCCATTCAAGCCGGGCCTATGTTGGTACGCGCGGTGAGGGGGCAGATTTTTCACCAGGTAATTTGATGACCACCGGCCGCGATCTGGATGTGGCTATGCAGGGCGAAGGCTGGTTAGCAGTTCAAGGGGTGGATGGTACGGAGGCCTATACGCGAGCGGGTGACCTGCGGGTCACCCCCGCGGGCCTGTTGGTGAATGCTGCCGGACATCCGCTTATCGGTAATAGTGGTGGACCAATTACGTTACCGCCATTTGGAAAAATTGAGATTGGTGGTGATGGCACTATTTCACTGATACCAAGTGGTCAGGAGGCAACAACACTGGCCGTGGTTGATCGCATCAAAATGGTTAAACCAGATACCAATTTGATAGCCAAGGGCACTGATGGCTTGTTCCGCACTAAAGATGGTACGGAGGTTGCAAGTGATGCTGGTGTGCGACTGGTTTCTGGCGCATTGGAATCAAGCAACGTCAACGTGGTTGAGAGCATGGTTAAGACGATGGAGTTGTCGCGCAGGTTTGAGCTGCAGATTAAAGTGATGGAGCATGCGAAGACTATGGATGAAGCATCGGCGTCCATCATGAAGATGGGTGGTTAGTCAACGGAATTGAGTTGGGAGTAAAACAATGAATAATGCACTTTGGGTAGCAAAAACAGGGCTGGATGCACAGCAGACACGGATGTCGGTTATTTCAAATAACCTGGCCAACGTCAACACCACAGGCTTTAAACAGAGTCGCGCCGCATTTGAAGATCTGCTTTATCAAAATGTGCGTCAGGCAGGTGGTCAGTCGTCACAGGATACGATTCTTCCCTCTGGCCTGATGCTGGGGACTGGTGTGCGTACGGTAGCGACGGAAAAGATTTTTACTCAAGGCAATCTGGTACAAACAGATAATGCCCTGGATGTGGCTATACAGGGACAAGGTTTTTTTCAGGTGTTGCGTCCAGATGGCGGTCTTGGTTATAGCCGTGCAGGTAACTTTCAGACGGATGCCCAGGGCCAACTAGTGACCTCCAATGGTTATCAGATACAGCCAGCAATCACTATTCCTGAAGATGCGCAGACGATCACTGTCGGTACCGATGGTGTTATTTCTGTGATGCAGCCAGGTCAAGCGACACCGACTCAGGTTGGGCAGATTCAATTGGCGGACTTTATTAATCCTGCGGGGTTGATGCCTGCCGGTGAGAATATGTATCAGGAGACCGCAGCCAGTGGTGCCCCACAAATTGGTAATCCTGGTTTGAATGGTCTTGGTTCTGTGCAGCAGGGAGCGCTTGAAACATCTAATGTCAATGTGGTTGAAGAGATGGTCAATATGATTGAATCGCAGCGCGCCTATGAGATGAACTCCAAGGTCATCTCAGCGGTTGACCAGATGCTGCAGTATGCCACTAACAACCTATAGGTTTAGGAGGGCATGATGAATAACTGTTTTCAAAATCGTTTTAGTGCAGTGCTCGGCATGTTGCTGTTGTCAGTATTGTTTGCCGGTTGTTCGACTTCACCGGCAAAACTGGCCAATGAAGGTTTTGAAACTGTCCGCCCTCCCTATGTCAGTCCGCCACCACCACTGCAGGGGGCGATTTTTCAGGCAGGTTATGGGTTGGCGTTGTATGAAGATATTCGGGCTCATCAGGTCGGTGATATTTTGACCGTTGTGTTGTCCGAGCGAACCAATGCAACCAAGCAGGCCTCAACCAGCACTTCAAAAGACAGTTCTATTGAGGTGCCAAATCCAACCGTATTTGGCAATCCGTTTCGCTTTAACACCAAGGCGCGTAACAGTCTGGAAACAAGCATGGAAAGCGCCAACGCATTTGATGGTGCAGGGGATTCAGCTCAGAGCAATAGCCTGACCGGTAATGTCACGGTAACCGTTGCTGAAGTATTGCCCAATGGTAATTTGATTGTGCAGGGTCAAAAGCGCATGACCATTAATCAGGGGGAAGAGTTTGTCCGCTTCTCTGGCATTGTCCGTCCTGCAGATATCAATCCTGATAACACCATATTGTCGACTAAGGTTGCCAATGCCCGTATCGCCTATGTTGGTGAAGGTATGGTCGCAGATGCCAATTCGCAAGGCTGGCTGGGACGATTCTTTAGCAGTAAATGGTGGCCATTTTAGTGGTTAAGGAGTAGATGATGGCGCTTAATAATATATTGAAGACGATGCTGGTGATGATGTTGTTTTCATCTCAGCTGGCGTATGCGGAGCGGATCAAAGATCTGGCCTCTGTAGCTGGCGTTCGTGCCAATCAGCTGGTCGGTTATGGTCTGGTGGTTGGCCTTGACGGCACCGGCGACCAAACTACGCAGACACCATTCACTATTCAAAGCATCAAGAGCATGTTGGTGCAGTTTGGTGTCACTATTCCGCCGAATGTTAATCCACAGCTGAAAAATGTCGCAGCTGTTTCCTTGCATGCTGAGCTGCCGGCCTTTGCCAAGCCAGGACAAAAAATTGATGTAACGGTTGCCTCGCTGGGTAATGCCAAGAGTCTACGTGGTGGCAGTTTGTTGATGTCGCCACTGAAAGGGGCGGATAACAATATCTATGCGGTGGCACAGGGCAATCTGATTGTCGGTGGTTTTGGCGTGTCAGGTTCTGATGGTTCCAGGGTGTCGCTGAATATTCCAAGTTCGGGACGTATTCCTGGTGGTGCGATGGTTGAGCGCGCCGCACCAACTCAGTTTGGTGACGAAGATAGCTTGGTGTTAAACCTGTTTGGCCCCGATTTTACTACCGCACACCGGCTTGCCAATGCCATTAATGAAAAGATTGGCATGGGCACAGCCTCGCCGATTGATGGTTCGTCTATTAGGATTCATGCCCCGCGTGACATTGGGCAGAGAGTCGCCTATGTCTCTTTGATTGAAAACCTAACACTTGAACCCGGTGAGCTATCGGCGCGTGTAGTGGTTAATTCGAGGACGGGTACTGTTGTGATTGGTCGACATGTACGCGTGACCTCAGCAGCAGTGACGCATGGCAGCCTGACGGTAACGATTACGGAAAAGCCAACTGTTAGTCAGCCTGCAGCCTTATCAGCGGGTGGTAGCACGGTGGTTGTGCCTACCTCGGAGATAAGTGTGGAGGAAGAAAACAGTAAGATGTTTTTGTTTGATCCAGGTATTTCCCTAGGCGAGATTGTCCGTGCTGTGAATACGGTGGGAGCAGCGCCGGGTGATTTGATTGCCATTCTTGAGGCACTCAAGGAAGCGGGTGCGCTACGAGCTGAGTTGGTGGTGATCTAGCCATGAGCTCGGCAGTCAATTCCAGCGGTATTTACACTGATACCAGCTCCCTGATGGCGTTGAAGGGCAAGGCCGCCAAGGATTCTTCATCAGCATTGGAGCAAACAGCTGAGCAATTTGAGTCGTTGTTTATTCATATGATGATGAAATCCATGCGCAGCACCACGATGGGCGGTGGAATTTTTGACAATGAACATAGCAAGTTTTATCAGGAGATGTTTGATCAGCAGATATCTGTGGATATGGCCAAAAAACGCCAGGTAGGGATTGCGGATATGTTGGTCACCCAGTTGGGTGGTCCGCAGGCCAAAGAAGCTCAAGCAGCTGGTAAAGATGATGCCGATACAAAACTTGATTTTGATCGTCTGCGCCTGCATCGGCCTATTTCTCATGTTGCTGTTGAGGCCTTTGCTCCACTGAACAATCTTAGCCAGGAGACAATTAAGGGCTTTGATGCACCTAAGGATTTTGTCGAAAAACTGATGCCTCTGGCAGAGAAATATGCATCGGAACTTGGCTTGGGACCCAAGGTGTTGTTGGCTCAAGCAGCACTTGAGACTGGCTGGGGTAAGCATGTGATTAGTTATAGTAATGATGTGCCGACCCATAATCTGTTCAACATCAAGGCAGATCATCGCTGGGATGGCCCCAAGGCCGTTGTTCCGACGCTGGAGTATGAAAAGGGCAAAGCCGTGCGTCAGTACGCAGCCTTTCGTTCATATCCAACATATGAGGCAAGTTTTAAGGATTATGTTGATTTCATTAAAACG
Organism: uncultured Gammaproteobacteria bacterium; assembly: GCA_965602225.1. Taxonomy (GTDB): domain Bacteria; phylum Pseudomonadota; class Gammaproteobacteria; order Tenderiales; family Tenderiaceae; genus Tenderia. The sequence goes on along the minus strand of CBFCYE010000002.1, from coordinate 114,243 downwards.
GGTTCACGTTATCAAGCAGCGCTAGAAAAAGCGGATGATAGCCAAGCGTATGTGCAAGCGCTACATCAGGCGGGGTATGCAACCGACCCGCAGTACTCGGATAAAATCAATCGGATAATGTCTGGCGGGGTGTTTGGGCCAGGGGTGTAGGAACTTAAGGCTTCGACCGAAAGGCCGATAACTTAGGTTAAGGGAAGCTGTAATTATACGGCTTTGTGAATTTTTTGTATCGAGTGGAGCTTTAATATGGCTGGCATGTTAGGAATCGGTGTAAGTGGGCTGCTGGCATACCAGCGCTCCTTGCAGACGGTTAGTCATAATGTCGCCAATGCCAATACCGAGGGTTATAGTCGTCAGCGGGTTGAATTAGGTACGCAGCTGCCACTCTTTCAAGGAGGGAGCTACTCAGGTTCTGGTGTTCGCGTTCAGAGTGTTGAACGTATCTATGATGACTTCATGATTAGCCAGGTAAGAACTTATTCCGCCAGTTCTAGCTATGCCAATGTCTATGAGGAAAATGCCAGTCAGATTGATGGCATGCTAGCCGATCCGGCAATCGGGATGGGGCCGGCTATCAATGAATTTTTCTCAGAGTTGCAAGCGGTTGCCAATGACCCATCAGCAATTCCTCCGCGCCAATCTATGCTCACTCAAGCCGAGACAACGGTTGATCGGTTTGCCTATATTAATCAACGTATGGAAGATATTCGTGGTCAGTTGAACCAACAGATGGGTGGCGTGGTTGGTGAAATTAATAGTTTTGCAACAGCCATAGCTGCTTTGAACAAGGATATAACGCTGTCTCCGGGACAAAACCCACCTAATGACCTTCTAGATCAACGCGATACATTGCTGAATAAACTGTCAGAAAAAGTCGCTATAACTACCGTCGAACAAGATAATGGCGCCATCAATGTTTTTTTTGGCAAAGGACAGCTGCTAGTAGTGAATTTTGATGCCTCTGAGCTTAGGGTAGACCGTAACGAATTTGATGTGCGTCAGTTAAATGTCAGCCTCAACATTGGGGGCGGAAATTGGGATGATATTTCAAGCCAGATTTCAGGTGGGCATATAGGGGCGCTGATAGATTATCGTGAGAATGTGTTGAATGAAGCGCAAAACTCACTTGGTGCTTTGGCTATCGGTTTCGCGGATAGCTTTAATGAGCAGCACTTACTGGGGCAGGATTTGAATGGCAATCTAGGGGTCAACTTTTTTAATGTTTCAGGCCTTGAGGTACTGTCAAGTAACAATAATGATCTATCGGTTGGCTTTAATGCTGATGTTGACGCCACACTGACAGACCGCTCTAAATTATCGGGTGATGAATATATGCTGCGTTATTCAGCGGCGGCAGGCTATTCGCTAACACGTCAATCTGATGGTTTTACTGAAGTGATTGGCCCAGCACCATTAAATTATGACCCATCAACTGATGTACCCAGTGCAACGTTTGAGGATTATGGTTTTTCGCTTTCTCTTGCCAGTGGGGCAGTTCAAGATGGGGATTCTTTTTTAATTCGACCTGGGCGGCGTGGTGCGCAGGATTTGAGTGTCAATATTACAAATGCTGCTGAAATTGCAGCCGCTGCACCGGTTCGAACTTCGGCGGATATACTTAATAATACTGGTAGTGGTGAGATTAGCCCGGGCGAGATTAAAGATACTGGTTTTTTGCCGTGGGCTGCAAACCTGGATTTAACTTATAGTTCAGGGACAAGCTCTTTCGTAGTGTCTTTAGGGGCAACAACGGTCAGTTATATCGATGCATCTGGGGCAGAAACAGTACTTGCCTCACCGGGAAATCCTATTCCATATCCCGCTGCAAAAAGTATTATTGTTGATGGCGTTGAGGTAGAAATTAAAGGGGTGCCAGCCAATGGGGATAAGTTTTCGATTGAGGCAAATACCAATGGCGTCGGTGATAATCGAAATGCCTTGTTATTGTCTGGTCTTCAAAACCAACGTCTGTTAAATGATGGCACTGCCAGCTATATGGATTTTTATGGTGGTGTGGTCGCTGATGTCGGAATTTTGACCCGGCAAGCACAATTGACTAGCACCGCTCAGGGGAATTTGCTTGAACAGGCACAGAATTCGCGTGATGCCTTGTCTGGTGTGAATCTGGATGAGGAGGCGGCAAATCTGGTTAAATTTCAGCAGGCATATCAAGCCGCTTCACAAGTCATTGTGACGGCAAATACTATGTTTCAGTCATTGATAGCGGCATTAAGAGGTTAGTAAATTATGCGTATTTCTACTCAAATGATGCAAAGAAATGCGGTCACATCGATACTTGACCGTCAAGTTGACCTCAATAGAACACAGCAGCAGTTGGCTAGTGGCAAAAAGATTTTGTCACCGGCAGAGGATCCATCAGGTACAACTCAGCTTTTGAATCTACAGCAGAAGCTTGATCAAAGCGTGCAATATCAAAGCAATATAGATCGACTTACATCGAGGCTGGAAGTTGAGGAGACTGTGATTTCCTCCGTGGGTGATACCTTGCAACGTGTACGTGAACTAGCTGTTCAAGGCTTGAGTGATTCAAATGGCCCGGATAATAGAAAGGCTATAGCGGCTGAGGTATGGCAGAAACTGGATGAGTTATTTGATTTGGCTAATTCCAAAGATGGCGGTGGTGAATACCTTTTTTCAGGGTTTCAATCACAGACGCCACCATTCGTAGATTTAGGTGGAGGCAATTATCAATATAATGGTGATCAAGGTCAGCGACAGCTTCAAATTAGTTCAACTAGAAGTATTCAATCATCAGATTCAGGTAGTACGATCTTTGAGAATCTGGATTCACTAGCAGCAGGTGGTAAACAGGATATCTTTAAAACTATCTATGATTTTGCCACTGCACTGGAGGCAAACAATCCAGCCGGAAATGTTCTAGCCGATATTGATACAGCAATGGATAAGTTGTTTCAGGTTAGGGCAGAAATAGGTGGTCGGATTAATGCGGTAGATGCACAGGCGCAAATTAATGAGCAGTTTGATGTTCAGGTGGAGTCCATTATGTCTGGAATTCAGGATTTGGATTACGCCGAAGCGATCGGTCGGTTAAACTTAGAACTGGCAGGCTTGCAGGCAGCGCAGTCATCATTTCAGAAAGTGCAGAACTTGTCGCTGTTTAACTTCTTGTAAATCATTACTCAACAAGAAAACTGGCGGTAATGACGCAATGTTTTAATGTCTAGCAAATCAGCAACTATTTAGGTAAGTTAAGCGGGACTCTAATGGCATTTTTGCCTATGAAAGGATGATGCTAGGTGTTTAACGGAAAATCTATTCTTATAACTGGTGGAACAGGATCGTTTGGCCAGAAATTTTCGCAATCATGGCATAACCTCAGATCACCTTCAGCGTAGCAGGGAGATGAGCTGGGATTACGATATGGCAAGTCTTGGTTTTAACTATCGCCTGGCGGACATGCAATCAGCGCTTGGCCTGAGTCAGTTAAAGAAATTACCTCAATGGTTAGCTCGCCGGGCTGAGATTGCTGCTTGGTATGATGGTGAAATTTATGATCTGGATGGGGTGCAGTCGCTCAAAACTAGAGAAAATGTTCGTCACGCTAATCATCTGTATGTGATTCGTATCGACAGCCGGGTAACTGGAGTGAGTAGGGACGAGATGTTTGTCCGTCTCAGGCAAAAAGGCATCGGTGTGAATGTACATTACAAGCCGGTGTTTGAGCATAGCTATTATAAAAAGCGTTTCCCCGGGGCGGGGGATGAGTGCGTGAATGCAAACGAGGCGGCGAATGAGATTCTGTCACTGCCTATATTTCCAATAATGACAGATAGTGAAGTGAATATCGTTATGTCCCAGTTAAAAGCGTCGCTTGTAAGTGGATAGTCATGGTCAAATTTATCGCCGAAGTTTCGAGTAATCATCATCGCAGCTTGGAACGTTGTTATGCCTTTATAGATAAGGCGGCTGATATTGGCTGCTACGGTGTAAAGTTTCAATTGTTCAAAATAGAACAGCTTTTTGACAAAAGTATTCTCGATAAAAGTGAGACGCATCGAAAGCGTAAACAATGGGAATTGCCTGTAGAATTTCTGCCGGCGCTGGCTGAACGCTGTCAGCAGCGAAACATTAAATTCGGCTGTACACCATTCTATCTTGATGCTGTTGATGAATTGCTGCCATATGTGGACTTTTACAAGGTCGCCTCATATGAACTGCTCTGGCATGAATTGATAAATAAATGCGCAACTACAGCAAAGCCATTGATTCTTTCAACGGGTATGGCCGATCTCGACGAGATAAAGGCGGCTGTTGATGTGGCAAATAACGCTGGCTGCGTTGATCTGACGGTGTTGCATTGTGTGTCAGGTTACCCTGCACCTGTTGATCAGTGTAATCTAGCGGCCATTGAAACAATCAGGAATATGGTTAATACCTCTGTTGGTTGGTCTGATCACAGTGTCAGTCCGGCTGTTCTCTATAGGGCTATCCATACTTGGTGTGCCGGGACAATAGAGTTTCATCTTGACCTGGACGAGCAAGGTGAGGAGTTCTCTGCAGGCCATTGTTGGTTGCCTGATCAAATTGCCGATGTAATTGAAACTGTTAACATTGGCCTGTTGGCGGATGGTAATGGTAAAAAGCTGCCTGTCCCCGCTGAAATAAGTGAAAGGAAATGGCGAACTGACCCTAGTGATGGGTTAAGACCATTAAAAGAAATACGCAATAATTGGATGACTTAGCTCGGCGAATAGAATGATTGAACTAGATGTGAACAAGGATGTTACACCTCAGCCCGTTGATGTCCTCTTTATAAATCCTGGCCACCGCGCAGCTGTCTATCAAACGCTTGGGCAAAGTTTTTCTGCTATTGAGCCTCCAGTATTGGCTGGGTTATTTGCTACCTATGTCAGACAAAAAGGCATGTCTGTTGAAATTATTGATGTGCCAGTTTTTAATCTTGGGCCTGAAGAAGTAGCGGATATCGTAACAACTCAGTTTCAGCCCATTTTGGTTGTTATGGTTGTTTATGGTTTTCAGCCGTCTGCTTCGACTCAGAACATGACTGCGGCAGGCGAGATTTGTCGGGCAATCAAACTGCGCGATGAAAATTGCAAAATAATGATGACGGGTACTCACCCGGCGGCCTTGCCCCGACGAACCATGGATGAAGAGACTGTGGATTTTGTCTGTGATCGTGAAGGCCCAGAGACAATCTATCAGGTAGCCCAGAAAATTAAGCAGAATGGTTTTGCGGGTGAGGGGGTTGCCAGTCTTTGGTACAGGGATGGTGATGTGGTGTGTTCGAATCCAGCCGCGGCATTGATGACTAATCTGGATGAGGAGATGCCAATTCCGGCCTGGGATCTGCTGCCTATGGATAAATATCGTGCCCATAACTGGCATTGCTTCGAGCATATTCATGAGCGACAACCTTATGCCTCTGTCTATACCAGTCTTGGTTGTCCTTATAAGTGTTCCTTTTGTTGCATCAATGCCCCCTTTGGCAAGCCTTCCTATCGAATGTGGTCACCTGAAACCATAGTTAAACAGATTGATGTTCTTGTGAATGATTACGGTATTAAGAACATAAAATTTTCTGATGAGATGTTTGTGCTGAACAAGAATCACGTGCTTGGCTTGTGTGACCTTTTGATTGAGCGTGGCTATGATCTCAATATTTGGGCCTATGCCCGGATCGATACTGTAAAAGATGAGTATTTAGAAAAACTGAGCAAGGCCGGTTTTCGCTGGTTGGCTCTGGGGATAGAGTCTGGAAGCAGCCATGTGCGCGATGGTGTCGAGAAGGGGCGGTTTGGGGCGGATGAAATTATTGCTGTCATTAGTAAAATTCAGGCGGCAGGCATCAACGTCATTGGTAACTATATTTTTGGTCTGCCGGATGACACTATGGATACTATGGAGCAGACCTTGGCGCTGGCTTTGCAAGCAAAGTGTGAATTTGCCAATTTTTACAGTGCCATGGCCTACCCGGGGTCGAAACTCTATGACCAGGCGATCGCTAATGGTTTGCCTCTGCCTGATTCATGGCTGGGTTACTCTCAACATAGTTATGACTGCTTGCCGTTACCGACAAAGACCTTGACCGCAGCAGAAGTGTTGAAATTCCGTGATGATGCCTTTGTGACATATTATTCAGACGCCGACTATTTGGCTTATGTTGAGAAAAAATTTGGTCATGATGTGTTTGAACATATTACTGATATGAATAAGATTCAGCTTGAACGAAAAATTTATTAAGGCCTGTTTTATGCGGCAGTCGGAAAAATATTTGACCTTATATGATAATTAGTAAAACACCATTCAGAATCTCATTTTTTGGCGGCGGTACTGACTACCCGGCCTGGTCACAGGAACACGGTGGGACAGTATTGTCAGCAACGATAGACAAATATTGCTATATCAGTTGTCGTTATTTGCCACCATTTTTTGATCATAAATACCGTATTGTCTATTCCAATATAGAAAGTGTAAAAATGATTAATGAAATCCAACACCCCTCTGTCAGAGCGGTACTGGAATACCTAGAGTGTAATAAGGGTCTGGAAATCCACCATGATGGAGATCTGCCGGCACGCTCCGGGCTGGGGTCAAGCTCGAGTTTTACCGTTGGTTTATTACACACCTTATGGGCGCTGAAAGGGAAATACGTCTCTAAAGAAGAACTCGCTTGTCAGGCGATTCATATTGAGCAGAATCTGATTGGTGAGCATGTCGGTTCCCAGGACCAGGTTGCGTCGGCTTTTGGTGGTTTGAACAAGATACAATTTTTTCGTGATGGTGATTTCAGTGTTGAACCAGTGATCCTGGCCCGCGACAGGAAGGCTGAGCTTGAAGATCACCTGATGCTGTTTTTTACTGGGTTGCAACGCAATGCGCCAGATATAGCCAAATCAAAAATAGATAATCTCCATAGCCGCTCTGATGCCTTGCATGAGATGAGACAGATGGTGATCCAGGCCTTGTCTATTTTGCAGGATGATAGCCAGGACATAGCAGGTTTTGGTGAGCTGCTGGATCAGTCCTGGCAGCTTAAGCGTAGCCTCTCAGATAAGGTCTCCAATGATCTGATTGACGAGCTTTATGATACGGCCAAGCGGGCAGGGGCGGTGGGTGGCAAGTTGCTGGGTGCTGGTGGTGGTGGTTTTCTGTTGCTGTTTGTTCGGCCTGAACAGCAGGATAAGGTACGTCAGGCATTGAACAAGCTTATCTATGTGCCGGTAAACTTTGATGACAGTGGTACTAAGATAGTCCTCTATCAGCCGAACGGCCTGGGTTGATTGTTTTAATGTCTTCTCGTTTCAATAAAGATACCAAGATATTTGTCGCCGGCCACACAGGCATGCTTGGTTCGGCCTTTATGCGTCGTCTCAATGATGCCAGTTATCAAAATCTTATTACCGCGCCATGTGTCGAACTTGATCTTGCTCGGCAGCAAGATGTCGATGATTTTTTGGCTCAGCACAGGCCTGAGGTAGTGATCCTGGCGGCTGGGCGCGTCGGCGGTATTATCGAAAATCGTGATAATCCCGGTGATTTTATCAGCGACAACCTGCAACTTCAGCTCAATGTAATGAGCGCAGCGCGCAGGGTTAAAGCGAATAAGTTGCTGTTTTTTGCCTCATCGTGCATGTATCCAGGTGAATGCCCGCAGCCGATGGCTGAAGAGGTGTTAATGACGGGCAGGCCAGAGCCTACCAGTCTGGCTTATGCTACAGCTAAGATGGCTGGGCTGCAGACCTGCCTTGCCTATAATCAGCAAGATGGTGGTAAAAATTTTATTCCAGTGATTCCAAATACTATCTATGGCCCGGGTGATAATTTTGATCTTGGTTCGTCCCATGTTTTACCGGCATTGCTGAGTCGATTTCATCAGGCAAAGCAGCAGGGGGTAGGTAGCGTTACGCTTTGGGGGAGCGGCACACCGCGGCGCGAATTTGTCTATGTCGATGATGTGGTTGAAGCGGTGCTGTTTCTGCTGCAACATGAACAGGGGGATTTGGAATTGCCCATCAATATAGGTGTTGGTAAGGATTGTTCGATCGCTGAGTTGGCTACCATGATTGCGGCAGTGGTCGGATATCAGGGTGAAATCAGCTGGGACACCAGCAAGCCTGATGGTGCACCAAGAAAGCTGCTGGATAGCCAGCGATTATTTAATCTGGGCTGGCGGCCTAGAACTGATTTGACTTCAGGTCTGGCTAAAACATATAGCTGGTTTCTTGCACAACACGGGTGTGTGAATGATTAAGTTTCAATACACAGGGCAAGGCTTTCACAATTTTGAGAAAGTGTTGCCGCATTACAGTAAACAGCAATTGCAGCAGATGCTGTTTGCTATGCTGCGGATCCGTCGTATCGAAGAGGCCATTGAAGCGCGTTATCATGAAGATGAGATGAAAACGCCTATCCATCTTGTTATTGGTCAGGAGGCCACGGCAGTAGGCGTCTGTTCAGCACTAACAAAAACAGACTTGGCCTATACCGGTCACCGTACCCATGGTGTTTATCTGGCCAAGGGCGGCGATCTTAAAGCCATGTTGTCTGAGTTTTATTGTCGCGCCAATGGTTGTGTTGGCTCCAAAGGTGGCTCTATGCATTTGATGGACAAAACTGTCGGTATGGCCGGGGCATCAGCAATTGTGGCGGGTATTGTGCCGATTGCGACAGGGGCCGGTTTGACTGCGCAGATGCGTAATGAAAACTGGCTCAGTTGCTGTTTCCTCGGTGATGCAGCGACAGAAGAGGGAGCTGTATGGGAAAGCCTTAATTTTGCCGCCCTCAAAAAGTTACCAGTGATTTACGTTTGTGAGAATAATTTCTTTTCCGTCTGTACACCTTTGGAAAAACGCCAACCGTCTGGTGTCGAGATTTATAAAAAGGCTGAAGCATTTGGTGTAAGCAGTTATGTAGTTGATGGCACCAATGTACTGGCTGTCAATCAGCTAATGACTGAGGCGGTTGAGCGGGCCAGAAGTGGGCAGGGGCCAACTTTTATTGAATCACGCGCCTACCGCTGGCGTGGCCATGGTGGTGCGGGCGATGACAGCGCCAGTGGTTACCGTGATCCGCAAGAAGTTGAAGCCTGGCAGCGACAGTGTCCAATTGAGTCATATGCCAATTTTCTTGAAAAAAATGGTTTGCTTGATGGCGCTGTCCGAGTGGAGATGGAAGCTGAGATTAGTGCGGAGATTGAGCTTGCTTTTGAATATGCCATTCAAAGCGCCAATCCAGTTGAGGCTGATCTTTATACGCATGCCTATAGTGAATAAAGGAAGGATCAGTAATGCCTTGGGCTGAAGCACTAATTAAATCACAAACAGAACACGTTGTCGGTCAGACTGGTGAGCGCGAATTGAGTTATACCGAAGCGCTGAACGAGGCGCTGGCGTTGGCGTTGGAGCTGGATCCCAATGTCTTTGTTCTGGGGCAAGGGGTTGATGACCCCGGTGCCATGTTCGGTGTCACCAAGGGGCTGGATCAACGTTTCGGCAGTCAGCGAGTCTTCGATACGCCATTGTCGGAAGAGGGACTAACCGGCATCTGCACCGGCGCTGCGATGACCGGCTTACGACCGGTGTATATGCATAACCGTCCCGACTTTCTGTTGCTGGCCTTTAATCAAATCGTTAATCACGCCTCCAAGATTCATTACCTAGACAATGGTGAAACACGGGTGCCATTGGTAATCTGGTCAGCTATTGGTCGAGGCTGGGGATCAGGGGCGCAGCACTCACAGGCTATCCAGGGTTTATTGATGACCGTGCCGGGCCTGAAGATCATCATGCCCAGCACACCTTATGATGCCAAGGGGCTGATGTTGGCGGCCATTGCGGATAATAATCCAGTGTTGATCTTTGAGCATCGCTGGTTGATGAAACAACAGGGGGCAGTGCCTGAAGGCTTGTATAAGGTGCCTATCGGTAAGGGCGTGTATCGCCAACGCGGTGATGACCTGACCATCATCGGCAGTTCGCATGCGTTGCAGTTAGCTATTCAGGCTGTGGATCAACTGCCAGAGATCAGCGCTGATGTGATCGACTTACGCACTATTAAACCGTTAGATAAGGACATTATTCTTGAGTCGGTGCGTAAGACCGGCCGTGCCCTGATTGTAGATACCGGTTGGGCAATGGCTGGGGTTTGTGCTGAAATCGGTTGTGTTATCGCAGAAAATTTCCCTCAGGTTTTGAAGTATCCTGTGCGGCGAATCGGCTTGCCTGATTTGCCTGCACCTGCCGGTTTCACCCTGGAACAGTTTTATTACCCGACGGCAGAGAAGATCACCGCCACCATCAAAGAGATGCTTGCATAGGAGTTGTAGATGTTTTTCGAGCTGGCCAGTAGTTCATGGGGCAAGGAAGAAACCCAGGCAATTCAGGATGTGATTGCCAGCGATCGTTTTACCATGGGTGAACGAGTTAAGGCATTCGAGCTTAGTTTTGCAGAAAAGATGGGCATGAAACACGCGGTGATGGTTAGCTCTGGTTCAACTGCCAATCTGGTTGCCACCGCAGCACTATCATTTAAAAAAGAAAGGCCATTACAGCGTGGTGACGAGGTCATTGTGCCGGCCATCTCCTGGGCAACCACCTATTATCCCTTGCAGCAATACGGACTCAAGCTGCGCTTTGTCGATGTCGATCTGGATAATCTGGGTATGGATGTCAGCAAACTTGAGCAGGCCCTGACGCCAAACACACGCATGGTAATGGGGGTAAGTGTTCTGGGTAATCCGGCTGCGCTGGATGTGATGCGTACATTTTGTGACAAACATGGGCTCTATCTTTTTGAGGACAATTGCGAGTCACTTGGCGCTGAGCTAAACGGTCGCAAGTGCGGCACCTTTGGCGATATAAACACCTTCAGTTTTTTCTTCTCTCATCATGTCGCCACCATGGAAGGCGGAATGATTCTGACTGATGACGAAGAGTTGTATCACCTGTGTCTGTCGCTGCGTGCCCATGGCTGGGTGCGTGACTTGCCGCAAGATACTTCGTTATGTGATAGGCAGGAGGATGCCTTCAATGAGGCCTATCGTTTTATTCTGCCGGGTTATAACGCTCGGCCGTTGGAGATGAGTGGTGCGATAGGTATTGAGCAGTTAAAAAAACTGGATGCTATGACAGAAGTGCGACGTCAGAATGCCGTCCTGTTTCGTGAACTCATCGGTACTGATGAACGCTACATCCTGCAAAAGGAAAATGGCAAAAGCTCCTGCTTTAGTTTTACCATGATCGTTAAGCCAGATTGCGGTATTACTCGCGATCAGGTGTTTGAAAAGCTACGTCAGGCCGATATAGGTTTTCGCATGATTACGGGCGGTAACTTCCTGCGTCACGACGTGATCCGTTATTTCGACTATGACGTAGTCGGCGGTGCAACGCCCAATGCCGATCTGGCTCATGACAATGGCTTCTTTGTCGGTAATCACCCGCATGATCTGCGGCCACAATTGGAACGGCTGCAGCAGGTGTTGAGTGAGTGCTGAGCATTGATCACTGAAGCGGTTATCCTCGCCGGAGGCCTTGGAACACGGCTGCGCCCGGTAGTGAATGATGTGCCAAAACCGCTGGCCCTTGTCGGTGGCCGGCCTTTTCTGGAATACCAACTTGATTACCTGATAGAGCAGGGGATAGGACGGGTGGTCTTTTCCGTCGGTTATCTCTGGCACAAGATTGAACAACATTTCGGTGATCGCTATAAAACGCTGAGCATCGACTATGCCGTTGAGGCAGAACCACTCGGTACTGGTGGAGGTTTGTTACAAGCGTCTGAGCTGTGTCAGCCTGATATTAGCTTGCTGGTGCTGAACGGTGATACCTGGTTTCCTGTGCCGGTTACCGAGTTGGAGGCAATGCAGCGACAGCGCCAGGCTGATGTCACTATTGCGCTGCGTCAGGCCAGCAGCGTCGGTCGTTATGCTGGCATAGTTCTTGATGACAATAATCGAATAGTCAATTTTTTATCGTCTGGCGATGAGGGGGAGGGCTGGATCAATGGCGGAGTTTATTTGCTTTCGCCGCAGATATTGGCCCACTGGTGTAGCCAGTCTGGCAAGGCCTTGTCGTTGGAAAAAGATCTGTTAGAAGCAGGTATCGCTGCTGGCCTGAGCTGTTATGGTTATCCTGCGGATGCGGCGTTTATTGACATTGGTGTGCCGGAAGATTACGCCAGGGCAGTGACAGTGATAAAAAGTGAATAACAATGGAGTGTGTATGAGTTATCAAATACTGGTGACTGGCGGGGCGGGATATCTTGGCTCAATCCTGGTGCCGGAGTTGTTGAAGCAGGGGCACAGTGTGACTGTGCTGGACAGCTTCATGTATAGGCAAAACAGTCTGGCCCACGTGTGTGCAGATGCAAATTTTAATGTTGTTAACGGTGACGTGCGCCTGACTGAAACGATAAAACCACTGCTCAAACAGGCCGACATCATTATCCCTCTGGCGGCCCTGGTGGGGGCGCCGCTGTGCAATAAAGACCCCGTCGGGGCGACGAGCACCAATCGCGATGCCATACTCAGTATGCTCGAAGGCCTGTCATCAGATCAGCGCGTATTAATGCCTACCACTAATAGTGCCTACGGCAGTGGTGATGAAAATAACTATTGCGACGAGAATTCACCACTTAATCCCATATCTCAATATGCGATTGAAAAGGTGGAAGTAGAAAAGCGTCTGTTGGAGCACGACAACGCTATCAGTTTTCGTCTAGCCACCGTCTTTGGCATGGCACCACGCATGCGTACTGATTTGTTGGTGAATGACTTTGTCTACCGCGCGGTTTATGACCGGGCAGTGGTGTTGTTCGAAAGCCATTTCAAACGCAACTACATCCATATCCGCGACGTGACGCGTGCCTTCCTGCACGGCATAGAAAACTTCGAGGCCATGGCAGGGCAGATCTACAACGTCGGCCTGTCGGATGCCAACCTGTCGAAAAAGGAACTCTGTGAACGGATTCAGAAGCAGTTGCCGGAATTTGTATTTGTCGAGGCTGGTGCCGGCAAGGACCCGGATCAGCGTAATTACATCGTCTCGAATGAAAAGATCGAAAGCACGGGGTTTAAACCCGCTCATAGTATTGATTCGGGTGTCACTGAATTGATAAAAGGCTACAAAATGATAAGCAATAATATTTATGGAAATGTTTAAAACCATCTCATAAAAAAGGGACGAAACACGTGAATCTGATCGCACCGACTCCAAAGTATCTGGCGAATACTTCTTCTGTAGCTATATGGGGGGCATCGGAGTCAGGTGAAGAGTGCATGCATCAGCTGGATAGCCTGAAGATTAAGACGGTTTTTTTTATTGATCGTAATGTTCCGCAATCGGGACGGTTCCACAATATTCCCGTCTACAGCTTTGTTGATGCAATACCACTGTTGGAAAAAGTTAATTTGGTGTTTTTGGCGATGGGGGTAGATCCATCCGCTCCTATTGGGATGCTTCGTGATGAGGCCGCTTTTAACAAGCCTATTTTGAAATACAGGGCTGGGGGGGATGTTGCAAAAATATTGATGGGGCAGTTGTGTCTCAATCACCTGTTTAATTACCAAGGAGGTGTGAGTGAGATAGAACTTTTGGCAAAGATTAAATCATATCTACAAAGAAGTGAACGGATATCAATATATGGGGCAGGGCAGTTAACAAACTATCTCTTATCCTGTTTTCCTGAGTTGTCCAGCTCTATTGAGATGATTGTTGAAGATGACCAGGCTAAGGAAAAGGCATTTCCTGTCATCCAACAGGATAGTATTAATAATCAGACTTTATCTCCTGGGATGATTTTCCTGTCCTCGACCCGATATCTCACTCTTGAGAAAATGAAGCGGCGAGTGAGAAAGAAATGGGGGGAATCTGTCGAAATAATTACCTTGAATGAGATCGTTGCAGAAATTGATGAAGACGCCATACCAGTAAATACATGGCGAGACCCGGAATATTCGATTTATCCAATAAACATCCCCCCCATAGAAATAAAGCCAAGTCAGGACCTGGTTTTGCTGGATTTGCCAGCACGCTTTCTCGGCATGATGCCGAACGGTCTGGGCTATGTTCACAATATATTAAAAAAATGCGATATCGAGTTTCAAACGCTGGATATGGATCTTATTCTCTATCATCGTTATCACTCCAAGCGAATTTTAGACGGCCTGGATGAGGTTAAAACCAAGACTGGGTATGTAATGAGAAAGGAGCCATGGGCGATTGATGTCGTCTCTGATGAGTGGTCGAACCCCGAAGTTATTGAGTATTTTCGTGATGATATAGATGGTCTGGTAGAGGAATTGGTTAACGCAAACCCAAGGATGCTGGCTTTATCTCTTCATTCGACAAATATTCTAATTGCCAAAGAGGTCGTCCAAAGAGTCAGGCAAGCACGGCCAGAGATGATAGTGATTGTTGGTGGTTATGACTGTATTCGGCCAGTGCAAGGACCAAATATATTCAGTGATTTTGACTATATGGTTATCTTTGAGGCCGAAACATCGTTAGAGCCGTTGATAAGAAAGTTAATGGCGGGTGAAAGACCAAGAAATATGCCTGGTGTTATTTCACGATTTGATGAGCCCAGTTTCCCCTTTGTACCGGCTCAGTTGGTTGAAGACCTAGATAGTATCGAGTTTCCTAGATATGACTGGGTGGACGATATCTCTGTTTATCAGAACTATCACGGTTATCAGTTGACCCCTATCGTGCTGACACGGGGTTGTCGTTGGTCACGCTGCACATTTTGTGGTGAACGGTTTCACTGGCGCAAGCGCTCGGCAAGCAATATGGTGGATGAGATTGAATGGCTGGCCAGCAAGGGCTGCACGCTTTTTCATTTTAACGATAGTGACTTGTCGGGTGATCCTGAAACCGTTCGGCAGGTTTGCGAAGAAATTATTCGTCGAAAACTTGATGGGCTGAATTTTGTTGGTCAGTTGAGGGTGCAGAAGGGATACACGCAGGAGTATTTTCATGTTTTGAAAAAGGCAGGTTTTAAACGACTCAGGTATGGTATTGATGGCTGGTCTAAAAATACTCTTAAGCTGCATAAGAAAGGTTACACCCTGGGAATGATTGATGAGGTTATTCGATTTACAAAAAATGCTGGTATAGGCGTCACCATCAATCTTGTTATTGGGATTCCCTATGAAACTGAAAAAGATATAGATGAAACCATAGAGAATATGATCAGGAATAAGTCCTATTTTGATCAGATAGAAAACATCAATACCTTGATGTTATTTGCGGGCAGCATCTATTGGGAGCAACCGGAAAAATTCGGTATTCGTTTTGTCGGCGAAAGAGAGGCGCTCTATAAAAAATATCCAAAGGTGATGCCGGTCGATTATTGGTATAGCGAAGAGCCGTTTATTGATCAGGCCGTCAGGCAAAGTCGTTTGCAGAAAATAGTGGATGTGGCCAGGTTTGAAGGTATACCGATAGGTGGTTTTGCTAAGCAACGGGTCAAATCGCTAGGGATAAAATAAATCTTTATTTGTCGAGGATATATTTTTTGGCTAGTTTTGTTTCCACTTCTTCGAAATAGCGGCCTTTTACGATGTTGTCTTTTGTCTCTATGTTGGATAGATTTTCGCCGAATGGAACACCATAGTAAGAGTCTTGATAGCGAATGATTCGATGGTCAAGAAATTGGTTGTCAATAATATAAGGTGGCCATGCTTCAGCTTTGTCCACGCTTAATTTTCTTTGTCTGAATTCGTCGATGCGTGATGAGAAAACTGTGTCATTTTCTTCGATTGTATAGCCTAGCCTTTGCAGAAAGTCTTGGGGCTGCTCCCGGAATGCCTGGTAGTGACCGGCATCAAATTTGTCACGGTATCCGCCGCATTGCCCTTTGAAAAAAGTGTCACTGTCTTCTTTGAAGATTGCTCGACCAAATTCTTCCGGATCGCCAGGTACCTGTAGCTTAAGTTGTAATGACCAAATTAGCTTTTTCTGTGTGCTGTCTGACCCACCACCCTTGGAGCCAATCAGTTCTTCGAATGAGGCTGGTATTACATTGCCAAAGTCAGGCCAGGCGAGGAAGTCTAATATTCTGTCGCGAATGTTGCCTAGCAGGTAGGGGTCATTGATCAGTTTTGCTAGTCGCTGGTTGAAATCGTCATGGGCAAAATAGTTATAAAAAGCGGTTTTGCCTTTTTTATGATAGTAGTTTGCCTCAGAGACAACGATATCTGCAGGGTTCCTGTAATTAAATATGGCCGGTGAGTAGGCGAATGGGTGATCGCGCAGGCCAAAATCTCCCTTGTAGACTCCCTCGACAAAAAAGTGCTTTGCCCTGGTATGTGCATTTGAGTTGTCAACGTAATACCATTCGCCGCCTTTTGGCGGTTCAGGGCTTGTTCCCCTGGCAGTGTAGCCAAAGGCTTTAGCCAGCTCGAATAAGAGGTGGGTGCCGGCCTTGGGGATTGATATTAAGAATAGAGGTGTGTTCTTAAAATACTTGTTCGTGATAGGGGCTATGAGTGCTGTCGATTCATCGTCTATGTATTCATGAAGGATATTCGCAAGTTGCTCGGGACCGTCTTCAAACAATATGACGAGATTGGCTATGCCGCTGGAGCCAACAATTTTAGTGTTTGGGATTGAAGTGATTTGAGATTCTACAATCTCCCTGATATTTCCTATGCCACGCAGCTGAATACTGATCTGTTTATTAGCATTACCGGCCAGGCGTTGGATGTTTGAGAGATATTCTTCTGCAGAGCTGTTGTCGACGAATATGAGTTCTTGTTTCATATGGGTTTAAGGCTTACTTATTTTATGTTCTCGTGTATGAATTCAAATGTACGATCAAATTCCTGGCTTAATTCCGGGGTGTTCATGTTATAGAACAGGTCGCCATGTTGTTTTTTGAGTTCGGCAAGGGTGTTGGTCCAGTTATTGGTCGTTGTGTGCATCAGGCGGGTAAAGCAGTTTTCTATAAAGTAATTTATTTCACCTGATCTGGCATCTATGAAGTCCGCAAAATCATCGAGTATATCGGTGTTGTCAAAAGCTGCGCGCTCTATCTGGCTATAGTCGTTTCTTTTGTGGTGGGTAAATGAGTGGTTGGTCTTTGTAATATTTGATTTGTTCCAGTTAAAAACTCTCAGGTTCTTGTCTTCCAGTCCTGCTGTAATGACCTTTCCTGAATTGATGGCCTGCTTGACCGAAACCTGGAAGTCGGAATAATTATTCTCGTCAAACTGTGAAATCTCGCCGTAGCCAAAATGCTTCATTTGTTCCTCAAGGCCGGCAGTGCGAATGATATCCAGGTGTTCATTAAGCAGGTAATGTTTCCAGTCGTCGACGCGACCTTTTTCCTTGTCGGCCCTGAAATTATATTGATGCTTGCCGGTGAGGTTGGTGTAAGCGATTTTTTGCCAGATGTCCTTGGCCTTGTGGGCAGTTAGTTCGATTCCACGACAGGCGGCAATATTCTGGATGGTCTCGGTTGGGTGCTGAATGATGTCTTCCCAGCGGAAAAGATTGTATTGGTCTTCGACAGTACGAAATTCCTCGAGGTATTTTGCCAGGTGCTGCGCCAGTCCTTTGACCATCTCTAGATCTGATAGGCGAAACATGGCAAATTTTGTTCTCAGGTCATCCTCATTGCCGATAAACCGGTTGATGTATTCACCCGTAATAGCGTTGATGGAAAAGGCCGAGGAATAGATGGTTCCCAGTGGGTTCCTGATTGAGGAAAACCTGATAAGGTCTTTAAACATCGGCTCGGCGAGCCATTGCTGCGGATAATAGTGAGAATGTATCCGGTCATAAAAATGCAGCATGTGTTTCGGTAGGTTGATGATGAGGCTGAAATCGCCAACATCCTTTATGCCGACATATTTTCTGACGCAAATCTGTTTCGGGTTGTCCTGCGCAATCCATTTGGGGCCACCCAGCAGGGGTCTAAAGGTCTGGTTGTAGATGATGTCCTTTTCATCGAATCTATTTTTAAAAAATCCAATGATGTTCTGGTAGAGGAATTCGCCTGCCGGCCTGCTGAGCAGATTAACCGCGCGCTGATGATTTGTGTCTGCGGAATAAGGTGGACGTCCCAGTGCCCCGAGAATATTCAACAGCAGCGCAAAGCCGGTTCTGGGGGCGCCGACGAGCAACATCTTTTTGTCGGCTAATGCGACATTCTTGGTGTTGGATTCTGCCTCGAGCATTGTTGAGTGGATGATTGTCCTGCCTGGATAGTCGGAGCTGCTGCTGATTGCGGTTGAATCCAGTCTATAGAAAAAAATATTTGAATACCAGCACCTGTTTTTATGTCGGAATGTGTAAAAAAGGGCTGGTTTTTTATAAGCTTGTCAGTGTATGTTCAAGCGTGTACCCTTTTGTTTTTATTATGGAATACTCTTAATTTTCTTCTGCAGGCGTGTGCATGAAGAGAGTCTGGAAATAGTGGTTGTATATGCCTACATTACATATCATTGACCCATTGTTAGTTAGTCGCGGTGGTCATTATCTCAGTCAGCACGTTGCCCTCTGGAATCTATGTCAGGACAAAGGTTTTGACATGGTGAGTTATTGCCAAACGGGTTTTGATAGTGAACAGATGCCTGCTGGTGTCAGGCTGGAAAAGGTGTTTGGAAAAACCTCTTCTGCGTCGCTGAAAGGCCATTACTGTATCGATCTAGCCTCATCGAATATGGATTGTTATGAGGAGCTGAAAAGCATTGACCATACTGTCTTTGCCGCTGATGACATTGTCTTTCTCACCTCACTAACAGCCTCCAGGTCGATTGCCTATGGCAAGTGGCTGCGTGAGATAATCGATGAACTACCTTCACGTATCGGCCTGTATGCAATTACCAGTTCTGAGGTGGACGATACCTTGGGGCGGCAGATGCGGCGTAATGGTATTGAGATAAGTGATGCCTCATTTCAGCAGCTGGATGAGGTGGTTGTGCCGAATGAAATCAAACGCTCTATGTTTCGTTATCTGTTCGATAGTATTCCTGCCGACCAGGTTGATCGGTTCCGGGTGTTCTATGAGGAACCGTTTCCTAACAGGGCCTTTCTTGAAACCTGCAAGCATGACAGCCTCAAATTTATCTATACCCACTCTATGTATTCGGGCAGACCAACGCCTCAGTCTCAGCCTCGATCTGAGCCAAGTGAAAATCTAAAGATTGCCTATCTGGGGTCTGGTGGTGTGGGTGATGTTAGTAAGGGCCAGCATTTGATCGCCGCAGTGGTTGGCGAGATCAATGCCCGTAGCAATAATGTTTCGTTTATCGTGCAGATGGGCAATGCCCGTGAGGCAGGCTATATCTCTGAGGAGCAAAAGTCCCAGCTCGGTTTGCTAGCGGGGCATGACAACCTGGCCTTGTACACTGGTCTGCTCGATTGTGAAACATATTGTGATTTGATCGAGAGTGCTGACATCGTGCTCTTGCCCTATGGCCCCAGATACCGTCATATCATGTCCGGTATTTTCGATGAGTGTCTGTTCCTGGGGAAAGTGGCTGTTATTCCCGAGCGTTGCAAAATGTCATTGTGGATGGAGAGGCACAACCTGGATTGTCCGACCTTCAAGACCTGGGATGTCGAGGGTGTGTGTCTGGCAGTTGAAGATGCGATAAATAATATTACTCACTATCAAGCACAATTTGCAGAGGCGCAGAAAATATACCGGCAGCGCTGGGAAAGATATAACCCGATTGAGGCCTTTAGCCACTAGTATTTTCGAATGAGGCTCTTGTAAGACTGATATGAAGTTTAAACTGATTTATGAAAACCACGGTAATTTCGGCCTTCACATCGGCGACTATTTTCTATATCTAAAATATGCCCTTGAGTCCTGTGGCCATGTAGCGGATATCGAATATGAATTTTCACCGGGTCATATCAATATCGTGCTTGAATACTTCAAGGACGACTTTGTGACAAAGGTGGAAAACAGTTGGTGTCCGGGGACCGGCTTGATCGTTATTGCTACCGAGTTTCTTACCGGTGCCACATTCAATGATATCTACCAGGACTCTTCTGAGACACAGGAGAAGGGGGATCACAATGTGCGTCGTGATTTCTGGCAAAATCGGCATGATAATTTTGTCAGGTTACTGCCGCGTATGAATGCGATCTGGCATGTGGCCGATCAGCAAGTGCCGCTTTATCAGCAGGCCTTTCCTGGAAAGATTGTTGAGTATATGCCCCATGGTTATGTGGATGGCTTTGCCACGGTCAGACATCGGTCTGATGAGGCTAAGGATATTGATGTGTTGTTTACCGGCACCATGACCAGTCATCGTAAAAATGTGCTTACCAGCTTGTCCGATGCCGGGCTGAAGGTGGTTGCATCGGTCCTGTTTACCGCGCCTTTTCATCGCGAGGACCTAGTGGCCAGGAGTAAGCTGGTGCTGAATATCAAACAGCACCCTGACTGGCGGCATGAATCGGTAACGCGGTTGTTTTATCACCTCTGCAATGATTCATTATTGATTACTGATCAGTGCGATTTTCCCACGGACCTGCATTGTTATATGAATAAGGTGGCTGACTCCTGGTTGGCTACCGTGCAAGAACAGCTGGAGCTTGGTTGTTTTACCGAACGGGCAGTTGAGGCACGGCAGCGTTTTGCACATGAGCAACCTGCGGCTGAACTATTTTCGCCATTGCTGCATAAATCCAATCTTTCAATTTAGATTTATGTCATCTCAGCAGAGTGAATCAGCTTTTGGCAACGACGCCATTTATGAAGAGCCTGATTGTCCCGTATGTGGCAGCAGTCGACGGCAGCCGTTATATCAGCGTCGCAAACGTAGCGGAACTTCGCTTGGTGAAATAACAATCAGTGTCAGTCAATGCTCAGGCTGCGGTTTTGTCTACAACTGTCCCAGGGTGCGACAGACCATTCTGGTTGAGCATTACTATTCCAGCCCGCTGGCCTCAGGGCAGACCTATCGTGATGAAGGGCCGCAGGGTTATTACACCGGACTGAATCAAACCCGGGCCCGGTTTCTAAATTCCTTTCTTAGTCATCAAGCAGCGGGAAAACTGCTGGATATCGGTTGTGGCGTGGGTGGTTTTCTTGATGCGTTCTCAAACGAGGCGGTGCCTGCTTGGCAGTGCTTTGGCCTTGAGCCCTCACTTGAGGCCTCGGCCAGTGCTACGGCCAAGGGCTATCAGGTAGAGACGGCCATGTTGGCGCAAGATGGCTATGAGACTGCCAGCTTCGATGCGATTTCACTGGTGAGTGTGCTTGAGCATCTGCCTGACCTGCACCAAGCGCTGCAACGGCTATCCGAGTTGTTAAAAGCCGACGGTATCGTCTTTATTGAAGTTCCCAATCTGCTTAGGCCCGAGTTGTCACTGACAGGATTTTTCTCTCTTGAACACATTCAACACTTCACCCCTGGCAGCCTGGCAGCCTTACTGGGACAATATGGCCTGACTCAGATCATCATTGACCCTGACGTCTCAGACAAAATAATACGGCTGGTGGCCGCGCGACAGATGGACTGTTGGAGTGATGCCGCCCTGTCGCAGTTTGCAGATGACAGGGCTGAGGCAGTGGCTGCGGTAAATACTTACGCCGAAAAGGAGCAGCAGTTATTGGCCGAGCTGGATCAGAATGTTGCCGGGGCATTTTCCCGCTGGCAACAGCAGGGTCTTAACATCGCCATTTATGGCGCCGGTATCCACACTGCCGAGCTGATGGGACATTTTGATCTGCAGGCGGTGACTTCAATCCTGATTGATGGTGATCCGAAAAAACAGGGCATACGTTTTCTTGGGCTGCCTGTTTACGCACCTGAACAAATTGTTGAACTGGGTGTGGATGCCATCCTGGTATCGTCAAATCGGTTTCAGGATGAGATAGTCAGAAAAATCCGTCAGCTTGCCGGTGATCGTGTTGAGATCGCCTTGTGTTATAGCGAATAAATAATTCTGGAAGTAATTCCGGTGCGGGAGCCGTTTAGTGTTGAACACTGAAAATAATTATCTGGTTGTGCTGGGCGCCAGCTCCGATCAACTGTTCATGATCCGCACCGCGCAGCAGATGGGCTTGAAGGTGCTGGCCGTGGATGGCAACCCCGATGCCCCCGGCTGTCAGGTGGCGGATGCCTTTGCCCATGTCAGCACACGGGAAGTACCTGAGGTGCTGGCCTGGTTGGATGAATTTAAAAGCCAGGGTGCCACTCTGCTTGGCGTCTCCACCATGGGCAGTGACATTCCGGATGTTGTTGCCGCAGTGGCAACGCATCTGGGAACGCCGACCATCGCTGAAGAGGATGCCGCCGTCGCGGTAGACAAAGTAGGCATGAAGCAGCGTTTTGCCGAACATGCTGTGCCGATTCCCTGGTTTGCCGAGATCAGCAACTATGATGAGTTGCGCCAGATCATCGCCGCGCGCGGCATCAGCCTGGTCATCAAACCAAATGACCGTTCTGGCTCGCGCGGTGTGTTTCTGTTGGATGATAGTTGTGATGTTGAAGACCTGTTTTACAAGGCGCGGGATTTTTCCTTCTCCCAGCGGGTACTGGTGGAGGAATTTTTGCCCGGCCTGCAGATCAGTACCGAAACCATCATGGTTGATGGCCATGCCCACACCCCCGGTTTTGCCGATCGCAATTATGATCTGCTGGAACGGTTCCGGCCGCAGATTATGGAAAACGGTGGCTGGGTACCTTCATGCCTTGACCAGACAGAGCGTGCCGCTGTTGAAGCTCTAGTCGAAAAAGCCTCGCTGGCTCTGGGGGTACGCAACGGTGTCACCAAGGGTGATGTGGTGATGAGTCCGGGCGGGCCAAAGATGATCGAGATGGCAGCGCGTCTGTCGGGCGGGGACTTTTGTGAAAGCCTGGTGCCGTTGGGCACGGGGGTGAACTATGTCAAAACCGTGATCGAGATTGCCATCGGCCGGCAGCCCGACCTGTCCTCACTGGAACCAAGCTGCAATCAGGCGGTGGCCAATCGTTATTTTTTTCCTCAACCTGGGCGCTTGATCAGGGTGGAGGGGGAGGACGAAGTGCGCAGCTGGGAATGGCTGCACAAGCTTGAGTTCTGGTATCATCCCGGTGACGAGGTGCCGCCATCCCTGAGTCATGCCCATCGCTTCGGTGTGTTTGTGGTGACGGCCCTTGACCGTGAAGAACTGGAAGGGCGGGTGGGTAAGGTCTATCAAACCATTCGCATTATCACCGAGCCTTTGTAGTGGCGGCAGTCCTCAGCATCGGTGCCGGTGGCGGCCAACTGCCGTTGATTCGAGCCGCCCATGGGCTTGGTTATCAAGTGGTGGCAGTGGACCGCTCACCGTCAGCTGAAGCGCGCACCTTGCTGGCAGAGACAATACTTGTCAGCACCTATGACAGCGAAACCGTGTTAGCGCAGTTGGCAGCATTAAAACAGCGCTTTGATTTCCGCGCCGTGCTGACGCGAAGTTCCGGTCCCGCTCTGCTGACGGCGGCACGTGTCGCCGAGAGTTTGGGGCTGGCCGGTATTCCGGCATCGTTTGCCCAGGCCGCAGTCTATAAATCGGCCTTGAGGGCGCAGGCAGAGCTGCTTGGTATTGCCACCCCTGCGGGTGTTTGTCTCAGCGATGCCAGCCTGCCCGGTTTCCCTCTGCCATGGGTGGTTAAACCCGATATGCCGTTGGTGGGTAAGCAGAATGTCTACAAGGTTGATGATGCGGCGAGCTTTCGTCAGGCCTATGTCGCGGCCAGGGCCGAATCTTATAACGATACGGTGGAGGTGGAGGCTTATATCGCGGGTCTGGACCTGGGTTATATGGCCATGATCCAACAGGGCCAAATCAAGTTTGGACTGCTCTATGATGAGTTTGCCGCCTTTCAACACGGCAAGGTGCAGGGGCTGGGTGTAGCTGGACCTTCTGTGTTTGAAAATACATCGATCGCGTCCCGTTGCCATGCTGTCGCCCAGAGGCTGATCACGCATTGGCACTATCAGGCTGGTTTTGCCTTTTTCTCATTCCGTCTGACTGAGCAGGGTGAGTTGCTGTTGTACGAGGTTAATCCTGGTCTGTGTGGTGATGCCATTGCCGATCAATTGCTGCCGGCAATCTGGCCAGGTTTTAATGCCTTTGTCAGTGAGGTAAAACTCGCTACCGCTGTTGCGCCAGAGCTTCCTGCTCAGCCGCCCCAGCCTCATCTGGTTATCGGTGGCGAACTGATCAAGGCTGGTAGTCGTGAGGAGTATCTGTCCACGCTCAGCAGAGTGGAGGGTGGTGCCGAGATTGCAGCACTTGCTCATCAGGTTCTGCAAGGGATGTCGGCATGACGCAGCGGCCCACGCTTATTTATATTGGTGCCAGCCTGTTACAGCTGCCGGCCATCAGTTGGGCCAAACAGCAGGGCCTTAAAGCGGTGGTGACCGACACCAACCCTAATGCCCCCGGCGTAGCAATGGCTGATGACTATCGTCAGCTGAATGGTTCGGACGTGGCGGGGCTGATGCAGCTGGCACAAGAGATTGCCGCACAAGACAAACTGGTGGGCTGTTATTGCGGTAGTGATTTTGGCCTGGCAGCGGTAGCGGCGATTGCTGAAAAGTTTGATCTGCCCGCAGCCAGCGAGGCGGCCACCGTCCTGGCGCTGGATAAACCACAGGCAAAGGCGTTAATGCAGGCGGCTGGTGTGAGTGTGCCGCGTGGCGAATGTGTTGCTAGTCTGTCTGGACTGCAGGCAGTGGTCACTGACCTGGGTTTGCCGTTGATCATCAAACCGGTGGATAGCAGTGGCAGTCGTGGTGTGCGCACTGTCAGTCATCTGCAACAGTTGTCGGCTGCCTTGATGGAGGCGCAAAAATTTTCGACTGAGGTGATGGTGGAGCAGGTAGTTGTAGGCGAGCATATCGACGTCAACGGCTTGTTTATCGCCGGGCAGTTTTATCCCTGCGGTTTGCTGGACCGGTATTTTTCACCTCGACCATTTAATTATCCGCTTTGGGGCTGCCAACCCAGTGCCCTGTCTGAGGTCATCAGCGCCAAGGTCTATGCCAGAGTTGAGGCAGGCGCGCGGGCGCTGGGCATTGATGCCGGGCCGGTCAAGGCGGACGTGATTGTCTGTAATCAAGAACCGGTGATACTTGAAATTGCGCCGCGCTTTCATGGTGATGTCAGCAGTTCATTTGTCACCCCGCTGGCGACAAATGGCCAGAGCGCCTCACAGGCCTGGTTTGCGCACCTGGCCGGTCAGTCGTTTGAGGCTTTTTTGCCGAGAGAAAATGACAAGCAGGTGGCCGGCTGGATGGCCGTCTTCCCCGATTCAGCGGGCGAGTTTGTTGCCATCGACGGCATTGAAGAGGCCCGCACTGTGGCCGGTGTTAAGCAAATCAGCACATTGAAAAAGCCCGGTTACCGGGTAGACTCTGTGGCAGATAATCTGGCGGTGATGGGCTTTATCTGGGCAGCGGCTGAGAACAGGGTTGCCTTGAAACAGTGCCTGGATCTTGCCAGGCAACGGCTGCAAGTGCGGATGCAAATGTAGATAAAAAATTAATTGATAAGGATTGTTGGTAAGCAGGCATGACAGAGAACCAGGCACCACTGAATATTGAAACAATCAGCTCACCACAACAGTTGCATGGCTGCAGTGTTGCAGAGCTGTCGCAGCTGGCGGATTCCGTTCGCCATTTTTTGCTGGATAATATTTCCGCCACCGGCGGCCATATCGGCGCCAACCTGGGTACGGTTGAGCTGAGCATCGCCCTGCATGCCGTATTTGACTCACCGGCCGAACCCATCATCTGGGATACCGGCCATCAGGGTTACACCCACAAACTGCTCACCGGTCGTGCCGATTTGTTTGCGAGCTTGAATAGCTATGGCGGCATGAACCGTTTTGTCACCCGCAGTGAGAGTGAGCATGATCTAATCGAGGCCTCCCATGCTGGCACCTCGATCTCGATTGCTGCGGGCATGGCTCTGGCGCGACGCATAGAGGGTGATCAACGTCGGGCGGTGGCCGTGATTGGTGATTCGGCCCTGGCGGAAGGGATGGCGCTGGAAGCACTGAATCATATCGCCGTTGAAGATATCGAACTCACCCTGGTGATCAATGACAACGGTTATGCCATCAGCCCAGGGTTTGGCGGTCTGCACGAGGCTATGCAGAGTGAGGGGCGAGCCCGCAGTCTGTTCGAGTCCTGGGGACTGAACTACCACGGCCCCGTTGATGGTCATGACATTGATGCCTTGTTCAAGGCCTTTAATACGGCGCGGACGGAAAAGGGCGTCAACCTGATTCACGTCAAAACTGTTAAGGGGCAGGGTTGGCCACCGGCTGACAAGCATCCGCTGCGGATGCACTTCTCTTTCCCCTTCGACAAGGAGAGTGGGGCTGCGAATGTCACACCACCGGGCCCGGCCTATCAAGACATCGCCGGTGGCGTGGTGCTGGAGCAGATGGCAGAAGACGACAAGATTGTCTGCATTACGCCATCAACACTTTATGCCACCGGTTTAACGCCGGCCTTTGAGAAATATCCTCAACGTTGTTTTGATCCCGGCATGGAAGAGCAGCATGGCATGACCATGAGTGTCGGTCTGGCACTGGGCGGCATGAAACCGGTGGTGGCCTTTCAGTCGACCTTTATGCAGCGTGCCTTTGATCAGCTGTTTCACGATGTCTGTTTTATGAACCTGCCGATTCTAATTATGGGTGTACGCAGTGGTTTTGCCGGTTATGACAATCCTACTCATCATGGTGTTTACGATTTTCCCTATCTGCGCGCCTTGCCCAATCTGAAGATCCTCTATCCCAAAGATCGTTACGAAACCGAGCGCATGGTGCGCGATCAGTTACGCGACCTGCATGGGCCGGTGTTAATCCTGATGCCCTACGGTCCGGTTGATGATTTTGACCCTGCTGTGTTGGAAGAAGATCAGGCCAGCTTTTCTAGCTTGCAGCAAATAGAGCAGGGGCGCGATCTGACTGTGATAACCGTGGGTAACAAGTTTGCCGCCTCAAAAGCAGCGGTGGAGCGACTCCGCAGTGAAGGCGTGGATGCTGGCTTGGTCAACCTGCGTTATCTCAAGCCGCTGCCGCAGCAGGCCCTGCTCGAACTCATGGCCAAGACCGAACGACTAGTGACAGTGGAAGAATATGTGCGCGACGGTGGTGTCGGCAGTGCCATCATCGAACTGGCATCGGATCACCAAATCATGAAACAGTTTCTGCGCATTGGCCTGCCCTGTGCCTTTATCGAGCCCGGCACCAATCAGGAACTGGAAAAGCAGTACGGCCTGGACGGTGAAGGTATTTACACCCGCATACGGCAACAATGGGAGGGCTTGTAATGACTGGTCTATTGGCAGGTAAAAATGTGCTGGTAACCGGTGCCTCGCGCGGCATTGGTGCGGCGATTGCGCAGGCCATGTCGGCAGAGGGTGCCAAGGTAGCGCTGACATATCATGAAAAGGCGGCGGCGGCAGAGAAGGTGGCCGCTGGCTGTGATGGCGAGACAATGTTGCTGGCGCTGGATGTCAGTAGCCGTGCCAGTGTTGAGGCTGCGGTGGCGGCTTTGGTCGAACAATGGGGCAGCCTGGATGTGTTGGTCAATAACGCTGGTTATCTCAAGCAACAACCGTTTCAAAGCATCGATGAAGATGAATGGTCGCGCACCATAGATACCAATCTGAAAGGGGTGTTTCTCACCAGCCAGATTGCCGCCGGACAGTTCGAGACACAAGCGAAGAACGGTGTAATGGGCGGGGCCATCGTCAACATCAGTTCCGTCGGTGGCCAGATGGGCGGCACTAAGGCGCCACACTATGCCGCTGCCAAGGCGGGAGTGATCTCCATGACCAAGTCGGCTGCAAAACTGCTGGCACCTGTGGGAGTGCGCGTCAATGCGGTAGCACCAGGTTTTATTAAAACCGACATGTATGAACAGGTGCTAGCCAACAGCAGTGAAGCAGAAATCTTGGCAGGTATTCCGCTGGGCTATGTCGGTCTACCCGAGGATGTGGCCGACGCGGTTATCTTTCTCGCCTCAGCGAAAGCCCGCTATATCACCGGTCATGTTCTGAACGTCAACGGTGGTGCCTATCTGGGGGCGGGTAGTTAGCTTTTACGGGCAATGACGATGGCTAGCCGTCCTAGCCCTGCCTGAGCCAGGGCCTGAAATAGGGTGCGTTTGCTGTGATTGAATCCGGACTCGGCCAGGGTCAGTTCGAGGCGTTTGCGTTTGTTGTGGATGGTCTTGCCTAGGTCTGGGTCTTCTATGTAGTTGTCACCCATCAGCAAAAATAGTTCCAGTGGAAACGAGGCCTCGCGTTCAACGGGTTCGAAGCCGTTGTTTTTTAGTAATGCCTCAAGCGAATCAAAGTCAAAATAGTTGAGATGGTGTTTCGGTGACACCCACCAATCTGAATAGCCGTCTGCCTTGACTAGCGCCTGCTGCAGTGGATTGAAATCATTCGGTACGGAGATACAGATCAGGCCGCCGCTTTTGAGTTTGCTGTGGGCGAGAGTCAGTGCCTGTGTCGGTTCGGCCAGGTGTTCCAGTACCTGGCTCATGTGGATTACATCCTGCGGTGGTAGGTCGGCAATGGATTCAGCACAGAAAAAGCCTTCGCTTACTTCGACGCCGTGGCCACTGGCAAACGCTGCTGCCTGGGGTGAGGGCTCTATGCCTTGCACATGCCAGCCCCGCTTGGCCCCGGCGGCGAGGAAAAAGCCTGGGCCACAACCGACGTCGAGGATGTCGCGTTGTTGTTCTTGCAGCAGGGACTCAAAACTGTCGTAGCGGTCGTTGTAAATTGAATCCAACCAAGCCTGGTCTGCACTTGCTGAATCCAGATAATCGCTTTTTTCCGAACTATAAAAGGTTTCGCGATAAAAATGTTCCAGCTCGGCGGTGCTGGGCAGGGGGATGACGTGTTTGAAACCGCAGTGCTGACAGTCAATCACATCGATGCCGTCTTTTGATGTTAGTGATGGGCCGTGATGCTGTTGCCATTGTAGTGAATCGGTCATGGCGCAATTCCTTGTGAGTTCAGGGCATCCTTGATGGTGGCGGCGATCTTGTCGGCACCATTGATGATTTGCAGTGACAGGGCTGCTTCACGCATGGATTGACGGCGGGCATCATCTGCCAGCAGTTGATTGATCTGTTGGCCCAGTTGTTTAGGTGTGACCTCACTATGTATTCCCAATGAGCAGGCGGCCTCGTGCCGGTGCAGGGCTTGGGCTGCAAGGGCGTGTTCTTCGCTCAGGCTGAGCAACAGGCTTGGTACGCCACAGGCGGCCAGTTCATAGGCGGTGACACCAAAGGCTGCAATCGCCAGATCCATAGTGTTGATGAGGCCGGCCATGTCACGGATGTCATGATGAAAGTTGATATTCAGTTTGAGTTTGTCGGCCAGCGCCTTGGCATCTGCGGCACGGTTAAAGGCCTTGCCGAGAATGACGTGGGCCAGGTGATCATGTTTGACATTGGCCAGAGCTTCAATGGCCTTGAGTGTCATGCCAGCTGGATCGGCACCGCCCATGCTGATCAGTAATTGCGGCGACTGGCTGTTGCTGGCAGCTGGCAGTTGTTTGAATGAAGCTTGCTGTTTGAATGAAGCACCTAACAGTATCCACTGCCAGCCACAGATGAGTGTGCCGTTGAAGCCCTGCCATGACATCTGTTCGATCTGTGGCACTGGTGGGTAGAAGGCCAGGTCGCAATTCAGGCGGCGCTCTGAAGGTTCATCTATGCAGACGGTGAGCAGGTGTTGTTTGCGCCATTCTGATAGGGCCGCTGCCGGCAGGTCGGTGCGGATGTCGAATATGATGGCGTCGACGGGATGCAGGGCTATTTGAGTATTGATCCAGTCACGCTCGTTGGCACCTATTGGGATGAGGTCTACCGGAAACAGGGCAGCCTCTAGCAGCGCCTTGCCGGAGTGTTCGGTGGCCAGGTTGCTTGCCTGCATGGCAAAGCGGACGCCGACGGAATATTGGTCGCGCAGCGCCTGTGCCAGTGACAAGCAGCGCATCACATGCCCCAGGCCGACGCTGCTATCACCATCACAACGAATCATGACTTGGTGACTTTTTTCGTCAGCGCCTTTTTGATGCACATGGGCGTTGATGGCGAGCAGTTCAGGTTGGTGTTTGAGTAGTCTGACAACCTCGCTTAGGTCGGCATCACCCGGTGCTGCTCCTAGCAGCTGATAAATCCGGTTCATGAATTCCAGATCAGCTGGGGTGTCGACTGACAGTCTTACCTCGCTGAAGAAATGTTCTGGATTGAAGTCGACTTCGGCTATTTTCAGGTCGGTGACATATTCTTGCAGCTTGGTGGTGACATGTTCCTGCACTGCCGGGTCATGGCCGCCTTTTATCACTTGTTGTTCGAAGGCGCGACGTGAAATGGGGGTGAAGCCTTCGTGCACCACTTTCAAACCATGGGGGCCGGGGCGGCCACGGCAGATATCGGCCTGCTCTGACTTCAGGGCGAATATCATGTTGTCCAGGGTGGTAGGGTCGATCAGCGGTGAATCACCGGTGACGCGGATGATAATGTCGGCATTGCTCTGTTTGGCTGCAAGGCGATAGCGTTCCAATACATTTGCTTCCGGGCCGCGGCTGATGCCAACACCTTGTTGTTGAGCGTAGTTGGCGATGGCGTCGTCTTGCTGGTCGGTGGTGGTGGCAATGATGATCTGGTCTATCTGTTGGCACTGCCTGAGACGATAAATGACGTGCCACAAAACAGGTTTTGACGCGATCTCTCTTAATACTTTGCCCGGTAGGCGTGAGGAACCCATGCGGGCCTGGATGATGGCGGTGGTTTTCATTAATGAATATGCTTGTGATATTTTTTGCAAGCAGGTGCCAGCAAGCTATGTCCGAATTTATGTTATGAAGTATATTAATGCAACTGATTGATTATTCGAAAGCGAACTCCCTTTGATTCCTGTTTACACCTTATTTCATCTGAACTTGGCTTATTCCTCGATTGAAGAATCGCAACGAGCTGAGGTGATAGAAAAATGTTATTGGCCATTGCTTGAGCTTGTTGACGCGCATGGCCTGCCTTTGGGTATTGAGATGAGTGGCTGGACTCTGGAGCAGATTCAAACTATTGCACCGCAGTGGGTTGAGCGGTTCAAAATATTACTGGAACAGGGTGCCTGTGAGTTGATTGGCAGTGGCTATGTGCAGATGATCGGGCCGTTGGTGCCGTATGAGCTCAATCTTCGCAATCAGCAGTTTGGTCTATATGTTTACCGATCTGTATTAGGTGTTGAGCCAAGGCTGGCCCTAGTCAATGAAATGGCTTATTCATCCGGTATGGTGGATGTTTATCAGAAGTCCGGTTATCAGGGCATCATCATGGATCGTGACAATGTTAGCCTGGCCTTGGGTTTTGATTCGGATGCGGCAGTGATGCCGAGCTATGCGCGGGGGACGAAGGGTGGCGTTATGCCGGTGTTATGGTCTGATTCTATTCTGTTTCAGAAATTTCAGCGCTATGCCCATGGCGATATTCGCCTGGATGATTATCTGGCTTATTTTCGTAACAGGGCTGTAGAACTTAAGCTGCCTCTGGCGCTGTATGCCAATGATGCGGAGATTTTTGATTTTCGTCCCGGTCGATATGAAACCGAGTCAGGTTTGCATGCCGAGGGTGAGTGGCTGCGAATTGAACAGTTGGTCGCGAGATTAAAACAGGAGGGGGCTGAGTGGCTGAGTCCTAGTCAGGCATTGGCACGAAGTTGTGAAAATAAGCCTATGGAGGCGGTGCAGTTAACCTCGGTGAAGCAACCCGTGCCGGTGAAGAAGCAGGCGAAATACAACCTCAGTCGCTGGGCTGTCACAGGCAGGGATGATCTGTGGCTCAATACTATGTGTCATCGAATTTATCAGGCCTTGCAGCGTTCCGGCTTTGATAATAATCCAGATTTACAGCGTCGCCTTTGTCAATGCTGGGCAAGTGATATGCGTACGCATATTACCGATCAACGCTGGGACTCTTTGCTTGAGGCGCTTGATAGCTTGGCGGTTGAGGTGGGTGTCGAGTTGGGGTATTCAGAACATGGGCAGCAAATATCTAAAGATAGTACTGAGCAGGAACTGCTTGATGCGGGCTATTCCATTTCCTTCGATGAAGATGGGTTTTTGTTATCTATCCAAACTGAATCGCTCCAATTGGTTTTGAATCTGCGCAGGGGGTTGACTGTCCATAGTCTGGCATTTCGTGATCATGGTTATTTACCTGTGGTCGGCACTCTGCCTCAAGGGTATTTTCATTCCATCGAACTGGGTGCCGACTTTTACAGCGCAGGCGTTGTTGTTGAACAGGTCACTAAACATCGTCGGTTGACGGATCTGGAGTGGGTTGAGCCGAAGATATCTGTTGTTGATGGTGATTTGCACATTAAGGCAATTGTCGAGACCACTCTTGGACAGATTCACAAGGAGCTTGTTATTGACTCGAATACGCAGAGGCTGGCTGTCAATATCGCTTTTCCCGGTTGGCTACGCCCCTATGGCACTGTTCGCGCGGGTACATTGACTATGCTCCCAGAGGCGTTCAATGACAGCCTCTCGGTAAGTTATCATGCTGGAGGGGAAGGTGAGGAGTTGCTTGAGTTGAATGATGGCTGTGATCATCATCAGCCGGCATCGAGTTTGGTCTCATGTAAAAGCGGACTTGGGGCCACAAGCGGTTGTGTGAAAATTGGCGATGGCGAGAAAGGAGTGTCTATCCATTGGGATACGACAGAGGCCGCAATCTTTCCTATGTTGCAGCATCAGCCGTGTCAGACGGAATCACTAACACGGCTATTTTTTAGTCTGTGTGAAATTGATGAAACTTATCGTCAGGGAGGCGAGCTGCCGAGCCTCCGTTATCAAATATCACCCCATTAGTTTTGATTTAATGGGCTTCAAGTTTTTCTAGCGATTCAGAAAGTATTTTTATGCCAGGATGGTCCGGTGACTGCGAACGGATTTGGTTTATTACGGCGTCGACACCGTCTTTTACACCAATTTCTGCGAAAATCAGACCAAGTTCCAAGGAAATATCCAGGTCATGGGGGTTCTGGGTTATATGGCTGGTGTAGATGTCTACAGCCTTATCCAGGTCACCGGTGGCTTTGAGTAGCTGGGCATAGGGTATTTTATATTCATCCATATATGTTGAGAGCTTCTCTAGTGTTTCTAGTGCTAGCTCATAGTTTTCTTGTTCGAAGGTAATGCCAAGCGTGTGTTCTAAAGCAATTTGGCTTGGGTGCCAGGCATGAGGCTTTAGCTCTACCTCTTGGTAAAATCGAAGGGCTTTGTTCTGATCATCTTTTAGCTCGCTTAACAAGCCCTTTAGCGTTGTCATGACGCAAACTGCATATGGTTGATCACCAGCTTTATATTCATGCCAAAATTGTCTGGCTAATGGTGACGCTTCTAATCGGGCAGGGTCTGTTTTGCTGAGTTCCTCGTATTCCAATTCAACTTCGTGTGGATCACGCTTCTCTATTCTATTTATTAAACGAGAGATATTGTCAGGATCTCTTTTTTCAAAAAAATCAAGCGCCTTGTCGATTATCGTATTATAAGATGGGATATTTGCAGTCGAAAAGTGTAATGATAATTCCTTTTCGGCCGCGTGAATTCTTGTTGTGAAGAGTTCTTTTTGTCTGTTTAATGGTTCTTTCTGGTCAGTGCTCAGTTTGTTGTAAGTGTCGGGGTGCTGCTCAATCCACTTTATACTTCTGCCCCACTGCCTATCTTTGTTCCATTGATCCAGTATCTGTTCAAAATTTGGATGGTCACTTTCCTCTTCGAGTCGAGTTTGTAAACGATATTGGGCGCTTTTTATTGAAGATGAGAGCATATTGCTACCTTCTATATGGGCCTGATGATAGATCTTCAGCATATGAAACTGATTTGTCTCATCCTCGCTGTGTGATTTGAGCATTTGTGAGAATTGATTGGCGTTGTATCGCTTGATCGTATCGCAAAGATTTTTGAATTCTTTATTTAGTTTTTTTTCAATACGCTCTATTTTGTGTTCCAGCTTGCTAGCTTGGTCAGTAGTGTTTGTTTGGGTAAGTTCTTGACTGTGTGACAAGGCATCCTGGTTTAGTTTTTTGACTTTTCCTAATGCAATTAATGTGTGATGCAGTTCTGAATTGGTTTTCTGGTAATGCTCGATACGAGTAGTTTTATCTATATCCTGTGGCAGTGCTTGCCGAATAATAGCCCATGCTGGTGTTGTTAATGGCGTAGTGATTTCAAGGCTGTTGACAGGAATGTGGTCTACATTTTCTATTTTGGCAGCCCCTTTGGCCGGGTTGATAATTTTACAGCCATATGATCTTGCCTCTATCGATTGTAATTTTATGGAGTCTATTGCTTCATAAAGAGCATTGGTTGTAGCAGCTGTTTTATTGTCATTGGTAGCAACATGGAGTTCATTCATGCCAATAATTGGCCCGGCAGCATGTTCTTGTGTTCCAGATGTATGTGTATAACCTTCCTGGCTATAGCATAGGTCAACGCCTGCAAGTATGAGTTGCTTGCAGCCCATTTCAATCGCAAGATTGATGGCGCAATTTGTAACAGATGGACCAACAGATTTGATGTTGTCGGTTTCTTTTTCTGGCTGCCATGGCAGTTGCGGGCCAAGGTATACGTTTTGACCGCACCATTGGCTAAGTAGTAATGGTGATAAGAAACTGGAGTTGATGAGTAATGTCTTTTCGCCGAGTTCAAGCATTTCCTTGGAATTTAGAAATGAAACCTCTTGAGGGTCAATGCTAATCACTATATCGGGAATGAGAGCTGCTTTAATTAGTTTGGCTGATATGCGAGATACGGCAATTATGAGTAGTTCACTCTGGTGCTGTTTGATCCAGGGGATTAACTCATCCAGTGATGGCCCACCCGCCAATATGATTGCCGTTTTACCTGGAAATATATTTCTAAGACATTTTGCAGGGACAATGTTTTCACCGGCATTTTCGAGTTGTCGGTTCATAAAAAACTGTTCCTGTAGCCCTATTTTATATCTCCACAGGGATTGCTCGATGAGCTTGTTCAATTGCTGGAATGACAGGCGATATTCTTGGTTTGGCCCCTGTAGAACTGAAAGTGAACTGATTATCTTAACTTTGTCACGGTAAGCGTAGCTGGCGAGATTCATTACATCGGCTATTTCTTGCCATTGTTCTGGAGTTGAAAATTTGATGTTTTGCTTGTTCTCTGGGGGAGGTGAGTTTATTGGTAGTCTGTTACTGATTTCATCAAAATCAATTATTAAGTAACGGCTGTCAATTGGCGGGTTGTTTTTAATAATATGCGGTATCAAAAGGCCGCAGTCACCGCCATATAATATATAGAATGTATCGCTATCAAACAGGGTTTCGTCCAGCATTGAATGGAAGGCCTGTACGGATGGAGCCGTTTCAAATATATCCCCTGAAATATCAGCAAGATAGGGTTCGTTAAATTGTGATGTTTGGTAGCTGCTCAAAGGGTGCCCCTGTAGTTATGACGGCTATTGTCAGACGAGCTGTTTTCTAGTTAATGTATTGTAATTATTGAAAAAAGTACAGAAAGGTGCTGGTCGACGGTATTGCGGAGACGATGACCATAAGAAATTTTTCGCCATAACTAAAGTTTACGGTTTAATTGGCCGCTAACATTATTGGGAGCGGTAAATATTTCCAAGATTGAGAGATATATCCGCTAGATATGAAAACGGGTGAGTGTTGAAGTTTTGACCCACTCGGTAAGTTTTAGGAGTATTTGTCATGGCTCAAGTCGTAAATACCAACGTAATGGCGTTGAACGCCCAGCGTAACTTGAATAACACATCAAAATCACTGCAGCAGGCTTTGCAGCGTCTCTCTTCAGGTCTTCGTATCAATAGTGCAAAAGATGATGCGGCTGGTTTGGCCATCTCTGAGCGTTTTACTGCGCAGATTCGTGGTTTGAACCAAGCATCTCGTAACTCTGCCGATGCGATCTCTCTTGCTCAGACTGCTGAAGGGGCTTTCGCCGAGATTACAACCAATATTCAACGTATTCGTGAGTTGGCGGTTCAGTCTACCAATGCATCTAACAGCACGGCTGATAGGGCTTCACTACAGGATGAGGTTGCAGAGCTACAGGCAGAGATCGGTCGTGTTGCGGGTACCAAATTTAATGGCATCGCAATCATTGGTTCGGATGCTACCACCTTTAATTTTCAGGTGGGTGCCAACAACGGTGATACGATTGCTGTAACAACATCCAATATCACAACTAATGGTTCCTATGCAGCGCTTGCTACCTCCGGTACTGTGGCAACCTCCGCTGGTGCCGCCACCATGATCACGTCTGCGGATTCATTTTTGAGTGCAGTTTCTAGCTCACGTGGTAAGTTGGGTGCGGTTCAGAATCGTTTTGAATCTGTTATTCGTAATACTCAGAATACTGCTGAGAACTTGAGCGCTGCGCGTAGTCGTATTCAGGATGCTGACTTTGCCGCAGAAACTGCTGCACTAACACGGGCGCAGATTCTGCAACAGGCGGGTGTAGCCATGTTGTCACAGGCTAACTCAGTTCCGCAAAACGTACTTTCACTACTTGGGTAGTTAAGGTAGCCTAGGAATTCCCCTTCTGCACTAGCTAATAGTGCAGAAGGGTGAACCCTTGGAGGTGGTCAAATATGTCAGGTATAAATGAAATTGCACAAAGTGCCTCAACCGTAAAGATTTCTACCCCTACGGTAACTGATACTGCGCCAATCATTCCAGCTTCTTCAGTCCCTGTCGCAACCGTGATAGAACAGGAACAAAGGGTTCGGCAGGATGCCGCCGCGGCTGGCAAACAAATTCCTCCTTCATATGTTGCAGAAAAGGAAACTGCCAATGATGAGCAGGTATTACAGGCTGCTCATAAAATGAGGGAATATGCGCAGAGTATCGACCGTGACTTGAAATTCAACGTCGATGACGATAGTGGTCGCTTGATTATTACGGTAATCGACCCTGAAACTGACAAAATAGTGCGTCAGATTCCGCCAGAGGAAACTCTGCATATATTGCGTAACATGGAAAGAGGTGCTGGAACACTGTTTGACAACAAAGTGTAGGGGCTGGCATAAAATTTGCTCGGATATGTTGTATTGGATGATTCGTGGCATTGTAGTAAATGAGAGGTGAGATATGGCCCTGTCAGCAGGTGGTATAGGTTCGGGACTGGATGTAAATAGTATAGTCAGTCAGTTGATGGCGCTAGAGCGTCGTCCGCTTGACCAACTCGGGGCGCAAAAGAGTGACCTGAGTGCTCAATTGAGCGCCTATGGGCAACTGAAGAGTGCCTTTTCAACATTTCAGTCGGCCATGAAGGGACTTTCTTCATCTGACAAGTTTCAGGTTTATTCTGCTACACCTTCTAATAGCGATTCGTTCACAGCAACGGCCAGCAGTACGGCCTCAGCCGCTGTGCATTCAATCGATGTGTTGGCGCTCGCCAATGCTCATAAAATGACTTCTGGAAAAGATGTCGGCTCAACCTATGCTGATGCCGATACAGCTATTGGCACTACCGGAACACTGGAAATTACACAGGATGCTGCTGGTACACCAAGAACCTTTCAAATTGCCATTGATGGTACCAATAACACCCTAAGTGGCATTAGAGATGCGATTAATAATGCGGCTGATAACACTGGGGTTTCTGCCTCAATCGTTAATACCGGTACTGAGAGCAAACTGGTGCTAAGTTCAACGGATTCTGGAACAGAAAATACGATCACAATTGACACTGGTACTACAGCCAGCGTGGCCACTGCGCTTGGATTTGAAACCATTGCTGGTAATGAGGCCGCAGATGCCAGTGTCAAAATTGACGGTATTACGGTGACTTCAGCCTCTAATACCGTTACTGAC
The DNA here is from genome assembly GCA_965602225.1 of uncultured Gammaproteobacteria bacterium. GTDB lineage: Bacteria > Pseudomonadota > Gammaproteobacteria > Tenderiales > Tenderiaceae > Tenderia. The sequence continues at coordinate 76,389 of CBFCYE010000002.1, read as the reverse complement.
GCCTTAAGTGGGGTTAGCCTTACATTAAAGCAGGCGGCACCTGGCACTGTCGAAACCCTAAATGTCAGCCAAGATACAGCTAAGGTTAAAGAGTCGGTGCAGAAGTTTGTTGATGCCTACAATGATGTGCGCAGCACTATTAAGACGTTGGGGGGAGAAGATGCAACGTTGCAAGGTGAGAGTAGTTTGTTAACAATGCAGCGCCAAATGCAGAATATATTGAATACTTCGGCATCAGGTTTGGGATTTAATTATTTGTCTGAAATTGGCATTGAAACCGATTCAACTACGGGTGATTTGACACTCGATAGCGCTACCTTGGATGGGGTTATTAGCTCAAATTTTTCTGATTTGGCAGATCTATTTGCCGATAGCTCACAAGGTTTTGCTGTAAGATTTGAGGCAATGGCCGATAGTTTAATTGCAACAGATGGTTTAATTGATACGCGTGAAGATGGGATTAATAGCAGAATTTCTTATGTCGAAGACCGCGAGACCAATCTGGAGTACAGGTTAGAGATTATCGAAGCGCGACATAGACGCCAGTTTAGCGCGCTGGATACATTAATCTCACAAATGAATTCGACAAGTAGTTTTTTGAGTCAGCAGTTGTCTGCTTTACCCACGCCAAATAGTATTGGCGGTTAAAATACTCTGAAGTAGATCTAGGGAGAGTTTGAATGAATTATTCGCCGAACAAGGACAGTATGCTTAATCAGTACAGGCAGGTAGGCACACAGTCTGGTGTGGCTTCGGCATCACCGCATCGCTTGATTCAGATGTTAATGGAAGGTGCGCTAGAAAAGATTAATCTGGCGAAAGGTTATATGCAACGCGGTGACGTAGCCTTGAAGGGTAGTCATATTTCATGGGCAATATCAATTATTGATGGCCTAAGAATGAGTCTGGATATAGAAGCAGGTGGTGAAATCGCCCAGAATCTAGATGACCTTTATGATTACATGGGGCGTCGTCTTGCTGAGGCAAACCTGGAAAATAATGAAGCAATGTTGAATGAAGTGGCTGGCCTTATTATTGAAATAAAATTGGCGTGGGATGCTGTACCTGAAATGTTGCAGACAAATCCAACTGAAACAGCGTGATGAATAATGACTGATATTAATTTAGTCAATGGATATTGAAAATAAGCATGACCACTCAGTGAGTTTAGTGAAGGCCGTTTCATCTTTTGTAGCGACTACAGAAACGATGTTTGAGCTGGCTGAGCAAGGTGAGTGGGAACAGCTTGCCGAAATAGAGTCCCAACGAAGGCCTGAACTTGAGGCCTTTTTTAATTCACTGGACTCAAATGATTTACAAAATAATTCAGAGCTATTGAGAGTTTCGATAGAGAAAATATTGACCTTAGATAATCAAATTATTGCCCTCGGTGCAGAGTCAAAAAACAAGCTTGCTGAGTTAATGAAACAGAGTAATTCTACCCGCCAGGCGATGTCCGAATATCAAAAAAATACGGTGCTATAGCTTTGTTACAAATTGCCTTATACTCAATCACAACGTAATTTTACTAGGCAAGTCATAGGGATGCGATTTGACTGAGACGATCGAGTTTGGTGGTTTATCTTGTGATGTAAATCTTCCTCTGGTGTGGTCACTGCATGCTGGTCCAGCAAGTCTTTCCCCGTCTGTTGAACGTTCAAATCAGAATTGCCTGAAAATTTCCCTTGGTCTGGATGAGGGGATGCACGAGGTGCCTGATGAAAATTCTGAGTTAAATCAGGATCTCCAACGCATGGATTTTAAAATCAACATCATCCTTGAGTTGGTTGCGCAGTTGGCTTCTCAAAATATTCAAATGCCCGCGAATACGGACATAAAACTTGGCCCTAAGCTTATTCAGTGGCAGACGCTTGAAAACCCTCCAGAACTAGGTCAAATCATAGAAGCCAAAATTTATCTTGATGCTCGCTTTCCATTTCCCCTAGCAATTTGTGGTTCGGTTGTATCAGTTGATTTGGTCGAGACTGGTGGCTATTTAGTTGTTGTTGAACATGCACAATCTAATAGCTATTCATTGGAGTTATTGGAAAAATATATTTTTCGTTGCCATCGTCGTCAAATTGCAAGAATGAAAAGTAAAACAATTACTTAGAATGACAGTCAATTATAGATTGTTTTAGTGGTATTTTTTTGACATTATGGGTTACTGATGATGTTTTGCTTGTTAAAACAAAGACTGGAGAGCACCCATGCGTGAATCAGCGATATTGCTGATAGATGATGATAAAAGTCGTCGTGATGAGCTTCTGTCAATTCTTGAATTTATTGATATTCGTAATGTTTATGCTTCAGACAGTAGCTCATGGCAAGAGCTACTAAGTCAATGTGATCAGCCTGTTCAAGCCTTAGTGCTAGGGGCTTGCGGTTCAGGCAAAAATCACGAGGATATTTTGGGGCAAGTAAGATTGCTCAGCCCTACGGTCAGTATCATATTGTTTGAAAAAGAGCGTGACGATGGCTGCTACTCTGATGCCCTGCAAAAAGTTGCTATTACCTTTCTTGATCAACCCCTAAAATACAAACAGTTAGTCGCTGCATTGGAAAAAGCAAAGCTGTGCAGAGAAAGTCAGAATGCGGTGGGTTCTCGTCGTGGGGAAGTTGAATTATTCCGCAGTCTGGTTGGGAATAGTCGTTCAATCAAACAGGTGCGAAAACTAATAGAGCAAGTGGCTAGCTCAGATGCGAACGTGCTAGTGCTTGGTGGGTCTGGCACAGGCAAAGAGGTTGTTGCGCGTAATCTGCATTATTTGTCTTCTCGAAGAGACAAGCCATTTGTGCCAATTAATTGTGGTGCCATCCCCGCCGATTTGCTTGAAAGTGAATTGTTCGGTCATGAAAAGGGTGCTTTTACTGGGGCAATTAGTACCAGGCAGGGACGCTTTGAACTGGCAGAGGGGGGCACCCTATTTCTTGACGAAATTGGTGACATGAGCCTGCATATGCAGGTAAAACTGCTCAGAGTCCTACAAGAACGCACATTCGAAAGGGTGGGTAGTAATAAGAGTATTACCGCCAATGTTCGTATTGTAGCGGCGACACATCGAGATTTGGAGCAGGCTATCAGCGATGGTAAGTTCCGTGAAGATTTGTTTTATCGACTCAATGTTTTTCCGATTGAAATGCCACCATTACGTGATCGGCTCGATGATATCCCCCTTTTGGTGACTGAGCTGATTGCCCGTTCGGAAAATGAAGGAAGGGGTTCGGTTCGTATTACCCAGTCGGCTATGATGGCCTTGTGTCAGTACGATTGGCCGGGTAATGTTCGTGAACTTGCCAACTTGATTGAGCGGCTGGTCATTATGTTCCCAACCGGTGTGGTGGACATGAATGATTTGCCGGAAAAATTTCAGACCAATGAGCTGAGTGCTGGCGAGGCGATTATCAATACTATGCTGGCTCAACAAGCAATTTCATCTGATGAAGTCGAAGCCTCCGTGAACCGTCTGCCAAGATTGCCTGTGGCAGGCATAGATCTAAAAGAATACTTGGCTGATATCGAACGACAGTTTATTCATCAGGCAATTGAGGAGGCGGGGGGGGTAGTTGCCCATGCTGCTAATCGTCTTAAATTACGTCGGACAACGCTGGTTGAAAAAATGCGTAAATATGGCCTGCAACGTAATGAAGAGGTGTCGTAACATTGACGCTCCTAGCGCGCTTGGCCTGTAACTTGTTGATTTAAAAGAAAACGAAAAACCTGGCCCAATTTTTGCCTTAGTTCTGTTGAAGTCAAACTTTCTACAGCAGAACGTAGTGACAAAGGCAAAAGAATGGCATTGGAAAATACAAATCAGCTTCAGCATCTAAAAAGTGCGTTTCAGACATTCAATAAAGTGTCTGAGCAGCTTATGTCATCCTATCACCAGCTTGAGAGCCAGGTTGATGGCCTTAATCACAAGCTCGCTTCTGCTCATGGTGACTACGATCACCAAATCGAACAAAATCAATCCTTAGCTAACAGGCTTGAGCATTTACTCGATGCGCTGCCAGGTGGCGTTATAGTCCTGAACGGTAAGGGCGTTGTGCAGGAAGCAAATAAGGCTGCCATTGATCTGTTAGGTGAGCCATTAAAAGGTTCGGTCTGGCGTCAGGTTATACAGCGTTCCTTTGAGCCTCGCGTGGATGATGGCCACGACATTTCCTTAAAAGATGGTCGTCGTGTCAGTATTACAACGTCTTCTCTGGGCAAAGAGCCAGGTCAGATTTTGTTGATTGCTGATGTTACTGAAAAGCGCCTGTTGCAGGACAAGCTTGGGCGTTTTCAGCGGCTGTCTGCGATGGGGCAAATGGCGGCATCACTGGCTCATCAGGTCAGAACACCGACAGCAACTGCCTTACTGTATGTCTCCAATCTCCGTAATAACGCTACAAACCCTGAAGCAGTTGAAAAATATAGCGATAAGGTGCGTCAACAGTTGCTCCATATCGAGGCGATGGTGTGTGACATGCTTGCCTATGTTCGTGGTTCAAGCAGCCAACAACAAACTATTTTTAGTTGCAATAATTTGATAAATACTTTGCATCAGTCTGTGCAGGTGCAAGTTGAACAAAATAATAGCCGTCTTAATATTTCCAATAATTGTCCTGAAATCAAGTTAAAGGCTAACCGTGAGGCTGTCTTGGGGGCCTTGATTAATTTGGTTATGAACGCCATTCAGGCATCTTCAAAAGTTCCATTAGAAATTGATATCAAGGTTAGTGTTAATGAAGCACGGATGGTTTTAATTTCAATTTCAGACAATGGTATTGGCATTTCGTCAGATATTAAAGCTGATGTTTTTGAGCCGTTTGTAACATCAAGGCCTCAGGGAACGGGGCTTGGGCTTGCTGTTGTTAAGTCTGTTATTGAGCAGCACGGTGGCAATGTTGATCTTAAGTCAGAACAAGGAAGAGGCACGAAGATCAGTCTTACGCTTCCGCAATATGTGGATAGCAATGATGAATATGCTAATTCAAAAGAAGATCAAAAAGAGGTGTTGTTATGAGCACAGCAGCAGTTTTAGTAGTTGAAGATGATAATTCTCTTCGTGAGGCGCTTTGCGATACGCTGGAATTGGCAGGCATTAATGTTAAAGCGGTTGCCGATGGTAATGCAGCATTAAGAGTGATCGAAAATGAGCCGGTATCGGTGGTTGTCAGTGATGTTCATATGAAACCAATGGATGGCCATTCCTTGTTGCAACAACTCAAGTTGAATAGCCCTGGTCTACCTGTGGTGCTGATGACTGCATATGGCAGTGTTGAAAGTGCGGTTAAGGCTATGCAAGAAGGGGCTAGTGATTATTTGGTGAAACCATTTGATGCGGATGTGTTGTTGAATATGGTAAATCGATATATTCGAAAAGTGCCTGTTTCAAAAGGTTTGATAGCCGAAGACGAAAAAACAATGAAGGTGGTTGCATTGTCCGAACGTGTTGCTGCTGCTGATGCCACGGTAATGATTAATGGTGAAAGTGGTACGGGCAAAGAAGTGATTGCCCGTCATATTCATAACTGTTCACCACGAACAGAAGGTCCATTTATAGCCATTAATTGCGCCGCAATTCCAGAGAATATGCTTGAAGCTATGTTGTTTGGCTATGAAAAGGGCGCTTTTACGGGGGCACAGCAGGCCTGCGCAGGAAAATTCGAGCAGGCCCAGGATGGAACTATCTTGCTGGATGAAATTTCGGAGATGGATCTTGGTCTGCAGGCTAAAATACTTAGAGTGTTACAGGAAAAGGAGGTTGAGCGCATAGGGGGTAAAAAACTTATTCCGCTGAATGTTCGCGTTCTTGCAACGTCGAATAGAAATATGAAAGAAGAGGTGGCAGCGGGACGTTTTAGAGAGGATTTGTATTACCGACTCAATGTGTTCCCTATTACATTGCCGCCACTACGAGTTAGGCGTGGTGATGTGATTCCATTGGCAGAAATGTTTATTAATAAATACTCAGACTCGAAGCCTGTCCCTATATTGACTGACGATGCAAAATATTCCCTGAGTCGCCACAATTGGCCTGGAAACGTACGTGAACTTGAGAATGTAATTCAACGAGCCTTGATTTTATGTGATGGTAAAGAAATCGTAGCTGATGATCTGCAATTTGAGCTTGAAGAGTCTGAACCTGAAAGTGTGATGGAATTATCAACCAGTTTTGATTCCAGTCTTAATAATGACCTTAAGGCTAAAGAGTTTGATCTGATTGTGAATGCGTTGAGAGAATCGAATGGCAGTAAAAAGGGGGCGTCTGAGTTATTGGCTATAAGTCCAAGGACTCTGCGCTACAAACTGGCGAATATGCGTGAGTTAAATATTCTGATTCCTGGCGAGTAGCCCCTACTAGATTGGTGAAACTATGAGTGATATGAATGTAAATCAAGTTTTAATGCAGATGCGGGTGATGGCTGCCCAGGCTAAGGGCGTGTCGGATGTCGCTGAGGTTGGGGCAAAGTCTGGGGCTGATTTTTCATCGATGTTGTCGAAATCTATTAATGCGGTTAATGATACTCAGCAGGCGTCGGGTGACTTGAAAAAGCGCTTTGAGCTGGGTGACCAAAGTGTCGGAATGGTTGATGTAGCCATTGCGTCAGAAAAGGCTAAAATTGCATTCACGGCGATGACTGAAGTGCGCAATAAGTTGGTGCAAGCATATCAAGATGTAATGAGCATGCCGGTTTAATTTTATGAGTAAGGATTGATTATGGCACTCGTAAAAGCAGAAGATATTGGCAATCAGATTGAGGGTATCAACAATCTGCCGCTGGTAAAACAGGTTGGATTGATGGTTGCTCTGGCTGCAACAGTGGCACTTGCTGTAGCCATTGTGTTGTGGGCCCAAGAGCCAAATTACAAGATGCTGTATGGCAACTTGTCTGATCAAGAAATGCTTGAGATTAGCTCTGCACTAGATCAAGCAGGTATTCGTTATGATATTAATGCCAGTAGCTCTTCAATAATGGTTGAAGGCGGACGTATCCATGACGCCAGAATGCGTCTGGCAGGGTCTGGTTTGCCTAAGGGCAGTGGCAGTGGCTATGAACTATTGGATAAAGACCAGGGCTTTGGTACCAGTCAGTTTGTTGAAACTGCTCGCTATCAACGGGCAATTGAAGGCGAACTTGCAAGAACTATTTCGTCAGTCAATAACATTCAGAGCGCCAGGGTTCATCTGGCCATACCAAAACAATCCGCCTTTGTACGTAATCGTAAGCGTGCCAGTGCATCAGTCATGTTGAATTTATACCAAGGTCGCATGTTAAATACGGAGCAGGCCTCCTCAATTGCACATCTTGTTGCCTCTAGTGTGCCTGCCCTTGAGATGGAGGATGTTACGGTTGTTGACCAGAATGGTCGTATGCTATCTCAACCAGATGCTGGCAGTGACATCGGGCAGTCTTCAACACAGTTTGAATATCGTCAGAAACTCGAAGAATATTATATCCATCGTATTGAACAGATACTTGAACCTATCGTCGGTGTTGGTAAGTCGAAGGCCCAGGTGATGGCAGATCTTGATTTTACTGTTTCGGAACAGACCCATGAGTCGTTTAATCCTGATTTGCCTTCTATCAGAAGTGAGCAAACGCTTGAAGAAGAAAATCAATCTGCAGCACCGAAAGGTGGGGTGCCTGGCGCTTTGAGTAATCAACCACCTGGTGCAGCTTTTATTGGTGATGGTGGAGCCAATCAGGGGGGATCGGGTTCAAGTAATAATAGTCGCAGGATCGTACGTAACTATGAGCTGGATAGAACCGTTAGTCATACCAAACATCAGACGGGCAGTATTAAACGCATCTCAGCGGCTATAGTGATTGATAATAAACTCGCAGAGGATGGCACATCCACACCTTTGACCGACGAGCAAATGGCCCAGATCAACAGCCTGGTTAAAGAGGCGATCGGTTTTAACGTGGCACGTGGTGATAGTGTGAATGTTATTAATGCGCCGTTCATACTTGCCGTCGAAGCGGAACCATTGCCTGAAACAGCATTTTTAGATCAGCCCTGGTTATGGGGTGCGGTTAAACAGGTTGTTGGTTTGGCGGGGGTACTGTTGTTGATATTTGGTGTGTTGAAGCCCGTCTTGAAGAATCTGGCTGAGAAAGGTGCTTCTATGCCAAGGTCTCCGGCAGAGGGTGGTGATCAACTGGCCTTTGAAGGGCAGCCTGCTGCATTGCCTGGGCCTTCATATGAACAGGCGCTGGAAACGGCAAAGGCAGTTGCTCAACAGGAACCTGAGAGGGTTGCCAGTGTGGTCAAAGAATGGGTAGCGAAAGATGGCGGATAAAGAAATAGTTGCATCCAAACTTTCAGGTGCCGAACGCTCAGCAATTTTGCTGATGAGTCTTGGTGAGGCTGATGCTGCGGCAATATTGAAGCATATGGGGCCAAAGGAAGTTCAGAAAGTGGGGGCAGCGATGGCTCAGACTGCCGGCGTTAGTAAAGAGGTGGTGTTTGAGGTTATTAATAGTTTTGTCTCAGAGGTTGAAGGCAAAGCCTCTTTGGGTGGCTCCGAAGACTACATCAAAAGTCTTCTCACAACTGCCTTGGGTGAAGACAAGGCTAGCCAGGTAATAGATCGAATATTGTTTGGACATTCATCCAAGGGGCTGGAGTCCATGAAATGGATGGAGCCTAAGGCCATTGCTGAGATGATTAGAACTGAGCATCCGCAGATTGTCGCCATCGTTCTATCATATCTAGACCCGGACCTGTCGGGTGCTGTTTTATCACTGTTGCCTGAGCGGACCCGTGCTGACACGATTATGCGTATTGCCTCGCTTGATGGTATTCAGCCAGCAGCATTAAATGAGCTGGATATGATTCTGGATAAACAATTTTCTGGTAACAATGCGGTTCAATCATCCAGCGTTGGTGGTATGAAGGCGGCGGCAAATATTCTCAACTTTATGGATGGTTCGGTTGAGTCGGAAATTATGGATGAGGTTAAGGAGGCCGATGCAGAGCTTGGTCAAAGTATTGAAGACCTTATGTTTGTGTTTGACAATATCGGTGATATTGACGATCGCGGTGTTCAATCGCTGCTGCGTGAAGTTTCATCCGAAACATTGGTGCTGGCCTTGAAGGCGGCAGATGAAACGGTGAAGGAAAAAATATTTAAAAATATGTCTAAACGTGCCAGCGAAATGTTGCGTGATGACCTTGAGGCCAGGGGGCCAGTTAAGCTTTCTGATGTAGAGGGTGCTCAAAAAGAGGTTCTTGCCGTTGTTCGCCGCATGATGGAAGCCGGTGATATTGCGATTGGTGGCAAGGGTGGCGAAGAGTATGTCTAAAATTATTGGCAGTGATGGTAATGCCAAGGCATGGGCTCTTCCTGAGATTAGTGATATATCGAAACCTGTAGATGGTGATGCGCCTCTTACAACACGTGAAATCAAGGCGGTAGAGGAAGAAATAAGTCGCATCAAAGAACAGGCCTATCAGGAAGGTTTTAGCAAAGGCCAGCAGGATGGTATTGCCAGTGGTCAGCAACAGGTAGATAAAACTATACAGTCGATAACCACTATTTTGGATGCGTTGTCGACACCGCTAAAATACGTTGATGAGAAGCTTGAAGATGAGTTGGTAAATCTTGCTGTTTCGATTGCCAAACAGATTGTTCGCCGTGAGCTAAAGACAGACCCTGCACAGATAGTCGGTGTGGTTAAAGAGTCGTTATCATTCCTACCTTCTTCGGCTCAAAATGTCCGTGTCTATTTGAATCCTGAAGATGCCGAGATCGTGCGAAAAATCATGCCTGTTAATGCTGGCGAGCGTAGTTGGAATATTATTGATGATCCAGTGTTAAGTCGTGGTAGCTGCAATGTTGAAACAGATGCGACAGTTGTCGATGCGACATTTGAAAGCAGGATTGCAACGATTGCTGCAGAGATAATGGGTAGTGAGAGGTCTAATGACTGATCCGGTCGTAGGTTCTGGGGTTCTGTTTCCGGATATTTCCGAGCGTCTAGCTAAACGTTCAAAAAAACTTGAAAAAAAAATCCCCCTTTCCGTCAGCGGCAAGCTGACACGCATGGTGGGGTTGACGCTTGAGGCGATTGGTATTCAGGCAGTTGTTGGTGGTCGTTGTCTGATCGTTCCGCCCGTAGGCAAGCCTGTTGAAGCTGAGGTGGTTGGCTTTGCTGGCGATAAGACCTATTTGATGCCAACTGGTGATATTCAGGGGTTGGTGCCTAACGCCAAGGTAATACCGACCAATAAAATCTGTGAAGCCCCTGCGGGTATGTCGCTATTGGGCCGGGTACTGGATGGTGCCGGGCATGCGCTCGATAATAAAGGCAGTCTCGACGCAGAGGCCCGAGTGCCTCTAACTGGGCGTTTCATAAATCCTTTGGCCCGTCACCCCATTGATACACCACTAGATGTGGGGGTGGCCGCTATCAATGCCATGTTAACAGTCGGGCGTGGTCAACGGATGGGCTTATTTGCCGGTAGTGGCGTTGGTAAGAGCGTTCTGTTGGGGATGATGACAAAGTACACCACGGCTGATGTAATTGTGGTGGGCTTGATTGGTGAGCGTGGTCGTGAGGTTAAAGAGTTTATAGAGAAAATCCTTGGTGAAGAGGGGATGGCCCGTTCGGTTGTGATCGCAACGCCAGCTGATAATTCACCACTGATGCGACTTCACGGCGCGATGCTGGCAACCAGCATCGCGGAGTACTTCCGTGACCAAGGCTTGCAGGTCTTGTTATTGATGGATTCATTAACCCGCTATGCCCAGGCGCAGCGTGAGATTGCATTGGCGATTGGTGAACCACCAGCAACCAAGGGCTATCCGCCTTCTGTATTTGCAAAATTACCACAGCTGGTTGAACGGGCTGGCAATGGTGATAAAGGCGGGGGGTCAATTACCGCTTTTTATACGGTGTTAACGGAAGGTGACGATCAGCAAGATCCAATCGCTGATGCCGCCAGGGCAATACTTGACGGCCACATTGTATTGTCGCGCAGTATGGCTGAGATGGGCCACTATCCAGCGATTGATATCGAGGCCTCAATTAGCCGTGTCATGAACGAGATCGTGACGCCAGAGCACCTGGAGAAGGCTCGTCACTTGAAGCAACTATATTCAACCTATGAGCAAAATCGTGATCTGATTAGTGTCGGTGCCTATAGCAAGGGTAGCAATCCAAAAATAGATGAAGCGATGATTTATTACCCCCGTATTATGAATTTTCTGTCACAAAATATCTCAGAAGCGGTGCAGTTTGAACAAAGCTTGCAAGGTCTTGATTCCTTATTTCAGAATTCGCCTGTTAAACAGGCCGAATCCTAGTAAGGGGTGTTAGTTATGGTGAAGTCAAAGCGTTTTGAACCTATCGCCACTTTGGCACGTAACTCTGAGCGGGAAGCCGCCAAGGTGCTTGGCAGCGCACTGAAAAATCTCGATGATCAGATCGAACAGTTGGCGAGCCTAATAAGTTACCAGGCAGATTATAATCAACGTTTGAGTTCCAGCGCCAGCGCCGGAATGAATGCGCAAAAACTTAATGAATATATAGAGTTTTTAGCTAAGCTTTCTATCGCTATTGAGCGGCAGGAGCAGACTATCGAGCATGCCAGACAAATACTAGAAGAAAAGAAACAGTTCTGGTTTTCTAAACGGGGCCGGTCAAAGGCGTTGGATTCTGTTTTGGAACGCTATGTTCAGGATGAGGCCAAACAACTTGAGAAAAGGGAGCAGCGCGATCTGGATGATCGCAATAACCGCATTAAAAATGATTAAAAGTGGTTTGTCTCAAGCCTCCATTGTATTCCACCTAACAATAAGTATTTTAAGGTAATTCCTCCTGTTTTGTAGATGCTACATAACTTGTGTTTCTCTCTAAAGCTCATCTTTGAGCTGCCGTTAACATTTGTGTGAAGTAATTCGTACTATTGAAATGCGGGAGACAAGATGTCATCGGAAAATGGAAGTGTTAGCTCAGGGACTGAGATAGTCATTGAATGTAATGATGCATTGGATATCACCCTTGTTTCCGATTTTAAGGTTCTTTTACAGCAGGCGTCAGGTCAAAATGCCCCCATAGTTTTGGAGGCTTCCCAACTGGAACGGATTGATGGCGCGGGTTTGCAACTGGTCACAGCGCTGTTTCAAGAGGCGGCAGAGTCAGGTTTAAGTGTGAGCTGGCGAAATCCAACCGAAGCGTTGATATATGTTGCGGATTTAACTGGTCTAAAAGACGTGCTTCAATTGTAAAGGGTGTTACCGCTGTAACACTGAACAAGGAAGAATGGGATTAAGAGGGAATAAATATGCCGACTATACTTGCTGTTGACGATTCTGCATCTATGCGCCAGATGGTGACGTTTACCCTGAAAGGTGCAGGCTTTACCGTTATTGATGCGGTTGATGGGGTTGATGCGTTAGCAAAAGCTAAAACAGCAAAGGTTGACCTGGTGTTGACTGATGTAAATATGCCAAGGATGGATGGGATTAGCCTGATCAAGGAGTTGCGGGCACTACCAAATTTCAAATTCACGCCAATATTAATGTTGACCACCGAGTCGGGGACAGGGAAAAAAACGGAAGGTAAAAGCGCTGGTGCAACAGGTTGGATAGTAAAACCGTTTAATCCTGACCAGTTGCTAGCGACAATCAAAAAAGTTCTGGGCTAAGGCTTATGAGCATAGATATCAGTCAATTTCTGGATACTTTCTACGAAGAAAGTTTCGAAGGCCTGGATACCATGGAAACCGAGCTGTTGGGGCTCAACGCTGGTGAGGCAGATCCGGAATCAATCAATACAATCTTTCGTGCGGCACATTCAATAAAAGGTGGTAGTGGCACCTTCGGTTTGATGAATGTGGCTGACTTTACTCATGTGTTGGAAACGCTGCTTGATGAAATGCGCGATGGTCGCCGTGATGTGACGCAGCCAGCGGTTGATTTAATGCTGGCATCTGTTGATGTGTTACGTGAAATGCTGACAGCGTTGAGAAATAGTGAAGATATTGATACGGCACGTGTAGCCGACGTCCACGACCAGTTGGAAGCATTGCTTAAAGGTGATGCTGTCGGAGCAGAAGGTGCCGCTGATGAAGTTGACGTAGCAGAGGTCGAGGTCGCTAAATCTTCGGCGCGGGGTTGGAAGATAGCTTTTAAACCGCTAGCCCATCTATTTAAAACTGGTAATGACCCGGTTCGAATTATCAAGGAATTGTCTGAGCTTGGCTCGATCAAAGCAGTTGCTGATTTGTCATCAGTGCCAGAGTTTGACTTGCTTGACCCAGAAGAGTGTTGCCTGGCTTGGAATATTGAACTAGAAGCTGATGCAACGGAAGAACAGGTCAATGACGTATTTGCCTGGGTAGATGAAGATTGTGATCTGACCATTGAAGCAATAGTTTCAGATGTTGTCGAAGAGATCGCTATGCCTGAAATCGAGTCAGATGCAATGCCTACAGCAGAGGCTGTTGCCGAGGCAGACGTGCCTAAAGATGAATCAATATCTGAGACGGAATCTGTAGCTGTAGTAGAAGCCAAACCGGTTGAGGTCGCCGCCAAGAAACAGGCTAGCGTTGCCGCCAAAAAGCCACAAGCAGCAGAATCAGGCTCTATACGTGTCGGCATTGATAAGGTTGATGCGCTGATCAATATGGTCGGTGAATTAGTTATTACCCAGTCAATGCTTAACCAACTAGGCGAAGACTTTACTATGGACAGGGTTCAGAGGCTGCAAGAAGGTCTGTCTGAACTTGAACGGCATACTCGTGAATTGCAGGAAAATGTAATGCAAATTCGCATGCTGCCAATCAGCTTTTCATTTAACCGCTTCCCTAGGCTGGTGCATGATTTAAGCAGCAAATTGAATAAGAAAATTGAACTGAAGATGTCGGGTGAAAATACCGAGCTTGATAAGACGGTTATGGAAAAGATTGGTGACCCTCTTGTGCATCTTGTCAGAAATTCTTTGGATCATGGTATTGAGTCACCTGAAATCAGGCTGGAGAAGGGTAAGCCTGAGATCGGTATTTTGCATTTAAATGCCTATCATCAAGGCGGTAATATTGTCATTGAAATCAATGATGATGGCGCTGGTCTGAATACCGATCGGATTCGTGAGAAAGCGATTGAGAAGGGGATTATTGGTGAAAACGATTCGCTGTCAGAAGAAAAAATTCATGAGTTGATCTTTGCGCCAGGTTTCTCTACAGCCGATGTGGTGAGTGATGTCTCTGGTCGCGGTGTGGGTATGGATGTGGTTAAACGTAACATCAGGGATCTTGGTGGTGTTGTTGAGGTGAAATCGAAAAAGGATGTCGGTTCCACATTTACAATCAGACTGCCGCTGACCCTGGCGATATTGGATGGTCAGTTGGTTCGTCTTGGTGATGAAACCTATATCGTTCCCCTGGTCTCGATTATTGAGTCACTGCAAATAAAGGCTGAGAGTGTCAGCACAATTGCTGGTGGTGCAGAGCTTTACAGGTTACGAGATGAATATTTGCCCATTATCAGGCTGCATGAAATATTTGAAATAACACCTGTCAATACAGAACTTGTCAATGGTTTGTTAGTGGTTGTTGAAGGTGATGGCCAACAGGCCGGGATTTTTGTTGATGACCTTTTGGGGCAGCAACAAGTGGTTATAAAAAGTTTGGAAACAAATTATAAAAAGGTTGAAGGTTTGTCTGGGGCGACAATTCTAGGCGATGGCACAGTTGCTCTGATTCTCGATGTGGCGGGATTGGTTACGCTTTCTCGTGAAAGGATTAAGGCATTAAAAAATCAGGCAGCAGTCGCTTAAAGGAGAATGAAATGAGCATGATCCAAGGTTTGGATAATAATTCACTTGCTGAGAATGTAGAAGGAAATCAGTATCTGACCTTTTTGCTGGCCGGAGAAGAATATGGTGTAGATATTCTTCGCGTTCAGGAAATTAAGGGTTGGGACAATGTCACTATGATCCCGAATACCCCCGATTACATAAAAGGTGTAATCAATCTTCGCGGAACGATTGTGCCAATTGTTGACCTAAGGGCACGTTTTTCACTTGAAAGTATTCCCTATGGCATAACCACGGTTGTGATTGTGCTGCGGGTTAATAGCGAAAATGGCAGCCGGATTATGGGTATTGTAGTTGATGCAGTATCTGAGGTTTACAATATTTCTGACGATGCACTAAAGCAGGCGCCAGATTTTGGTCAGGCAATCAGTACTGACTTTGTTATGGGGCTTGGAACTGTTGATGACAAGATGATTATCGTACTTGATATTGATCATCTTCTTAACTCTAGTGTTTTAAAAGCAATCGCTGATCAAGAAGTTAAATGATTCTTGGTTGAGTCGTTTGTGCCTGTGTTAATTGATTATCTCAGGGGCAGCGTTTGATTTTGAGATAGGCACAATATCTCGCATTAAATAGGTATAACAGAATGGCAAAGGAATTCGATTTTACGGATAAGGATTTCCAGCGAGTCAAGAAACTTGTCCTCGAACATACTGGGATTTGTCTCTCTGATATCAAACACGACATGATGTACAGCCGCCTGGCCAAGCGATTAAGAGCTCTGAGGCTTGATGATTTTAATGCCTATATCGACCTTGTTGATAGTGGTGATGAGGCAGAATTAGGTCATTTCACCAACTCAGTGACAACAAACCTGACCTCGTTCTTTCGTGAACAGCATCATTTCGATTATTTAAAAAACACTTTAATTCCAACGTTAATGAAATTAAATGCAGATACCAAGAAGATTCGAATCTGGTCTGCAGGTTGCTCGACCGGTGAAGAGCCTTATAGTCTTGCTATTACCTTGAAGGAAACCATTCCTGATAGTGCAGGGTGGGATGTAAAGATACTTGCAACTGACCTTGATACCAATGTGCTTGAAACAGGCAGTAATGGTGTTTACAGCATGGACAGGGTTAACGGGATATCCCCTTCTGTTTTAAAACGCTGGTTTAGCAAGGGCAAGGGTGAAAGGGAGGGGCTTGTCAGGGCATCAAGTGACCTTAGAGACATGATTATGTTCAAGCAATTGAACCTGATGGGTGAATGGCCAGTAAAGGCTGGGGTTGATGTTATTTTTTGTCGTAATGTTGTTATCTATTTTGATAAGCCTACTCAGGCGGTATTATTTGACCGATATGCTGAAAAACTTCGTGGCGATGGATATCTCTTTATAGGGCATTCCGAATCCCTACATAAAGTAACGGAGAGGTTTAAATCGCTTGGGAAAACTATTTATCAGAGGACAGTATAGGTGTCTGGCGAGCAAGCTAATATCGAGCCCTCTGGCCAGCCACCGCGTGCCTTACGTGGCTTTTCTGATATTAATCGCTACTGGGATAAATATCATAATATCTATGCAGCTAAAATTTTGCCTGGAGAATACTATGTGACTATGCATGGTGAAATGATAGTCACTGTGCTTGGTTCGTGTATATCTGCTTGTGTGAGGGACAAGGTGTTTGGTATTGGCGGAATGAATCACTTTATGCTGCCGAAGGGTGAAGAGGGTGGTAGTTCAAACAATACATGGAATAGTGCCGCAACACGTTATGGCAATTTCGCCATGGAAGCGTTGATCAATGATATTTTGAAAAATGGTGGTAGGCGTGAAAATCTTGAGGTAAAGGTATTCGGTGGCGGTATGATCCTCGAGAATATGACTGATATTGGTAAAAAAAATATTAATTTCGTGCGTGAATTTATAAAGACTGAAGGGCTAAGTCTTGTGGCTGATGATCTTGGTGATATTTATCCAAGAAAGGTTCATTATTTTCCACAGTCGGGCAAGATATTAATGAAAAAACTCCGTTCTCTACATAACAATACTATTGTCGACCGCGAGACATCTTACTTGGATCGTCTTGAATCTAAGCCTGTAGAAGGTGAAATTGACTTGTTTTAATGGTGGGTGATTTGTGTCGAAAATAAAAGTTCTGATAGTAGATGACTCGGCACTAGTTAGAAAACTTCTGACTGAGATGCTGAGTTCAGCACCAGGTATCGAGGTTGTAGGTGTTGCCCAGGATCCCTATATTGCACGCGATAAAATCAAACAATTAAATCCAGATGTTTTAACGCTTGATGTTGAAATGCCGCGCATGGATGGACTTACTTTTCTAAAAAATCTGATGCGTCTTCACCCTATGCCGGTTGTTATGGTTTCATCGTTAACTGAACAGGGGGCTGATGTAACCCTTAGGGCCTTGGAAGCTGGGGCTATTGATTTTGTAACTAAGCCAAAAATTGATCTTGCTGATGGCCTGGTTGGTTATCAAGATGAATTGATTGAGAAAATAAAGACTGCTGCAGCGGTGAGCAAAACAGCTTTATTGATGCGTGCCTCTAGCATCGAAATATCGAAAAAACAGACGGCTGATGTTGTATTGGAAAAGTCAGCGCCTAAACATTATCGAACCACAGACAGGCTGATAGCGATTGGTGCTTCAACGGGTGGAACTGAGGCCATTAAAGATGTTCTGATTACCATGCCGCCAGACTCACCAGGCATTGTTATTGCGCAGCATATCCCTGAGGCGTTTAGTGAACCATTCGCCAAACGAATGGACAATATTTGCGCCATAAATGTGAGGCATGCTGAGGATAATGAGCAGATACTGCCGGGGCATGCTTATGTTGCCCCAGGCAATGCTCACTTGATGGTGGTCCGGGATGGAGCTAAATATCGCTGCAAATTGAACGATGGCCCCCCAGTTAACCGGCATAGGCCTGCTGTTGATGTTTTATTCAGGTCGGTCGCGCAAAATGCGGGTCCTAACGCCGTTGGCGTGATATTGACCGGTATGGGTGATGATGGCGCCAATGGCATTTATGAAATGCATGAGGCTGGTGCCAAGACCATTGCCCAGGACGAAAAGACCAGTGTGGTCTGGGGGATGCCGGGTGAGGCTGTTAAACGTGGCGGTATAGATTTTATTTTGCCACTTAATAAGGTATGTAAAAAAGTTCTAGAGTTGGTACAGGATTAGACTTAGTAGGGCAGCATATTCATGCTGCTTTTCCCCTTCTGCTATCTGGTACGTTTATTGCAATTAATCTTAATGTGATTAATAAGTAAATGGTGCCATGGACGCAACTTCTCAAAATAGTACATTCTTACTGGCCGGCCTGATCTCAGGTCAAGGGGCTGGTTTGTCTGTTGGAAGTGCTCCTCAAGCGTTTGATAATTCAGCTGAATTTGGTGGCGCATCATTTTTGACCTCGCTTGATCAGTCCAATCAGGCGCTGCAGTTCGAGCCTGAATCGCCAGTGATGGCATTAGATATGGATGGTTTGTTACAGGCAATTAACGATCTCTTGGCCGGGCAGGCGGCAACAACAGGTACTAAATTGCCGCAGCTTGAGGGGCAAGAGTTTGCCGCCGAGATGACTAATGAAGATCTGTTGTCGGTAATTTCTCAGCTAGAGGGCGAGGGTGTAGAGGAGCTGGTGAGCCAGTTGGCCAGCATGCTACAGGTGCAGGCTGGCGTGGCTGAGTCGAAATTATCTGCTCAGCCGTCGAAACAGCAGGTTGATGAGGTCTTTGCCCAAATCCGTCAGCTTTTTCAAAATACCGCTTCTGCGCAATCACTACTGCGTCAGCATCCTGAAAAGTCTATGACTGCTGAGGCATTGCTTCAGCAATCGCAAGCAAACCTGGTTAATACTGAGGTTGTTGATCAGCAGGCAGAGCAAACAAAGTTTGCTGAACGGCGCATGGCAGAGCGCCTGAATTCAATCTTGCCGCAGCCGGCACAGACGGTTGAAGCTGCCAATATTGGTGAAAATTTAAAGCAGTCGTTTATTGATCCTGAGTTGGTATCTACTGCCGCCCGGCAGAGGCTAGAAAGTAGTGACTCTTTTTCAAATACGCAAATGACGCGGGATTCCGTTAACAATGCTGTGCTGTCACAATCGCCGATTTTGATAGATCGTATGGCGGCGGCGGTGTCGAATGAGCGCCAAATCAGTGCAGATCTTTCGAATTGGAAAGACCCAGACTCTAGCCAGAACCCTGTGCCAATGTTAGATCTTGGTAAGGGCGTTAGCGGTGGCTCTCGGCCAGCCGCCGCCGTCATGCCCGCTATTATCCAAACGCCGTTGACGGCTCCGCAGTGGCAGTCCGAGTTTAGTGACAAAGTGATGATGATGAGTCGCGTTGCTGCTGGTCAGGGACAAAATCAGGTTGCAGAGATTCGTCTCAATCCTGCCCACTTGGGACCAATTGAAGTCAGGGTGAGCATGAAGGATGATCAGGCCTCAATTACCTTTTCGGCACAGCATGGTGTGGTAAGGGATGCGATTGAGTCGTCATTGCCGCGCTTACGTGAAATGTTTAGCAACTCAGGAATAATGCTGGCTGATGCCAATGTTTCTGAGCATTCACTGCAGAATCGTCAGCAACAAAATCAACAGTCAGGTTCCAATAGTCAGTATGGTCATGCTGAGGCGGGATCGCCCCTAAATGAACAAAATGAGTTTATTTCGCAAATCAACCTTTCGGCAATGTCGTCTTCCGGCAGCCTGGATCTCTACGCCTAAACCAAGCATTTTTTCGCTCACTTTTTAACGAGTAGGTGCCGTTTTATCGACGCGTCCACTTCTGTTTAAGTAAAAATCAAGTCAAAAATATGTCATCCCTATTGGTTGTTATTATAACTTATTGTATTTAAAGGGTTATTTTGATGGCACATTAATTGCTAAAACTAAGTTAATACAATTTAGCAAGTTATAGAGGTGTGTGATGGCTGAAGAGGAAGAAGGCGAGAAAGACGTTGCTCCAGGTGGGGGCAAGAAAAAGCTAATTATTATGATTCTTGCTGTGTTGTTGTTAGGTGGCGGCGGGGTAGGCGGTTCTCTTTATTTCATGGGCATGCTCGGTGGTGGCTCTGGTGATGTAGCAGAGGAAAAGGGCGCGCATAAAGAAGTAAAAAAAGTGCCTATCTATTTTGCCTTTCCGCAAGCATTTACCGTTAATTTTGAAACAGATCAGGGACTACGTTTTCTCCAGGTTAGTGTCGAGATAATGACCTATGACCAGACCGCGGTAGATGCAATAGATACCCATATGCCGGTAATCAAAAATAATATTATTTTGCTGTTGAGTAACCAGTCTTACAGCGCATTGGTAAGCATTGATGGCAAGACGGAACTTCGTCAAAGAATGCTGGAAGAAATGCAGTCAGTTTTGGATAAATACGAAACTGAGACGAAGGTTGAAGAAGTTTATTTTACTAACTTTGTGATGCAATAAGTTTATGTCAGTAAACGATCTATTATCTCAGGACGAAATCGATGCGCTATTGCATGGCGTAGATGATGGCGGCGTCGATACTGAAGAAGATATTTTCGATGGTGAGGCAAAGTCTTATGACTTTACTAGCCAGGACAGGATTGTGCGTGGGCGTATGCCTACGCTGGAAATGATTAATGAGCGTTTTGCCCGCTATTTCAGAACCAGTCTGTTTAACATGTTACGAAGATCGCCTGAAATTGCCGTTGGCGGCGTGCAAATGCTCAAGTTTGCAGAATATGTACACACCTTGTTTGTTCCTACCAGCTTAAACCTGGTTCACATTAGACCTTTACGTGGAACAGGATTGTTCGTTTTTGATCCAAAACTTGTTTTTATTGTTGTTGATAACTTTTTTGGTGGCAGCGGCAAATTTTACAACAAAATCGAGGGGCGTGAATTTACTAGTACTGAATACAGAATTATAGAAATGATGATGGAAAAGTGCTTTGCAGACATGGTCGAAGCCTGGTCGCCGGTTCTTGATATTTCCTTTGAATTTCAAAATTCAGAAGTGAATCCACACTTTGCCAACATTGTTAGTCCAACCGAGGTGGTGGTGATTAGCACTTTTCATATAGAGCTTGATGGCGGCGGTGGTGATATCCACGTCACGATTCCGTATTCAATGCTTGAGCCAATTAGAGAACTTCTCGATGCCGGCACAGTAAGTGATCGGTCGGATGTTGATGAACGTTGGACAACGGCGCTTACAGAAGACATCAAGGAAGCTTACATCGATGTAAAAAGTGTTCTGACAAATGTAGAGGTCAGCCTAAAAGATATTGTCGACATGAAGGCTGGAGATATTATTCCATTTGATTTTCCAGAGACAGTGGCATTGACAACGGATGATAATGTACCAATTTATCGGGGTAAATTTGGGGTGCATCAAAACAATAACGCTATTTGTATTATTGAACCGGTAAGATCAAATATCCCCGTTGTTTCCCAGTTAGGAGTAGGAGGTGGCAAATGAATGATGAAACTGAAAACGTAGGTGCCGACGAGGATGCTGCAGCGGAGGACGCTTGGGCTGCGGCCCTAGCTGAACAGGAAGTTGAAGAGTCTGCTCAGATTGAAGCCGAGCCCGCTCAATTGGACGAGCTTACCGATGGCGGTTTTGGTACTCCTGATGAAAGTATGGAGGTTATTCTAGATATTCCGGTCACAATCTCAATGGAGATTGGCCGCACCAGCATCAGTATTCGTAATCTATTACAGTTAAATCAGGGTTCTGTTGTTGAGTTGGATCGCTTGGCTGGTGAGCCTATGGATGTGTTAGTGAATGGCACTCTAATAGCTCATGGTGAGGTTGTTGTCGTCAACGAAAAATTTGGTATTCGTTTGACTGACGTGATTAGTGCGCAAGAACGCATTAAAAAGCTTAAATAAACTGAAAAAAGAAAACACAGTGACTCTCTTCTTATCTAATCTGCTCAAGCCAATTGCGAAATTATTGATTGTGCTGACGCCGCTATTTTCTGCAGTAGCTTTTGCAGTTGAAGAGACCACGGTCATTACTCAGAAAGCATTGCCGCATACCAATGCTGATCAAATGATCAAGATGGTTTTGGGTTTGTTGTTTGTATTAATGCTGATCTTTCTATTGGCATTCTTGTTCAAGAAATATATTGGTTCTAGTTTTATTGCCAATAATTCATTAAAAACGATTGCCGGAGTGGCGGTTGGTCAGAAGGAACGGGTTGTTCTGGTTCAGGTAGGTGAACGCCAGGTTCTTGTTGGTGTCTCTCCAGGTCAGGTCAGTATGCTTTATGCCCTAGAAAAAGGGGAGGAAGTAACTGTTTCCAATGAGATGGGTAAATCTGCTTTTGCAGATAAACTTAAACAGAGTTTGAAACGGTTGGAAAAGAAATGAAGACGTTAGCCATTTTGATTTTAGCCCTGTTTCCAATGATGGCATATGCCGAGCCGGGGCTAAATGCCCTGTCGATGACTGTTAACCCAGATGGTACCGAAACTTACTCGCTGAGTATTCAGGTGCTGATGTTGATGACGCTGATGACATTCATCCCGGCGGCTCTCCTCGCGATGACCAGTTTTGCCCGAATCGTGATTGTACTGGCCTTGTTGCGTCAGGCTATCGGCACAATGTCGACACCGACTAATCAGATTGTTATTGGCTTGGCGCTATTTATGACTTTTTTTATCATGGCGCCAGTCTTTGACAGGGTCTATGACGATGCCTTTCAGCCATATATGGATGAAAAAATATCCAGTGAAGATGCGCTCATGCGGGCAGGATTGCCATTTAAACGTTTTATGTTAGATCAGGTAAGAGAGACCGACTTGGCGTTGTTTGTTGATATGTCAGGTACAGAGATAGATGAAGAAAACTATGAAAATGTACCATTCTCTGTTCTGGTTCCGGCTTTTCTCACCAGTGAGTTGAAGACGGCATTTCAAATTGGTTTCATGATTTTTATCCCATTTTTGATTATTGATCTGGTGGTTGCTAGCGTCTTGATGGCAATGGGGATGATGATGTTGTCACCGCTGATTGTATCATTGCCTTTTAAAATCATGATGTTTGTATTGATTGATGGCTGGGTGTTGGTGCTCGGTACGTTGGCATCAAGTTTCTACGTGGCCTGATGGAGACTTACTATGACACCTGAGGTTGTTCTGGACATAGGTAGAGAGGCACTAGAGGTGCTTACTGTCCTGGTGATGATTATCTTGTTGCCAGCACTTGCTGTCGGTTTGGTTGTAAGTGTTTTTCAAGCCGCAACCTCAGTCAATGAACAGACCTTGAGTTTCATTCCAAAACTGCTGGTGACTTTTGGTGTGATTATGGTTGCCGGGCCATGGATCTTAAATCTTCTGGTGAATTATTTTCAAAGACTAATTTCGAATATTCCGAACGTCATAGGCTGAAGAGACTGAGCTGTGAATGTTTCTTATGACCAACTTGTTAATGAAATGATTTGGTATTTGTTGCCAGTCTTCCGGGTTGCGGCATTTGTAATGGCGGCACCTATTCTTAGTACCGCCATGATTCCAATGAAAATGAGGATGATTATAGCGGTTGCTATTACTATCGCTATTTTCCCCACTCTCACACCATCTAACTCTATTGATCCTTTGTCATTGTCGATGGTTATTTCAATTTTCCAGCAGATCCTTATTGGTGTTTCACTTGGTTTTGCTATGCAATTTATTTTTGCTGCGGTGGTGATGGGGGGGCAGGTGATTGGTATGCAGATGGGCTTAGGCTTTGCCCAGATGATGGATCCGCAAACGGGCGTTAATGTTCCAGTGGTGAGTCAGTTTTACAATATCATTGCGGTGCTATTCTTTTTGTCTATCAATGGTCATTTGGTGTTGATACAAATACTGGGTGAGAGCTTTAACGCCCTTCCCATTGATGGTGCTGGCTTGCCATTGTCCGCAATAGAAGCCCTGGTTTATTTTTCGGCCTGGATATTTTCAGGTGCGCTGATTATGGTTCTGCCAGCGGTGGTAGCGTTGTTGATGATTAATATGGTGATGGGTGTGATTACTCGGGCGACACCACAGATGAATATTTTTGCGGTGGGCTTTTCTATCACGATTACCGCGGGTTTTATTATCATTATGGTGACCCTTTCTACGGCATTGCCGCAGCTGGGTATCTTGTTTGATGAGGGGTTTACCTTCATGCGTCAAATGATGGCGGCGGGTTAAGGCGATGGCTGAATCTGCAGACGGCCAAGAAAAATCAGAACTCCCCACGAGTAAAAAGATCAGTGACGCGCGGGAGAAGGGTGATGTTGCCCGCTCCCGCGAACTTACCACGACAGTGATGATGTTGGCGTCGGCGGTTGGTTTGTTATTGTTTGGGCCTTCAATCAGTGCCGGTCTTGGGGCGGTGATGAAGAATAGCTTTGCTATAAAACGCGATCAGATATTTGACACGTCATACATGGCAGATACATTCCTTGAATCGGTCTCACAGATGTTGATGGTGCTGGCGCCATTTTTACTGCTATTGGTTGTGGCCGCAATTGCCGGTTCTATTGCCTTGAGCGGCTGGAATTTCAGTGTTAAGGCGCTAGCGGTTAAGCCATCAAAACTTAACCCCATGTCGGGCATAAAAAGAATTTTTGGACCACAAGGATTAATGGAGCTGTTTAAAGCGCTGGCCAAATTTTTTGTTATATCGTCTGTTGGGCTGTTTGTTTTGTACCTGAACTCTAATCCTGTGCTTGGGCTGGGTCTTGAACCCGTGAAAAAGGCGATTGCTCATGCCGGTGAGCTGATTTTTTGGGGTTTCTTTGCGGTGAGTGCCTCGCTGATTCTTATTGCGGCATTTGATGTGCCTTTTCAGCTTTGGAATCATGAACGTAAACTTAAGATGACCAAGCAAGAGGTTAAACAGGAAAACAAAGATACTGATGGTAGTCCTGAGCTGAAGGGGCGAATTCGCCAAGCGCAAATGGATATGGCAATGCGTCGCATGATGGAGGCTGTTCCAGATGCTGATGTGATCATTACCAACCCGACCCATTTCTCAGTGGCAATAAAATATGACCAGGATAATATGCGCGCGCCCATTTTGGTTGCCAAGGGTGCAGACCTGATTGCCTTTGAAATCAGAAATGTGGCCAAGGAAGCCGGTGTGCCGATTATGACATCGCCAGCCCTGGCTCGTGCGGTCTACTTTACGACTGAAATTGATGACGAAATCCCTGAGGGCTTGTATATGGCCGTGGCCAGGGTGTTGGCTTATGTATTCCACCTGAGGCAGCAGTTTAGCGCAGCCAAACAGGGTGATCTTGAAATGGGTGATTTACCAATTCCTGATGAAATGAAGTTTGATGGCAAAGGCAAGCGGGACGTGTAGCGAGAGGTTTTGAAGTATGGAAAACATTAAAAATATGCCTACATTGTCGGATCTGATACGTCAGGGCTTGGGCGTGCCACTGATGTTGCTGTTGATGTTAGGCATGATGATAGTGCCTATGCCTGCGCTGGGTCTTGATGCCTTGTTTACGTTTAATATCTCGCTGTCTCTTATTGTCTTGCTGGCGGTTGTCTATGCCAAGCGGCCACTTGAATTTGCTGTTTTTCCTACGGTTATCTTGCTGGCAACGTTGTTGCGTTTGGGCTTGAATGTGGCCTCAACCCGGGTTGTGTTATTGGAAGGGCACACGGGGACCGATGCGGCGGGGAAGGTGATTGAGGCCTTTGGTGAATTTGTTATTGGCGGTAACTATGCCGTTGGTCTGGTGGTGTTCGGTATTTTGGTAATCATCAACTTCGTTGTTGTGACCAAAGGTGCTGGGCGAGTCTCAGAAGTGTCAGCCCGTTTTACCTTGGATGCGATGCCTGGTAAACAAATGGCGATTGATGCTGATTTGAATGCCGGGCTGTTGAATCAGGAAGAGGCGCAGGAACGGCGTAGGGATGTTATTCAAGAGGCCGATTTTTATGGTTCTATGGATGGTGCCAGTAAGTTTGTTCGTGGTGATGCGGTTGCCGGTATTCTAATCCTGTTCATCAATATCATTGGTGGTTTGTCGATCGGTATTGCACAGCATGATATGGAATTTGCTGATGCGGTTCGCAATTACACCTTGTTGACCATTGGTGATGGCTTGGTCGCCCAGATTCCATCTCTGGTGCTATCAACAGCGACTGCAATAATAGTGACTCGTGTTACCAGTACGCAGGATATGGGGCAGCAGATCCTGGGCCAATTGTTTGATGATCCCCGGGTGTTGGTTGTCACTGCCAGTATTCTCGGCTTGCTTGGCGTTATTCCGGGCATGCCAAACATAGCCTTTTTATCATTGGCTGCAGTGTTTGGCGGTGCGGCTTATATGAAGATGAGAGGCAAGCGTGAAAGGCAAACGTCAGAGAGCGCATCGCAAACACTCAAGACTGCTGAAGAGCCTGCGCCAGAGATGAAAGAGTTGACCTGGGATGACGTTGTTCCCGTCGATACTCTGGGGCTGGAAGTGGGTTACCGTTTGATTCCTCTGGTGGATAAGAATCAGGGTGGTCAACTGATGGGGCGGATAAAAGGGATTCGTAAAAAGCTGACTCAAGATCTGGGCTTTTTGGTTCCATCGGTCCACATTCGCGACAATCTTGAGTTGTCTCCTGATACCTATCGTATTACTCTGCTGGGCGCCACGGTGGGTGAGGCGACAATTCATCCTGATCGTGAGTTAGCCATTAATCCCGGTCAGGTGTATGGGACGTTGCAAGGTATTCCGGGTAAAGATCCAGCCTTTGGTCTGGATGCAACCTGGATTGAACCTTCGCAGCGTGATCATGCCCAGACGATGGGTTACACCGTGGTTGATCCAAGCACGGTTGTCGCAACTCACCTGAGTCACCTTATTAGTAGTCATGGTTATGAACTATTGGGGCGAGAAGAGGTTCAGCAACTGCTCGATAACGTTGCCAAGGTTGCGCCGAAGCTGGTTGAGGGGCTGGTGCCCGATATCTTGCCTCTAGGGGGGGTGGTTAAGGTGCTACAGAGTCTGCTTGAAGATGGGATTCCAGTCCGTGATATGCGTCGAATCGTCGAAACATTGGCGGATGAGGGGACCAGGAGTCAAGACCCCGCTATTTTGACGTCGATGGTCAGGGTGGCACTTGGTCGATCAATTATCCAACAAATCAATGGGATAGCGCCAGAATTGGCGGTGATTACGCTTGATCCTGCATTGGAACAGTTATTGCAAGAGTCTGTTAGGACAGCAGGAAGTGGCGGTCTCGGACTTGAGCCTGGTCTGGCAGAGAATATGTTCTCTGCTCTGGCTGAAGCGACGCAGCGACAAGAGATGAATGGGTTGCCAGCGGTATTGCTTGTGTCGGCCTTGATCAGACCGGTGTTGGCGCGCTTGATTAAGGGTTCTATTCCTGCGTTGAAGGTATTGTCTTATAACGAAATACCAGACGACAAACAGATCAAGATCATGTCAACGGTGGGTGGGCAACAAGCACCGTCTTTGGGTTAAGCAAAGCAGCATGGTTGGGTGATCGGGTGATGCAGAGTGAGGTAGGTAACGATGAAAATTAAACGCTTTTTCGCATCGGATGTCAGGTCTGCGATGCGTATGGTCAGGGAAGAGCTAGGTGAGGATGCAGTTATTCTCTCCAATAATCGTGTCAATGGTGGTATCGAGATTATTTCTGCGATCGATTATGACGAGAATGCACTGCGCCGCGAGGTTCAGCAGGAGCATGAAGCCGAACAGCGGACCGCCGTCATGGCTGCGGATGATATTGCGCGCCAGCCGACACAGCCACCTTCTGAGTTGCCCCGGCAGTTTAATGAACATGCCAGGGAAAAAGCGCAAATCATATGGAGTCAGGAACCGACTCTGATGGAAATGCGCGGTGAGATGAAAACAATGCGCGGCCTATTGGAAACCCAGCTTTCTGAGTTGGCCTTAAAAGATCGTAAAATCTCGAACCCATTTGAATATGAATTAAAGCAACGCATGGCTCGACTGGGCTTGGGTTCAAAGCTGGCTGGTGAATTGTTGCAAACGCTGCCAATGGAAGGCTCTGCGGATGATTTGTGGCGCCGCTTGCTGGGTAAGATTGCGGTTAAGCTTTCGGTTACTGATGATGATATTTTGACTCAAGGTGGTGCTGTGGCTTTGATTGGTCCTACCGGGGTTGGTAAGACGACAACAATTGCCAAACTGGCGGCGCGATTCGCCATGCGTCATGGCTCACGCAGTGTGGCGCTGATTTCAACAGATAACTTTCGCATCGGTGCCCACGAACAACTCAAGGCCTATGCCCGAATTCTTGATGTGCCTATTCGTTGTGCCAACTCGCCTGAAACACTACGGGCGGCACTAGATCATTTCTGCGATAAGCGTTTGGTATTGATTGATACGGCGGGTATGAGTCAGCGCGATTTACGTCTGGCGGAACAGTTCTCTGTGCTGCAGGGTGAGAACGACAGGGTGCGAACCTATCTGGTCGCATCGGCAACCTCCAGACTTTCGGGTTTGCGAGAGGTGGTGCGTGGTTATAGCGGTGTTGATCTTAGTGGCTGTATTTTGACCAAGGTGGATGAAAGTACCAGTCTTGGCCATGCGTTGGATGTAGTGATCCAGCAGCAGCTTCCGGTTGCCTATATCAGTGACGGTCAGCGTGTTCCCGAAGATCTGCAGCCTGCCAGGGCTCATACTCTGGTAAGTAGAAGTGTGGCGGTGATGCAGGAAAGTTCGGAATTGCTTGACGATGAATTGATGACGGGGATTCGGGTTGCTGAGGTCGGTAGTTAATGCTCATGATGGAGAGTCAGATGGATCAGGCTGCAGGACTAAGAAAAGTGAGCAACCCAGGGCCGGTCAGGGTAATCGCTGTCGCCAGTGGCAAGGGTGGTGTGGGTAAAACCAATGTTTCGGTAAATCTAGGTCTGGCGATGGTGGCTGAGGGCAAGAAGGTCATGCTGATGGATGCGGATCTGGGCTTGGCTAATATCGATATTATGCTCGGTCTCCATCCTGTATATAACCTTTCTCATGTCATTAGCGGTGAACGGACATTGGAGGAAATTATTGTTGAAGGCCCGAATGGCCTACAGATTATTCCCGCGTCATCTGGCACCCAGAATATGGCAGAGTTGACGCCAGCTCAGCATGCAGGCGTTATTCAGGCTTTTAGTGAGGTCGGGCATGACCTGGATGTATTGATTATAGACACTGCAGCAGGCATAGCCGATTCGGTAATTAGCTTCACCCGGGCGGCCCAGGAAGTGATCGTTGTTGTCTGTGATGAGCCAACTTCAATAACCGACGCTTACGCCCTGATTAAATTATTGAACCGAGATTACGGAATTCAAAGATTTAGGGTACTATCGAACATGGCTCACAGTATGCAGGAGGGGCGTGAGCTGTTTGGTAAAATGGTTAGGGTTACCGACCGTTTTCTCGACGTAACCTTGGATTTTATGGGGACGGTGCCGTACGATGAATATCTGAGGAAAGCATTGCAAAAACAAAGGGCGGTTATCGATGCTTATCCTAGAAGTAAAGCAGCCATGGCATTTAAGACGTTAGCCAAAAAAGCCGATAGCTGGCCGATACCTAGAAGCGCGGGAGGGCATCTAGAGTTTTTCGTGGAAAGGCTGATTCAGAGTGCGCAATAATAATGAAGGGGCACCGCAATGAATGGACTCGCGACCTATAGCAAAAATATGCAACCAACGACAAAAAACAATAGAGACGACCTGGTGGTGCAGCATGCGCCGCTGGTGAAACGTATAGCCTACCACCTGATGTGTCGACTACCTCCCAGTGTGCAGGCTGATGACCTGATTCAGGCAGGAATGATTGGCCTGCTTGAGGCAGCCCGTAATTATGATTCCACGCAGGGGGCCAGTTTTGAAACCTATGCTGGTATTCGAGTCCGTGGTGCCATGCTCGATGAAATTCGCAAAAATGACTGGGCACCCCGCTCAGTACACCGCAAGGCCCGTAAAGTGGCTGAGGCGGTACGTCAGATTGAAAGCATGATGGGGCGTGATGCCCGTGATAATGAAGTCGCAGAAGCGCTTGAGATGTCTTTGAGCGAATATCATCAAACACTTCAGGCTGCGAGTGGATATTTAGTGCTTAGTTTTGATGACTTGGGCGCAGATGATGAGGCTGTTGCAACTAATATCAATCTTTCTTCTGCATCGATGACCCCCTTTGATGGTCTGCAAAAAGAGGATTTCAAACGCAGTCTAGCTGAAGCTATTGCTGGCTTGCCCGAACGTGAATGTCTGGTAATGACGCTTTATTACGATGAAGAGTTAAATCTACGTGAAATTGGTTCTGTTCTGGGTGTTAGTGAGTCCCGTGTCAGTCAAATTCATAGTCAAGCCTTGATACGTTTACAGGCTCGTTTGGGCCAGTGGACGAAAAAGGATTCAGATTAATTCAAATCAAGCCTAAACATTTCCAGCCAAGTGCAGATAATAATAGAGAGATTATGGAACAGTAAAATTACTATCCATGGGTCTTTCAAGAGTCACTAGGTAAATGGAGGTTTCTAGTCTTGGACAAGAATATGAAAATCCTGGTTGTAGACGATTTTTCTACAATGCGCAGGATAATAAAAAACCTATTAAGGGATTTGGGTTTTAGCAACACCGATGAAGCTGATGATGGTAACACTGCGTTACCCAAGCTTCAGGCGGGTGATTATGATTTCCTTATTACCGACTGGAATATGCCAGGTATGCAGGGAATTGACCTCCTCAAGGCCGTTCGTGCCGATCCAAAATTAGCAAGTCTCCCTGTTCTCTTGGTTACCGCCGAAGCAAAGAAAGAACAGATTGTTGAAGCAGCACAGGCCGGTGTTAACGGCTATGTGATTAAGCCTTTTACTGCCGCCACGTTGAAGGAAAAAATCGAAAAGATTTTTGAACGTATCGAAGCCGCTGGCTAAGGCTTTTATTACTCGCTTTAGAGACAAGAGATTTTAGAATGAGCAAAAAATCAATTTGCAGTGACGATGGCCTTGAATATGCGAAGAAACTGGTTGACTGTATAGAACAGGGCAATCAGGAAGAAGCTGAAAAGGTGATGGAAGACCTGTCGGCACTGCGTGAAGGTCAGTTGTTTCAGGAGTTAGGTAAACTCACTCGTGATCTGCACGACACAATGCTTAATTTTCAGTTGGATACTAACCTGGCTGATCTGGCAGAGAGCGATATTCCTGACGCTAAAGAACGTCTTAATCATGTCATAACCATGACCGAGCAAGCGGCAGAAAAAACACTTTCTGCAGTTGAGGTTTCAATGGGGCTTGCTGATTCCCTCCGAGAAAAAAGTGAGAAGTTACATAATAACTGGGGTCGATTTAGAAAGCGTGATATGGACGTTGATGAATTCCGCAATATGAGTGCTGAGCTGGATGAGTTTTTTCAGTGGCTTGATCAAAAAAATCCCGAAATAAGTTCTAGTCTTTCAGACATTATGATGGCTCAGGGGTTTCAGGATTTAACTGGCCAGATTATTGGCCGAGTTATTAGCATGGTGCAGGATGTTGAAGAAGGTTTAGTGGGGCTGATTCGCATGACAGGACAGAAGATGACCTCTAAGGAAGGAGCTTCAAAAAACAAGGGTAAGGACGGGCCTGATATCGAGGCGGTGGGACCTGCTGTACCAGGTGTCGATAAAGCTGACATCGTTACTGGTCAGGATGATGTTGATGATCTGTTATCCAGTCTGGGTTTTTGAGCATAACGGGGCGATGATTTAGATGGCAATTGATCTGAATGACGAAATTCTGCAGGATTTCCTGGTTGAAGCTGGTGAGATTCTAGAGCAGCTCGGTGAGCAGCTTGTTGAGTTGGAGCGAGCGCCAGACGATCTGGAACTCTTGAATTGTGTATTTCGTGGCTTCCATACCGTCAAGGGTGGGGCTGGTTTTTTGAGTTTGAATTCGCTGGTTGGAATTTGCCATCGTGCCGAGGATGTCTTTAATCTGTTACGCCAGGGTGAGCGTCAGGTAACGCCACAGTTAATGGATGTGATTCTGAAGGTTACTGATGTTGTAAACGAGATGATGGATTGTATTCGTTCAGGCGAAGATCCAGATGATGCTGATCCTGCTTTGCTGCAAGCGCTTGAGGCAATATCGAAAGGTGAAGAGGTTGTGACTGCAGCGGTAGTCACTGAACCAGTTGCTGTGGCGGCAGAGCCTGTAGCCGCGCCTGAGCCTGAGGTGACTGCAAGTTCGGGTGATGACATTAGCGAGGATGAGTTTGAAGCGCTGCTGGATGAACTGCACGGTAAGGTAGATGAGCCTCAAGCTCCGACTGAAACAGCGTCTGATTCTGATGAGATTACTGAAGATGAGTTTGAAACACTGCTTGACCAGCTGCATGGGTCTGCACCTAAACAAGAGTCGGCTCCTGCAGTAGAGGAGACTCCTGCCATTGAGGCTGGCGCCAGTCAGCCTGAGGTTGTGAGCGCGAGTTCGTCGGATGAAATTAGTGAAGATGAATTTGAGGCGCTATTAGACGACCTTGAGGTCAAGAAAAACGCTGCGGCACCTGTACCGTCGGCGCCGGAACCTGAGCCTGTAAAAGCTGAATCTAAGCCTGCACCTGCGCCTGCACCAAAGCAAGAATCAGAAGCGAAGGTAGAATCAAAACCCAAGCCAGCCGCCAAGGCTGTAAAAGAAGCGCCTGCTGCGGAGACGACCGTCAGGGTAGATACCAAACGATTGGATGACATAATGAATCTGGTCGGTGAGTTGGTGCTAGTACGTAATCGTATGGCCACCTTGAAAACGACCATGACGGCCGATGAAGAGGTTGCCAAGGCTATAGCCAATCTTGATCTGGTAACGGCAGACCTGCAGAGCTCGGTGATGAAAACGCGCATGCAACCTATTAAAAAGGTATTTGGCCGGTTTCCTCGCGTTGTTCGCGATCTTGCCCGTAGTCTCAATAAAGAAGTTAACCTGGAATTGATCGGGGAAGAAACCGACCTGGATAAAAATCTGGTCGAGGCCCTGGCCGATCCGTTGGTGCATCTGGTGCGTAACTCGGTGGATCATGGTGTTGAAATGCCTGATGACCGTGAGCAGGCGGGTAAAGCCAGAGCTGGAACAGTTATCCTGTCGGCAACTCAGGAAGGTGATCATATCTTGCTGACGATAGATGATGACGGTAAGGGTATGGATGCGGATGTTTTACGTAAAGTTGCAGTAGAAAAAGGTCTTATGGATGAAGATGCTGCTGCTCGACTGGATGACAAAGCATGTTACAACTTGATTTTTGCACCGGGTTTTTCAACTAAGGCTGAAATTTCTGATATCTCTGGTCGTGGTGTCGGAATGGATGTGGTTAAGACTCGAATCACACAATTAAATGGTGCTGTGGAAATTGATTCTGTTCTTGGTAAGGGCAGTCGTGTGACTATTAAACTGCCATTGACACTGGCAATTATGCCGACATTAATGGTGGTATTAGGTGGCCAAGTATTTGCCTTGCCACTTGCTAACGTCAATGAAATATTTGACATGGAATCAGCCAAGCTTAGTACGGTGGATGGCAAGGAAGTTGTTATCATCCGTGAAAAGGCAGTGCCGCTGGTGCGTCTGACTAAGTGGTTGGTGAATGACCCTGTTCAAGCGAGTGATGCGGGAGAGGGTTTTGTTGTTGTTACAACTATTGGCGGTAAGCACATTGGCTGTGTTGTTGATCAGCTGGTTGGGCAGGAAGAGGTTGTGATCAAGCCGTTGGGCGCTATGTTACATGGCACTAAGGGGGTTTCAGGTGCAACCATCACAGGTAATGGTGGGATTGCCCTGATACTCGATATGCCAGGGCTCATGGAAGTATATGCCAGTCGTATTTAGGAGAATGCCCCATGCCGGTTCGGGTTCTGGTCGTTGATGATTCATCGTTTTTTCGGCGACGACTAACCGAGATTTTCAATGGTGACCAACATATTGAGGTTATTGGCTCCGCTGTTAATGGTCAGGAAGCGATTGAGCTTGTAAAAAAACTCAAGCCGGATGTCGTGACCATGGATATTGAAATGCCAATTATGGATGGCATTACTGCAGTAAAAAGAATTATGCAGGCCACACCATTACCTATTCTGATGTTTTCATCGCTGACGACGGATGGTGCGCAGGCGACCCTGGATGCGCTGGATGCTGGCGCGGTGGATTTTTTGCCGAAGCGGATGGAAGATATTTCTCAGGATCGGGACGCTGCAAAACGCCAGCTTTGCGCCAGAGTCCGTTTGATTGCTGCTAGAGGTTTGAAAAAAACTGCCGCAGCGGTGCCAGCCCAATCGACCACGCAAAAAGTTGAGCCATCTCTGGCGCAGCGGTCAAAACCGGCAAGGATGCGTCGGGGGGGTTATCGTTTAGTTATTCTGGGTACATCGACAGGTGGTCCGGTTGCGCTGCAGAAGGTATTAACCAGTTTGCCAGCCTCATTTCCATTGCCTATTTTGTTAGTGCAGCATATGCCTGCTACCTTTACACCGGCATT
Source organism: uncultured Gammaproteobacteria bacterium (assembly GCA_965602225.1). Taxonomy (GTDB): domain Bacteria; phylum Pseudomonadota; class Gammaproteobacteria; order Tenderiales; family Tenderiaceae; genus Tenderia. The sequence goes on along the minus strand of CBFCYE010000002.1, from coordinate 42,130 downwards.
TGCCGAGCGGCTTAACAAACTTTCCGGGATCTCCATCAAAGAGGCTTGCGATGGTGATCAGCTACAAAAGGGCTGGGCTTATCTGGCTCCCGGTGGAAAACAAATGCTGGTTGAAGATCAACGCGGCACACAGGTGATCAGGATAGTTGAAAGCCCCGCAGGGCAAACGTATAAACCCAGTGTCGATGTTACCTTCGGTTCTGCTGCAAAACTGTTTGCTGGTGATGTGCTCGCAGTGGTGATGACGGGAATGGGAGCCGATGGTCGCGAAGGTGCCAGAATGTTGAAAAATCATGGTTCCACTGTGTGGGCCCAGGATAAAGAAACCAGCGTGATCTATGGCATGCCTGCGGCGATTGCTGAGGCAGATCTGGCAGATAATATATTGGCATTGGATGCCATTGCGCCAACCTTGATGGAATGTGTTTGATTAGCCTATGGATATTTTAACGCTCTTAGGATTGTTGATTGGTTTTGGTGCCATTATTGGTGGCAACATTCTTGAGGGTGGCCATACGTCATCCTTGATGCAGATGACTGCTGGCCTCATTGTGCTTGGTGGGACAGTTGGCGCAGTGCTGGTGCAAACTCAGCTTGCTGTATTTATCCGTTCTCTCAAAATGTTGTTATGGATTTTTCTGCCGCCAAAAGTCGAACAGAAGGGGGCGGTTGAGAAGATTGTTAGCTGGAGTAACATTGCTCGTAAAGAAGGGCTGCTGGGTTTGGAGTCACTGGTTGAATCAGAGTCTGATCTGTTTGCCAGAAAGGGGCTGCAATTGTTGGTGGATGGCAGTGAGCCTGATGTGATTCGCAATATTCTCGAAGTAGAGATTGGTGTAAAAGAGCATTTTGATACCCAGGCAGCCAAGGTGTATGAAGGTTATGGCGGTTATTCACCGACCATAGGTATTATCGGCGCGGTGATGGGGCTGATCCATGTAATGAATAATCTTGCCGATCCAAGCAAGTTGGGCTCGGGGATTGCGGTTGCCTTTGTTGCAACAATCTATGGTGTCGGTCTGGCAAATCTTATCTTTTTACCCGTAGCAAATAAATTGAAAGCCCACATCCATAATCAGGCCCAGTTCCGCGAAATGGTGGTTGAAGGCGTGATTTCCATTGCCGAAGGTGAAAACCCGAGGAATATCGAAACCAAGCTGGAAGGGTATCTGGGATAACTTTTTGTTTGGATCTTTCTAGAAGGCATAGATATTGCTTTAATTCCTCTGGTGGTCAGAATATTGACTCATTATGAATAGGAATTTGATTGAAGCATAAGCATGGCACGTAAAAAGAAACCAGAAGAACATGAGAATCATGAACGTTGGCTAGTTTCCTACGCCGACTTCATTACTCTGTTGTTTGCCTTTTTTGTGGTTATGTACGCCTTGTCATCAGTCAATGAAGGTAAATACAGGGTCTTGTCTGACTCCATGATTGCGGCCTTTCAGAATGCCCCTCAAAGCATAAGACCAATTCAAATCGGTGATCCTATCAAGGCGCCGCCAAATGTGTTTCCTGATAGTCGGCCGCAATTGAAGGCCATCCCTCATACCAATCCTGAAGAAGCACGTGAAAAGCGTCTGCAGCAAGAGGGTAAGGGCGGAGCCAGAGATCGCCAGAATCTGAATAAACTGCAGAAACAGCTGGAAAAGGCCTTGGGCCCCATGATTGAACGTGATCTGATTTCGGTCACGCGTACAGGTAAGGGCTTGGAAGTTGAAATCAATTCCTCTATTTTGTTTGATAGTGGCAAGGCCCTGATTCAGGCCAAGGCGGTGTCGGTGTTGACGGAAATCGCTGCGGCAATCAAGTCTTTTCCTAACGCGGTTCAGGTTGAAGGTTTTACTGATAATGTCCCCATTGAAACCCTTGCCTATCCCTCTAACTGGGAACTCTCGGCCGGGCGTGCCGCCAGCATTGTGCATATATTCAGTGATGAAGGGCTTGATCCGTTCCGGATGTCGGCAATCGGTTTCGGCGAATATCGGCCGGTTGCGGAAAATAGCACCGCCGAGGGTCGCGAGCGTAATCGCCGAGTTGTAGTGGTGATTATGTCTGAGGCTGCCTCAAAGTTATATGACAAGGGCCAGGTTATTGAAATCACTCCTGAGAGCAAGCGGGTGCAGAATATCGATCTTGATGTGCCACCAGCACTGATCGAGGTGCCTATCATGACCTTAACCGCGCCCGTGCCTGAGCAAGGCTTTCCCCAAGGCTTGCCGCTACGAGGCCGAGGTGGACAATCCAGTAATGCCGATGAGCAGGATCGCCTGATGACGATCATGGAAACGATTGAAGAGGGCAGTGATGCTGAAGGGGCGGTGCCATGAAGGTTTGGGCGATTGCCAATCAGAAGGGCGGGGTGGGCAAGACTACAACGGCTGTCAGCCTAGCGGGTGTCCTGGCTCAGCGCGGTTACCGTGTCCTGATGCTGGATATTGACCCACAGGGTTCTTTGACGTCCTATTTCCGCTATAGCCCGGATGATCTGGAGACAAGCATTTTTACCTTGTTCCAGAATCAGGCGGTCAATCCCTATAGTCTGGTGCGGCCGACTCGTTTTGAAGGCTTGCATCTTATGCCTGCAACCATGGGCTTGGCGACGCTGGATCGCCAGCTCGGTGCCAAGAGTGGTATGGGGCTGGTGATTAGCAAGGCACTGAAGGCCATGGATGATAAATACGATTATGCCCTGATTGATTGTCCACCGATGCTTGGGGTGTTGATGGTGAATGCAATGGCTGCCTGTAACCATTTAGTGATTCCTGTGCAGACCGAATTTTTGGCGCTGAAAGGCCTGGAGCGGATGTTGAAAACCCTGGCTATGATTACTCGGTCAAGAAGCATTCGCTTGCCTTACACGATTGTCCCGACCATGTTTGATCGTCGTACTCGCGCATCAACAGAGACACTTAGGTTGTTGCGGACTCGCTATGTCGATGATCTGTGGAATTCGGTCATCCCGGTAGATACCCAGTTCCGTGAGGCGAGTCGCATGGGAGTGCCTTTGCCGATGTTGTTGCCTCAATCACGTGGCGTAATAGCATATACACGTCTGCTGGATACCTTGCTGAGCCTCGATGCCCAACAATCTCAGGCAGCGGTGATATGAGCGAGGAAGAAAAAAAACAGGCAGCGACTGAATTTGAGCATGAGGTGGCACTGAAGGTCTATATAGATGCCTTGCTCGAGCCCGAGATAGAAATAGCCCCCGCACCTGTTGCCGAAACGATTGCGCTAACAATACCAGCAGAGGCTGAGGTTGTCGTAGCGCAAGAGGCGGCTGCTCCAGAACCCACTGAATCGACAAAAATTAATCCACCACATGGGCTGGAAATTCCTGCAACCAATGAGGTTGTTGAGTATTTGTTATTCAAGGTGGCAGGTTTTTTGACATTGTCTGTGCCCTTGGCACGGTTGAATGGGATCATGAAATGGGATGGTCAGATAACTCCTATTCCAGGACACGCCGATTGGTTTTTGGGCCTGGTAAAAAATCGCGGTCAGCAGGTGAAAGTCATTGATATTGCAAAGTTTGTTATTCCTGAAAATCATAAATCACGTCAGGCAGTTAAGGTTGATAGACAGTTTAAGCATTTGCTGCTGGTAGACGGTGGCCGGTTTGGACTTGCTTGTGATGAGCTTGGCCAGGTTTTGAAACTTACCGGTGATAAAATCCGTTGGCGCGATAATCGCAGCAGTCGCCCTTGGCTGGCTGGAACTGTTATAGAGCAAATGAGTGCGCTGCTTGATGTGGATAGTTTTGTTGAAATGCTAAAGGAAGGCGTACCTTTGGACGAAATACCATAGAGACATCGTGGAACCAGTTGATTTAATATGAATTCACTGCCAGATTGACTGAATAATAATTCGTAATACCAGGAGCAATATTATGAGCCAGAGTGAACAGGCAGAAAATAATCCAGTAACACAATGGGTGACCTTTCGCTTGGAGGATGAGACCTATGGTGTGAATGTCATGCAGGTACAGGAAGTGCTGCGCATGACTGAAATAGCGCCTGTGCCTGGTGCGCCCAGTTATGTGCTGGGTATTATTAATCTGCGTGGTAATGTCGTGACGGTAATGGATACCCGTAGTCGTTTTGCCTTGCCACCACATGAGGCCGACGATGCAACACGAATAGTGATTATCGAAGCAGAAGACCAGGTTGTTGGAATTATGGTCGATAGCGTGGCGGAAGTAGTTTATCTCAAACAGTCTGAAATTGAGGTTGCCCCCAATGTCGGTAATGAGGAAAGCTCACGCTATATTCAAGGTGTGGCCAATCGTGATGATGGCCTGTTGATTCTGGTTGATCTGGATAAACTCCTCACTGATGATGAGTGGAAAGAGTTCAACAGTATGTGATCTTAGTCGGCTATCAAACACATGAAGGGGGTGTTTTGATGGTCTGAAAAAAGGGGAGAGGTATGGCGGAAATTGATGGAACGAATCCGTTATTACCTGTTTGGCCACAGCGTCCGGGGCGCAAAGTTGAGAAGGATGATCCAGCCAAGGATGAACGGCGTAGACAGGAACAAGGCAAACAAAAGCCGAATAAAAAAGACAAGGATGATGACTCATTTCATATCGATGAATATGTCTAAGTTAGTTTTGGGGAACCTGGTTCATGGGTGATTTATTCGTTCTGGTGATCATGGTTGTCGCTGCCCTGTTGGTAGTGGCCTTACTGGTGCTCGCCAAAAAACAATCTAAAATGCAGTCGCAGCTATCTGAAAGTCAACATCGGGTTGAACAGCTGATGGAGGAGTTGAAGGCTATCTATGCCGGAGCAGCTGGGCAGGGTAATCATATTGCTCGAATCGAAGCGCAGCTCGGCCAGTTGATTGATCGACAAGAACAGATGGATGAGCAGGACCCTACAACTCAAAGTTATAGCGATGCGATTGAGCTTATTCAGAGTGGTGCCTCAACCGACGAGCTGGTTCGGCACGGCTTGCGTCGTGAAGAGGCTGAGCTGCTAATGCGTATGCATGGTGCTCAATCCTTAGGTTAGGTTTATACCTAGACCTCTTTCGTGAGTGGCTGTTTGCCTGACAGGTAATAGGCAAAGGCAATCACTTGCGCCACTGCTAGATAAAGCGATTCAGGTATCTCATCCCCCAGTTCTATTTGTGCCAGCGCGCTAACCAGTATCTCGTTATCTTTCTGTATGGGAATGTTGTGTTCGCGAGCAATTTCTAAAATCTGTTTTGCCAGATCACCTTCGCCCTTGGCTGTCACTTTGGGGGCGGCTTTACCATCCCATTGCAGGGCAACGGCCTTGGCTGGTTTTTTGTCCTTGCTCATACGTTTATATCCAAGACGATGTGCGGCAGCTTGCTGGTTGACGTCTCTGGTGGTGAGCCTGAGTAGCAGCATAGTTCACTGCTATCCAGGCCGACTTGATGATAGCGTTGGCGCAGGTTTTCCAGGTTCTGATTAAAGAGCTGAGTCGTTTCCATATTTTCTGCCCAAAAGGTCGTGGAAATTTTATTGTCGATCATTCTTAGTTTGGCATGAACCGGCCCTAAACCATCAAGATCAAAGGCGAGGTTGATGCTCCACTGTTGTTGGTTGTCTTGTTCGTCCTGGTGTTTATTGGCGTCTTCTTCGCGGATGACAATATCGAAGATATCGACTTGTTCGTTGTTGCGGACGGGTAGCTCAAAGGCCAGGTTGACTGGGTTTTGATCATTGCCAGGCAGAGAGGCAACCTGGTGTAGTTGGGTGCGGGATAGCGCGGACTCTATTTGTTTGCCCAACTCCAACAGCAGTAATGGCAGGTTAGTCAGCCCCGCCAGGTTCGCCTTTGCCTTAGGTTGAGCCTGAGGTGTATTGCCGTGCAGGGGCGGCGCTGTGTAGGGCAAGGGCTGAGTGCCAGCCTGGGTGCTGGTTTGGGCTAGAGGGGCTCGTGGTGGCGCTGTACTTTCCATCTTGGTGATTTGTTGTACTGCACCAAGCAAACGTAACAGCCCTAATTTTAAATCGGCAGAAATTTTGTCTGTTGCGCTGCTGGCTGTGCTGCTCTCTGTTTTGTTGAGCGGCATCTGTAATAACTGTTTGATTGCCTGCTTCGGTGTCTGGGCGGTCGTGTCACTGCTTAGCTTGTTAAGCCGGCTTTCGAGAAAAATGCCTGAATTGAGTATGCCCTGCTTTAACTGCCCAGGATTGTTTAGCCGCTCCCTAGTTGGAAGCTGATTGAAAAGTTGTTTGGCAATATCGAGAATCGCTGCGGGGATAGGCACGCTTTTACTGGCAGACTGATTTAGCCAAGCCAGGTTGGCCAACAGGGTGGCCATGCCGGCCTGTTTGGGTAAGGCTTGCTTTAAGATGTTATTGATTGCGATATCTGTTGCTACAGCTTGGTTGGGCTGCGTGGTAGGGTGTGCAATGGCAGCGCTCTGTGGCGTGGTGGTTAGTGGTGTGGGGCCAAGTATGCGGGCCTGCAGGATTGGTTTCTCACCAAGTTGGTTGACACGTAGTTCGAGTTTTTGCCCCGTTGGTAGACTGACAGTTGTATCGGCCCGCAGTTGCTGGTTGGCTATTTGCAGAATCAGGGTCTGCGGGCTGGTTTGCCTGACAACCGTGGCTTGCAGTATTTGTCCGACTTGCCAGTTGCTGATAGCGCTTGGCAATTGTGTCGGTTTGATAATGTTTGCTGGTGGGCCATTGATTTCCATAGGTATAGGATAAAGGCAGGTTAGAATTGTCCGATGACACCTATATTGCCAAGTCAAAATATGCTTGTATAGGCAATAATGATCATTAAGTGTATTTCTGTTTCTTTAAGGGTTTGGCATGAGTAGTTCAAAGGTACGCAAATTATGGTTTGTGCGTCGTAACGATGATGTTCGAGGCCCATTTCCAACCACTGCGATCTCCCAATTTTTATTGGTTGGACGGCTACACAAGTTTGATGAGGTAAGTGAGGATCAGCAGGTCTGGCAGGCAATAGATGATGTCGAAGAGCTTGTTCCCGAGGTGATGAAGGCCGACCTGACCGATCCGGTTCAGCAGTCAAACCTTGAGGCCAGCAAACATGGTGCGGACGAGCGTAGTGGTGAAGAGCGCCGTCATGAGGATGACCCCGAGTATCAGGAGCAGCGCGAGGGCGAGCGACGCATTGCTGAGACTGTCGATGACCACACTGAAAGACAGGCGCGCATGAGCCAGCGACTGGCCGAGGCAGAGCAAAAGGCTAAACGTCAGAATCAGATTACAACTGTGATTTTGGTGCTGGTGTGTGCCGCTATGCTGGGGTTGATGTTTAGCTATGATCCTGGTGAACAGATTCCGGATATTGACTGTGCTGCGCCACCAGCAAGTGGTGTTAACTGGAGTAACTGTGACCTGCAGGGCGCTGAACTAAATAATGCCGATTTGAGTAAGTCTCATATTCGTAATGCCAACCTTTCTGTAGCACTGCTTTTTCGTGCCAATCTGCAGGGTGTCGATCTGGCATATACCAATCTCGGCCTCAGCAACCTGCGCATGGCCGATATGCGTGGTGCCAGCCTGATGGGCAGCAGTTTTCGTAACAGCGATATGCGTGGTGCCGACCTGGCGGGTGCCGATCTCTCTTATGCTGACCTTCAGGGGGCAGAGATGGCCGGGGTAAACCTCGAAGGTGCAAGACTGGGTAAAACCATCTGGGTTGATGGCCAGCGTTGTGCGGAAGGCTCGGTGGGGGGCTGTGTCCCACTAAATTGAGTTTATGGGAATGAGGTGGTGGTGTAACGCCATATCCTCAGGTCCGGTGACCAGTAATCAGTGGGTAGGCCTGTTTTATGTTTGAGATGCTGGATGAACTGTTTTGGTTCAGGCAGTTGTTGCCAGACGCTGGGCAGAAACGTTCCCCGCAGTTGTCCCTCTTGCATAATTAAACCATCAATCCCGGGACAAAGTTGCTCGATTAGTTCTTGTTCAGAACTAAATGTCATTTCTTCAGCTGGATTTAAAATCGAAATATGAATTTCAAGCTGCTCATATTCGGGCTGGCTCAGTGGTAAAAACCGTGGGTCGTTAAAGGCCGCAGCAAAGGCGTTATGGGCTACATCAAGCACCAACGGTCGGTGCGCTTCAAGTGTGCCAATACAACCGCGTAGTTGGCCATCAATATTCAATGTCACAAATGAGGCGCGTAGCTGTTGTAGTTGTGGTGGATAGTGGTCTATTTGCACCGGCATTGGCTGGCCGTGTTGCAGGCCTTCAAGAATGCTGTGCCTGGCGATAGACAGCAGTGTCTGTCGCAGTGCTTCATTGATACTTGTTTGCTTGGGATTATCTGAAGGCATAGGCACCATAACCGACCACCTGATCCTTGTCGCCGGCAGTGTCACCGGAATTTCTTTGGTCGATGATTTCTGCCTTCAGGCCGTGTGTGCTGGCATACATGAGCAGACCGTTGACCGGTACGCGACCACAGGCATCCTCATAGCCAATCTTATTGCCATCGAGATTTTCAATGGCGTGAGATGTTAACGCATCCAGTTTGTTTGCTGTTGCATAGTCGTTGTAGTGGCTAAGATCTGAACTGATGACGATTAATGTATGTTGATCCTGGCAGGCAAGCTCCAGCACCTCGCATACCTCTCGTGCTGATGCGTCGCCAACAACCAAGGGGATGAGTTTGAAGTCATTCAAAATGGTTTGCAAAAATGGCAGTTGGACTTCAAGGCTGTGTTCCAAGGTATGAGCCTCGTCCAGAAGTTTGACCTGCTTTAGCTTGGCCAATTTTCTGAGCATGTCCTGATCAATCTCCACCAGGCCAAGAGGTGTGGAGAAACTGGAGGCACTGGTAGCGGCCAGACCCAGCAGGGGAACCCGGTGTGAGGGGCCCAACAGGACAACGCGGTTGAAGTTATCAGCGCTATTTTCAAGCAAGTGATAGGCATTCGCTGCAATCGGGCCGGAGTATATGTAGCCTGCATGGGGCGCAATAATGGCCTTGGGCGGGGGGCCTGATGAGGTGGCCTGGGCAAGAAATTGTTGCACCATGCCTCTCAGGCTAGCTTCGTCAGCAGGATAAAACATTCCGGCGACGGCCGCGGGTCTGATGCTGCTCATGTCACACCTCATGCATATTAAAAAAGGTTAAGGCTAGTATAGGAAATAAAAGCTTAGTTGTGCTTGAGTTTTTATGATTGTGTCGCTATCAGTTTAATAGTGGGCTTGGGACTTTGCGATGACTTCAGAATTAAACACCGTGGTGGCAACAGAGTACTGGCATCAGTTGGATGATGGCCGGGTGCAGTGTGACCTGTGCCCGCGTTACTGCAAGTTACATGAAGGTCAGCAGGGGCTGTGTTTTGTCAGGGCCAATCAAGATAATCAGATTGTATTGACCACTTATGGTCGATCCAGTGGTTATTGTATTGACCCGATAGAGAAAAAGCCCCTGAATCATTTTTTGCCAGGCACGCCAGTGCTGTCATTTGGCACCGCCGGATGTAATCTGGCCTGCAAGTTTTGTCAAAACTGGGATATGAGCAAGGCCAGGGAGATGGATGTGCTGGCCGACCAGGCATCCCCTGAGTTGATCGCCACTGCGGCCAAACAACTGGGTTGTTCCAGTGTTGCCTACACCTACAATGATCCGGTGATCTTTCTGGAGTATGCGGTCGATGTTGCCAAGGCCTGTCACGAGCTTGATATTAAATCTGTGGCTGTGACGGCGGGTTATATCTGCGAGGCGCCACGTAAGGTTTTCTTTGAACATATGGATGCGGCCAATGTAGATTTGAAGGCGTTCACCGAGGACTTCTATTACAAACTCTGCGGTGGTCATTTGCAGGATGTGCTGGATACCTTGACCTATATCAAACATGAAACCGATGTCTGGATTGAGACAACCACGCTGTTGATTCCAGGCAAGAACGATTCCGAGGAAGAGATTAAACGCATGACTGGCTGGGTGGTAGAAAACTTGGGGCCTGATGTGCCGATGCACTTTACTGCCTTTCATCCTGAGTGGAAGATGATGGACGTGCCATCAACCCCCATTTCAAGCTTGATCAGGGCCAGGGAGATCGCCCTGGCCAATGGTGTGCGTTATGCCTATACCGGCAATGTCCATGACAAACAGGGCGAGAGCACCTATTGCCATAGCTGCGGCAAGGTAGTGATTGGACGGGATTGGTATGTGCTGTCTGACTGGCATCTGACAGCTGATGGTCACTGCGAATATTGTGGCACCAAGTGCAGCGGCCTGTTTCAGGACAAGGCCGGTGACTGGGGGGCTAAACGTCAGCCGATACGCCTGCGCGACTATGCTGTCTGAGTCCTTACTCTGCTGAATCAGACATGCGGTAAAGTTTGGAAATATCTTCCTTGTTGTCGAAGTCTACTTTCAGGTCGCGTAACAGACCGTCCTTGATGCTGTAAATCCAGCCGTGTACCGAAAGCTCCTGGCCGCGTTCCCAGGCACCTTGGATGATGTTGGTGTGACAGACGTTATAGACCTGTTCAACAACATTTAACTCACACATGCGATCCCAGCGTTTTTCATCGTCAGCAATGAGCTTGAGGGCCGATTGGTGTTTCTGATACAGATCCTTGAGATGGCGCAGCCAGTAGTCGACGATGCCAAATGACTGGTTCTGCATCGCTGCTTGCACGCCACCACAACCATAATGGCCGCAGACGATAATATGTTTGACCTTTAGAACGTCAACAGCATATTGAATCACTGAAAGGCAGTTCAGGTCGGTATGGATGACCGCATTGGCGACATTGCGATGAACAAACAGTTCGCCCGGCAACAGGCCGACAATCTCGTTGGCTGGCACGCGGCTGTCGGCGCAACCAATCCATAGATATTCCGGCGCCTGTTGGGCTGAGAGCTTTTTGAAAAACCCCGGATCTTCGGCGTTAATGGCCTCGGTCCAGGATTTGTTGTAGTCAAATAATTTATTGATATCTGGCATGTCATTTAAGTCTGTTAGGGCTTGGGCAGAAGCATACCAGCACTGACTGAATTTTGGCAAAATGCCTTATTGATTGGTTGGGATGTGTTCGTTTTCTTCAAGCTGATCGGCCGGGCTGCAGCTTTGAAAGCTGGCCAGGTAGCGGGCGCCTTTTTCAGTCTGTTCCGCCAGGCGGCGTAGCTGGCTCATCATCTCAAGCTGAATCACTAATTCAGTTGTTTTTATGCGCTCTTGCGTGCCTGCCCGCAATAATCTTGTTTTGAGAGATTGATAGTCATCTTGCAATCTCGCCAGTGCCAGGGAGCAGGATTCGCTGGAGTAATGTTCAAGCCCCGTATCTGCATCATCAATCAGCTGCACCACACTGCTCTTAAAGTGGCTGATCTGTTCCATTAACGCTGTATCGAGAATGCTGTGGTGTTGCTGTTGACTGGCGAAGTGTTCAGCGAGATGAGCAACGGCGGTGTAATAGCGCCCAACCCTGATGGCATTGGGCAGGGCTTCGGCCAGCTCGGTTGGTAGTTTGGTCTTTTGTAAGGCGGTGCAGTATTCGCCTGCGGCAATGACCAGCTTATCCTGAATATGCCGGTCAGACAGCAGCTGTCCACCGGGGCCCAGTTCGGAGCTGATGGCCCCTTTGGCTAACTTGCGGCCAATCTCGGCAATCCGTTGTAACTCCAACTCCAGGGCCTGGAAGGCAAGCGCAGGCGTCCCCAGCAGTGTTTGGTCCAGATGGCGCGGTTTGGCTTCGTCCTCATCACTTGAGCGGAAGCGCTGCTTTAGAAAGCTCACCATGGCGTTGGTAAAGGGCCATAACAGCAAGACGCCGAGAATGTTAAACAGGCTGTGGAACAGTGCCAGGATCATGGGGACTTCGGTGGCATAACCTAGCTGGGTTTGTGCCAGCTGGACTGCCAACAGCATCCACGGCAGGATCAGCACCGCCACCAGGCCGGCAAGCAGGTTGAAACAGACATGGGCGGCAGCGACGCGCTTGGCGTTTGCGGTGGCGCCAATTACCGCCAGTAATGCGGTGCTGGTAGTACCTACATTGGCACCAATGATCATGGCTGCGGCGGCAGGCAGAGGGATTACAGCGCCGCCGGCGGCTGTCAGAATGATAGCCATTGAGGCACTGGAAGATTGCATCAGTACAGTCATCAAAAAGCCACTGCCCACCAGCAGAAGCAGACCTACACCGCTGGGTTCAAGGTTGGCAAACTGGATTGTGCCGCCCATGCCCTCAAAGCCAGTTTTCAGTATTTCTATGCCGAGAAAAAAGACACCAAAACCGGCCAGGGCTTCACCAAAGGCCCCCAACCGTTGGTTATTCCAAAGCAGGCGCATGGCCATGCCGATGCCGATGGCGGGTAGGGCAAATAGTTTGATATCAAGATGGAAGCCAATCAGCGCCACCAGCCAGGCCGTCATAGTGGTGCCGATGTTGCTGCCATAGATGACAGCAATGGCTTGTTTTAGCTGTAACAGGCCGGCGTTGACGAAGCCGAGTGTGGCAACAGTGACAGCGCTGGAGGACTGCACCAGCGAGGTAATGGTGATGCCGGTGAGAATTCCACGCAGGGTGGTGTGGGTCCAGCTTTCAAGGATGTTCTGCAGATTGCGGCCTGCGGCCAGGCGCAGACCGTTACTCATGAGGAACATGCCTAGCAGGAAAAGGCCTATCCCACCCAGGAGGCTACTGCTGATGCCTAAATCCATTCTTTGCCCGGTTGTGTTTAGTTAATCAAAAGTTATAGTGAGCGGCTATATTATATAAGAATTTAATATAGTCCCTCTCATGTTGATAGTGTTATCTTATATGCAACATAGGCCGATACTGCTTATATACCTATACAATCTTATGCCGAAGTGGAACTATTTGCTATGACAACATCAGCGGCCCAGCAGCAGCCAGATCAGATAATGGAACAAACAATTGAAGAACGGCTCAATGAGCTTAATCAACGCTACCACGGCCTGAGTCCTGAACAGCGGGTAAAGCAGCTTTATAAAGACTTTGGTCTCAATGAAGTCATGCTGACCTCATCATTTGCCACCAACTCGGCCTTTCTGTTGCATCTGTTTGCAAGCTCGGCACCCGAGCAGGTCATCCATTTTATCGATACCGGCTTTCATTTCCCAGAAACACTGGCGTACAAAGAAAAGCTGACTGAGTTATATCATCTCAAGGTGGTCGATGTTCATCCGGAAGAGTGGAAGCATGAATATACAATCAAAGATCAGACCTGGAAAACAGATCCGGACTTCTGTTGCTCCATCAACAAGGTTGAACCGCTGCAAGAGATCAAGAAGAACTTTAATGTCTGGGTCTCTGGCTTGATGCGCTGGCAGACCGAGCACCGCGCCAATCTGGATGTTTTCGAATATCGTGGCGGAGTGATTAAATTCTACCCGCTTTTGGATGTGAGCAAAGAAGAGCGTGATGGTTATATCCGTGACCATAAACTGCCATTTCACCCTATGGTTGCCAAGGGCTATTCATCTGTTGGTTGTACTCATTGCACCCGTCCTGGTGATGATCGTTGTGGTCGCTGGGTTGACTCATCAAAATCGGAGTGTGGCCTGCACGTTTAGGTTAGCTTTGCATTAGACAATGTCAGAGCCTCTTGCGCAAAACGCAAGGGGCTTTTTGCTTTTAAGCGACTGGAAAAACTAAGCTTTTCTTGGGCGGTTGACGATATAGTAGTTACGCCCCTAAATAATATGGATAAAGACGGGTGACGATGAGGGAAAAAATATGAAATACGAAGTTATTGACGCAAGAATTACCCCCGAAGGCCATTTGGACATCCTTTCTCAGATAGAGGTCGCCAAGCTCAGAGATACCAGTCAGGGTGGGCTTTTTCATATCTTTCGCAATTGTTCACTAGCGGTGATGAATTGCGGCGGCGACCTAGATGATGGCCGTGAATTGCTGGCGCGCTACGAGGATTTTGATATCCGCGTCGTGCAGCAGGAGCGCGGTATCAAACTTGAGGTCAAGGGTGCGCCTGCCAGTGCCTTTGTCGATGGCAAGATGATTAAGGGGATTAGTGAACACCTGTTCGCAGTGTTACGCGACGTGGTCTACGTCAATGATGAGATTCATGGTTCCTGTAAATTTGATATCGAAACCAGTGATGGCATTACCAATGCGGTGTTTCACATATTGCGTAATGCCAGTGTGCTGCAACCCAATATGGATGCCAATATGGTGGTTTGCTGGGGTGGCCATTCAATTAAACGCAACGAATATGATTACACCAAAGAGGTCGGTCATGAGATGGGCCTGCGCAGTCTGAATATCTGCACCGGTTGTGGTCCTGGCTCGATGAAAGGACCAATGAAGGGCGCCACCATTGGTCATGCCAAACAGCGGATTAATGACGGTCGTTATTTGGGGATTTCAGAGCCGGGCATTATTGCGGCTGAGTCGCCAAATCCGATTGTGAATGAACTGGTAATCTTGCCGGATATTGAAAAGCGTCTTGAGGCCTTTGTCCGCACCGCACACGGAATTGTGGTCTTTCCGGGCGGGGCAGGTACGGCAGAAGAGATCCTTTATATTCTTGGTATTTTGTTACACCCGGACAATAAAGATATTCCCTTTCCGCTGGTCTTTACCGGTGCCGCTCATGCCGAAGAGTACTTCAATGGAATTGATTCCTTTATAGCCCAAACCCTGGGGCCGGAAGCACAGAAACTCTATAAAATCATTATTGATGATCCAGAGGCGGTTGCTCGTGAGATGGAGCAGGGCAGTGAAAAGGTGCGTCAGTTCAGACGCGAGAAAAGTGATGCCTATTATTTCAACTGGTTGCTAAAAATCGATGAGGACTTTCAGAAACCCTTTGAGCCGACTCACGAGAATATGTCTTCACTGCAACTGCACAAGAATCAGGACAGTCATAAGCTAGCGGCAAATCTGCGTTGTGCCTTTTCAGGTGTAGTGGCTGGCAATGTTAAAGCCGATGGAATCAAGGCGATCGAAGAACATGGGCTGTTTGAAATTCGTGGTGATCAAAGCATCATGGACCCTCTGGATAAACTGCTGCAAAGTTTTGTTGATCAGCAGCGTATGAAGCTACCGGGCAAAACCTATATACCTTGTTATAAGGTCGTAAAATAAGGGCTGATTTAATCATCTTTAGTCAGATTGAATGGGGTGGTGCATGCCGCCCCACGTCTCAGCCGTAATTTCATTATCATCGTCTAGTTGCATAGCTAAAGCAGGTTTGTAGTTTTCTGTGTTGTGATTGCCTGTGGTGTTGGAGACGATGCTGCTAGCCTCCATTGCCAGGTCAATAAAACCTGAGTAGTTGATAGAGTGATTCATGTTTTTTCTCCCTTCAAAAATTGATAGATAGAAAAGATGTATCAATATGTGTGCCAGCATGAAAATTAAGGCTGCCGCAACATAAGTTATTGATTTTAGGTGGCGTGCTTATAGCGGCTTATTTGGCTCCTGGCGGGAATGCTACATAGTGGAGCGATACTGATAAATTTGCACCAACAACACTACTTAGTTTTTTTGTGGAAAGGCGAGCTGTTTTCCAGTTTTCGCATTAAGTCTTTCATCCCTTCAGCTTCAGTTTTGGTGAAATGATCAATGGCATCACGAAACTGTGGGTCGGCAATCCAGTGTGCCGACCACGTCTTTGATGGCAGAAAACCACGGGCAATCTTGTGTTCGCCCTGAGCGCCGGGTTCAAAGCGTTTTAGGTCGTGTTCAATGCAATATTCCAGGCCTTGGTAATAACAGACTTCAAAGTGCAGGCCGGGCAATGATTCACTACAGCCCCAGTGACGGCCATAAAGGGTGTCATCACTGCGTAGATTAAGCGCGCTGGCGATGCATTCGTCACCGCGGTAGGCCTGCACTAAAATTATTTGATCTGCCAGCGTCGCGCCAATCTCTTCAAAGAATCCTAACGTCAACGAAGGGTAGCCCCATTTTCTATCATAGATGTCACGATAATACTGATGAAACAGCTGCCATTCCTCACGGCTGATTTCATTGCCGTGTTTGACCCTGAACTCAAGTCCCAGCTGCTGCACCTGTCGTCGTTCTTTCAAGATGTTTTTACGTTTGCGTGAACTGAAATGGCTGAGGTAGTGATCAAAGTTCTCATAGCCTTGGTTGTGCCAGTGATATTGGCAGCCCAGGCGTATGGATAGCCCTTGTTGTTGCAATAAATCCTTTTGCTCCTCTGGAGGGAAAAGCCAGTGAACGGATGAGAAATTGTGTGCCTGGGCCAGTTCAATGGTCGCTTCGATGAGCAATGTGCCAAGCTCGTCGCTATTCACATCAGGCGCAATCAACAGCCGTTGGCCGGTCATCGGGGTATAGGGGATGGCCGAGACAAGCTTTGGGTAATAAATCATGTGGTTGCGTTGATAGGCCTCAGCCCAGGCCCAGTCAAATACAAACTCACCATGCGAATGATATTTAATGTAAAGCGGAGAGGCGGCGATCAACTGGTTGTTGTCATCGTGAATGACAATGTGTTGCGGCTGCCAGCCACACTCCTTACTGACGCAGTAGTGTCTTTCCAGGGCGGATAGGAATTCGTATTTCAGAAAAGGGTTGTTGTCCAGAACCAAACGATTCCAGGAATGGCGGTCAACAGTGGATAAATTATCCAGAACAGTAATTTTCATGCGCTCGTTATGTGTTCAGCGGTTACTTGTTATTCGTTAGAGACGGATTCATTATAGCGTTGTAGCCAATAATTCAGGGGAACTGGTTTGGAAACAAAGCCACGCATAGGTCTGGCACTTGGCAGTGGCTCCTCGCGCGGCTGGGCGCACATTGGAATCATAAAAGCCTTAAGGCGTAACGGCATTGAACCCGATGTGATCACCGGCTGTTCTATAGGAGCCCTGGTGGGTGCCTCCTATGCCACTGGTAAACTGGATCAACTGGAAGCCTGGTCGCGTTCATTAACCCGGCTTGATGTGGTGCGTTTTTTTGAATTCAATCCCACGCTGAATGGCTTTGTGAATAAAGAACGCCTACATCAGTTTCTAAATCAGTATGTCTGTAGTGATGACTGCAAAATAGAAGAGTTGCCCAAGGTATTTTCTGCCGTCACCACCGACTTGGCTAGTGGTACTGAAATATGGTTTTCAAAAGGCCCCTTGATTGAGGCCGTCTGGGCCTCGATTTCGTTGCCGGGCCTGTTCCCGGCCATCCGCCATAAAAACCGCTGGTTGGTTGACGGTGGACTGGTTAATCCCGTGCCCATCTCTACTTGTCGCGCCCTGGGTGCTGATATCGTTATTGCGGTAAACCTGAACGGGGATATAGCCGGTAAACACTTTAGAGAGGTTGAGAATGAGCCGGATACCGCATCAACAAGCAGTGGCGACAGCGACAGCTGGATGGAGATGATTAGCCGCACAGTCAAAGAATATTCTGATTCGCTGTTCGCCAATCACAAACAACTGCAAGATACAGCCCCAGGCCTGTTTGACGCCATAGCTGGTTCCATTAACATCACTCAGGATCGCATTACCCGTTTTCGTATCGCCTCAGATCCGCCTGATATCCTGATTACCCCCAAGCTGATGCAGATTAGCCCATTGGAGTTTTATCGTGCCGAGGAAGCGATTGAAGAGGGTGTTGCTGTGGTAGAAAAAATGTTGCCCGAGATCAAGGGCGTGATTGAGTCAGTGTAAGGGGCTTGTGTTTGTCCATGGTCACAATGTAGACGAAATTCTCTGAAGACAGGTCTGACATCAGCAGTAAAACAATAGAATAAACTTAATCTAGATCTAAATCTTATTGTTTCTTTTTGAATAAATGTGAAAAACTGTAAATAAGTGGTCCTTTTCTTTAAGTTTAAACTGGAAATACTCGATAAATATGGTATGAATTAACGCGGGGGCGGAGAAAGTATAATGAGAGAACCTGCTCGTGCGAGCTTGCCTCGCCCTCAACGTGATTGTTGCCGAACTCGAAATGCGGCTGCCATCATAAAAAGCATATTACTGTTGCTGGTCATGAGTTTGATGGCCTGTTCCAAGCCCCCGGCCGACCCCTTAAGCATTGTCAGTAGCCCGTGGCCGGGTTATGAGCCCCTCTATCTTGCCCGTGATCTTGGTTATCTTGATCAGGCTGCGGTGCGATTAATTGAACTGCCATCTTCGAATATCACCCTGGAAGCATTTAGCAACGGTTCCGCCGATATTGCCACACTGACCTTGGACGAAACCTTGACCTTGCTGTCCCAAGGGCGAAAGGTCCGCATTCTGGCAATCATGGATATCTCCAACGGTGGCGATGCCGTTATGGCCAGGCCCGATATCAAGAGCCTGGCCGATATGAAAGGCAAGCGCATCACCATCGTCAATATTCCGTTGGGTGTGTTCATGCTGAATCGCACGCTTGAGGCGGCCGGACTGAGTTCTGCTGATGTCAGCATCACGACCCTGCCGGAAGACAAACATGAAAAGGCCTATCTGCAAGATAAAATTGATGTGGCGATTACCTTTGAGCCCTTTAAGACTCGCCTAGCCAACGCCGGCGCCCATGTGTTGTTTGACAGCAGTGAAATCCCAAATGAAATTTTCGATCTGTTGTTGGTGCGTGAAGATACCTATAACGCCAGGCGTGATGAATTGTGCCAGTTAGTACAGCAATGGAACCGTACCCTTGATTATATTGCTGACAATCCCGAGGACGCTGCGGCCAGGATGGGAAAACGGCTTAAGATGGATGCGGAAAGTTACTTGGTTGCGATGAAGGGGCTGGTGCTTCCATCTCGCCAGGAAAGTCAGCGTCTGTTGGGTGGCAAAGAGCCTGCCTTGCTGAAACCTGCCAGGCGTTTGGAAGAGATCATGCTGCGTGAGAACTTATTACCTGCGCCGGTGGATATAAGCAGCGCCATTGATCCTGGATTTCAGGACTGCCTCTAAAATTATGAAGCTGCGTATTTCATCTCTCATTCCTTTGCTGCTGATCTTGTCTTCACTGGTCAGTAGTGCACTGTTGTTTGGCTGGGAGATGCGTATTGCCAATACCAATATCGAACAGCAAGGCAGGAAAAGTGTCACGACTATCCTGACCCATCTGCAAAATATGCTCGATAGTCAGCTGGCCAACGACAACTTTGAAGATGCTCGTTTGAGTATGTCTCTTGAAGTGCTTCATCCCGGTATTCAGACATTGCTGTTGGTCAATGAGAAAGACAACATACTGCTGGCCAATCGTTATATCTGGGAAGGCACACAGGCCTCTGTTGTCACCGATTTCAGCAATTCTGCTGCGGCACAAGTACGGAGCGTGCGTGCCAGCTCTCTTAACCTTAATGATGGTGACCAGGAAATGTTGATTGGTTATTTCCCGATTACCCTAAAGTTAGGGGCGGAAGGCAGTAATCGCATCGGTGTGCTGTTTGTCGAATACGATCTCAGTAGTCAGTCTGCCGAGGCTCAATACACAGCCTTTCAGAAGGTTAGTTATTTTGCCGCAATAATGATTGCCATCGCCATCATCCTTGCCCTGATGTTGCATAGCTTGGTTTCCAAGCGTGTCGCCTGGTTGATGCGGGCATCCAAACAATTTGCCCTTGGTGATCATGATGTGCGGGTGCAAATCCATGGGGATGATGAATTGGCAGAACTCGGCAATGCCTTTAATCAAATGGCCAGTATGCGCCAGATAGCCTATCAGGCAGTGGAGTCAGAGCAAGAGCGATTTCGCTTTATGCTAGAAACCAGCCCGGTTGCGGTTGCGATTGCAACCAAGGCTGGCCATCATTTGGTTTTCGCCAATCAACGTTATGCCAAACTAACCAACATTGATCTGGACAAAATTGGAGAGATTGATCCAAAGGCGTTTTATCTCAATCCAAAAGACCATGAATACGTGCTTGAGAATATTGGCGCTGGCAAAGATGTTTTTAATAAGCTGGTTGGTTTGGATATTGCTGGGGTTGGTGAGAAATGGGTAATGGCATCCTATCTACGGCTTGAATATGGCGGTGAGCCTGCAGTACTTGGCTGGTTTTATGATATCACCGCACGCAAACAGCTTGAAGATCAACAGCAATTGGCCGCCGCCGTGTTTGAAAACAGTCAGGAGGCAATCCTGATTACAGACCCGAAAAATCGAATAATTTCTGTTAATGCGGCGTTTACCAGGGTCACGGGTTATGCGGCTGAGGCGATGATAGGACAGAGTCCGAGTATTTTATCTTCTGGACGTCATGATCAAAAATTCTATGACAACCTATATCGTGAACTGGCCACTAATGATTACTGGCAAGGTGAAATATGGGACAAACGTTACAATGGTGAGGTCTATCCAAAGTGGCTCAGCATAAGTGTCATCAAGGATGAAAAGGGTGAAGTAAAAAATTACGTTGCCATTTTTAGTGACATCAGCGAGCGCAAACATGCGCAAGAAAAGATTGAATACCTAGCCCAGCATGACCCACTCACAGGCCTGCCAAACAGATTGTTATTGCATGACCGTTTTGATCACGCCGTTACCATTGCTGATAGAGAAAAGACCGGTATGGCGATGCTGTTTCTTGACCTGGATAACTTTAAACAGATCAATGACAGTCTTGGCCATGAAGCCGGGGACAAACTTTTAATCCACATCGCCGAGCGACTCAAGGAGTGTATTCGTGAGATTGATACGGTCTGCCGTCAGGGCGGTGATGAGTTCATCATTCTTCTGCATGAAATAGACGATATAAATGCCATTAGCCGTATAGCCCAAAAAATACTCGATGTTATCGCTCAACCCTATGAGCTGGAAGCGAATGTTGTCTCTACCTCGTTCAGTATCGGCATCAGCCTTTTTCCTAATGACGGCAAGAGCTTTGCAATGTTACAAAAAAAGGCAGATACAGCGATGTATCACGCCAAAGAAAGCGGTCGTAATGCCTATCGGTTTTTTACCGAAAAAATGAACATTGATACGCTGGAGCGGTTTCAATTGCTTAACCAGCTTAGAGACGCGATCCAGAAGCAGGAATTCATTCTCTACTATCAGCCCCAGATTGATATTAAAACGGGTCACATTACCGGTGTGGAAGCCTTAATACGCTGGCAACACAGTAAGTTGGGTATCATCAATCCAGTACGATTTATACCTCTGGCTGAGGAAAGCGGCCTGATTATTCCAATCGGAGAATGGGTGCTGCAACAGGCCTGCAGGCAGGCAAAGAGCTGGCATGAAAGCGGTCTGCCAAAAATTACCGTTGCGGTGAATCTATCTTCGCTGCAGTTCAAGCGTGGCGATATTTTTGAAACGGTATGTCAGGCATTAACGAATTCAGGTCTGGAGCCGCAGTATCTTGAGCTCGAATTGACTGAGACTATTTTGTTGCACGATATTGAAGAGACCATGGCTGTCATTCAAAAACTCAAGTATCTAGGTGTCAAACTCTCGATTGATGATTTTGGTACCGGCTACTCCAGCATGTCCTATCTCAAACAGCTTAAGGTAGACAAACTCAAGATCGATCAGAGTTTTGTCAGTGATTTGGTCGATGACTCAGAAGATGCTGCAATTGTAAAAGCTATCATTCAGTTGGGTGAAAGCCTGCAACTTAATGTCATTGCTGAAGGTGTTGAAACAAAACGCCAGTTGGAATTCCTTAAGTCTAATGGTTGCAATGAGGCGCAGGGCTATTATTTTAGTCGTCCTGTTACAGCTGACAAGGCAACCCATTTTATTCGCACGCGGGTAAAGGAGTATGGGGCGCCACATCTATTCTTAGCTAAATAAACTTGGTTTTGTTGGATGTGTGAAACTCAGGTGGAAAACCCTTTCGGCTTTAATTGCCTCTACCCGCTATCGAATTGTCGCGGCCCAAGCAGATATCTTCTTAACCCCAATGCTGGTGCAGATTCGTGCATTGAAAATCCGCCGTGTCTGCGAAGCTAAAGCTGCTGGGGAGAGGGATAATTAGATAGTGTTTTCTGCAATAAAGATTGTCATAATTTTTTCTAAGTGATTGTTTGCAAAGGATATGGGTGTTTTTTTCTGGTTAGCTAGATAATCATTGGCTTAAGTAGCCTTGTTAAGGTGCCGATATCAGCTAGAGTAGATGAGTTGTGGGAACAACTCCGTTTGTCATATTCCAGTAAAGGGTGTCGTAGAAGTTATGGATCATATACTTGAGCCAACGCGTAAGAAGTTGTTAATCAATGAGTTACGCAATCGTCTTGAAAATGGCATAGACCTTCCTGTCTTGCCAGACATCGCTCGTGAATTGATCATGTTGAGAAATCAGCCGTCCTCTGATGTCGCCAATCTTGTCGCTATCATCGACCGGGATCCCGTTATATCAGCCCAGATCATGCGTCATGGGCATATGTCGATTTACGGCTATGGCGAGCGGGTCACAAGCCTTGATGAGGCAATACAACTGGTGCTTGGTTATGACAAGGCCTTGCATCTAGCGATGGGGCTGGCGGCGGGAAGAAGTCTGCGAGTTATGATGGATGGCCCTTTGGGGCTGAGAGCAGTCTGGAAGCACTCCTTGGAATGTGCTCTTTTAAGCCAAAGCCTGGCAAAAGAATTACCCATCAAAGGTCGCCCCAGCCTGGGACTGAGTTATCTCGCCGGTTTAATGCACGATATTGGTTACTTATTATTTGGTGTTTTATACCCGCAAGAGTTCGCTACGCTTAACGAAATTGTTGAGAAATATGACCATATAGATACGCGTGAGATCGAATTTCATATTGTTGGTGTAAGTCATGACATGATCGGAAGTTTGTTGCTGCGTAACTGGAATCTTCCCGAAGAAGTGGTTGTTGCAGCAGCAGAACATCATTTTCCTGATTATGATGGCAAGCACGCGATCTATGCCAAGCTGATATATCTGGCAAATCAACTGATTAACAATAATGGTGAGGCTACATATTCTGATAAAACCATGGCCGTGTTTAACGAACTAGGTTTGGATGAGGCAGCCGTGCAAAGAGTTTTGGCGAGCCTGAAAGAAATGAACTCAGAATTTGAAGTGATGGTAAAGGAGCTTGTCGCTTAGTTTTTCCATCTTCAATCGCTGGCTGGGTTGCCCTAAAAAAATAACACCAGAGCGATGTTTGTCGTCGTTTCTATGGTGACAACATCAACGTCACTGCGTGACAAAAAACACTGTACCGCTCAGAGGCACATCCTTATTTTAGCTAGGCTTGATAGCCGCTCCATGAGCTGTCTTTATCTCCGCCCGGACCATTCGAGTCCTGATACTATTCAATATAAAATAGAAATTTAATTTTAGAAAATCGCTATCTTTCTGAACGCTGATGGCTTGTGCCTTGTTTGGATAATATAGCCAACATACTTATGCTAACGACGCTTAAAAACAGATACTATCTCACTGATACCTGAGGCACCCAGGAGCCGTAACGCCACTATGAATCAGTCAACAGCAACGACCACAAAGGTCGAACAGATACTGGCCCATGAACAACCGCGCCGCCGCGGTGTGATCATTGTAATGCTGGTGATCGCCTTTGCCATCCTGGCGATTTTCCAACTCTTTTCCTCTAACGACGACACACCACTGCAATTTGTCACCAGCGAGGTGTCGCGTGGCGATCTCACCATTCAGGTTACCGCTACCGGCACGCTAGAACCGCTCAACCAGGTGGATGTCGGCAGTGAAATGTCGGGCATCATTGAAACCGTGTTGGTCGACTTTAATGACCGGATCAAACAGGGGCAGGTGCTGGCTCGCCTCAATACCGATGAACAGCAGGCCAAGGTGGTTCAGACTCAGGCGGCGCTGGAAGTGGCCGAGGCTCGGGTGCTGCAGGCAGCAGCTACAGTGTTGGAGACTGATCTCAAGCTGAAACGTTGTCAGACCCTGGCGGCAAAGGGCCTCTGCCCACCTCAGGATCAGGACGCCGCCCAAGCCGCTCATGCCCGGGCCAAGGCCGATGAGGCCAGTGCCAAGGCTCAGGTGTCTCAGGCACGAGCCACGCTGGACGTTGAGCAGACACGTTTGGCCAAGACGGTGATCCGTTCACCGATTGATGGCATCGTACTCAAGCGGCAGATCGAACCGGGCCAGACCGTCGCTGCATCCTTACAGGCGCCAGTGCTGTTCACCCTGGCGGAGAACCTGGCGCAGATGGAGCTGCGGGTGGCGGTAGACGAGGCCGATATCGGCAAGGTGCATGAAGGTCAGGCGGCGACCTTTACAGTCGATGCCTACAGCGAGCAGATTTTCCCCGCCAGCATTACCCAGGTGCGTCTGGCGCCTCTGAGTGAAGGTGGCGTGGTCAGTTATGAAACCATGCTTGCCCTCAGCAACGAGGCCATGCTTCTGCGCCCTGGTATGACGGCTACTGCCCACATCACCGTTGAGCAGCTCTATGACTCTCTGCTTATCCCTAATGCCGCATTGCGTTTTGTGCCGCCGACACCTCAAACAAAACAAAAAGCTAGTTTTATGGAGCAGCTTATGCCGCGCTGGGGTAGTCGAAGCCGGCCTTCACGTCAGGGCAACAGTAAGGTCAAACAGGTCTGGGTGCTGGAAGCCAATCAACCCCGTGCCATCGAGGTAAAGACCGGCCCAAGCAATGGCCGCATGACCCAGGTTATGGACGGTGAACTGCAGGCCGGCATGGTCGTGATTACCGACGCCAGCAGCAAAAAACGATGATCGAACTGCAGCAGCTGGGC
This sequence comes from uncultured Gammaproteobacteria bacterium, assembly GCA_965602225.1. Classification (GTDB taxonomy): domain Bacteria; phylum Pseudomonadota; class Gammaproteobacteria; order Tenderiales; family Tenderiaceae; genus Tenderia. The sequence goes on along the minus strand of CBFCYE010000002.1, from coordinate 17,535 downwards.
AAAACCTATGGCAAAGGGGCGGCGGCCGTGGAAGCCTTGTGTGATGTTGATCTCAGAGTCGCTGCTGGTGAGTTCATCGCCATGATGGGCCCCAGCGGCTCGGGCAAATCCACCTGCATGAACATCCTCGGTTTTCTCGATACGGCCACTCAGGGGCATTATCATTTTCAGGGTAGCGCCGTGGATACCCTGTCGCGCAATCAACGTGCCCTGTTGCGGCGCCACTATATCGGTTTTGTGTTTCAGGGTTTTAATCTGCTGGCGCGTACGTCTGCGCTGGAAAATGTCGAATTGCCCCTGATCTATCGTCGATTACCCCGGGCTGAACGCCACGCCAAGGCGCTGGCAGCCCTGGCGGCAGTCGGGCTGGATGGACGTGAAAGCCATACACCGGCCGAACTCTCCGGTGGCCAACAACAACGTGTAGCGATCGCCCGTGCCTTGGTGACTGATCCAGCCCTGCTGCTGGCCGACGAACCTACCGGCAATCTCGACAGCGCCCGTGGTCACGAGATCATGGACCTGCTGGCACGACTCAATCAGGAGCGCGGCCTGACCATAATCATGGTCACCCATGAGGCCGACATCGCCGCCTATGCCCACCGCGTTGTACGCTTTCTCGATGGCCGCATCCAAAACGAGGAGCGTAACTAATGTGGTGGAGTGCGCTTTCTTTAGCCCTGCGTGAGATCCGCCGTAACCTGCTGCGCTCGGCCCTGACCATGCTTGGCATCATCATCGGTGTCGCCGCCGTCATCACCATGGTCACCATCGGCAACGGCACCACCGCCAAGATTAGCGCCCAGATTGAAAGCCTGGGCAGTAATATGCTAATCCTGCGCCCCGGCCAGCGCTTCCTGCACGGCTCCCGTGCCGCGGCCAAACCACTTGAAATAGCCGATGCTGAGGCCTTGCGCAGTGAACTAGCCTCGATTGCCGCCGCTGCGGGCGTTACCCGTAAAGCAGTCACCGTGGTCTATGGCAACAGCAACTGGACCACCAGCGTCACCGGTATGGAAAACGACTACCTGATCGTGCGCAACTGGGCCCTGGCCCGTGGCCGACTCATCAGCGACAGTGAACAGCGCGCCGGGGCGCCAGTCTGCCTGTTAGGTGCTACCCTGCAACGGGAGCTGTTCGGCAATCTCGACCCTTTGGGTGAAACCATCCGTCTCGGCAAGATCGCCTGTCAAGTCATCGGCCTGCTGGCCACCAAGGGTCAGTCGGCCATGGGCTCGGATCAAGACGATGTCATCCTTATGTCACTGCGCGCCCACTGGCGACTTGTCTCCGGCCAACAGAAGGTCAGCCATATCTACCTTTCCGCCCGTGACGACACCAGCAAGGCAAAACGTGATGTGCAATTGCTGATGCGTGAACGCCGCCATATTGGCCTAGGAGATACAGATGACTTCAGCATCATTGATATGAAAGAGATCGCCAAAACCATGACCGGCACCACTGAAATCATGACATCGCTACTTGGTGCCGTTGCCGCCGTCAGTCTGATCGTCGGTGGCATCGGCATCATGAACATCATGTTGGTCTCGGTCACTGAACGCACCCGCGAGATCGGTATTCGTCTGGCCATCGGTGCGCTAGAAAGAGAGGTGCAACGCCAGTTTCTGGTCGAGGCGGTAGTGCTGTCATCGGTCGGCGGCATTGCCGGTATCTTGCTGGCGCTGATTTCTTCCTACTTCATTGCCAACGCCTTGCAAGTGCCGCTGGTCTTTGATAGCAGTATTATCCTAATGGCGTTTGTCTTTTCTGCGGTGGTCGGTGTGGTGTTCGGTTACGTGCCAGCGCGTAAAGCTGCGCGGCTAGATCCGATTGAAGCCTTACGGCACGAATAGAAAGCGTAGGGCGGGTCACACCCGCCATGAAGGCAATCGAAGTTGCGACGGCGGGTGGAACCCGCCCTACATGATTGGTAAAAGAGGGGCCGTATCTGCAAGGATTGCGAGTGGGCTTTGGTGTTTGTGGATTGACTTGCGGCGCAATGCCTTTTAGTTATTGCGCCCTACGAGCTTAATTTCGCCATACATTCTTTTTCAAACTTTAAGGCTTCTCTTCGATCACCTAAATATCTAGGTACACCACCTATAGCCATAAAACCACCCATTTGGTTTTCATGATGGCCAATTAATAAGCCTCCATTACAATTGTGGGCATGCGAACCACTTATTACCATTGCATTATTTGTAACGAGAATATTATTAGGCCTTACTAGGATTTCTACTCCGTTTCGTAAAAAACGTCCTCGATTAATTACTACTTTATTCGGGGGCTGAAAGTTGATTTCTATCAGAATTTTACGATGTGCCTCTCGAACAGTGAGAGTTGTTCCAATAAGCTGAATATCCCACGGGTCAGTGGAGAAAAATAATTGATTGTTTTTGATCTGAAGTACAGGTGTATTGAATTCATCAAAAATTACGAGATTTAGCAATAAATGCCCATCAGCTAGAATTAGACCGATTAAAGGTGTTCCATCAACGCTAATTGGTACCATTGCAGTTCCATACCCTTGCTCTTCGCAAGTAAAAGTATTACTGCCAATCTCTACATGAGCCTCTTTACCTGAAAAGTGCATGTCGTATGGTTTAGATACACCCTCACGTAAATTATAGGGTGACTCATTAGCTTCTCTTACTGCTTTTTTCGGTAGCAAGCCTCCAGTCTTCTCCCTATGATGGCGGTCACATAGAAGTGTAATCTCATCAGCAACATGCCTTTTTACCTGCGCCCATTCCTCCATGTGCTCATATTCATACAGCGGCATTCCACATATTACACAACCAAATCCGCACCGCTGCCTGACCTCTCTTTGGATAGGCAAAGGGATATTTCGACTATTACATTCCTTTATAACGTCCATTTTTTAACCTATTTTTATATCCATCAGTAATTTTTTGATGAATGGCTTCTGCGCAAACACACCGAAATATTTCCCGCTTCTGTCTTTAGTGAAAGCACCAAAAATTTATCTCGCTAGCTGGGTTGGTGTTTTATCTCGGTGGCTAGGGATATAGCGGTACTAACACCTCTTCTTGTTTTTTTTGTTTCTTTACAGTCGTTTTTACAGCAGCAGAAAGCTGCTGCCACAGTTGGCTGCCTTGCCAGTTGTCGCTGGCTGATCCATAAAGAGCCTGGTTGAGCTTTTCGATCTCTATTTGTGTTTCTTTATTAAGGCGGTTGCCGATTTCGCCGATATTGGTTGGTGGGTTTTCTGGCCAGTGGCCTCTGGCCCAGTTAAGCAGTTCGGTTTTGCTTTGTTGAGGGTTGTTGTCCAGGCAGGCCTTTTTGATGGCCTTGAGTGATGCTGTTGGTAGGGAGGTATTCTCAGGCCTGTTTGTTGTGTTGTTGCGTCGGCTGATTAACCAGGCGATGACTGTCATCAGCCAGCCGAGGCCAAATATGATGCTTAGTGTGCTGTAGAGGCCGTTTTCTTCTTTAATAACCGTGATGGTTTGAGTTGTTGGTGTGTTTGTTTCTGTGACAACAGTGCCTTGCTCTGGCATGGCTATTGGTTGATGTGTCTGTGTTGTATTGGCGCCAGGTTTTACCGAGACAATGCGGGCGGCTAGGGTAGCGGTTTCCATTTTGTTGCTATTAACATTCCACCAGTTGATTTTGATTTCTGGCAGGCTGATTTTTCCTGCCTGTGTCGGGATCAGGGCGATCTTCTCCTGCCGCGTTCCGTTAATGCCACGGCTGCCACGTTTGTCGTTAAGACGTGCTTGATCGGGATAGGTCTTAAGTTCTTGTGTGTCGGCCATGGTCAGTGACGGTAGTTGTGCTGCGGTCAGGCCATCGGCCTTGAGTGTCAGGGTGCGGGTAATGGGTTCGCCGACGACAAATTGATCGGCTTGTTGTGACCAGTTCTCAGTCAGTTTCAGGTCGCTGGCGGGCAACCATGCCTGGTTGCGCATGTTGGCGGGAATGGGCTTAATCTTGAGTGTGATGCTGTCTGATTTGAGTCGCTTGGTGGTGCTGTTTTGACCGAAGGGGTCAAAGCCACCGTAGGCAGGATTGGCCACTTGTGCATCTAGTCTGATGGGTTCAATAATGATGTCGCCGCTCTTCTGCGGGAAGAGGGCAAATTTGCGTTCAATGACAACATAGCGACGACCATTGCGTTGGGTTTCATAACTCGAGTCATCGCCGAGTTTTTCCATCACCACTTCGCTATCACTGAAGCTTGGCTCTGACATGCTGGCACCGTTGATTTTGACGGCGCGATAAAATCGAATGGTGTAGATGATCTGTTGCTGCACATAGGCGCTCTTTCGATCCGCTTCAGCCTCAATGAATATTTCCATATTTTCAGGCGCAGGCTTGCCGCTATTGGTTTGTTTGTTGACGCTGATGCTGATCGTCGGGCTGCTATCGTTGCCGAAACGTATTGAGGGGATAGTGAGCATGCCGCTGCGTTTGGCTACGCTATGCAAGTTCCAACGTGTCTTTTTACTATATTCTCCTTTGGCAAATTTCATGCTTTCGCTTTGCTTGCGGGTAAGGATTTCAAAGTCTTGTTCTAGCGGGCTGAAATCTGGGCTGTCACTGATGTGGTCATCGGCTTCAAAGGTAATAACAAATGATTCATCGACGGATACTGGATTACGGTCAACTCCAACCGTGATGTTGGCTGCCAGGCTGCTGAATGAAAGCAGGCCAAAACAAAATAGAGTTACGATTTTTTTTACCATGGTTCTATCTCACTGTTACGTTGTTGAGATTGTTGTTGGTATTGATATTGAAACTTGCGTCGCATCAGGCCGCCTGGGTCATCGGGAATTCGGCGCAGCCACTGTTCAGTAGCAATGTCGTCTTCTGAGGTCTCGCTGTAGTCCTGACTAGGCATGGCCTGTTGCTGTTCTTCAGCATCATTGTCTTCACCATCTTGTTGCTGCCCCTGTTGCTGTTGTTCAGCCTCGGCCTGCTCAGCCTCTTTTTCGGCTTGTTGTTGTTCGTCACCACTCTGTTCTTGTTGCTGTTGACCAGCTTGCTGATTTTGTTGTTGAGATGATGGCTGATCGCTTTGTTGGCTTTCGCCTTGTTGTTGCGGGTCATCTCCTTGCGAGTCCTGTTTGGATTCGTCGCCTTTCTCTTGGCCTTGATCGGGTTGCTGTTGTTTTAACAGGTCGCGATTGTATTCAGCGTCTTCATGCGTGGGTTGTAGTTTTAGTGCCTCGTCATAGGCCTTGATGGCCTCTTCAGTCTTGCCCATGCGCGCCAGGGCATTACCTTCGTTATAGAGTGCCTCGGCGCTGTTAATGCCTTGCAGGGTGTCGATGCTCTGTTGATACTGGCCAGCGCGATATTGAGCCGCGGCCTTCCATTCAGGATTATTAAATAATTCGGCGGCCTGCTGCGCATTGCCTTGTTGCAGTTGTTGTTGCGCCTGTTGATCGGTGTTGAGCCACAGTTGTTGCAGATCCATGGCGTAGGCGTCATCAGGCATGGGCATGATTAGCAATACCACAATCGCCAGATAACCGCGTCGAAATGCCAGTGCGGCCAATGGTAATAGCAGCAACAATATCCATGGCCCTTCTTCACGCCACTGATCCGTATTGAGGCCGTTGACCGCTTCTTTGGTTTCACCCGCGGCTGTCACTATGCCGAGCAAATAGTTGATGTCGGCGTCATTGGCGCTGATGTGGTGATAGCGACCATTGCCTTGTTGCGCCAGTTGTTGCAGCGGCGCCTCAATCAGTTTGGGGATGACAATGGCGCCGCTGCTGTCTTTGAGAAAACCGCCATCACGCAGGTCTATCGGTGCGCCCTCGCTGGTGCCGACACTTAGCACCGAGACACGGTGTTGGTATGTCTTGATCTCGTTCAGTGTTGCTTGCAGGTTGTTGTCACTGACGCCATCGGTGATCAAGAGGATGTCGCCCTTGGGCACGCCGGCCTGTTGTAGCAGTTGCGCCGCCCTGGCAATGGCGATGGAGCTGTCGCTACCTTGCTGCGGCATCATGTTGCTATCGAGACTGCCGACCAGTGAAATAATGGTATTGGTATCATCGGTTAGCGGCGAGACAGTAAAGGCCTGGGCGGCGTAGACGATCAATGCGGTCTGGCCTTCCTGGCGTTGTTTGAGGATGTCGATCAGTTTCAATCGGGCGCGCACCAGGCGGCTGGGTTTGATGTCGGTGGCATCCATAGACCGTGATAGGTCGAGGGCAATCACCAGCGCAGACTGATCACGAAATACCGGTTGTTCGCGTTGTTCGCAGACCGGGCCGCTGATGGCAATGATGGCCAGCAGTCCCGCCAGACCTGTTACAAACAACGGCCAGCGACTGAGTTTGGCTTCACGTCCTTGCAGGATGTAGGGCAGCAGTTGTGAATCACATACTGCGCGCCAACTGCCTGCCTGACTGCGACGCTGGGCTAACAACCACAGCAGCAAAACCAAGGGCAGCAACAACCATAACCAGTCTGGCCGCAATAACTGACAACTATCCATGTTGCCTCCTTAATCCACTAAGACTCAGGGCCATTATCAACAGGCTGGCCAGTGCCATGGCTGCAGCCAAGGGATAGACATACAGTGCGCGCATGGGACGAAACAGCTCGGCCTCTTGTTCGGTGGGTTCCAACTCATCAATCAGGTCGTAGATCTTTAACAGCTCTTCACTGTCGCGGGCACGAAAATATTTGCCGCCGGTTTTTTCGGCAATTGCAGTGAGTGTCTTTTCATCCAGATCGGCAGATGGGTTGACGCGTTGATTGCCAAATAGTGAACGGACAATCATTTCGTCAGCACCGATACCAATGGTGTAGATCTTCAGACCTTTTTCTGCCGCCAGTTCGGCGGCCTTGATTGGTGTGACTTCACCGGCGGTGTTGGCACCATCGGTAAGCAGGATCATCACCTGTTGGATGTCTTCTTCATCGCCAAGACGTTTCACCATCAGACCGATGGCATCACCAATAGCGGTGGACTTGCCAGCCAGGCCGATGGCCGCTTCATAGAGCAGGATGCGTACCGTGTCGCGATCAAAGGTCAGTGGTGTTTGCAGATAGGCCTGTTCACCAAACAGGATTAGACCAACCCGATCACCGACGCGACGTTTGATAAATTCACCGGCGATGACCTGAGTGGCCTGGAGGCGATTAACGGTTTTGCCCTGAATCTGAAAATCACTGGTGTCCATACTGCCGGATAGATCCACCGCCAGCATCAGGTCGCGGCCGCTGGTGGGTAGTTCGATTGGTTCGCCGACCCATTGTGGTCGTGCTGCGGCTAAAACCAGACAGAGCCAGGCCAGGCTTGCCAACAGCAGTGGCCAGCGCCGTTGTTTGTTGCTAACGCTGGTGGTGCTAATGGCTTGGAAGTCTTCAATAAAGGGTACGCGTAGCGCAGCATCTTGCTGGCTCTTGGCGGCCGGCAAGACAAAGCGCAATAGCAGCGGCAGGGGTAAGGCGGCAAAGGCCCATAACCATTCAAACTGGATCATGGTTGTGTCCCTTGGGCGGGCTGTAGTTGCTCAATCCAGTGACGACTGGCGTTGATCAGTGCCTGGCTGTCGATGTCGCACTGTTTTTGAAACGGGCCGCTGATTAACGCCTGACTGGTTTCCGTATCAAAACTGTTGGTCTGTGTATTTAAAAAGCTGGTCCATGCCTCGCCATTCAATCCGGCGACCTCAGCGCGCGGAAAGCGACTGATACAGATACGGCGTAGCAGGACAGAGATTTCACTGACCAGTTGCTGGTTGTTTTGATGTTGGCCAAAGCTAGCTTCGATGTTGGTCAGTTCGGCCAGGGCCTGTTTGCGCAAAAGTCGCCGGGCATTGAAGCGACGCACGGCCCAGATCAATAGTGCGATCAGAATGACAAGCGCCAGTGCCAGCCACCAGCCAATGGCTAAAGGCCACCAGCTGACTGGGTCGGGCAGATGGATGTCGCGTAGAGGTAGTTCTGGGTTCATCGCCTTAAACCCTGTTGCAGGCACTGGGCCACATCATCCGTGGTTGAACAGCTGAGGTAGTGAACGCCGGGAAAGCGACTCAGTTGTTGCAACTGCTGGCAGTGTTGTTCGAACTGCTGTTGATATCTGTTTTGTGCCGCCTTGTTGCCACCGCTGAAGATGCTGTTGTCTTGTCCCCAGGCGACTCGATACTGGCCGTGTTCAGGCAAGGCTTGTTCAAGTGGGTCATGAATATGCAGCATCACCACGTCGTTGTGACGCGATAGCTGTGCCAGACGTGATTCGGCCTGTGGCCCGAGGTTGCGAAAGTCGCTGATCAGAAAGATTAGACTGCCGGGCTTGGCAACTCGGCGCAGGCGGGCCAAGGCGTTGTTGGCGTCAGGCTCTTGTTCATTGTGCTGGCTGTGCCAGTGAGATGCTGTGCTCAATTGTTGCAGCAATTGCAGTACCGCTGATTTGCCACGTTTGGGTCGTAGTTCATGGTGGCTGTCGGCATTGAATACCAGGCTGCCGAGGCGGTCACCTTGTTGGTTGGCGCTCCAGGCAAGCAGGGCAGCAGCGCGGGCGGCGATCACTGATTTGAAGGCACCGCGAGTGGCGAAGAACATGGTTGGGCGCATGTCGACCCAGGTCAGTACGGCCCGTTCGCGCTCTTCACGAAACAGTTTGGTGTGTGGCTTGCCGGTGCGGGCGGTGACACGCCAGTCCAGCGTGCGGACGTCGTCGCCGGGTTGATACGGACGGGCTTCGTCAAATTCCATGCCGCGACCCTTGAAGCGTGACAGGTAGTTGCCGCTCTGACGGGCGGCGATGCGGCTGGCCTTGAGTGATAGGCCTTCACCAGCACCGCGCAGGGCGATCAGCGTGGTTGGTGAGACGTGTACCAGATTGTCGCCATCACCAACATTATCGACAGGCTTGGCGTCAACGGAGTTTGTGTTACGGCGAAACAGGCTCATGGCACGGCGACGGTACGGATCAGCTCATCAATGAATTTGTCGGTGGTGATGCCATTGGCCTCGGCCTCATAACTGAGAATCAGACGATGCCGTAGGACATCGTGGGCCATGGCCTGTATGTCTTCAGGTGCCACATAGTCACGCCCTTGCAGCCAGGCATGGGCGCGGGCGGTGCGGTCGAGGGCGATGGTGGCGCGCGGGCTGGCACCGTATTCGATCCACTGCGCCAGTTCGGCGCTATGGCCGGTGGGTTTGCGCGTCGTCAGGATCAATTGCAGCAGATACTCTTCCAGGTTGTCGGCCATGTGGATTTGCAACACCTCTTTGCGGGCGCCGAACAGGGCGTCCTGGGTGATCATGGTGGTGGGCTGTGCTGTGCTGGTCTGGGCCTCGTTGCGCACCAGATGCAGTATCTGGCGTTCGGCCTCGGCATCGGGATAGTCGATAAAGACGTGTAATAGGAAACGGTCCAGCTGTGCCTCGGGCAGGGGGTAGGTACCTTCCTGCTCGATTGGGTTTTGGGTCGCCATCACCAGAAACAGCTCGGGCAGCTTGTGGGTGACGGCGCCGACGGTGATTTGTCGTTCGGCCATTGCTTCCAATAAGGCCGACTGCACCTTGGCCGGGGCACGGTTGATCTCGTCGGCCAGGATCAAATTGTGGAACAGCGGTCCGGCCTGAAATTCAAAACTGCCATCCTGAGGACGGAAGATCTCGGTGCCAGTCAGATCGGCAGGCAGCAGGTCCGGGGTGAACTGGACGCGGTGAAAATCACCCTCGATCAATTCGCTGAGGCACTTGATGGCGCGGGTCTTGGCCAGGCCTGGCGCGCCCTCTACCAGCAGGTGACCATCGCAGAGCAGGGCGATGAGCATGCGGTCGACCAGGGTCTCCTGACCGATGATTTGTTGGCTGATGTGTTGTTTGAGTAGCTGAATTTCTTTCTGATATGACATGGACAACCTTTAACTACTGTTATTTCAGTTTTGTGAATTTTACCAATCGTAATCAAAGCGGCAAGCCTTGCTGACAAATATGACTGTGAGCTGGAATGATGGTTCACAGAAAAACCGGGCCTGGTGTCTGGATTAAGCGTATAATGCCGACCTGCTAATTTTTATCTCTCTTCATCAATGTCTGTTTGTCTGCTACCAAGCGATAAATGGCCGTTTTGAATTGATCAACTAATTGAGTCAATAGCATGATTTTTAAACCCCTGAAACACAGCCAGCCCCATCCTGACCTGACCGAAGTGCCAGCGCTGGGCATGAAGACTGCCGATCTGGCCGCAGATTTCCGTCGCCACTTTAGCACTACTTTGGGGCGCGACAGGTTTTGTATGTCGACTCATTATCCCTATACCGCTCTGGCTCTGGTGTTGCGTGACCGATTGATGGAGCGCTGGAAGAACACCCGTTTTGCTTATCAGGAAACTGACAGCCGACGCGCTCATTACATGTCACTGGAATTTTTGATGGGCCGTGCCCTGGGTAATGCCATGCTTAATCTGGGTGTTGATGATGAAGCAACCGCCGCCCTGGAAAAGTATGGTATTGATCTGGAAGAAGTAGCTGAGGCCGAGCACGATGCCGGTTTGGGCAATGGTGGCCTGGGTCGCCTGGCGGCATGTTTTCTTGATAGTTGCGCCACACTGCAACTGCCAGTGATTGGTTATGGCATTCGCTATGAATATGGCATGTTCAGACAGCATATCGAAAATGGTCATCAGGTCGAAGAGCCGGATCACTGGTTGCGTAACGGTAACCCATGGGAACTGGAACGGCCTGAATTTACCCAGCGCATACATTTTGGTGGTCGGACTGAACTGTATCGTGATGCTAGTGGCGTGATGCGTACACGCTGGGTTGATACCCAGGACGTGTTGGCCGTGCCTTACGATGTGCCTGTGCCGGGTTACCGCAATGGCACTGTTAATACTCTACGTCTGTGGAGTGCTGCTGCCACTGATGAGTTCAATCTCGATGAGTTTAATGCCGGCGACTACACCGAATCGGTTGCCAGCAAAAATGGCGCCGAAAATATCTCTATGGTGCTATATCCGAATGATGCCAGTGAGAACGGTAAAGAGTTACGCCTGAAGCAACAGTATTTCCTTGCTGCCGCCAGTCTGCGTGACGTTTTTCGTCGCTGGATTCGTGATCATGGCCGGGATTTTAGTAGCTTTGCAGAAAAGAATTGCTTCCAGCTTAATGACACCCATCCAACCATTGCCATTGCCGAGTTGATGCGTCAATTGATGGATAATCAACATATGAGTTGGGATGATGCCTGGGCGATTACTTCCTCTACCATGGCCTATACCAACCACACCTTGTTACCTGAGGCGCTGGAGCGCTGGCCGGTGCGGATGTTTGAGCAGTTGTTGCCGCGTCTATTGGAAATTATTTACGAAATCAATGCTCGCTTCCTGGGTGTTGTGGCGCAGCATTGGCCGGGAGATACAGATCGTCTAGCGCGGATGTCAATCATCGAAGAGGGTGGCGAACCGCAGGTACGTATGGCCTATCTGGCTATTGTCGGCAGTTACTCTATCAATGGTGTGGCTGAGCTGCATTCACAGTTGCTGCAAGAAGGTCTGTTTCGTGATTTTTATGAGCTATGGCCACACAAATTTAATAATAAGACTAATGGCGTAACTCAGCGGCGCTGGTTGGCCTGGTGTAATCCAGAGCAAAGTCAGTTGATCACTGACACCATTGGTGACAAATGGGTTGTAGAGCTGGAGCACTTACAAAAACTTAAGCCTTTTGCCGAAAAAGCCGCTTTTCGTAAAAAGTGGCATAAAGTTAAGCAGGCCAACAAGCAACGTCTGGCTAATTTGGTTGAAGACGAGTGTGGGGTCACCTTTAATGTCGAGTCGATGTTTGATGTGCAGGTTAAGCGTATTCATGAATACAAACGCCAGTTACTGAATATCATGCATGTGATTCATCTCTACGATCGAATCAAGCGCGGAGATACAGACAACTGGACACCACGTTGTGTATTGATCGGTGGTAAGGCTGCACCTGGTTATGCCATTGCAAAAGACATTATCAAGTTAGTCAATAATGTTGCCTTCATGGTTAATAATGATCCTGATGTTGGTGATTTGCTTAAGGTGGCCTTCTTGCCTAACTACCGTGTGACGGCTATGGAACTTATCAGCCCGGGAGCGGATTTATCTGAGCAGATTTCTACTGCGGGTAAAGAGGCCTCTGGCACAGGCAACATGAAGTTCATGATGAATGGTGCGGTGACTATCGGCACGCTTGATGGTGCAAATATTGAGATTCGCGAAGAGGTTGGTGATGATAACTTCTTCCTGTTTGGCTTGACCGCTGAGGAAGTGGCGCAGACACGCGGACACTATGATCCAAATGCCATTATTGCCGCAGATGAGGATCTGAATAGGGTGATGCAGCTACTCGGTTGTGGTCATTTCAATCAGTTCGAGCCGGGCCTGTTTGATAGCATCATTAATTCAGTTCGTAATCCGCATGATCCATGGTTGGTGGCGGCGGATTTTCGCGGATTTATCGACGCGCAGAAGTCTGCCGCTGAAGCCTATCTGGATCAGGATAAGTGGGTGCGGATGAGTATCATGAACGCCGCTTGTAGTGGCAAGTTTTCAACCGATAGAACTATGAAAGAATACAATAGTGAAATCTGGAAATTAACGCCGGTTGTTATTGAGAAGTAAGTTTTGAAATGCCCCCTGCTGCAATAGCAGGGGGCATCGTTTTATGTCAGTTGGCTTAACTCCAGGGCAATCTCTCTGAGGTCGAGCATGTTGTCCTCATCAAGTCCCAGCTCAGACAAAACATCGGCTTCGATGTTATTCCAAACAGGATCCTGGAAATTAGTGTCTTCATTTTCCTCTGCGGCCTCGCGTGAGAGGTGGTCAGCAAGCATCAGGATTCCCCCCAGTTGTGCAGAGGCAGTATCTGGAAAAAGGCTTAGGTCGGTAGTGTGGTGATACTGAATCGCCTCTGCCACTTCATCAGGTAGGCCCCAGGAGCGGGCCAGCAGATAGCCAATTACAGCATGTTGAGTTCCGTAAGCCTGTTCTTCAAAGGCGTTTATATCTCCACCTTGAATGGCAACCTTTTCCAATGTCTCATATGCCGTCTTGTACTTTTTGGCGATGATTGGAATCGCCGCATCATGAAACAGGCCAACCATATAGGCCTTTTCCGGTGCGACATTACTGACCTTTTGGGCAATGGACTCGCATAATTTGGCTACCAGGGCAGTGTGTTGCCAGAGACGTTCGGTTTTTTTATCTATGCCCATGGAGTCACGCAGGCACGATGAAAGCACTACGCAGTAAAAGTTTTTCATCCCCATTCTTGAAACAGCAAAATTGATGGAGTCGATCTCTTGTCTGGTACCAAACAGGGGGGAATTGACAACTTTAAGCACCTTGGCTGAAAGGGCTGCATCCTGGCTGACCAGTTCGGCAATGCGTTGTATCGTTGCATCATCCTTCTGGATTTCACGATTTATGGCTAGGATGATTTTGGGTTGTGGGGGTAGTTTTATACCCTCGACCAGCTTGGTCATGTTGCTGTCGAAGTCGACGATGGTTTGTTCTTGTTTTGCTACCGGCATTTTCCACCCCCTAGATAGATTTACGTATACGCGTTGTCAGGAAATCTATCGGCAATCAGGTATATTGCTAAAGCCTAATGTTCTTTGATTGCCGAAATGGGGTGTGCCTTTGCGAGCGGTGGGCGTAAAACAATGCCTTGGCGTGAGTTTTAGCTTGAATTTGAGCTTTGTTCAGAGGATAACAGTCTCTGCTGCACAAGGCTGTGAGGCTATTCTAGTGGAAATAGCCTAAATTTTTTGCTTCCCCTTGAAACGTGGCTAGAGAACCCCAATATACGAGTCCGACCCCTTCCTCAGAGAAGGGCCGGATTATTAATTAGTGTTTCAATCAATAATTTATGTTTCTCAGGAGGAACGTACTTTGAATATTCGCCCTTTGCATGATCGCGTGGTGGTAAAACGCCTGGATAGCGATGCCAAGAGTGCCGGTGGCATTGTGCTGCCTGGTTCTGCGCAGGAAAAACCCGTGATGGGTGAGATTGTCGCCGCAGGTGCGGGTCGTGTGCTGGATAACGGCGATAAGGCAGCTCTGGATGTTAAAACTGGCGATAAGGTTTTGTTCGGCAAATTTGCTGGCACTGAAGTCAAGATCGACGGTGAAGATTACCTGGTCATGCGCGAAGACGATCTCTTCGCTGTAGTTGAATAAGAATTCTGAAATTTTTAGAGGATATAAATAATGGCTGCTAAGGAAATTCTATTTTCTTCATCCGCGCGTCTCAAAATGCTGAATGGTGTAAACGTTCTGGCTAACGCGGTTAAAGTTACTCTCGGCCCTAAAGGTCGTAACGTGGTTCTGGAACGCAGTTTTGGTGCGCCTGCTGTCACCAAAGACGGTGTCTCTGTTGCCAAAGAGATCGAGCTGGAAGACAAGTTCGAAAACATGGGTGTGCAGATGGTTAAAGAAGTTGCATCCAAGACGGCTGATGTTGCTGGCGATGGTACTACTACTGCAACTGTATTGGCTCAGTCTATTCTGAATGAAGGCATGAAAGCCGTTGCTGCTGGCATGAATCCGATGGATCTGAAACGTGGTATCGATAAGGCTGTTATCGCTGCGGTTGAAGAGCTGAAGAAGATGTCTAAGCCTTGTACTGATAGCAAGTCTATCAATCAGGTCGGTACCATCTCTGCCAACACCGATACTGTAATTGGCCAGATCATTGCCGATGCCATGGAAAAAGTTGGTAAAGAAGGCGTTATTACTGTTGAAGAAGGTTCTGGCCTGGAAGATGCCCTGGAAGTAGTTGAAGGCATGCAGTTTGACCGTGGTTATTTGTCACCTTACTTTGTTACCAATGCTGAAAAGATGGAAGCTGAACTGGAAGCTCCCTTTATCCTGATTTTCGACAAAAAGATCTCTAACCTGCGTGATTTGCTGCCTATCCTGGAAGGGACTGCCAAGGCAGGCAAGCCGTTGTTGATTATTGCTGAAGATGTTGAAGGCGAAGCCCTGGCAACTCTGGTTGTTAACAATATGCGCGGTATTTTGAAAGTATCTGCGGTTAAGGCGCCTGGTTTTGGTGATCGCCGTAAGGCTATGTTGCAGGATATTGCTATTCTGACTGGCGCGACTGTTATCAGTGAAGAAGTTGGCCTGTCTTTGGAAGCGGCAACTCTGGATGACCTGGGTACTGCCAAGAAGATCGTTATCAGCAAAGACAACACCATTATCATCGATGGTGCTGGTGTTGCTGCTGACATCGAAGCCCGCGTCACACAAATTCGTGCGCAGCTGGCCGAAACCTCTTCAGATTACGACAAAGAAAAGCTGCAAGAACGTGTTGCCAAATTGGCTGGCGGTGTTGCAGTAATCAAGGTCGGTGCTGCGACTGAAGTTGAAATGAAAGAAAAGAAAGACCGCATCGATGATGCCCTGCACGCGACTCGTGCTGCGGTAGAAGAAGGTGTGGTGCCTGGCGGTGGTGTTTCTCTGATCCGTGCCTTGCAAGGTATCTCAGGTCTGAAGGGTGATAACCATGATCAGGATATCGGTATCAATATCGCTCGTCGTGCCATGGAAGAGCCATTGCGTCAGATCGTTGCCAATTGTGGTGATGAGCCTTCCGTTGTCGTTAACAAGGTTGCTGAAGGCAAAGGCAACTTCGGATATAACGCGGCTTCAAGTGAATATGGCGACATGCTGGAAATGGGTATCCTGGACCCAACCAAGGTAAGTCGTTCTGCGCTGCAACATGCGGGTTCGATTGCCGGTCTGATGTTGACCACAGAGGCAATGGTTGCTGATAAACCACAAGAAGGTGATTCAGCAGGCATGCCTGATATGGGCGGCATGGGTGGTATGGGCGGCATGGGCGGAATGATGTAAGCCTTAGCTCAAACGCTGTAATTAAAAAGCCCTGCCGGCAACGGTGGGGCTTTTTTATGCCCCCTATATTTACAACATGTTTTTTTTATTAAAAACATGAAAAACATGTTGTACAAATAGTGGTTCTGACTTATAAATCTCCCGCACAAATTGGTGGTCGCCAGCAATGAAAACTCTGAATATATTCAGAGAAATACTCATTGTCTGGGTCGCTTGTTTTATCAAGAAAAATATAGAACGCAGTAGGAGAGAAGTATGTGTGATGACGACGATGCCCTGGTTGACGGCGACGATGACCTTGTAAGTGATGAAAAGGTTGTGGTTGAGTCTAAAAAAGAAAAAAGCGGTAGCAATAAAGGTAAACACGAGGCCCGTCACAAGCTTGAACTGATGCGTGAACGCAAGGAGTTGCGTGAGCAGCTAGGGGATGATTACGACGGTTTTCTTGAACTCGACTGATTTCTGTTGTTTGGGTAGAAAGCATACCCGGGAATAGAGATTATCTAAAAGAAAAAGCTGCCTTGGGGTTTTCCCAAGGCAGCTTTTTTGTATTCAGTGGTGTGAGTATTAGAATTTGCTGCCTACATAAATGCCAAAGCTGCCAGCATCGATAGAGCTTTTACCAACCTCATAATCGATAGCCGTTAGCTTGGCACCAACATAAGTGTGAGAGTAACTAGTCTCTGTTTCAGTGCGTGAAAATATGTAGTTGTATTGCATGAATAGGCCAACTGCGTTGTCGAAATTAACTTTATTGTTAATAAATGAGCTGCCGGAACTAATTTCATAGGTTGGATTGATGTGGTAGCTTAAGCCGCCGCCCAGTTCATGTTTGTTCCAGGTATTGAATACGCCTAGTTCGAGAGGTAAGGCATTTACTGATGCCTTACCGCTGGGGCTGGTGAACTCGACGCTATCAAACAGGTAATTCAGCACAATCCTATAGCTTAGGGCAGAGCCTGGTTGAGAAAAACTTGCACCAGCACCAAAAATTAGCCCACCGCCAGCGCTCATGTCTTCAGTCGTAGTTGTAACTAGGTTTTCCCCACCCCCCTCAATGCCGCCAGTTATCATAGGATCTACTTGAGCGTTAACCGCACCAGACAATGTGAGCATGACAGCAACAGTAGGTATGGAAATTAAAGATTTGTGAAACATTAAATGACCCCTTAAATATAATTAACCTAAATAAAACAGGGGGATTATCCTGGGTTCAGTGCATTCATACAATAAAAATGGGCCGTTAACGGCCCATTTTTTTGACTCATTTGGATCGTCTGATCAGGCAGCAATACCTTCTGTGACGCGGCTACGGCAACACGACGTTCAACCGGCGCATTAAGATGGGTAAACACACCATTCAGTGCATTCAGATACATCAAAACATTGCGGCTGTTACAGGCATGGCCCATCAGGCCGATACGCCAGACCTTGCCTGCCATCACGCCAAGACCAGCACCGATCTCAAGTGAATAGTCATTTAGCAAGATAGCGCGGACGCTGGCAGCACCAACTGGTCGCCAGCAGTTTTTTTACCGGAATCACAGATGGTTGTTATCGCTGATGTCTTCAGGTGTCGGTTTTTCCCTTGCCCTTGCCCTTGCCTGATAGATATTGATCAATAATTGTGAGGAACTTTCTAACATCTAGTGGCTTGGTCAGGTATTCGTTGAAACCAGCCGCTTTGCCGC
>CBFCYE010000001.1:0-246653 GCA_965602225.1 uncultured Gammaproteobacteria bacterium | reverse complement strand
TAAGTTGACCTGGTGCTTACTTCAGAAAATCTGATCAATCGTCAGCACCGTGCCCGAAGCAGACAATTCTAGTTTGAGTTAGAAGGCAGATTGATGCAGCATTTGTAGTTAAACCTGAAAATACTGACTCCTGAAAGCAGACACTCGCAATACTTAGATTTAATGAGTCCCGCTACAGTTTATTACGTGTACCGTGACCGAACCTTAGCCAACCGGTCTGTTGGGCTCACAACGCCGTTACCGCATTTATTCAGAACGGGTGTGTAAATCATGGTTGTCTTCACATCGGGTATGCCCCAAAGCTCCTGGATGGTTCTAATGTCTGACCGGTTTCCAGGCAATGGATAGCAGCTCGATCTAACATTACACCAATATTCAATTTTAAGTTCTGGCTTACTTGCAAGTATGACTAAAATTAGTCCACTTAATATTAATACGAAATACAGATAATATTATTCACCCTATCTGGAAAAACAAAAAAATATAAGCTAGGTTAATCAGTAGGGGAACAACAAGGAGTAGGTGCGATGCATACACGGAATGTATTTCATGTTCATTGATGTCTTGACGCCATTCAAATATTTCTATTTTCTTTATTAGTTAATCAACTTGCGGCTAAGAGATTTAACTTCTATTTCTTAGCTATGGCTTGGCATGGCTGTAATGCAAAAGTAATTTTGGCCGTGGATTTACCCACATTCATGGCTGTTGTTGCTTCACGTATTGAGTGTTTTTGATAAACGAACAGTTGTGCCGTTTCTAGTTTGAATTCCGGTGTAAACGTCCGGCGTTTTTTGTTTGTGATTTTGTCACCTAATGTTATGAGACGTAGAATATCACCTCTAGTTAGGCGGCCTAATTAACTATGCCACTACAGGTGTAAAATGAGTAAACAATTATCTGGCTATGAGAAGGTGGGGCGGCTATTCAGGCTTCTCGGATGGCTCTCCTTAATTTCGGGAATATGCTTTGTATTTCTCATCTTCACCCAGGAAGAGGTTAAGCCAGAGGAAATGATAGGCCTCGTCGTATTATCTTTTACGTTGCCAATACTCTATCTGCCCCTCGGAAAGGCAATAAAGGAACATAAACGCTGGGGGCGAATAGTTGGAAACATAGTTGGAGTACTGGCATTGTTTGCCATTCCTATCGGAACCCTCATCGGAATATACATACTAATACTTTTAAACAATAGCTGGGTTGAGCAGCCACCAGATCAGCCCACTAGGTTAGGCATTAAGAAAAAAGATGCCGCTGCTGTTGGGCTTTCAAACGAGATAGAAAAATCTTTGTCAGATATTAGAACAAAGTTTACTCAGCTCCCTCATAGTTTCCCTGCAATAGGTGAAAGCGTGGGTCCAGGAGCTGAAGTTGCGAAACAACAAATATCGATCATTTCAACAAATATCGAACAAGCCCTTAAAGCTTTAGAATCGGGTTTAGATCCCAACGGCAACCCCATAACAAGAGAACTTGTCGGGGAGGGACTCACACACCTTGTCAATGCTGCTCAGTGTTCCGAGTTTTTAGGCTTGATGAGCTGCATTCTGAGCATTGAAGGTGTAACACAAATGGAAGGCTATCTTAATGAACTAAAAAGCCTCGCCGGTCAGCTGGCACAATTATCGCCAGCTGATGAACAAAGACTCGAACCTCCCAAGAGACCCTCAGCCTACTCGTCAGAAGAAGACCGCCGTGAGAAGCGTGCGGAGTGGTTGAGCAAGGCAGAGAAACTCCAGGGAGAAGGCCAATATGAAGAAGCCATCGAATACTGGGACCTAGTAATTGGTGGGAATCTGGACAGTAATGGATGGGCACATTACTTGAAGGGCTGCACACTGGCGGAACTGCATCGTCCTGAGGATGCCGCCAAATGCTTGAAAGAGGCTCTGAATATCGATCCTAATGCTTCTAAATATGCGCTCGAATTGGGCTGCGTACTTCATGAATTGGGTCGGTGGCCTGAAGCCCGTTCAGCCTTCAAGAAAGTAATGAATATGGACGGGGTTGTCTATGGGGATGATGATAAGGCCATGGAATGGCTAAAAAAAATGGATAATGAAGGTTGTTGATGTCGAGTAAAAATGCCGGGGGGATCAACCCAAAAGAACCAAAAAGGAGACTGAGTTATTTAACTTTATCCTAAACAAACCAATCGGCAAGCGTGCTGAATAATGCAAATGCACTCGGAAGTCAAAAAGCGACGCTAAGCTCTGCATTTTGACGCCGGTGATTTGTGGCGTTATGCCAAATTCAAGTTACCTAACCACACTATGTTAAGGACGGTAAGTAGAATGATATTAAAAAGCTTGTTCTTTTTCGTTCTTACGTGCTTTTCATTATCGGCTAATGCCCTGGGGGTCGTTTTTGGCTTGGGTGCTAGCGAAGAGGCTATCTGGGTTGATGATAATTCATTGGGATATGACGAGGTTGCTAAGCTGGAGAGCGATACGATGATCCTTCCATCTATCGGAATACGGACAGAATCAAGGTATTTTAATGAAGACAGTGGTTGGGGTTTCCACTTTGAAGTAAATGGTTCTCTTATTGACATAAAAACTCAAACTATTCCTGACTCAGAGCCACCAGTAGATGTAGGTACAGGAATACGTGGTTATTCTATCTATGTAGTTCCATTGGCTTATTATCACTTTAAACGGAATTCGATTGCAGAGTGGTCCTATAAGGCGGGTATTGGACTAGGTGCTGGGTATCTTAATTTAAAAGGAAATTTTAAAATAACCGGCTCATCTAGCCCGAATTATAATGATATTGAAGACGTAAATGCTAGTGGCGTTGGCATGGCTGGTGGGGCTTATTTTGAAGCTTCTAAAGGAAGCCATTTAATAGTTATTCAGAATTTCGTGCCAATGATTTCGGATAAGCGATATTCCTATTCACAGCTCAACCTATTATTTTCATACAAATATGTAGTTGAACTATTTAAATGAAAAAACCATTTGTTGGCAAAAGGCATAACAAGGGCTGGTCAATATCAACGTTTTTCCGCAGTGTCTTAGTTGCGCTAAAAGAACCTGGCAGAACTAAAACACCACTACAAAACATCGGTTAATGCTGACGTTAAATGTCCGCTATTGAATTAGCCACAGATTCAGTTTCCTAAAGAGTAATCTCAATATTTTATGTGACAGTACTTTTCTCTAATAGGCTGTTCATGGCCGTTACCAGCTATATATCTAAATTGTATTAGCGCTATCAGTATGGCTTTTAGTTGGTCTTGTCTTTTATTCGCTAGAAAATGATATATCGCCATAATATGCCGTCGCGCTTTGTTGGGTGTTGTCGCTGTCGCTCATGATGGCGACGGCATTGATTTCACCGGTGTCTTTACCAAACAGCATTTTCAGGTCTTCACGTATATTTCTTTTTTCATTTCGCCATTGGCCTGTTTCGTCGGCGCCAGAGCGCACAGCCAACATGCGGGCATTGCCGGTGTAGGCGTTTTCCCAGCTTGTACCTATGGTCTGATTGCTTGACCAGACATAATTGATGGCGCGGGTGTTCCAGAAAAACAGCCCACCGGAAACGACGACATAGACGCGGGCGGGGTAGTCGTCGCCAGCCTTGCTGTGTTCGTCGTTGCCTTGATAGATGTTGTCGACCTTCCATGACCAGTTGAGGTAGGGGGTTTTATTGAGATCAATATCAATCTTATGGAACATGCCAGAGGCTGTGGCCGAGGTCTGAGCCTTTAAGATGGTTTTATCCATATCCTGGCTGAGGCTGTATTGAGAGTGTTCAACAAATGACTTTTCCTGCCAACCATTTAGGTCGCTGCTGCTAAAGCGACCAACATGAATTTGTTCAGCCAATGCTGGTGTGCTGAACAGGGGCGTGACTAAAATCGGCACCAGGCTTGTTGCCCAGGTTCTGTTTCGAGGCATGAATACTCCGTGGTAAAGTGGCTGTGATTATTTGGTCGCCAGCGGTGACCTGTCCTTACAACTTATTTTGATCTGTTTTCACATCTATGGCCAAACCAAAAATTGCGTATAGCTGCACTGAGTGTGGCTCACAACAACCCAAGTGGGGCGGTCAGTGCCCGGATTGTAATGCCTGGAACAGCATGGTTGAGGTGGTGGCGGTTGCACCTGCGGCCAAGGCCAATCCACGTTTTTCGGGTTATGCCGGGGTCGGTAGGTCTGCGGTGCAGTCTTTGGCGGATGTAAAACCGGGCGATGTGCAACGTACACCTACCACTCAAGGTGAGCTGGATCGGGTGCTGGGCGGCGGCCTGGTGCCTGGTTCGGTTGTGTTGATTGGTGGCGATCCGGGTATCGGTAAATCAACCTTGTTGTTGCAGACGCTGGCGCTGCTAAGCGAGCAGATGTCGACCTTGTATGTGACCGGTGAAGAGTCGCTGGAGCAGGTCAGTATGCGCGCCCACCGGCTTAATCTGTCCGCTGGCAAGATGCGGCTGCTGACAGAGACCAATATCGAGGCGATTTTGGGCCATGCGCAGAATGAACAGCCGCAGGTGATGGTGATCGATTCGATCCAGACCATCTACACCGATCTGCTGCAATCGGCGCCTGGGTCGGTGGCGCAGGTGCGTGAGAGTGCGGCGCAGTTGGTGCGTTATGCCAAGAAGAGTGGTGCGGCGCTGTTTCTGGTGGGGCATGTGACCAAGGAGGGGACGCTAGCCGGGCCGCGGGTGCTGGAACATATGGTTGATACGGTGCTCTATTTCGAAGGCGACAGCAGCAGCCAGTTTCGCATGGTGCGGGCGATCAAGAATCGTTTCGGTGCGGTCAACGAGCTGGGCGTGTTTGCCATGACCGAGACCGGTCTGAAAGAGGTGAGTAATCCCTCGGCCATTTTTCTGTCACGGCATCAGGAAGAGGTGCCAGGCAGTGTCATCATGGTGACCCGTGAGGGCAGTCGGCCATTATTGGTCGAGGTGCAGGCGCTGGTGACCGAGAGTCATTTGGGCAATCCACGCCGGGTGACAGTGGGGCTGGATCAGAATCGCCTGGCGATGCTGCTGGCGGTGCTACAGAGCCACGGCGGCATTGCTACCTACGATCAGGATGTCTTTATCAACGTCGTCGGTGGGGTACGTGTGACTGAGACGGCGGCTGATCTGCCTCTGTTGCTGGCCGGGCTGTCGAGTATGCGTAACCGTTGCATCCCTAAAGATACGATTGTGTTTGGTGAGGTGGGGCTGGCAGGCGAGATTCGGCCGGTGCAGGGTGGCCTGGATCGTCTCAAAGAGGCCGCCAAGCATGGTTTTAAACGTGCGGTGGTGCCAAAGGCAAACGCCCCTAAACGGGGCGCTGTAGATGGTATGGAAGTGATTGCCGTTGAACGGCTGGCTGATGCGGTGGATGTGTTTTGATCAACGCCAGTGCAATGCTTCAAGCTCACGATTAAGCAGGTCTTCGTCACCCAGATTGAGTTCGATGAGACGGCGTAGGTGGCCGACGCTTTCAACATCGATGCTGTTGACCTGAAGTCCGGTTCGGCCCTCATTGTTATGTGCGACTGAAGCTTCTATATGGATGAGGCTACCGCTACCGGGAAAGATGACCTCGGCGTGAAAGTTTTCACCTTGCAGACCTTCCCACTTGGCAGGAGTATTCACCAGCAAGCCGTTCAGGGATATATCTAGCAATGAGGTACGCCATTCCTGGTTGTCTTTGCTGATGAGAACATCGGCATCGAAACTGATACGGCTAAAACGCCTTTTTTCATTGGTCACAGCGAGCATCCTTTTTGGTAGTTCACCTGTCATTTCTCTTGGTGAGCGGCTAGGTGAGTAGTTTCTCCATAATCCTTTCGTATATAACGGACAAAGTGTCCAAATCCTCAGTGCTAACGCACTCGTTTACTTTATGAATTGTGGCATTGACTGGCCCAAGTTCAAGTACCTGGGCACCGGTTGGTGCGATAAAGCGGCCGTCGGAGGTTCCACCAGCGGTGGATAGCTCACTGGCAAGGCCGGTAACTTCTTGAATTGCCTCGCAAGCTGCGCTGACTAGTTCGCCTTCTGGGGTTAGAAATGGCAGCCCGGACAGGTTCCAGTCAAGATGATATTTGAGCTGGTGTTTGTCGAGTATGGCTGCGACCCGTTGCTGCAGGATTTCAGCTGTCAGCTCAGTAGAAAATCTGAAATTGAAAATTACCTCAGCTTCACCAGGGATGACATTGGTGGCGCCGGTGCCGGCATTGATGTTCGAAACCTGAAAGCTGGTGGCCGGAAAAAACTCATTACCCTGATCCCATTCTTCGGCGGCAAGCTCGGCCAGTACCGGTGCAACCCTGTGGATTGGGTTTTCGGCCAGGTGGGGGTAGGCGACATGCCCTTGAATACCCTGTACCACCAGGCGGGCGCCAAGCGAGCCACGGCGACCATTCTTGATCACATCACCCACCTTATTGGTGCTGCTAGGTTCGCCCACCAGACACCAGTCCATTTTTTCATTGCGGGCTTCGAGGTGCTGAACAATCTTGATGGTGCCATTGATGCTCGGGCCTTCCTCATCACTGGTGATCAGCAGGGCAATTGAACCCTTGTGATCTGGATGGTTGGCAACAAAGCGTTCACAGGCGGTGATAAAGGCTGCCAGACTGCCCTTCATATCGGCAGCGCCGCGGCCATAGAGCATCCCGTCGCGAATCTCAGGTTTGAATGGCGCTGAGTCCCATTGATCCAGTGGCCCGGTAGGGACAACGTCAGTATGACCGGCAAAGGCGAACAGTGGTCCTGTATTGCCTCGGCGAGCCCAGAAATTATCCACTTCCTCAAAGCGCAGCAATTCGGCATTAAACCCCAGTGCCTGTAAGCGAGCAAGCATGGTTTGTTGGCAACCGGCATCTTCAGGGGTAACAGATGGGCGGCTGATGAGGTCGAGGGCGAGTTTGATGGTTGCTGAGTTGTTGCTGTTTGGCACGGATTAACCTTCTTTTATTTTTTAATGCTGTTCCTGATTGCTGATTATACATCCGTAAATAACTGTGTGCTTATTATTGTATTTATATCAGCTGCAGGGACAACGACGGCGTAATTTGAAGATGTCTTTTCCCACGTTAATTCCGCTGTAAAGCCGAGACATAGAGCTGTCGATTAGCTAATGACCGAAGTGTTTATCAATGCTGGGTATTGGTAACAATCTTACGGGGGCGTGAGGATGAAATTATTATCGATGATCTACTTTGAAACTATTCATATGTATGTTTTTTCTGTGGTATCTGATTCATGCGCCAATCCTGTAATCGGGAAATGATGACTTGAATATTTCGTAGGCCTTTGTTGTGAATCTAAAGAATAAGATTAATCTGCTTTTAGTCGCTTCAGTCCTTTTGGTTCTGAGCATGACTGGTGCAGCATTTTTTTATTATGTCAGCCAATATTTTCAGGATGCTGCAATAGCAAGCCTTGAAAAAGGGGGGGCTACGCTTGAGACCAATCTGAGGGTCTATAAAGCGGCTTTGTTTTTGGCTCTGCCAATTAGCGTATTGCTAGTGCTGCCCCTTGCCCTGGTGTATATGAAGCGTATTTTTTCTTTGCCAAGAATAAAAACAATTGCATCTGAAGAGAGAGTTTCTCGTATAGATATGTCCGCTGATTCATCTGTGGCGTCGAATGATGAGATGGGAGCTTTGGTATCCGCTTTTAATGTGATGACTGAAACACTGAGACAGCGTGATGCCGATATTCACTCAAAGCAGAGTTTGCTTGAAGGGGTTGTAGCTAACGCGCAATCAATAATTACTATGAAGGATTTAGAGGGCTGTTTTATTCTTGCAAATTCACAGTTTGAGCAGCTGGTGGGTTCCTCCTTTAAAACGATTGTCGGTAAAAGGACGTCAGACATTATTTCATCCGACTATGCAGAGGCTATTGAGAGGAGTGATAGGGAAGTCATTGAAACGCTTATGCCATGCCAGGTTGAGGAGTTGTTTCCTTATAAGGGTGGCGTTCATGTGTATCTGAGTTCCAAGTTTCCAGTGTTGGATGAGAAAGGTCAGGCAAAGGCAATATGTAGTATTTCTGCAGATATCACCATGCGTAAACATGCCGAGGAGAGGCAACAGCTCGCGGCTAATGTGATTGCCAATGCAAACGAGGCAATTGTGATCACTGACAAAGATGGAAATATTACTGAGGTTAATGATGCTTATGTAAAGATTACCGGTTATGCAAGGGAGGATGTACTAGGTAAGAATCCGCGTTTGTTGCAGTCAGGGCATCATGATCGTGAATTTTATAAGTTGATGTGGGATGACCTGATTAAGGAAGGGGCGTGGAAAGGTGAGATTTGGGACAGACGCAAAAATGGTGAAGTATTTCCACAGCTACTCTCTATCAATGCAGTAATTAATAATGGTGAAATCACCAACTATGTTGGGATATTTTCTGATATTACCGAAAGAAAACGTGTTGAAGAGCAACTTGAAAATCTAGCCTATTTTGATAGCTTGACTGAGCTGCCAAATCGAGCCTTGTTTCATGAGCGACTGCAACAGTATGTGATTCAGGCTGAACGAGAAGTTAGCAAGGTTGGCCTGTTGTTTATTGATCTTGATCGTTTCAAAATAGTCAATGATAGTTGTGGCCATGCTGTTGGTGACAAATTGCTAAAGATTGTTGCACAGCGTTTGCTTGATCAGGTACGCAAGGTTGATACGGTTGCCAGGTTGGGGGGGGATGAGTTTACTGTTGTGCTTTCAATGATTGACAGTGCAATTGATGTGATTAGCATTTCACAGAAGATACTTGATGCGCTGAATCAACCGGTGAATCTCAATGGTCATGAGTTTCGTGTGGGTGGCAGTATAGGAATTTCAATCTATCCGGATGATGGTTTTGATGTTGAGACACTGGTCAAACATGCGGATATGGCCATGTATAAAGCTAAAGAGAGCGGCAGAAATAACTTTCAGTTTTTCAGACCTGAGATGAATGTTCATCTTGCCGGCAGGCTGGAGATGGAGCGTGAGTTGCGTAGCGCTATAGAGAGTGATGAGTTTTGTCTTCACTATCAAGCAAAGATTCGTTTGGATGATGACGACAGAATCTATGGCATGGAGGCGCTGCTTAGGTGGGAGCATCCTAATAAGGGACTGATTGCGCCTGATAAATTTATTTCGGTGGCAGAGGAAACCGGATTGATAGTTCCTTTAGGTGAGTGGGTGGTGGAAAATGCCTGCAGACAGACCGCTGCATGGAACAGGCGTTCTGGTGAGTCGCTCAGTGTTGCTGTGAATCTATCCGCTCGTCAGTTTCAGCAAAAGGGCTTGGTCAATGTTATATCCAACATTATCGAGTGTAGTGGTATCTCTGCTGATTGTCTTGAACTGGAGATAACTGAGAGCATGATGATGGAAGGGGTGACAGAATCTATCTATGTAATGAATCAGCTGCGTGATCTTGGCGTGAGTCTGGCGATTGATGATTTTGGTACCGGTTATTCATCACTAAGTTATTTGAAACGTTTTCCTATTAGCACTCTTAAGATAGATAGATCATTTGTGCGTGATATCACTATAGATAAGGATGATGCCGCAATTGTTCGTTCGATTATTTCACTTGGGCATAGCCTTGATCTAGAGGTGGTTGCAGAAGGGGTGGAAACACAGCAGCAATTGGATTTTTTACGTCAGCATGGTTGCCATTGTGCACAAGGTTTTTTTATCTCCAAACCACTATCTAAAGAAGTCTTTGAGAAGAACTATAATTATCCTCTGGCACGAATATCCTGATTTTAGCGATTATCAATATCTGCCCTATTAGGCGGATGTGTTGTCACCCCTCTGTGTCTTGTTATCAGTGTTTCTGTTTTTAATCGATACCTATAACTTAAATCAATGAGTTACATGTAATTGTGGCTTATGGATGATTGTTGTTGTCTGAATGAAAGCCGTCTGAGTGTTAACGGTGGCTATTTGTATGAAGCGCTTGTTAAAATTGCGTCTTTATTCAAATAGAAATCAATTTAATGGCAGTTCAGTGGTACCCCGGGCATATGCATAAGGCCCGCAAAAAAATCAAAGAAACCATTCCTCAGATTGATGTTGTGATTGAGGTGTTGGATGCGCGAATCCCTTATAGCAGTGAAAACCCGGCGATAGCTGAGTTACGCGAGGGGCGTCCCTGTATCAAATTGCTTAATAAGGCTGACTTGGCCGACCCTGAAATCACCAAGACCTGGATCAAACATTTCGAGCAGGAAGCAGGGGTTAGAGCCCTGGCCCTGGTTGCCGAGAGAAAAAATCAAACCCAGCAGCTGCCACAACAAATTCAGGCTATGTGTAGAAAGATGCTGCCGGAGCGGAATCTGGAAAAGAAGCCGGCTCGGGTCATGATTCTGGGTATTCCCAATGTTGGTAAATCCACGCTAATGAATGGTCTGGCAGGCAGGGTGTTGGCCAAGGTTGGCAATGAGCCGGCGGTTACCAAGGCTCAGCAAAAGATTATTTTGGCCAGTGGTATCCAGTTATCTGATACACCGGGGATCTTGTGGCCGCGTATGGATGATAAAAATACGGGTTATCGTCTGGCCGTGACCGGGGCGATTAAGAGCACAGCGATTGATTATGAAGATGTCGCCCTGTACGCCGCAGAGTTTCTGCTGCGGTCCTATCCTGATGCCTTGATGGCAAGATACAAATTTACTCAACTGCCCATAGATGATGTTGATCTCTTGGAAAATGTCGGCCGTCTACGTGGTGGTTTACGTTCAGGTGGCACGATAGATATGCATAAGGCCTCAGAGGTTTTATTGCAGGATCTTAGGGGCGGCACCCTGGGTCCTATCAGTCTGGAATGGCCAGAGTTGATTGCGGCGCAACAAATCAATAATGAGGAGAGCTAGGCGTGTTGGGTAAGATTTTTGGTGCGCTTATCGGCTATTGGCTGGGCGGCTTTTGGGGCTTTCTGATAGGTATCTATCTGGGTCATCAGATTGATAAACGAATGACACGTGTGGCGGGTGGTTATCTGCTGCGTACCGTGGCTAATTATCAGGCCAAGACCCAGCAGATCTTTTTTGAGGCAACCTTTTCGGTGATGGGTTGCCTGGCCAAGGCCGATGGTCGTGTCTCTGAAGAAGAGATTGCGTTGGCACGTCAGGTGATGCAGCGCATGGGCTTGAATGAAGAGGCTCAGCGTCAGGCTATGCAGTTATTTGCCCGTGGTAAGCAGTCTGACTTTGATCTGGATAGTGTGCTGCAGAAACTGCACCAAGCTACCCGTGGTCGACAGAACCTGATTCAGATGTTTATCGAGATCCAGCTAGGGGTGGGTTATGCCGACGGCACGCTAAATCCTACCGAGCGTGATCTGTTATTGAAAATTTGTAACGGTCTTGGTTTTCCTGTGCCGGCATTTGAACGTCTTGAGGCCATGATTCAGGCTGAGATTCATCACCATAAAACTGGTGGTCGTGACCAGGGGCCATCATTGGAAGATGCCTACGCCATTCTCAGTATTGATGAAGCGGCGACAGATGCTGAGGTGAAGCGTGCCTATCGTAGCCTGACCAATCAGCATCATCCAGATAAGCTGGCAGCTAAAGGTCTGCCACCAGAGATGATGAAATTGGCGCAGGAGAAAACCCATGAAATTCGCACCGCCTATGAGCGGATTCGGGAGACGCGGGGTTTTAAATAGCAGTTGTTAGCTTGAGGATTACCCCGTTTGGTCGATAGTTATTTACAATGATTAAATTGTGGGTATAGCCTGTGTCAGATAAAACAACGACTAATTCAGAGCAGCACTGCCAGCATTTAGATGGTTGTGTTGTCTGGAAAAAGTTTAGTACTAACAGCAAACTTTTCTGGATGAACAGTTATTGTCGTGGACCGAAACAGGATCAATGTGTCCGCAAGCAGCAAAAGACGCAGCGTGAGTTTATCCCCGATGAGTTACTGCCCAATGGTACTTTTCTGAATGTCGATGGTGCAGCATCAATCGCAGAATGTGAGAATCTGAAAAACTGTGCCGTGTGGAAAAAGTTTAATAGCGACAACAAAATGTTCTGGATCAAGGCCTATTGTCAGGGGCCTAAAAGAAGTGAGTGTGTGCGTAAGCAGCGTTCATCGCAGGGCTTGAGTGTTGCCGAGGATCTTTTGCCTAATGGTGAGACGCTTTAGTTATCTGTTGATGAAAACTGTAAAGTCATTGCTGATATAGCCATCGCGTAATTGGCTATTACAATTCAGTTGCTGGCAAAAGCTTAGCATCTCTTTTGGAACGAAACTTTGTAAGTCGGTGCATCTCGCAACATTATTGTCATTTGCATTTAAGAGGTTAAAGGCCAGTCCCTTGCGACAGCTTTGGTACATCGTTGTTATCACTCGTTTTGCGTATTCACCATCATCATTCATGGCTTCATTCAGCGCACCGGAAAGCACAACATAGTCATGCGATTGTGCGGCGGGTTTGAAGTCGAATAGGTCGCCACAGAAGAAGTTTGCAGTGGGATTGAGTTCACGGCCTTTTTCGATTAGTTCAGCCGACAGATCTATGCCAGTGTAGTTAGTTTCGATTCCCTGACGTTGCATATAGTCGTAAAAATCACCAAAACCACAGCCAACATCGAGAACGCTTGAGTCAGGTGGAATTCCTATTTCCAGTAATATCTGGAAACGCAGTTCCTGGTTTTTGCGAGTGCTCCAGTAGAGGGCGTTTGGCGAGTAACCAAAGCGAAGCAGGGCATCGCGATGGCGGTCGATGATGCGTTTACGTTTTTCCGGGGTCATACGGGCGGTTCTCTGTTACTAGGCAAAGATCTGGGCATATTCATCGGCCTTAAAGCCAACATGAATTGCCTTGTCAGTATCTAGAATAGGGCGTTTGATCAGACTTAGATTGTCTAGCATCAACTGAATAGCCTTGGCCTCATCTATGCCTTCACGCTCTGCCTCTGGTAGTTTTCGCCAGGTGGTGCCGCGGCGATTGACTAAAACTTCCCAACCGATCTGTTTAACCCAGGCCTTGAGTTGTTTCTCATCCAAGCCGGATTTTTTGAAGTCGTGGAACTGATATTCGACGCTATGATCATTTAGCCACTTAATGGCCTTTTTCATGGTGTCGCAGTTTTTGATGCCGTAGATGGTAACCATAATTTTGATTTTCGCGATGGGGATAAAAAAAGGGGAGAATCGCGATTCTCCCCTTGGCTTACTACTAAAGCTTAGATGTCACGCAGCAGTTCGTTGATGCCAACCTTGCTGCGGGTCTTTGCATCAACCTGCTTAACGATCACCGCGCAATAGAGGCTGCAGCTGCCGTCTTTTGATGGCAGGTTACCGGAAACAACTACCGAGCCAGCCGGGATGCGACCGTAGGTGACTTCACCCGTGGCGCGGTTGAAGATCTTGGTGCTTTGGCCAATGTAAACACCCATTGAGATAACCGCGCCTTCTTCAACGATAACGCCTTCAACCACCTCTGAGCGGGCGCCGATGAAGCAGTTGTCTTCGATGATGGTTGGGCCAGCCTGTAGTGGCTCAAGTACGCCGCCGATGCCAACGCCGCCTGATAGATGTACGTTCTTGCCGATCTGGGCACATGAACCCACTGTGGCCCAGGTATCGACCATGGTGCCGCTATCGACATAGGCGCCGATGTTGACGTATGAAGGCATTAGTACTGTGTTAGGCGCAATGTATGAGCCTTTACGCACGGTGGCCGGAGGCACAACGCGAATACCTGATTCACGAAAGTCGCGTGAGTTGTAGTCAGCGAATTTTGAATCAACCTTGTCGAAGTAGTTGGTGAAACCACCCTTCATGAAGTAGTTGTCCTGGATGCGGAATGACAGCAGTACCGCCTTTTTCAGCCACTGGTTAACAACCCAGTCACCATCGACTTTCTCAGCGACACGACGCTCACCAGAGTCGAGCAGGTTAAGGGCTTCAAGCACGGCTTCTTTGACGTGGGTATCAACGCTGCGTGGGTTGATGTCGGCGCGGTGCTCAAAGGCGGCTTCAATAATAGTTTGCAAATCAGACATGGGTTAAAACTCCGTTGTTTGTCTTAAAGTAAATTTACGAGATTTTTGATTCGATTGGCGGCGTCTATGCACTCAGCCAGTGGTGCCACCAGGGCCATACGGACATGATTGCAGCCAGGGTTGGCACCGTGTGCCTGGCGCGACAGGTAACTGCCGGGCAAGACGGTGACGTTTTGTTCGGCAAACAGGCGCTGGGCAAACTCGGCATCGTCGATAGGGGTTTTGGCCCACAGATAAAAGCCGGCATCGGGCTGCTGCACATCCATCACGTCATCCAGAATTTCCAGCACTGCTTTAAACTTTTCTCTATACAGGTCGCGGTTGTTTAATACGTGTTGCTCATCATTCCAGGCCTTGATGCTGGCCATTTGATGATAGGGTGGCATGGCGCAACCATGATAGGTGCGATAGAGCAGAAACTTCTTCAATACCTCGGCATCTCCGGCGACAAAGCCTGAGCGCATGCCCGGAAGATTGGAACGTTTTGACAGGCTGTGAAAGACGACGCAGCGTTTGTAATCTAAACGGCCCATTTCTGCAGCCACCTGTAGCAGGCCAACTGGCGGGTTATTCTCTTCAAAATAGATTTCTGAATAACACTCATCTGAGGCAATGATGAAGTCGTGCTGGTCGGCCAGGGCAATCAGTTTTTTCAGAGTGTCGCGACCGATCACCGCACCGGTGGGGTTGCCAGGGCTACAGAGATAGATCAGTTGGCAGCGCTGCCAGACATCAGCGGGCACAGCATCAAAGTCCGGCAGGTAGTTGTTGTCGGCAGTGCAATTCAGGTAGTAAGGTTCCGCCCCGGCCAGGTAAGCCGCGCCCTCATAGATTTGGTAGAAGGGGTTGGGCGTCAGCACCAGTGGCTCGTTGCTGCGATCGACAACGGCCTGAGCAAAGGCAAACAGGGCCTCGCGGGTGCCATTGACCGGGATGATGTGTTGTTCGATATCGATGCTGCCGGCAGGCAGCTGAAAACGTCGGCATAACCAGTCGGCGATGCTTTGGCGTAATTCCGGCAGACCCTTAGTGGTCGGATAGCTGGACAGACCGTGCAGGTGCGTCAGCAGCTCCTCGGCGACAAACTGCGGCGAGCTGTGCTTGGGTTCACCAATTGACAGGGCAATATGCGCCAAACCGGTCGGTGCTGTAACCTCAGCCTTGAGCCGGGCCAGCTTTTCAAACGGGTAGGGCTGTAGTTTGTTCAGATCCGGGTTCATAAGGTCGATGATTAGCTTGGGCAGTCACCGTTGTAGTGACGAGCGACATAATTAAAGCGCAGGATTATAACACTCATTATGATTTCAACTCACTTATGAATCCTAGGGGACAGGCAGAACTACTGCCCATTTTCAGTCTTTTGCTTGTCGCCACCATGTGGGGGGTTTTCTGGTATCCGCTGCGGCTGCTCAACGAGGCTGGCCTGGGGGGTGTCTTGACCACGATGGTGGCCTATGGTTCGGCACTGCTGTTGGGCTTACCGGTGTTGTGGCGGCACCGCCTGGAGTGTCGCCAGCATTTTATCTATCTGCTCGGTATTGGTTTGGCCAGTGGTTGGTGCAATATGGCCTTTCTGATGGCGACCCTGGATGGCACCATTGTCCGGGTGTTGCTGCTGTTTTATCTGTCGCCGCTGTGGGCGGTATTGCTGGGGCATTTCATTCTCGGTGAGCGGATGTCTAACTATGCCCGTGTAGTGATGTTGGTGGCCATGGGAGGCGCGCTGATGATGTTGTGGGTGCCGGAGCTGGGTTTCCCTTGGCCTCATTCCAGCGCCGATTGGCTGGCCATCTCTGCCGGTTTTGCCTTTGCTTTAGCCAATGTGCTGGTGCGGATGAAGCAGGAGATCTCAATTACCAATAAGGCCATCTCAGCCTGGTGGGGCGCGATTATAATCGGCCTGGTGTGGTTGTTGTTCGATGATATCGCCTTGCCACAGGTGGGTTATGAAATCTATGCCGGCGCGATTGCCCTGGGGCTGTTTGGCTTTGCCCTGGCGACAGTGGCGGTGCAATACGGCGTGACGCATATGCCGGTGCATCGATCGGCGGTGATCCTGTTGTTTGAACTGGTGATTGGTGCGGCGGCAGCGCAGCTGTTGACGGATGAAGTGGTGCGGCCGGTCGAGTGGTTTGGCGGTAGTCTAATTTTGATGGCGGCCTGGCTGACGGCCAGGTCGCAGCATAAGGCGGCTTAGTCGTAGGGTGCGCAGTGCGCACCCTACATTGAGCCGGGAAGCAGCATTTTTTAGGCTGATTTACACCACAACAGCGGTTTCAGTAGTAGGCCAGCAAGGGCGCCACCGATGGCGCCGTAGAGGTGCGAATCAACCACCACCGGGCCGCCGGCCATATCGGCTGAACCGGGCAGGGCGCCGACGCTCTGTTCCCACAGTAGTTTGCCGACGATAGCTGCCAGCAGGATGGCCTCGCGGTTATCACCGCGGCGAATTGCACCTATTGCACCAGCCACGAACAGCCCATGTAACACCCCTGACAGGCCGACATACCAGACCAGGTCTGGGTTGAGCAGTAGTAGTCCGAGGCTGACAGCCAGACTGCTGCTAAGGCTGATTAGCCACCAGTTCAGGTTTGAGAAACTGCCCCAGAATAGACCCCAGATCAGCCCCAGGCCAAGCAGATTCATCACTGTGTGCGACCAGCCTAAATGTACCAGGTTGGCGCTGACCAGCCGCCATATCTCACCGGCTTTTACTTCGCTGGCCTGGTAGCGCAGCAGGTCGGTCACACCACCGCCAGCCATGGCCAATAATGTTGCTAGCAGTGCCAGGGCAAGCGGCAGGCTGTGTTGTTTGAGGGTTTGTCTGTCGAACATGGCTTAGTTGTCGAGGTAGGCAACAATGCTGTTGCGTAACTTGTTGAGCAGTGCCTCGTCATTGATAGGTTGCTGGTTGTTGTCGCTGATGAAAAATACATCTTCAACCCGCTCACCAATGGTGGTGATCTTGGCGTTCTGCAATTGTACGTCGCATTCCATCAACGCCAGGCCAACCTTTGATAACAGGCCTGGGCGGTCGGCGGTGATAAGTTCCATCACGGTGCGGTGATTGTGCTCATCCTGACTGAAGCAGACGCTGGTCGGGGTGTTGAAGTGTTTAAGCTGGCGGGCTGTGCGGCGGTTGACTTGTTTGTCAGTAAAATCAGTTTGCAGCAATTCGTCTCTGAGTTGGTTGAAGATTTGCTCAATACGCTGACTGCTGCTGATGGCCTCGCCATCTTTTTCCAAGAGTATGTAGGTGTTGAAGGCATACTCTTTGTCCGAGGTGATGATGCGGGCATCGGCGACATTAAGACCAAGCCGCTCAAAGATGCCGGTGCTGGCGGCAAATAGGTGTGATGCTATCGGCGTATGGATAAATAACTCGGTGCCACCACGTTGGCTGCGCTGTTGTACCAGGATCATCGGGAATTCACGCCCGCCATTGGCGATGATGGCTTCCGTCTGCCAGACGATTTCATCTACCGTGTGGCGGATAAAATACTCCAGGCTAAGCGAGTTCCAGAGTTTGTGAATGGCCTCTGTTGCTACCTTTTGTCTGGTCAGCAGTTCCAGCGCCTGTTGTTGATTGTTTTCGCACTGTTCTGACAACGCCAGCGGGTTTTCCAGACCGCGGCGAAAGGCACGGCGGGTGGCGTGATAGAGCTCCTGTAACAGTGATGCCTTCCAGCTGTTCCATATAGTGTGATTGGTGCCGCGCATGTCGGCCACTGTCAGCAGATAAAGATAATCGAGCCGAATAGAGTTGCCAACGATAGAGGCAAACTCGGCGATAATCTCTGGATCACTGATATCTTTGCGTTGGGCGGTGCTGGACATGATCAGGTGGTTTTGTACCAGCCAGACGACGATATTGGTGTCGTAGGTGTTAAGGCCATGGTGCCGGCAGAACTCGATAGTATCTTTTGCGCCCAGTTCGGAGTGATCGCCGCCGCGGCCCTTGGCTATGTCATGAAATATACCTGCAAGGTAGAGAAGTTCGGGTTTTGGTATTTTTTTTATTAGCCTGCTGCAAAAAGGCAGTTCATGGGCATGGATGTCGAGAGTCATGCGTCTCAAGTTGCGTACCACCATCAGGATGTGTTCATCGACGGTGTAGATATGGAACAGGTCGTACTGCATCAGGCCGACTATCTTGCCAAAGGCGGGGATGTAGTGGGCGAGGATGCCGTAGCGGTTCATTCTGCGCAGCTCATGAGTGATGCCGATGGGCTGACGCATGATCTCCATGAACAGGCTGCGGTTGCGCAGGTCATTGCGGAAGGTGTCATCAATAAGATGGCGATGACTGCGGATCAGACGAATGGTCGATGCCCTGACGCCTTTGATCTCCGGGTGCTGTTCGATCAGCAGGAATATCTCCAGCAGGGCGAACGGGTAGCGCTTGAAGACGTCTTTATTGCTGGCATCGATAAACCCCTTGCTGATATGGAAACGCTTGTTAAGGGCGACCGGTTCACCAAGCTCGTTGGCGTAGAGGATGGCTTCCTGAAACAGCTGTAGCAGCATTTCATTGAGCAGGCTGAGCTCCATGATGGTGCGATAATAATCTTTCATGAACTGTTCAACGGCCAGGGTATTATTTTTATCTTGGTAACCAAGCATCTCTGCCAGGCCGCGTTGGTAGTCGAATAACAGGCGGTCTTCATGGCGTTTGGTGATGGTGTGCAGGGCAAAGCGCACCTGCCAAAGAAAATTTTGTGCTGCAATCAGGTGCAGGTGTTCTTCCTCGTTGAGGAAGTCGTGTTTGACCAGGTCGTAGAGTGTTTCGGCATTGAAGTGGCGTTTGGCCACCCAGCCAATCATCTGAATGTCGCGCAGTCCGCCCGGGCCTTCCTTGATATTGGGCTCGAGGTTGTAGCCAGTGTCGTCATATTTGTTATGACGTGCGATCTGCTCCTGCCATTTCGCCTCAAAGAATTCACGGCTGGTCCAAAGCTTGTCTGGCCCGGTTTCCTGGCGCATGGTCTCAAATAGATATTGCGGCCCGATTAGATGACGGGCTTCCATCAGGTTGGTGGCGATAGTGATGTCGTCGCGGGCGGCGTCGATACATTCCTGAATTGAACGCACGCTCTGGCCGACCTCCAGGCCGATGTCCCAGAGGAACATGATGAATAGCTCAAGTGCTTCACGGTAGTGTTCATGGTCTGCATTTCTCAGCAGAATCAGAATGTCGATATCTGAGCCAGGGTGTAGTTCGGCTCGGCCATAACCGCCAACGGCAATCAGGGCGATATTAAGATCGTCAGCACGGAAGTAGTCATGCCATGCCAGGCTCAGAATCTGGTCAATCACCTCCGCACGCAGGTGTACCAATTCAGCAGCTTGCTGACCTTCAATGAAACGTTGTTCTATGGTTTGGTGAGCATTTTTCAGGGCGTCTCGATAGATCTGGACAGCGGCATTGCCTTCTTCCATTTGTTTATCGAATTCGTTTTTGTCAAATACGGAGCCTGCTTGTGTTGTGGTCATTTGGATGGTTTGGTCTAGATTTCGTCTTCAGGTAGCTTGGTCAGCACCTCAAAGCCAGTCTCGGTGACCAGAATGGTATGTTCCCATTGGGCTGACAGACCGCGGTCGCGGGTGACGACGGTCCACTTATCGGGTAGTAGTTTGACCTCACGTTTGCCGGTGTTGATCATCGGTTCGATAGTGAAGATCATGCCGGCCTTGAGGGTGATGCCCGTGTCTGGTTTGCCGTAATGTAGCACCTGCGGTTCTTCATGAAAATCAGCGCCAATGCCGTGGCCGCAGTATTCGCGTACCACAGAAAAGTTATTGCTTTCAGCATGTTGCTGAATCATGTGGCCAATATCGCCAAGTTTGAGACCTGGTTTTACTGTCTCGATGGCCATTTTCATGCACTCGTGGCTATTTTCGCTGACCCGGCGGGCCAGGATGCTGGGTTCGCCGACGTAGAACATCTTGCTGGTATCGCCGTGATAGCCATCTTTGATGACGGTGATGTCGATATTGACTATGTCACCGTTCTTTAAGACTTTTTTGCTGGGAATGCCGTGGCAGACCTGATGGTTGACCGAGGTACAGATTGATTTGGGGAAACCATGATAATTTAGCGGGGCTGGAATAGCCTGCTGCTCATTCACTATATAGTCGTGACAGATTTGATTCAGTTCTTCGGTGGTTATGCCAGCGTTGACGTGCGGACGAATCATGTGCAGAACTTCGGCGGCCAAACGGCCGGCAACGCGCATTTTTTCGATTTCTTCGGCGCTTTTTATCTTGACGGACATCGTTGAAAAACTCAGGTTATGTTAGGTGAATTTGTGCTGGGCGAAATAGTAGCCTGTTTTGCATCTCCTTGTCAGCCCACATCTTTTTCCCATTTTGGGGTGGTTTTCAGTGGCTGGTGAACGTTGAGCTTGTGGCCTGTTTATGGTATAAAGCGCGCCTGCCGGATAAAAATCATTCGGTTTATGTTGTACGTAACCGGCCGTTGCCGGAATTCACACGCACATCATCACCTGAGCCTGGGTGCCCTGAATAGGGGTTGGGTTTCAGCGGTGTGCGGAGGTTTAACCCGATTTAATGGAGAATTAAATGTCTACTGTTTCTATGCGTCAAATGCTGGAGGCCGGTGTCCACTTTGGCCACCAAACTCGTTACTGGAACCCTAAAATGGGTCCATACATCTTCGGTGCTCGTAACAAGATCCACATCATCAACTTAGAAAAGACTCTGCCACTGTTCAACGATGCGATGAACTTTGTTGGCAGTACTGCCGCCAAAAAGGGCAAAGTTCTGTTTGTTGGCACCAAACGTGCTGCTCAGGATGTTATCCGTAAGGAAGCTGAACGTTGCGATATGCCTTACGTAAACCATCGCTGGTTGGGTGGCATGCTGACTAATTTCAAGACCATCAAACAGTCTGTCAAGCGTCTGAAAGACCTTGAAGCCATGGAAGACGATGGCCGCATGGAACGTTTCAACAAGAAAGAAGCCCTGGGTCTGAGACGTGAAAAGGAAAAACTTGAGCGCAGCATGGGTGGTATCAAGAACATGCCTACTCTGCCTGACGCTATCTTCCTGGTTGATTCTGGCCATGAAAAGATTGCCATCTGTGAAGCCAAAACTCTGGGGATTCCAGTTATAGGTGTTATTGATACCAATAGCGATCCGCGCACTGTTGATTACATGATTCCTGGTAATG
This sequence comes from uncultured Gammaproteobacteria bacterium, assembly GCA_965602225.1. Taxonomy (GTDB): domain Bacteria; phylum Pseudomonadota; class Gammaproteobacteria; order Tenderiales; family Tenderiaceae; genus Tenderia. The sequence continues at coordinate 225,479 of CBFCYE010000001.1, read as the reverse complement.
ATGACTCTGCCCGTGCAATTTCTTTGTATGCACAGGGTGTTGCTGATGCAATTATCAATGGTCGTGCAACAGCTAATGCTGGTAGTGGTGATGTTGTTGAAATTGAAGATTCTTCTGCAGTTAAGAAAACTGTAAAGAAGAGCAAGGCTGTAGCAGCAGAAGCGGCCCCGGCAGCAGAAGTAGCCCCAGCAGCAGAAGTAGCCCCAGCAGCAGAAACAGCCCCAGCAGGCGACTCAGCTGAGGCATAACGTTTCCTTTTAAAGGGCACGTTTCAGGGCCGCCCGAACAGGGCGGCTCACTTTATAGATTGAACACACAAATAAGATGAGAGGTTGAGGCAATGGCAATTACTGCAGCCCTAGTAAAAGAACTGCGCGAGCGCACTGGCGCCGGCATGATGGAATGTAAAAAGACGCTGGTTGAAACCAACGGTGATATCGACGCTGCTATCGAGATGATGCGCGTGAGCGGTTTGGCTAAGGCAGACAAAAAGTCTGATCGTGTTGCTGCTGAAGGAGTCATCGCGATGGCGCGTAGCACTGATGGCAAACAGGCCGTTTTGGTTGAAGTTAACTGCGAAACTGATTTTGTTGCCAAGGGTGACGATTTCATTGCATTTGCTAACGCTGTTGCAAATACGGCTTTGAATTCGGGTGCTAGCACTGCTGAAGCATTGTTGGAAGCGGCTGCTGATGCTGGCAATACAGTAGAGCATAGCCGCAAAGAACTGATCGCCAAGATTGGTGAGAACATCACAGTTCGTCGTGTTAGCCGCGTTGAGTCAGAAGGTGTTGTTGGTGCTTACATGCATGGTAGCCGCATTGGTGTTCTGACCGGTGTTGTTGGTGGTGACGAAGAGCTGGCTAAGGATATCTCTATGCACGTTGCTGCAAGCAAGCCTGTTTGTGTTAGTGCTGACAACGTACCTGCTGAAGTTATCGAAAAAGAAAAAGAGATCTTTACTGCCCAGGCTGCTGAAAGTGGTAAACCACCTGAAATTATTGAAAAGATGATTGGTGGTCGCATCAACAAGTTCCTGAAAGAGATCACTCTGGTAGGACAGCCTTTTGTTAAAGATCCTGATCAAACTGTTGAGAAGTTGCTGGCTTCAAAGGGCGCGACTGTTACTGCCTTTTACCGTCTGGAAGTAGGTGAAGGCATAGAGAAGAAAGAAGAGGACTTCGTCGCCGAAGTTATGGCTCAAGCTAAAGGAGCTTAATCCGTGTCTGACAGCAAGGCAAAACCTGTTTACAAACGGATACTGTTGAAGCTGAGCGGTGAAGCATTAATGGGTGAGGGTCAATACGGTATTGACCCTCAGACCATTGAGAGAATAGCGCGCGACGTTGTAGAACTGGTTGAGGCGGGTATCGAAGTAGGCTTGGTGATTGGTGGCGGAAATATTTTCCGTGGTGCCGGTCTGGCTGAAGCCGGTATGGAACGTGTTACCGGCGATCATATGGGTATGCTGGCTACGGTAATGAATGCGCTGGCGATGCAGGATGCACTGGAGCACCTTGGTGCATATGTCCGTGTTTTATCCGCAGTCAAAATCAACCAGATTTGCGAAGACTACATCAAGCGCCGTGCCGTAAGGCATCTTGAAAAGGGTCGGGTAGTTATCTTTGCCGCTGGTACCGGTAATCCATTCTTTACTACTGATTCGGCCGCTAGTCTGCGTGCCATTGAGATTGGTGCTGATTTGCTGATTAAGGCCACTAAAGTTGATGGCGTTTATACAGCTGATCCGGTTAAAGACCCGTCCGCTACTCGTTATGAAAATCTAAGCTTTGATGAGGTTTTGGATCAGCGTCTGGAAGTAATGGATGCTACAGCGATTGTGTTGTGCCGCGATCACAATATGCCGTTGTGTGTTTTAGATATTAATGAGCCGGGTGCCCTGATGAAAATTATGCAGGGTGGCCATGTAGGCACTTTTGTTCGCTAAAGGGATAGAAGAATGATTGCAGAAATAAAAAAAGACGCTTCAACACGGATGGGTAAGAGTCTTGTTGCCTTGAAGGATGAGTTCACCAAGATCAGAACTGGCCGCGCCCATACCAGCCTGTTGGATCACGTTAAGGTGGACTTTTACGGCAACATAGTACCGATCAATCAGGCCGCTTCGGTATCTGTTTCCGATGCCAGAACACTTTCGGTGCAGCCTTGGGACAAGAGCATGGTTCCGGTGATTGAAAAGGCTATTTTGAATTCTGATCTTGGCCTGAATCCGTCATCAACGGGCGATGTTATTCGTGTTCCGCTGCCGATGCTGACTGAAGAACGTCGTAAAGAAATGATTAAAGTGGTTAGGAGTGAGGCCGAAGGCGCACGCGTGGCGTGTCGCAATATTCGCCGCGATTCTAATAACGATATCAAAGAGCTGCTGAAGGAAAAAGAGATTGGTGAGGACGACGCTCGTCGTGCTGAAGATGAAATTCAAAAGATCACTGACAAGCATATTGCTGATATTGAGCAGATGCTTGAAGTCAAAGAAAAAGATCTGATGGAAATCTAGAAACAGAATACGAAGGAGGCCTTGTTGCCTCCTTCGCGATTTTAATTCGAATTGCACTAATACCTGTAGGTACTGCATGTCTGAAGGCGAACAAGCTCAAGAATACTATGGCAAGTTGCCTCGCCATGTCGCCATTATTATGGATGGCAATGGCCGATGGGCCAAGCAACGTCTCATGCCACGTGTGGCCGGTCATCGTGCCGGAGTGGAATCACTACGTTCAATCATTCAACGCTGTGGTGAACTTGGTGTTGAAGCATTAACCCTATTTGCATTTAGTAGCGAAAATTGGCGTCGACCTGAGAAAGAGGTCGGCCTGCTAATGGAGCTGTTCTTTGTTGCCCTGCAACGCGAAACCAAAAAACTGAATGAACGCAATGTTCGTCTGCGGGTGATTGGTGATCTGGGGCGCTTTTCCGACAAACTTCAAAAAGAAATCAGAAAAGCCGAGGAACGAACCAAGGATAATACTGGTCTGTTGCTGGCGGTTGCTGCCAACTATGGCGGTCGTTGGGATATCGCCCAGGCGGTGCAAAAGTTGGCGCTGCAGGTTGAGGCTGGTGAGATGACTGCCGCTGCGGTGGATGAGAGCATGATTCAGCAACAACTTTGCTTGGCAGATATGCCTGAACCAGATCTGTTTATTCGCACCGGTGGTGAACAACGTATTAGTAATTTTCTGTTGTGGCAGCTGGCTTATAGCGAACTTTATTTTACTGATGTGCTGTGGCCTGATTTTGACAAGCAACAGTTAAATGTTGCGCTGGAATGGTTTGCCGGACGACAACGTCGTTTTGGTCGTACGGGTGATCAAGTGGAGCAGATAAAACGTGCTTAAACAACGTTTGTTGACTGCCCTGGCGCTTATTCCGCTGGTTATCTGGGCTGTACTTGAACTGAGTACTACTGTGCTTGGGCTTGTCCTGGCTTTGTTTGTCCTGCTTGGTAGTTGGGAGTGGGCGCGTCTGATCGGTTTACATTCAACACTTGCCAGGTCGGCTTATGTGGCCTTTATTGCGATGTTGCTGTATCTGTCCAAATTTTTACTGGCGACATCTGAAAACTTTATCTTTGCTGCACTGGTTGTTGCTGGGTTGTGGTGGTTGATTGGCACCGTTTGGGTGTTTCGTTACCGCGGTGAAACAGGGCTTAAACCTATTGATACCCAGTTTGGCCTGTTTGTCGGTGTCATTGTGCTGATTCCTACCTGGCTGGCTATGACGTATATACATGCTTTTTCAGACGATGGTCCAGCCATGTTGTTGTTTGTGATGGTGCTGATTTGGGCTGCCGACAGTGGTGCCTATTTTGCTGGGCGTAAGTTTGGTAAGCACAAACTCGCACCGCAGGTGAGTCCGGGCAAAACTATTGAAGGGGTTGTCGGTGGTTTGCTCGCAGCAGCGTTGTTTTCCGTGATTGGTGCTACTAGTTTTGATCTGCCTGTGCTGGGTGGGATCAGTTTTGTTCTATTGTCTGTGGTCGTAGTGTTGTTGTCTGTGATTGGTGATCTGTTTGAAAGTCTGTTCAAGCGGCGTGCCGGTGTTAAGGACAGTGGTCAGTTATTGCCTGGTCATGGTGGTGTGTTGGATCGTATTGACAGTCTGACTGCCGCAGCGCCAATCTTTGCCCTGGCCTTGGCCGTGTTTGAGAACGTTTCATGATCGGCGTTACCGTACTCGGTTCAACTGGTTCTATCGGTGTTAATACACTAGATGTGCTGGCGCGCCATTCAGACAAGTATCGTGCTATTGCATTAACGGCTAACAGTGATGTGACCAAGATGCTTGAACAGTGTCGTGTTTGCCTGCCTGATTATGCCGTTATGGCTGATGAGGCCGCAGCCGAGACATTGGCAAACGAGCTGCGTCATGCTGGTCTGGATGAGATAAAGGTTTTGTCCGGTGAGGCTGGCCTGATACAGGTGGCATCAATGCCAGAGGCTGACTATGTAATGGCTGCAATCGTCGGTGCCGCCGGATTGTTACCGACCCTGGCGGCTGCCAAGGCTGGTAAGCGTATTCTGCTGGCAAATAAAGAAGCGCTGGTGATGTCCGGTAAGATCTTTATGGATGAGGTCAGAAACAATAACGCCGTGTTGTTACCGGTCGACAGTGAGCACAATGCGATCTTTCAGAGTATGCCTGCGAGCTATGCCGGCAATATGGCGGCTTCCGGTGTCAGACAAATTTTATTGACTGCCTCGGGTGGTCCATTCCGAAGTTGTGAGCTTAGTGAGCTTGATGCGGTAACACCGGAACAGGCCTGTGCCCATCCGAACTGGGTGATGGGGCGCAAGATTTCAGTTGATTCGGCCACCATGATGAATAAGGGGCTGGAGCTAATCGAAGCCTGTTGGTTGTTCAATGCCGAACCAAGCCAGATACAGGTGGTCATACATCCTCAGAGCGTGATTCATTCACTGGTGGATTATGTTGATGGCTCAGTGCTGGCGCAGCTCGGCAGCCCGGACATGCGCACACCTATTGCAAACGCCTTGGCCTGGCCGGAGCGGATAGATGCAGGTGTAAAAAAACTTAACTTGTTTGATATTGCCCGGCTTGATTTTGAAGAACCAGATTTTGATCGGTTTCCCTGTCTGCGGCTGGCCTATGAAGCCATGCAACAAGGCGGTACTGCCTCTGCAATTTTAAATGCGGCCAATGAAGTCGCCGTAGATGCATTTTTGAATAGACGCTTGAAATTTACCGCCATTGCATCCGTCGTCGAACAAACCATGAAGGGTATCGAGTCGGCAGCGGTGACCAGTCTTGAGCAAATTCTGAGCGCTGACGCAGAGGCAAGACAGTTTGCTCAGGCGCTAGTGCACTAAATAATTAATTGGACGGTATGGTCACAGTATTATCATCAGTTTTCTTTTTCATCCTTGCCCTCGGTATCTTGATCACTGTTCATGAGTTTGGTCACTACTGGGTTGCGCGTAAGGTTGGCATCAAAGTGCTACGTTTTTCGGTTGGCTTCGGCAAACCGTTGTGGTCGATAACAGCCGGGGCGGATAAAACTGAATATGTGCTGGCTGCCATTCCTCTGGGCGGTTATGTGCGGATGCTTGATGAGCGTGAAGCAGATGTGCCTGAAGAGGAAATTCATCGTGCCTTTAATCGCCAGTCATTGGCCAAAAGGACGGCAGTTGTTGTTGCCGGGCCGTTATTCAATTTTATATTGGCGATTGCCACATACTGGCTGATCTTTGTCATTGGTGTGACGGGGATGAAGCCGATTGTTGGTCAGGTCAGTCCTGACTCAATGGCTGCTGCGGCGGGACTCGAGCAGGGCGAGCATATTGTTGCCATTGGCGGCAGAGCAACGCCAACCTGGGAAGTCGCCGTGGTTTCCATGCTTGATGATGCGATTAGCTCTGGTGAAGTAGTGGTCAAACTTGAGCGGCCTGACACAGTTGGGCAGATAGAGCGAGTCATTCGCTTTGATAGCATTCCTGAGGATCTAAATCGTGGTGGCCTGCTCGATTTTGTTGGTCTTAGACCCTACCGGCCTGCGATCACTGCCATTATTGGTAAGTTGGCGCCTAGTGGTTCTGCGGACCGTGCTGGCTTAGAAGTCGGCGATAAAGTTGTTTCTGTTGATGGCGCTGCCATAGATGATTGGGAGCAGCTGGTTGATTATGTTCGTGCCAGGCCTGAGAAGCCGATTGAAATCGGCGTTGAGCGAGCTGGTGAACAGCTGAACCTTTCTATTACGCCGGTGCGTGTTGAGGGTGACATAGGAAAAATAGGTGCCGGTGTTCAGATGCAGGAAATGCCTGATGAACTGAAATCAGAGGTGAAATATGGCCCTGGTGTAGCCTTGATAAATGCGGCAGCCAAAACATGGGACATGTCCTATCTTACGCTACGTATGTTAGGTAAAATGGTGACCGGTGATATTTCACTTTCAAATCTTAGTGGTCCAATTAGTATTGCCCGCTATGCCGGTTATTCCGCCAGCATAGGTTTTATTTCATTCCTGACCTTTCTGGCTATCGTCAGCATTAGTCTTGGTGTTTTAAACCTGTTGCCAGTGCCGATGCTGGATGGTGGTCATTTGTTTTATTACCTGGTTGAATTATTTAAAGGCAGCCCTGTGTCGGAGAATACTCAGCTAGTGGGGCAGAAAATCGGTATCGCTATGTTGCTGGGGATGATGGTGGTTGCTTTTTATAATGATATTTTACGTTTCTTTGTTAATTAAACCTGTAATCCATATGAAACAACTGCTGTCGAAAATGTTTTTGTTGTTTGTTGTCCTGTGGGCAGGCGTCGTTAACGCGGTCGAAAGTTTTACGGTTGCTGACATCCGTGTTCAGGGCTTACAGCGTATTAGTGAGGGCACCATCTTTAACTATCTGCCGATAGAAATTGGTGCTGAGCTTGGAGATTCAAAATCAGCTGAAATAATTGCGACCCTGTATAAAACAGGATTTTTTAAAGACATCGAGCTGCTGCGTGATGGTAGTGCCTTGATTGTGAAAGTTCTTGAGCGCCCATCTATTGCCTCTATTACTATTACTGGTAATAGTGAGATAAGCAGTGAAGATCTTGAAAAGGGCTTGAGTAGTGCCGGCCTTACCAAGGGGCGCATCCTTGATGCTTCCTTGCTCGATCGTATTGAAATTGATTTGCAACAGCAATATGTAATCAGGGGCTTTTATGCTGTTGAAGTTGAGACAGAGATTACTGAGACAGGTGAAAATCAGGTTGATGTAAACATCAAAATCCAGGAGGGTGAGGTTGCCCTGATCAGGCAGATCAACATTATCGGCGCCAGTGATTTTGATGAAGATGATTTGTTGGACATGTTTGAATTAGGCATTCCAGCCTTTTATTCAATCTTTAGCAGTCGTGACCAGTATTCAAAGCAGAAACTGGCAGCAGATATTGAAATGCTGAAGTCTTTTTACCTTGATCGTGGTTATATAAATTTTAATGTTGTATCTACACAGGTCTCGATTACGCCAGAAAAAAAATCAGTCTTCATAACCCTAAATATCAATGAGGGCGAACAATTCAGCATTAGTTCCATTGAGCTGGCGGGTGATCTAATCGTTCCCGAGGCCGATCTTAAGTCACTTATTGATGTTGAAAAAGATGATGTTTTTTCTCGGCGTAAGGTAAATGCAATCAGCAGCGCCATTAGTGATCGTCTTGGTAATGAAGGTTATGCCTTTGCCAATGTTAATGCCGTTCCTGAGGTCGATGCTGAAAACAAACAAGTCAGTCTGACCTTTTTTGTTGATCCAGGTAAGCGTGTGTATGTGCGCCGGATTAATATTAGCGGCAATGAAAAGACTGATGAAGAGGTGATTCGACGCGAATTTCGCCAAATGGAAGGGGCGTGGTTGTCGACGACCAAATTGAATCGTTCACAGGTGCGTGTTCAGCGTTTGGGTTATCTAGAGCAAGTGACGCTAGAAACACCTTTAGTGCCAGGCTCAAGTGATCAGGTTGATGTCAATATGTCGGTCACTGAGCGGCCATCAGGCAGTTTGATGCTGGGGCTGGGTTATTCCGGTGGTGGTGAAGGTTTGTTGTTGAATGCCAGTGTCAGTCAGGATAATTTTTTGGGGACGGGAAAACGTATCAGCGCTGAGGTTAATACCAGTAAGGCGAATAAGGTTTACAGCTTTTCTCATACCAACCCTTATTATACGTTGGATGGCATAAGTCGCAGCATCAGGCTGTCGTATCGTGAGACGGATGCCTCACAGTTAAATACGGCCAATTACATTGCTGATGTTTGGGGTGGGACGATTACCTATGGCATCCCTATGTCAGAATACGATACTGTCAGGCTCGGTGTCGGCTACGAAAATACTGTCGTCAAAACCACCTCCGGCACACCGCAGTCATATCTTCAATTTCTCGAGAACAACGCTGATGCCTTCGATGTATTTAAACTCAGTCTGAGTTGGAGTCATGATACACGCAACAAAACAGTGTTTGCCACAGAAGGCTTTGTTCAGACCTTGTCTACAGATATCGCTTTCCCTAATAGTAAGTTGAATTTTTACAAGGTCGCTTCACGTAGTCGTTGGTTTTACCCGCTGACCAAGAGAATGACCACATCTGTTGAGGCTGAAATCAACTATGGTGATAGTTATGGTGACACCACCGAGCTGCCGTTCTTTGAGCGTTTTTATGCCGGTGGTGCTCACTCAGTGCGTGGTTATCGTTCGAGCACTCTGGGCCCCCGCGAAAATGGCAATGCCTTAGGTGGGGATTTTCGTGTGGTTGGCAGTGCTGAGTTGATTTTTATGCCACCGTTTACAGAAGAAAATAGTACCGTCAGAATGAGCCTGTTTTGGGATGTGGGTAATGTCTTTGATGACATTGACTATTACAATAGCGCCGAATTGAGGCAGTCGACCGGGATGTCTTTGATCTGGTTGTCGCCAATAGGGCCGTTGTCATTCAGTCTGTCTAACCCATTGAATGATAAACCAGGTGATAGTACGGAATCGTTCCAGTTTACACTGGGAAGTTTCTTTTAATTGCGGAGGAAGTTGTTTTGAATAGATTGCTTACAAGTTTGTTGGTGGCCGGTGCTTTGATGTTGCCTGTTTGCGTAAATGCGGCGGATACCAAGATTGGTTTCGTTAATGGCACGCGTCTGGTTGAAGAATCACCTCAGGCGCAGGCTGCGGCAGAGCGCATTAAGAAAGAATTCGAACCGCGTCAGCAGGAGATCTTGGCGGCGCAACAACAGCTCCGTGACCGTGAAGAACGATTTTTGAAAGACAGTGCCTTTATGAGTGCGGAAGAAAAACAGAAAAAACAGCGTCAGATTGTCTCAGCGCAGCGCGAGTTGAAGTTGAAAGATACCGAATTGCGGGAGGATTTTACTATTCGCCGCAACCAGGAAATGGCCAAGGTCTGGGAAGTGCTGCGAGAAGCTATCCAGGCCTATGCCAAGGATCAGAGCTTTGACCTGATCTTGTTTGAAGGTGTCTCTTATGCCAGCCCAAAGGTTGAGGTGACCGACGCAGTTTTAGCGCGTCTAAAATAGTATTGGGGATAGGTGAGTGATTAGCCTTGGTAAGTTAGCTGGTCAGCTTGGTGTTGAGCTTGTTGGCGACGCGTCTTGCAATATTACCGCTGTAGCTACACTGCAAACGGCTGGGCCTGGTCAGATCAGTTTTCTGGCCAATAGCCGTTATCGCCGTTATATGGCTTCGACCCAGGCTAGCGCGGTTATCCTTCGCCCTGAAGATAGTGATGCCTGCCCGGTTAATGCCCTGGTTTCTAGTAACCCTTATCTTACCTATGCCCGTGCTGCGACCTTGTTAAATCCGCAGCCGAGACAAACGGCAGGTATTCACCCCAGCGCTGTGGTTGAGCCAGCAGCGGAGATAGATCCTACGGCCGCCATTGCTGCCAATTGTTATATTGCGGCCGATGCCTGTATTGGTCCAGGGGTGCAGATAGGCCCCGGCTGTGCCATTGGCCAGGGGGTCAGCATTGGTGCCGACAGTCGTCTGGCTGCCAACGTCTCAATTGCCGATGACGTGCAGATAGGCCAAAGGGCCTTGATTCACTCAGGTACAGTGATCGGTAGTGATGGTTTTGGTTTTGCGCCTGATCAGGGGGAGTGGTTTAAGGTGCCGCAACTTGGAAGTGTTATTATTGGCGACGATGTTGAGATTGGTGCCAATACAACTATTGATCGCGGTGCCCTTGAGGATACAGTGATCGAAGAGGGTGTTAAGCTGGATAATCAGATTCAGATTGCCCATAACGTCCGTATTGGTGCCCATACTGCCATTGCCGGTGCTACGGGGATTGCAGGCAGTACTACTATCGGCAAGCGTTGTCAGATAGGTGGTGGAGTCGTCGTAGTCGGTCATCTGATGGTTGCCGATGATGTTCACATTACCGCGATGAGCCTGGTCACTGGTAATATTAACCAGTCTGGCCTGTATTCGTCGGGCACCCAGTTAGCTGGAAACAAAGAGTGGCGCAAGAATGCTGTCCGTTTTGGTCAGTTGGATGGCATGGCGCGGCGTTTAAGGGCTTTGGAAAAGCAGCTTAAAGAAAAGTAATTTACTGAGAACAGTTTATGTCTGAAGTTAACAACACATTGAATTCAATGGATATTTATGAGGTGCTTAAGCATCTGCCGCACCGTTATCCATTTTTGTTGGTTGACCGGGTGCTTGACTATAAGGAAGGTGAATATCTCACCGGACTCAAAAATGTTTCTTATAACGAACCCTATTTTACCGGTCACTTCCCGCATCGTCCGGTAATGCCTGGTGTGTTGATTCTTGAGGCCCTGGCCCAGGCGACAGGCATTCTGGCCTATAAAAGCACGGGAAAGAAGCCGTCCGATGAATCACTTTATTATTTCGTTGGCATTGATAAGGCTAGGTTTAAACAACCTGTTGAACCAGGTGACCAATTGCAGCTTGAAGTTAAAGTGGTCAAGACTATGCGTGGTGTCTGGAAGTTTGATGGCAAGGCCCTTGTTGATGGCAAGGTGGTTTGTGAAGCTGTGTTGATGTGTGCAGAGAGGGATGTGTAAGCGTGATTGATGCCCTTGCAATTGTTGATCCCCGCGCAGTTGTTGACCCTAGCGCCAAGATTGCTGCTGGTGCCACTATTGGTCCGTTTTCCGTTATTGGGGCGGATGTTGAGATTGGTGCAGACACCTGGATAGGCCCGCATGTGGTCATTAATGGTCCTTGTCGGATTGGTAAAGAAAACAAAATTTTTCAGTTTTCCTCGATTGGTGAAGAACCCCAGGATAAAAAATATAAGGGTGAGCCAACTTTTCTGGAGATTGGTGACCGCAATGTAATTCGTGAATATTGCACCTTTAACCGTGGCACCTCTCAGGATCTTGGTTACACCCGTATGGGTAATGACAACTGGATCATGGCCTATGTCCATATCGCTCATGATTGTGTGGTGGGTGACAATACTATCTTTGCCAATAACACCACTCTGGCTGGTCATGTCTACATAAAGGACTATGCCATTCTCGGTGGCGCATGCCTGATTCATCAATTTTGTACCATTGGCGCGCATAGCTTTGTTGGTATGGGCAGCCATATTGCCAAGGATGTACCGCCGTATTTGATGGTCTCTGGTCAGCCGGCTGCACCGCATGGTTTGAATATTGAAGGCCTGCGGCGTCGCGAGTTTAGTCCTGAGGCAATCAAGGCCCTGCGCAAGGCCTATAAAATTGTCTACCGATCCAGTCTTACCGTTGCTAAGGCTCTTGAGCAGTTGCAAGAATTGAAACAGGAATTTGCTGAAGTTGCTCGGTTTGCCGAATTTGTGGCCAATTCTGAACGTGGCATTGTTCGATAAATCTCAGTTATTACCGCAGCACCTGCCACTCATCTGAGTTCAGTTGTGCTCCTTTTGTTTTCTTAGAATATTAATCAGTTTATGAGAATAGGGATTGTTGCAGGCGAAGCCTCAGGCGACTTATTGGCCTCCGGTTTGATCCGGGCAATCAAGGCCAGATATCCTGACGCCATATTTGAGGGTATTGCCGGGCCAGCCATGATAGAGGCTGGTTGTCAGGCGATCTACCCGGCTGAAAAACTTGCAGTGATGGGCTTGTTCGAAGTACTGGCGCATTACCGTGAGTTAAAAGGCATTCAGAACGCCATCATTAAACACTTTGAAGATAATCCGCCAGATGTCTTTATTGGCGTTGACGCGCCGGATTTTAATCTCACGGTAGAACGCAAACTAAAGGCGCGAGGCATCAGAACGGCGCACTATGTCAGTCCCTCGGTATGGGCCTGGCGTCAGTATCGGGTCAAGAAGATCGGCCGTTCAGTGGATTTAATGCTGACGCTGTTCCCATTTGAAGCAGATTTTTATCACCAGCATGATGTCGCGGTAGAGTTTGTTGGTCACCCCTTGGCCGAGATGATTCCAATGCAGCCGGATGCGTCTGCGGCACGGCAAGAGCTGGTTTTGCCGGCAGACAAAAAACTGGTGGCGATCTTGCCCGGTAGTCGTATGTCTGAGGCCAAGATGTTGACGCAACTGATGCTTGAGTCCGCCGCAGAAATTAGCCGGCAGCAGCCCGGGGTTGAGTTTGTTATGCCACTGGCAACAGCGGCTATTCGTGAACATGTTGAATCTGTGCTTGCCGGTTTAAAGGATAAACTAGTGTTGCACTTATTTGATGGTCGTTCCCGTGAGGTAATGGCCGCCGTCGATGTGATTATGTTGGCCTCTGGTACCGCAGCATTGGAGGCGATGTTGTTCAAGCGCCCAATGGTGGTGACCTACAAACTTTCGCCGCTGACATATGCCATTGTAAAACGTTTGATTAAAACTGAGTTTGTCTCGTTGCCAAACATTCTGGCGGGCGAAGAGGTGGTCAAGGAGTTGATTCAGGATCAGGCAACCGTTGCCAATCTGGTTCAGGAAACCCTTAGGTTGCTGCAAGATGAGGGCGCCGCTGATGCGGTTAGTGAGCGTTTTAGAAATATTCACCAGCAGCTTAGACAGAATGCCAGTGCTAAGGCTGCTGATGCCGTACTGAGCTTGGTTGCCAAGGCTGGCAACTAATATTCATTTCAAAGGGTAAATCTATGATCTATAAAACTGTTCCAGTTGTTGCCTTGCTGGCGATGTTATCCGGCTGTGGGGTGGAGAGAAATGCCCCCAAATACGATCAATTGCGTTTCGACCAAATGCAGAAGGCAAATTGTGTAGAAATTGCATCAGTGCTGTCTGCTAAGGCCATCATGGATAAACCTGAAGACTATGATGCCTCCCTGAAGCGTTGTCAGGATAATAAAATCATGACTTTTGAAGAATATAAAATCTTTGCTGATCATGGTCGTGAGACCGGTGTTTGGGATGTCTATGAGATATTTCCTGAAAAGTTCTGAGTAAGTCTTCGTTGTTATGGTGACGCAGATTTTGATTTAAGTATTTCTGTGCTGGTTTAACAACAAAGCATACATGTGCTATTTGGCAATACGCCTATTACTTTTGATATAGAGAATTAATGGACTTTAGACGACTATCACTGCGCAGCATTATTGCCCTGTTCATGTCTCTGATGAGCATGATTTTGGTTGTGATGGCGTGGGAGGTATATCGTGACTCGGCCTTGAAAATCCAGCAACAATCACTTCAAGAAGTGCTGGATCGAGAGATCAACCGAAGCATTCAGCAGTTGCAACAGAATGTTCAGGATATGGCAATCAGTGCCCAGCAACCTGCTAATTTCAGACAGGCGCTTGTTGATGAGAATCTTGACCAGCTGGTCAGCCTTTTAAACGAACAGTTTCAACGCCAGTTTGTTACTTCGGGGCAGGTTAAGCTGATTCAGTTGTATGCCTATGGCAAAGAATTTGAGGTGCTGGCGTGGTCAAAAAATGGTCCTTTTGCGAGAAGTGAGTTTGGAATTATTTGTCAGGATATGGCTGACGTAGCTAAACAGCGTCGGGGTGTAGAGCAATTAAAAGCCCAAACGGGCCTGTGTCACTGGCGGGGACAAACCTTTCTTTCAGTTATTGTGCCGGTAGGGGGGATTCGACACCAAGGTTATCTACAGCTTGTTGTTGATCCTTTGCATAATCTTGCCGCAATGGATGCGTTTCTGCAGATGCCAGTCAGAATCAATCTTGTCAGTGGTAACGTGGTTTATCGCTCACAGGATTGGCATGTAGGTGATGAAGGAAAAACTTATGTTTCAGCAAGTCATCGGCTCAAAAGTGATACTGGGCAGCCATTGGCAGAAATTACTCTGCAGCGTCAATTAAACCTGTTCAACCAAAACCTGACGGCCAGTCGTAATCAACTTATGTTGTTTGCCGGTGTGGTAACGCTGCTCATGTTGGCGCTGGTGTTGTGGGTTCTGCATCTGTCAACGGTCAGGCCTATTGAAAAAATTATTAGTCAGTTGAATCGGGTGCGCAATGATAGGCATCAGCTTGGTCAGCCCGTTGCTCTCAGCGGTAATGTAGAGCTAAGAGAGCTGGTTCAGGTGTTTAACGAAATGAGTCAGGAGCTGGCCAAGGCCTATTACGAATATGAAACTCTGGCCTTTACCGATCAACTGACTACCTTGCCTAATAGGGTTCTTTTTCTCGACCGCTTGTCGCAAATTATTTTGCTGAGCCAGCGTAAGGGTGAAAAATTCGGTGTAATGTTGCTGGATCTTGATGGCTTTAAAGAAATCAATGACACCCTAGGTCATCATGTCGGTGATGAATTGCTGAAGCAGATTGCAAAACGACTACAGCGAATTATTCGCTGCTCATCAACGATTGCCAGGGTGGTTGATACTAATGCTGTTGTTGGCTCAGCAAATATTACGCCTGAAATGGAGGAGACGACCATTGCCCGTCTTGGCGGCGATGAGTTTGCCATTTTGTTGCCCAATCTTTCTGGTGTTGAGGGGGCAATATCGGTTGCTAAGCGTGTCACTGAAACGCTTGAGGCGTCAGTGGAAATAGATGGCAACGTGATTGTTGTCGGCGGCACATTGGGTATATCCATGTTTCCTGAACATGGCGAAAATGCCAATTCGTTGTTGCGTCGCGCTGATGTGGCTTTGTACGTCGCCAAGCATCTTCAGAATGACTTCTCAGTCTATGATCCCGCCTATGATAGTAATAGTGTTAAGCAGCTGGCCCTGAAGGCAGAGTTGCGTAGCGCCATTGAAGAGGATCAGTTGGTGCTGTTTTATCAGCCAAAACTTGACTTGGCGCGTGGTTGTGTTGACTCGGTTGAGGCACTAGTGCGTTGGCAGCACCCTGAGCGTGGCATGATCCCTCCAGATCAATTTATCCCCTTATCTGAGCAACGAGGCCTGATTGGGCCGTTGACCGAATGGGTGATTCAACATGCCTTGCAGCAATACAAAGAGTGGCAGCAGCAAGGGGTGTTTCTGCAGATTGCGGTCAATCTTTCTTCTCGTGTTTTATATGACCTCAGCCTGCCGACTAAAATTGAGGGCTACCTGACGGCATTACAGTTGTCGCCTTCTGCCCTGAGCCTGGAGATCACAGAAGAGGCGACCATGCTTGATCCGGATCGCGCCTTAACGATTTTGAACCGTCTTAAAGCAATGGGTATTTCACTTTCGATTGATGATTTTGGCACGGGCCATTCGTCACTCAGTTATTTGAAACGCCTGCCGGTTGCTGAGATCAAGATTGATCGATCCTTTGTGATGGATATGCAAGAGTCTGACAATGATGCCAAGATCGTTCACGCCACCATTGATCTGGCCCATAACCTCGGCCTCAAGGTAGTGGCCGAAGGGGTGGAAACCGAAGCTGCTTTGAAGGTGCTGGAAAAACTGAGCTGTGACTATGCCCAGGGCTATTATCTGAGTCGGCCTGTGCCACCTGACGAACTGCTCAGCTGGCTGGGCAAATCAAGCTATCGTTCAAACCCTGAGAAAATCATCTAGGAGCATAAAATGTCATCTGACTGCATCTTGATTGCCGGTGTTGATGAGGTGGGGCGCGGCCCTTTAGCTGGTCCTGTCGTCACCGCTGCGGTGATTCTTGATCCAAACAACCCCATTGAGGGGCTGATGGATTCCAAGGCCCTGAGTGAGAAAAAACGCGAAGCGCTGGAACCGCAGATAAAGGCCAAGGCTTTAGCCTGGTCAATCGGTCGTTGCGAGGTGGAGGAGATTGATCATCACAATATCCTTCAGGCCACCATGATCGCCATGCAGCGCGCGGTGGCTGGTTTGGATGTCAGGCCGGGCAAGGTGCTGGTGGATGGTAATCGCAGTCCTGACTTTGGCTGCCCAGCCGAGGCGATAGTGAAGGGCGATCAGACCGAGCCTGCCATCTGTGCGGCATCAATCCTGGCCAAGGTTTGTCGTGACCGTGAGATGATCGAAATGGACAGTATTTACCCAGGTTATGGGCTGGCCAAACACAAGGGTTATCCGACCAAACAGCACGTCGAAGCCCTCAATGAACTGGGAGTGACCGAGATCCATCGACGCAGCTTTGGACCTGTGCGTAAATTATTATAAACAATAAGTTACATTCGTAATGTGAAGTTAATTATTTTAATAGGCTGAGCCTCGCAAGTCAGCCCAGAGCACGTTACAATTGCCCCCATGTCATCACCTGCCTTTGTCCATCTTCGAACCCATAGTGAGTATTCCCTAGTCAACGGAATAGTCCGTATCAAGCCCTTGATCAAGGCGGTAAAGGCGGCGGCTATGCCTGCCGTAGCCCTGACCGATCAGTGCAATATGTTTGCCCTGATCAAGTTTTATCGTGCCGCCATGGCCGAGGGCATCAAGCCCATCATGGGCGCCGATCTGTGGGTGTTTGAAGATGATAATCACGGTCAGCTGAGTCGCCTGGTGCTGCTATGCCAAAACCGTGAGGGCTATCTCAATCTCAGTCGTCTGATTAGCCGTGGTTATCGCGACGGTCAGCATCGTGGTTTTGCCACCATTGAACGCAGTTGGCTCGAGGGTAGCACCGATGGTTTGATTGCCCTTTCAGGTGGGCGCGACTCTGATGTTGGCCAGCAACTGATTGCCGGTCATCCTGAACAGGCGGAAAAGCTGCTGGCTGATTGGCAGCGGCTGTTCCCTAATCGCTATTACCTCGAACTGCAGCGCACCGGTCGGGAAAACGAAGAGCTCTATATCCAGAAAGCGGTGGAGCTGGCGGCGAAGTTCGATCTGCCAGTGGTAGCCACCAATGATGTCCACTTCCTCAAGACAGAAAATTTCGATTCCCATGAGGTGCGCGTTTGTATCCATGATGGTCGCACCCTGGATGATAAACGCCGCCCCAAAAACTATTCCAACCAGCAATACCTGCGCACCCAGGAAGAGATGGTTGAACTGTTTGCCGACATTCCTGAAGCCTTGCAAAATACGGTTGAAATCGCCCGTCGTTGTAATCTTGAGCTGACCCTGGGCAAGTATGTGCTGCCGGACTTTCCGATTCCGGATGGTATGACCGAGGGCGAGTATTTCCGCCATCGTTCCGCTGAAGGCCTTAAGGACAGGTTGCGGGTGTTGTTTGATCCTGGCTCGGCTGATTTTGAGGAAAAGGCCAAGCCTTATTGGGAGCGTCTGAACATCGAGCTGGACGTTATCCTCGGGATGGGCTTTCCCGGCTACTTCCTGATCGTTTCTGACTTTATCGAATGGGCCAAAAAAAATGGCATCCCGGTGGGGCCGGGGCGTGGTTCCGGTGCTGGTTCTCTGGTGGCCTATGCGCTGCTAATAACCGATTTAGATCCACTAGCTTACGATCTGCTGTTTGAGCGATTTCTTAATCCTGAACGTGTCTCCATGCCCGATTTCGATATCGATTTCTGCATGGATAGACGTGACGAGGTCATCGACTATGTGGTGCGTACCTATGGTCGCGACCAGGTGTCGCAGATCATCACCTACGGTTCCATGGCGGCCAAGGCGGTGGTGCGCGATGTCGGGCGTGTTTATGCCCTTCCTTACGGCATGGTCGATCGCATTGCCAAGCTGGTGCCATTCGAGATTGGTATGACCCTGACCAAGGCGCTGCAGCAGGAAGAACAACTGCAGGAACTCTATGACCGGGATGAAGAGGTCAAGCGCCTGCTCGATATGTGTTTGTCGTTGGAAGGTTTGTCACGTAACGCCGGTAAACATGCCGGTGGTGTAGTCATCGCGCCGACACCGCTGACCGACTTCTGTCCGCTCTATTGTGAGCCGGGCGGTGGTAATACGGTGACCCAGCTGGACAAGGACGATGCCGAGGCGGTGGGGCTGGTCAAGTTCGACTTTTTGGGGCTGCGTACCCTGACCATCATTGACTGGGCGGTGAAGACGGTCAATGAAAAACGTCAAAAGGCAGGTGAAGAACCTGTCGATATCTCACTGCTTCCATTGGAAGATGAAGCGTCGTTCAGGCTGCTCAAGGCTTGCGAAACCACCGCCGTATTCCAGCTGGAATCGCGCGGCATGAAAGATCTGATTAAGCGCCTGCAACCGGACAACTTTGAAGAGATCATCGCCCTGGTGGCGCTGTTTCGTCCTGGCCCGCTGGAATCGGGCATGGTGGATGACTTTATCAATCGTAAACATGGTCGCGCCAAGGTTGAATATCCCTTTCCAGAGACCGAAGAGATTCTCAGTCCCACCTACGGGGTTATCGTTTACCAGGAACAGGTAATGCAGATCTCTCAGGTCATCGGTGGTTACTCGCTCGGTGGCGCTGATTTGCTGCGTCGTGCCATGGGTAAGAAAAAGCCCGAGGAGATGGCCAAACAGCGAGTCCTGTTTATGGAAGGCGCCAAAAAGGGCGGCTTTGATGCTGAGAAGGCCGGCGCGCTGTTCGATCTGATGGAAAAGTTTGCCGGTTACGGTTTTAACAAATCTCACTCGGCCGCCTATGCCCTGGTTTCCTATCAGACCATGTGGCTCAAGGCTCATTACCCGGCTGCGTTTATGGCGGCGGTGTTGTCGGCGGATATGGATAACACCGACAAGGTGGTGACCCTGGTTGAAGAAGTGCGCACCATGAAGCTGGAGTTGCAGACGCCGGATATCAACAGCTGCATGCCTAACTTCACCGTCGATGACGAGGGTGTCATCCTCTATGGTCTGGGGGCTGTCAAAGGGGTCGGTGTGGCCGCGCTGGAGCTGGTGGTTGAGGAGCGCAAGCGTAATGGCAAATTCACTGACCTGTTTGATTTCTGCCGTCGTATCGATTTGCGCAAGGTCAAT
This sequence comes from uncultured Gammaproteobacteria bacterium, assembly GCA_965602225.1. Taxonomy (GTDB): domain Bacteria; phylum Pseudomonadota; class Gammaproteobacteria; order Tenderiales; family Tenderiaceae; genus Tenderia. The sequence continues at coordinate 206,263 of CBFCYE010000001.1, read as the reverse complement.
CGTCGTCTGCTGGAAGCATTGATCCGTGCCGGCGCGCTGGACCAGTTGGGCCCCAATCGCGCTACCCTGATTGCCTCGCTGACCACGGCCATCCAGAGTGCTGAGCAATTTAATCAGAATCAGAATGCCGGTGTCTCGGACATGTTCGGCTTCGATGCGCCGCAGCAAGAGAGCCAGCAGATCGACTATGAACACGAAAAAGAGTGGCCGGACAAAATTCGCCTGCAGGGTGAGAAAGAGACGCTTGGTCTGTATCTGAGCGGTCATCCCATCGATCGCTACGAAAAGGAGCTGGAAAACTTCGTCAGCTGCCGCATCGCCAACCTCAATCCTGAGCGCAAGCAGAGTGTTGTTATTGCCGGGCTGGTGGTAGCAGTTCGCACCATGAATACCAAGCGTGGCGATAAGATTGCTTTTGTCACCCTGGATGACCGCACCGGTCGGGTCGAGACGGGGGTGTTTGCCGAGGGTTTTCAGCGATATAGTGATCTGCTGGTCAAGGATAAGGTCTTGGTGGTTGAAGGCACCGCCGGTATTGATGACTATTCTGGTAACTTCCGCATGAGCAGTGATCACATCTACGATTTTGATCAGGCCCGTGAGCGTTTTGCCAAACGGTTGGAGATTAATGTTGACACCGAACAGGCGGCCAATGGCTTTGTTGCTTCGCTGGGTGCTGTCCTCAAGCCCTTTAACGAGGGTGTCTGTCCGGTCTGGCTTAACTATGTTGGTGCCAATGCCAGGGCCAAATTGGCCCTGGGTAATGAATGGCAGGTGCGTCCCACCGATGAGTTGCTGCTGCGGCTAGCGGATCTTGCCGGCAATGACAAGGTCGATATTATTTATTCCTGAGCCCGTTTTGTGCTGGTTTCCTCATAGCCGACAAAACTGTAGAATACGTCCCAATAACCACAACGACTAATGACAGGTATTATGCGTTTCTTAGACTTTGAACAACCCATCGCCGAGCTTGAAGCCAAGATCGAAGAGCTGCGTAACGTCAGCAGTGACACCGAACTGAATATCTCTGATGAGATCAGCCGTCTTGAGGATAAGAGCAGCACGTTGATTGACCAGATCTTCTCCAAGCTTGATTCCTGGCAGATCTCACAGTTGGCGCGTCATCCATCGCGTCCTTACACCCTCGATTACATCGAAAGCATATTTACCGATTTTGAAGAACTGCATGGTGATCGGGCCTATGCCGATGATGCTGCCATTGTTGGTGGTATTGCCCGACTTGATGGCAAGCCGGTGATGGTGATTGGACAGCAGAAGGGGCGTGACACCAAGGAAAAGGTTAAACGTAATTTTGGCATGCCACGACCAGAAGGTTATCGCAAAGCGATGCGCCTGATGAAGATGGCTGAACGTTTTAAAATGCCTATCCTGACTTTTATTGATACCCCGGGTGCTTATCCTGGTATCGGTGCTGAAGAGCGCGGCCAGAGTGAAGCCATCGCCCGCAACCTGTTTGTTATGTCTGATCTGAAGACACCGATCATCTGTACCGTTATTGGTGAAGGTGGTTCCGGTGGTGCATTGGCGATTGGCGTGGGTGACCGGATCATGATGTTGCAGTATTCAACCTATTCGGTTATTTCACCTGAAGGCTGCGCATCTATTCTGTGGAAGAGTGCCGACAAGGCCGCTGATGCAGCTGAAGCATTAGGTCTGACCTCGGCGCGCCTGAATGAATTTGGTCTGGTTGATCGCATTATTCCAGAGCCGCGCGGTGCTGCCCACCGTGATCCAGGGCTGATGACAGCCAATATCAAGCTGGCGATTCAAGAAGAACTGGAAGTGCTGCAGGGAATGGATATGCAAACTCTGCTAGCCAAACGTTATGAGCGCCTGATGAGCTTTGGTCGTTTCAACGAACGTAGTTAAAAACAAAGCATCCGGTGCGCAAGTCTAAACACGCCGGTCTGACCTCTGAGGCATTGCATCAAGCAATGCCTTTTTTGTCTGCGACTACCACAGTCTGGGTTGCCTATAGTGGTGGTTGTGATTCCCACGTCTTACTTCATCTGCTGGCTCAGTTACGGCAAACACAAACGTTTGAATTAAAAGCCGTCTATGTCAATCATGGCCTCAGTGCCAATGCGGTTGCCTGGGGTGAACATTGTCGAAGAGTCTGTGTTGATTTGAATGTAGAGTTCGTCGCGCTTAATGCTGATGCTGCGCCGCAAACAGGTGAAAGCCCTGAAGCCGCCGCCCGCAATGCCAGATATCTGGCCATCACCGATCTGTTGCAAACAGGTGAGTATATCTGCACCGCCCACCATCAAGATGATCAAGCTGAAACACTGTTATTACAGTTGCTGCGTGGTGCTGGGCCAAAAGGTTTGGCAGGTATGCCGCAGGCATCGGCCTTGGGCAAAGCCACTCAACTTCGACCACTACTGGGTTTTAGTCAGGCCCAATTACAGACCTATGCAGAACAGCATGGTTTGCACTGGATTGAAGACGAAAGCAATTGCGATACGGGTTTTAATCGCAACTACCTGCGCCATGAAATCATGCCGCTGTTGAGACAGCGCTGGCCCTCAGCCGATGCCACCATTGCCCGTAGCGCTAGCAACTGTGCTGAAGCCGCAACGTTGATTGAGGTGTTGGCCGAGCAGGATTATCAACAGGTAAAAGCAGAAACTTCATCAGAGCTATTAATTTCAAATTTACTTGAACTCGATAAAGCCCGGCTCAAAAATGCGCTGCGTTACTGGATTAGGTTGGCTGGCTTGCCGTTGCCTGCAGATAAAAAACTTCAGCATATTATCTCAGACGTGTTGCATGCGGCAGAAGATAAAACGCCGTTAGTGCACTGGCCTGGTGCGGAAGTGCGGCGCTTTAACGGCAGGCTGTATGTCATGTCTCCGCTGCCTGAGTTTGATGGTTCACAAATCATTCCCTGGGATGACCTGGGTCAGGCATTAGCCTTGCCAGATGGTGGCTGGTTAAGCTGTGAAGATGCTGGTGAAAAACCAGCGATTGATCTTGAAGTATTTGAATCTGGCCAAGTGACTGTCCGCTTTCGTCAAGGTGGTGAAGTCTGCCAGCCAGCGGGTAGTCATCACCATAAATCACTTAAACAATTGTTTCAGGAATCTGTAATTGCTCCATGGCAGCGTCAACGCGTACCACTTGTTTATGTTGATGAAAATCTAGTCGCCGTGGCGGGTATATGTATAAGTGAAGAAGTGAGCAATAAAGAGGGTGGTTGTCAGATAGTTATTGGTTGACTGGTTGACTAGGCGGTTTGTCTGATTGACCACGAGGTTTCCTTAATCCACTTGTCAAACTCAGCGGCTGGTAGCGGTCGGCTGATGTGATAGCCCTGAGCTGTGTCACAGCCATTTTCTTTTAGGTGTTGGTAGGTTTCCGCATCTTCAATGCCTTCAGCTACAACCGTATAGTTGAGGTTGTGGGCAAGCTGGATGATTGAGTCAACGATCATTCGGTCGTTTTCATTATTCAGCATCTCCATTACAAAGGCCTTGTCGATCTTTAGTTCGGAGGCGGGCAGGCGTTTTAGATAGACCAGTGATGAGTGGCCGGTGCCGAAGTCATCGATTGAAAGGCTGATGCCCATGTCGGCGATGGCATGTAGCGTTTTTAGGGCTTGCTCAGGGTCTGACATGATGGCGCTTTCTGTGACTTCGAGTTTGAGGCGTCTGGCGGAGACGTTGTTTTTTGCCAGTAAATACTGAATGTTTGCTACTAGCTGTTGGTCATGCAGGGTGTTGGCGGACAGATTGACGGCGACATCTATTTTTAGGCCAGTATCGGCCCAGGCATGGCATTGAGCTAATGACTCATCTATTGTGAATAAGGTGAATTCGGTTACGAAGTCGCTTTGTTCGACAAAGTCTATGAAATCATCAGGTGGCACCAGACCGTGTTCAGGATGCTGCCAGCGCACTAGTGATTCGACGCTGGCGATTTTGCCTGTTCGCATATCAATCTTAGGTTGATAGTACATGCTGAGCTGGCCATTTTTGATTGCGCTTCTCATGTCGGCCATCAGTGTCAGGCGTCGGACATTGTGTGGGTCAAATACGGAGTCATAGATCAGGTAAGAGGCATGCTCTTGCTTGGCGCGATACATGGCGACTTCGGCACGTTGAATTAGGGCTTGAGCATCTTTGGTATGGTTTGGATAGCTGCCACAGCCAATGCTTGCCGAGGTGATGATGTCTAGGCCGTTTATGTCGTTAGGGATTTGCAGGCTTTGCTGGATTTTTTGTACGTAAACCCTGATCTCTGTCGTTGTGTTGCCTGGCACCACAATTGCGAATTCATCACCGCCAAGTCGGGCAATTAGTTCACCTGCAGAAAATGTCTTGGATAGTCGTTGCCCGAGTTTTATTAGTAGTTTGTCGCCAGCGTCATGACCAAGCGTGTCATTGATCTCTTTGAAATTGTTGATGTCGATAACAAGCAGGCTAAAGCTGGCATCAGGGCTTTTGTCTATATGGGTATGCAGGTGGTCAAATAGCTGGCTACGATTAGGTAGGCCGGTTAAGTCATCGTGTAATGCTTGATAGATCAGGGCGTTGTTCTGGTCGTCCAGGCGTTTCACTATTCGGTTGGCGATGAGTAGTGCGACCCATATCGCCAGCCAGATGATAATGAATGCAGTAATGAACAGACGTCCGCCAAGCTTTTTCGGATATTCGCTTATTTTTGACAGGTCACGTTGTAGTAGTAGGAAATAGGCGTTATGCGATTCGATGGGAGCAATTACCCAATGGAATGAGCCTTCATTGGCTTGATATTGGCCGTGGTCTTGTCCCGATACTGTTAATTGAACAATTGCGGCATCACTGATTCTTGTGCCCAGATAGTCGCTAATTGAGGTGTTGCTGATGACGGTTTTTTGCTCGGTGACAATGATGGCTGCTGTTTGCAGGACTTTAGCGTATGGAAAAATCCGGCTGATGTCTTCTTTGCTTAGGGGGCGCGTGGTTGTCGTAAATGACTGCGCCGCACTCTGGCTGAGTCCCTGGAGCATTTTGATATGTTCGTTGGTGTCGAGATCTAGTACTGCGCGGTAGGTGACGAAGGCAAATAGGGTTAGAACAAAGGCGGCTATGCCTACGAAACCACCGATTAGGCGTCGCCGGACGTTCATTGGCTAGATTTATGGTTTGTCTTTGGGATCGGCCAGGGTGCTTATGCCTGCCAGGTGGTAAAACGGGCAAAAGCGCAGGCTTGCGGCGATGAGGTTGACGATGCCAAAAACACCCACGGCAATGGCTAAAATAGGTTCTTGGATGAGTGAGGTGTCAAAAAATCCAAAATAAATACAGGCTCCAGCAACAATAAAACGGATCGACATGTCGATGGTGTGTAGGTTCTTTTTCATCCAGAAGCTCCAAAATCCATTGTTTGCGTATTTCCAATGTCTTTATCGGCTCATTTTGTCTATGTTTTAGATTTAATACAAAATAGGCTGGTTTGTAGCCCAGTGGGTTCCATGTGGTTTGCGACTGGGGGGAATGTTTGGTTGGTGCAGGGAGGATTTTGCTTGAAAATGTACTGTTTTACAGGGGCTTATCCATTGTGAAAAGGCGCCGTTTCTGGTAGTCTGCCCTCCCGTCTTGTTCATGTTTTTTCCGCGGCGCAGGTTTTCATAACTATATGACTAAATTCATTTTTGTCACTGGCGGGGTTGTATCTTCCCTTGGTAAGGGTATCGCCTCAGCTTCTTTGGCAGCAATTCTCGAAACGAGGGGCCTGAAGGTCACTCTGCTCAAACTCGATCCTTATATCAATGTTGACCCGGGTACGATGAGTCCGTTTCAGCATGGCGAGGTCTATGTCACTGAAGATGGTGCCGAGACTGATCTGGATTTGGGCCATTACGAGCGCTTTGTCCGCACCACCATGGGCCGTCGCAACAACTTCACCACCGGTCGTGTTTACGAGAACGTCATCCGTAAGGAACGCCGTGGCGATTATCTGGGTGGTACCGTGCAGGTTATTCCGCATATTACCGATGAGATGAAACGTCTGATCATGTTGGGTGCCGAGGGTGCCGACGTGGCCATGGTTGAGATCGGCGGTACTGTCGGTGATATCGAGTCGCTGCCGTTCCTCGAGGCGATTCGTCAGATCGGCGTCGAACTGGGCCGTGATCGGGTGTTGTATATGCACCTGACCCTGTTGCCATACATCCCTACTGCCGGTGAACTGAAGACCAAACCGACCCAGCACTCGGTCAAAGAACTGCGTTCCATTGGTATCCAGCCGGATATATTGCTGTGTCGTGCTGAACAGTCGGTTCCAGCTGAAGAGCGTCGTAAGATAGCCCTGTTTACCAATGTTGCCCAACGGGCGGTAATCGAATGTATTGATACGGACACTATCTACAAGATTCCTCGCCTGCTGCATGAACAGGGCCTGGATGAGATTGTGATTCAGCGTCTCAACCTTGACGCCGGCGCGGCAGACCTGTCTGAGTGGGATCAGGTAGTGCACAACCTGAACCATCCTGAACACGAAGTGAAAATCGCCATGGTCGGTAAATACATGGATCTGACCGAGGCCTACAAGTCGCTGACCGAGTCGCTGATCCATGCTGGTATCAAGACCCTGACCAAGGTCAAGATTACCTACATTGATTCTGAGACCATCGAACAGGACGGTGTCGATTGTCTTAAGGATATGGATGCGATCCTGGTGCCAGGTGGTTTTGGTGAACGTGGTGTCGAAGGCAAGATCAAAACAGTCGAGTACGCTCGCACTAACAAGATTCCATATCTGGGTATATGCCTGGGTATGCAGGTGGCGGTGATTGAATATGCCCGCAACGTGGTGGGTCTGGAGGGGGCGCATAGCACCGAGCTGAACCCACAGACACCTCATCCGGTGATTGGTCTGATTACTGAGTGGACCACCGAGGACGGCAGTGTTGAGCAACGTACAGAAGATTCAGATCTGGGTGGCACTATGCGTCTGGGGGCACAGCAGTGTCGTCTGGCCGAGGGTTCCAAGGTGCGTGAGATGTATGCTGAAGAGGTGATCACCGAGCGTCATCGTCATCGTTACGAATTTAACAACAATTATATGGATCAGCTGGCTGAAGCGGGCATGCAGTTTTCTGGCAAGTCTATGGATGGCGCACTGGTTGAGGTGGTTGAGGTGGCAGATCATCCTTGGTTTATCGCCTGTCAGTTTCACCCTGAATTTACTTCAAATCCACGTGATGGCCATCCGTTGTTCAGTGGCTTTGTCACTGCTGCGGTTGAGCACAAACGCAGTGCTTAGGGAATTATGACTATGAAACTTTGCGGTTTTGAAGCGGGTCTGGATCAGCCATTTTTTCTGATTGCCGGCCCCTGTGTTATCGAAAGCGAGGCCATGGCGCTGGAAACCTCGGCTGCCCTGAAAGAGATGACCACTGCATTGGGCATCAACTTCATCTACAAGTCCTCTTTCGATAAGGCCAACCGCACCTCCAGCCAGAGCTTTCGTGGCCCGGGTATTGAAGAAGGTCTGCGCATTCTGCAAAAGGTTAAGGACGAGATTGGCGTGCCAATTTTGACCGACGTCCATGAAGACACTCCACTTAATGAAGTGGCCGACGTGGTCGATGTATTGCAGACGCCGGCGTTCCTGTGTCGTCAGACCAACTTTATTCAGAATGTCGCCCGTCAGGGCAAGCCGGTCAATATCAAGAAGGGTCAGTTTTTGGCGCCCTGGGATATGGCCAATGTTGTCGCCAAGGCCAAAGAAGTCGGCAACGAGCAGATCATGGTCTGCGATAGAGGCACATCCTTCGGCTACAATACCTTGATTACTGATATTCGTGGTCTGGCAGTGATGCGTGAGACCGGTTGTCCGGTCGTATTTGATGCCACCCATTCGGTGCAGCAGCCGGGTGGTCAGGGACAGGTCTCAGGTGGTCAGCGTGAGTTTGTGCCAGTGCTGGCACGTGCGGCAGTGGCGGCGGGTATCTCGGGTCTGTTTATGGAGACCCACCCGAACCCAGCCGAAGCCCTTAGCGATGGCCCTAATGCCTGGCCGCTGGGCAAGATGAAGGCCTTGCTGGAAACGCTGCAACAGATTGATAAGGTCACTAAGGCCGGTGGCTTTTTAGAGCAGGACTTGTAATCCAGTTGTAGTTTTTAGCTGAGATAATGCACCACAGAATTCAGAACTTTTAAATATTAAACATTAGATAAACGGAGCAATAAATGTCACAGATTAAAGACATTCGTGGACGTGAGATCATCGACTCACGCGGTAATCCAACTGTAGAAGCCGATGTCATCCTGGAATCAGGTGCTATGGGTCGTGCTGCTGTGCCTTCAGGCGCGTCAACCGGTTCACGCGAAGCCATCGAGCTGCGCGATGGTGGTGCCCGCTTTATGGGTAAAGGCGTTTTGCAGGCAGTTAAAAACGTCAACGAAGAGATTCGTGAAGCACTGCTGGGCATGGATCCAAAAAATCAGGCCAAGATCGACCAGGCCATGATTGATCTGGATGGTACTGACAACAAAGCCCGCCTGGGTGCTAACGCTACACTGGCAGTCTCTATGGCTGTGGCCAAGGCTGCTGCCGCTGAAGCTGGTCAGCCGCTGTATCGTTACCTAGGTGGTGCAGACGCCACTACCATGCCGGTACCAATGATGAACATCATCAACGGTGGTGAGCATGCTGATAACAGTGTTGATCTACAGGAATTCATGATCATGCCTGTCGGCGCTTCAAGCATTAACGAAGCACTGCAATGGGGTGCTGAAGTATTTCATACCTTGAAAAAGGTACTGAGCGACAAGGGTTACAACACCGCTGTTGGTGATGAGGGTGGTTTTGCCCCTGACCTGAAATCCAATGAAGAAGCTATTACCGTTATCCTTGAAGCGATCGAAAAGGCCGGTTACAAGGCTGGCGAACAGATAATGATTGCCATCGATGCGGCTGCCTCTGAGTTCTATAAAGATGGCAAATACGTATTGGCCTCTGAAGGCAAGAGCATGACATCTGAAGAGTTTGTTGACTTCATGGGCGTCTGGGTAGACAAGTACCCAATCATCTCTATCGAAGATGGTCTGGATGAAGGTGACTGGGATGGTTGGAAATATATGACCGAACAGCTGGGCAAGAAGATTCAGCTAGTTGGTGATGATTTGTATGTTACCAATCCGAAGATTCTGGCCGAAGGTATCGAGAAGGGGATTGCCAACTCTATCCTGATCAAGGTCAACCAGATCGGCACACTGACTGAGACTCTGGCAGCTATCAAAATGGCCAAGGATAATGGTTACACTGCGGTTGTTTCACATCGCTCAGGTGAGACTGAAGATTCTACTATCGCTGACCTGGCTGTTGCGACCAACGCTGGCCAGATCAAGACCGGTTCAATGTCACGTTCAGACCGTATAGCAAAATACAACCAGCTGATTCGCATCGCCGAAGAGTTGGGTGGTAAAGCAACTTTTCCTGGCAAGGCTGCATTTTATAACTTGTCGAACTAAGGAATTGATTCGCCGCCGTGTTTGTTCACGGCGGCGTTTTATTATCTGTCTGAAATGAAATGGATAAGCGCCATCTTGTTTATAATACTGCTGGCATTGCAGTATAAGCTTTGGGTGGGGCAGGGCAGTCTGGCCGAGGTCTCACGCCTGAAACAGGCGATAGAGAAACAGACCGCAAGCAATACCAAACAGCGTGAACGTAATGACGCCCTGGATGCTGAGGTGCAAGACCTCAAGAAGGGTGTTGAAGCCATAGAAGAACGTGCCCGCAGTGAGCTGGGCATGATCAAACCAAACGAAACCTTCTTCCAGATTATCGATGAGCAGCCTGAATAAATTTTGGTGCGTAGTGCCCGCTGCCGGAGTCGGCAGTCGTATGGCTGCGGCTGTGCCAAAACAATATCTGCAACTGCACGGTCAGACCGTCATCGAACACACCTTGTCACGCCTCTGTAGTCATCCGCAAATCAGTGGCGTAGTTGTAGCGATTAGTTCTGGTGACGAACACTGGCAGCAACTCGACCTGACTGGCTATAACAATATTCATGTCGCCGAGGGTGGCGCAGAGCGTTGTCATTCTGTGCTCAATGGTTTGCAGTTGTTGAGTGGTATTGCCGATGCGAATGACTGGGTGCTGGTGCATGATGCCGCCCGTCCCTGTATCCACCACGCAGACATCAGCCACATGATTGATGTGTTAAAGGATCATCCAGTCGGTGGTCTGTTGGGACTGCCGGTGGCCGATACCATGAAGCGCACCAGCGGCGATGACGATGTCTTGGAAACCGTTTGTCGTGAACACCTCTGGCGCGCCCTGACACCACAGATGTTTAGGTTGGGTCAGCTGCAACTGGCATTGCAGAGTGCGTTGGCAGATGGTTTTCTGGTGACTGATGATGCCTCCGCCATCGAACATATTAGTTTGCAGCCACGCATGATTGCTGGACGTGGTGACAACATCAAGATCACCCGCCCGGAAGATTTATCCTTGGCCGAGATGTATCTGGCCCAACAGGAGAAGAACTGATGAGAATAGGTCACGGCTATGATGTCCACAAGTTTGCCCCCGAACGTGACCTGATTCTAGGTGGCGTCAAGATTGATTATGAACTGGGCATGTTGGCTCATTCCGATGGTGATGTGGTGATTCACGCCCTGATAGATGCGCTGCTTGGTGCTGCCGGTTTGGGCGACATCGGTGGTCACTTTCCTGATAGCAGTGCAGATTTTAAAAATATCGATAGCCGTATTTTGCTGCGCGATGTGATGAGCAAACTCAAAACCGATGGCTACAGTGTTGGCAATGCCGATATCACCATCATCGCCCAGGCACCGAAGATGATGCCGCACCTAGCGCAAATGAAAAAGTTGTTGGCTGCTGATCTTGAAGTCAACGAATCACGTCTCAACATCAAGGCCACTACCACTGAAGGGCTGGGTTTTTCCGGCCGCAAAGAAGGCATCGCCACCCATGCGGTCGTGCTGCTTAACGAACTGGAAGACTAAACCCATGTCTGCAACTGAACATCTAGCCTATGCCCTTGGTAAACCCGAGGTCAGTGGTGTAATTCGCAGTCAGCCGGAAGACTTTCAGGTCGATGAAGATCTGGGTTTTGATCTATCGGGCGAGGGTGAACACGCCTGCCTGCACATCCGCAAACGCAACGCCAATACCGACTTTATTGCCAAGCAGATTGTTCGCCTGGCTGGCGTGAAAAATATGGATGTTAGTTATGCCGGTCTTAAAGACCGCCATGCCGTGACGACGCAATGGTTTAGTGTTTATCTCTCTAATAAGGCCGAACCTGATTGGTCACAGCTAAACAGTGACGAGGTCGAAGTATTAGAGGTAGTGCGTCACAATCGCAAGCTGCGCCGTGGCAGTCTCAAGGGTAATCAATTCAAGCTTGTGGTGCGTGACCTGGATGGCGATACCGCATCACTTGAACAACGCCTGCAAAGCATCAGCAGCATGGGAGTGCCTAACTACTTTGGCGAACAACGCTTTGGTCGTGACAACCTGGCCAAGGCAACGGGTTTGTTCAATGCTGAGTTCAAGGTTAAGGATAGAAACAAACGCAGCATGTATCTCTCTGCCGCGCGCTCTGCGATTTTTAATGAGGTGCTGTCTTTGCGTGTTGCAGCAGCCAACTGGAACCAGCCTCTGGTTGGTGATTTGATGATGCTCAACGGCAGTCATAGTGTGTTTAGCGTTGAAGGCGTCGATGATGAGATCAAGCGCAGAATAGCCGAGTTTGATATTCATCCTACCGGGCCATTATGGGGCCGGGGAAGTTTGCCCAGTGCCGCAGATGCGTTGCAGCTGGAACAACAGTGCGCTGATAATTTTGCGCTGTTTTGCGACGGGCTTGAGAAGGCGGGAATGAAGCAGGAACGCCGTGCCTTGCGCCTGCCGGTTAGCAATCTTGAATGGCAGCTTGATGACAACAGTTTAACGCTGAGTTTTTTTCTCTCATCAGGCAGTTACGCCACCTCGGTATTACGCGAACTTTTACTCTGCCGCTAGAACGGCTAGCTCGATTTATTTTTCGTAGCTGATAGCCTGGCCGCGATAGATGATTAGATAATCAGAAGTGACAACACTGTGACGTTGCCTGTTGAGGGGCAGCAGTCTTAGTTGATTCTGTGTGCTGAGTTCATGTCTTGGTCTTGCCGTCATCCCCCAGGTATTGGTGGTGATGACCTTGTCGCCGACCATGACCTCTCTAACAATATCCATTACCCCATTGGCACCAATACTGGCGGCCTGACGGCGCAGCTCTTCAAGCACTTCGGCTTCCATGGCCGCGACATCCGAATAACCGCTAATGGTTGCGCTGGCACTAAGCAGGGCAATTGCCTGGTGTTTGGATTCAGGCGGTTGCAGAAAGATCGTTACCTCTTCAGGGGGGATGGCCTGAAGTGCGCTGCCTGTGGAATTGAGCGATACATGTGAACCTGAGATTTGGCTGCTCATGCTGCAGCCATAGAGCATGAGCAGTAGGACAACAACAATGGTATTTTTCATTCGATTCAAATTTCCCTTGATATTTTAAAAATATCTTAGCATTTTTGCGTCTGGAATTTTTTAACATTTTTATAGAGAAAATGGCTCAGGATGGAATACCAGGAATAGCCTATTGCATGGTTTAGGCTACTCAAGAACTGGGGACTGTCAGCCAGGCCTGGCCGCTGCAAGAGCGGCCAAGCGCACAGTCTGGTTCATTTTTGATGAGCCTTCTCATTGCCAGACAGGCTGCAGTCATATCCATCGTTACAGGCCACATCTTTACCTATGGCAGACTCTACCTCGAAGAGATAGGTGCCACATTTGTTGCGTGACGATGTGTCACAGCTTTTGATATGACCAGCGGCATAAAGTGGATCCCAACCAAGGATGCCACTTAACAAAGGATAAATAGCAACGATTGGCAAATATGCCAGCAAGCCTAGCGTGTTGCCCTGTCCAAGTTCTATCAGTACAACAGCTATTAATGCAGCGCCAACAATTAGACGTAAAGAGCGATCTATCCAACCAAGGTTTTGGGCAGCGCCCAGTGATTGATGTAGTGTGTGCATGATTCACCTCCATTCGGTTAGTAATGCATTATCAATATAGTCCCATGGTCGATGATTTGTCTGTGACATTGTCACAGATAGCGAAAAGAAATTTCCTCAAGTGCAGCAGCTTGTTTTATAAATATATTGCAGCGTTTCAGCTGGATGTATTGATGGTGCTCAAAGTCTTTTAACAGGCGGCTAATGACTTCACGTGCTGTGCCAAGCTCGGTTGCCAATGCTTGATGAGTGGTGTGGATAGGGTTTTCATTTTTTCCATACTGCAAAAGTAGTGTTGCCAAACGCTGGTCCATATGGCCGAATGCGAGCTCCTCTAATTGATGAATTAAATGATGCATATCATGTTCGATTTCATTGAACAGTTGGTGCCGGAAGTCAGGTGCATGATCCAGTATTTGATAAAACTGTTGCCGCGGCACTAGCAGACACTCGCTGTCAGTTTCTGCAATTGCATCAGCAGGATAGTGTTTTTTTCCAAGCAGGCAGGTGTTGCACAGGCTGCATTGCTGACCTTGTTCCAGGTGATTGAGTATGATCTCGCGACCATCACTGGAGGCCTTTTGAATCCTTATTTTTCCTTTTAATATTATGGTTTGATATAAACAGGCCTCACCTTCACTAAAGAGGCGCTGTCCTGGTTTTAGATTGATGAGCCGAGATAGTTGGGCTGTTTCATTTAATAGCTTGGACTCAACTCCAGCAAGGCTCGGAATCATTCGGAGTACTGTGTCAACCGTAATGCTGTGCATTGCTAGCTCCTGAAAATAAATTACAAACTTGAGCTTTACACTTAATATGTCGGCACAATTATGAGTGCGTATTACGCTGTTTATTATCGGGTTTGATAACAACCGCTGTTATTGGGTAGATCAATGCAGGCTCATTTCATTGTAGAACCAGTTACGGTTTACTGTATGTAAGGCTTTATCTTTAATGGCTATAAGAATATTCTAGATATAAATAACAGTTAGCTATCCAAGTTACAGCTTTAGGCCTTGTGGTAGTTGTTTTTATAATGCTTTTTCGTCTTACCCCAGGTGTCTTTATGGCCATTGTTACTCGAATTGTTTTGGACGTTCTAAAACCCCATCAACCCAATGCGCTGGAGTTTGCCTGCCAGCTGGCTGATCTTGATGCCAGTTGCCAGGTCAACCTGCTAGTTCAGGAAATTGACGACAAGACCCAAAGCATTATTCTCAGCATCACTGGTGAACGGCTGGATTTTGATGCCATTACCCATCACATCGAGGCGATGGGTGGATCGGTGCACAGCATCGACGAAGTAGACGTGCAGGGTGAGGCAGCCGCTGAATAATCCGACTAACAGGAATTGAATCAGAGATGTTTGCCCGGCTGCGTTATCTGATTGAACTGAGTCATTCTCACCGCATTGCCCGGCGTTATTTTGTCACCAATGGTTTTGACGGCGTGCTGGCCATGCTTGGCCTGTTGATGGGGTTTCGTGTCAGTGCGGCCATCTCGATTGAAGTGATGATCGGTGCCTGTGTCGGCGCTGCCGTGGCCTTGTTCATGAGCGGTCTTTCCAGCGCCTACATCAGTGAGGCGGCCGAGAAACAACACGAACTGCAAGAGTTGGAAAAGTCCATGGTCACCTCGCTCGATGACAGCGCCCATGCTGAGGCTGCGCGCTTGATGCCGTGGCTGATTGCCCTGGTCAACGGCCTATCGCCATTGCTGTTGGCGCTGTTGATTCTCACTCCCTTATTCATGGTTCAACAGCAGTTCTGGCCTGAGTCCCTGGTCATTATCTCGCCGCTTGATCTGGCGATTATTATTGCCCTGGTCTTAGCCTTTCTGCTCGGTGTCTTTATCGGCCGATTGAGCGGCCATTTCTGGCTCTGGACCGGTGTGCGTGCCTTATTGATTGCGGTGATTACTGCGCTGATTATCTTTCTCTTGAATCAGTTTATGGCTCAGCCATGAGTCAAACCCGCTGGCATAGCTTGAACAACGAACAGCTGGCTCAGCAGTTAGGCACTGACCTGGAGCAAGGCCTAAACAAGTCAGACATCAAACAGCGCCTGGTTGAGTATGGCCACAATCAATTGGACGAGGGCAAGGGGCGGCCGTTGTGGCGCATGTTTGTCGACCAGTTTCGCGACTTCATGATTATGGTGTTGCTGGCGGCGGCGCTGATCTCCGGCCTGGTTGGTGATGCCGTCGATACCATTGCCATTCTGGTGATTGTGGTCCTGAATGCGGTGATCGGAGCGGTGCAGGAGTATCGGGCTGAAAAGGCCATGGCGGCACTCAAGGCCATGGCAGCACCGCTGGCGCGGGTGGTGCGCGATGGCCGTATTAATGAACTCTCTGCCGCCGAGCTGGTGCCGGGTGACCTGGTGTTGCTGGAGGCCGGGGATGTGGTGCCTGCCGACCTGCGTCTGATTGAGTCTGCCAGCCTTGAGGTCAATGAGTCGCTGCTGACAGGTGAGTCCCAAGGCGTCAGCAAACATACAGATATTATCGATCAGTCTGAACTTGCCGTCGCCGATGCCAGCAACATGGCCTTCAAGGGCAGCCAAATCAATCACGGTCGCGCCCGCGGTGTGGTGGTGGCTACCGGCATGAACACTGAGCTGGGCAAGATTGCACAGCTGCTGCAAAAGACCGTCGATAGCAAAACACCGCTGCAACAACGGTTGACCCTGTTTGGTAAACGTCTGGCCCTGGTGGTGCTGGCGATTTGTGCGGTGATCTTTGTGGTTGGTCTGTTGCGTGGTGAACCCATGCTGGTGATGTTTCTCACCGCCGTCAGTCTGGCGGTGGCGGCCATCCCCGAGGCGCTGCCGGCGGTAATCAGTGTTGCCCTGGCGTTGGGTGCCTGGCGGATGATCAAGCATCAGGCGCTGGTGCGTAATTTGCCCGCAGTTGAAACGCTGGGTTCGGTCACCTATATCTGCGCCGACAAGACCGGCACCCTGACCCAGAACCGCATGACTGCCGAATCCTTTTTTATTGATGGCGTCGTGTCTGAATCCATTCCTGAGACCGCACTGCGATTTAGTCAGGCACTGGCCCTGAGTAATGATGTTGACGAGGCTGATGCAGGCCTCAAGGGTGATCCCACCGAGGTGGCGCTTTATCAAGCCGCCAAGTTTCACGGCTATGACAAACAAGTCTTAATGCAACAACTGCCGCGCATCGCCGAACTGCCGTTTGATTCCGGGCGCAAACGGATGTCGACCCTGCATCAGAATGGCGCTGAGGTATTGCTGTTCTGCAAGGGTGCACCGGAACAGCTGCTGCCCTTATGTCCAACGGCTGATCAGCAGGCCTTGTTGCAACAGGCCGAGGCGCTGGCCAAGCAAGGTTATCGCGTTCTGGCCCTGGCTAGTCGAAATCTGGACAGACTACCAACAGAGATCAATGTAACAAACCTAGAGGTCGAGCTAGACTTTCTCGGCCTGGTGGCCTTGATCGATCCACCCCGTGACGAGGTGCCTCAGGCGGTGCAAGATTGCCTCAGTGCTGGCATTACCCCAGTGATGATTACCGGCGATCACCCAGCCACGGCACTGGCCATCGCCAAACGGCTGGGCATCGCTGAATCAGCCCAACAGCTGCTGACAGGCGCTGAGCTGGCGGGATTGAATATGGCGCAGTTGCAGCAGCGAGTGTCTCAGCTGCGTGTCTACGCCCGCGTCAGCCCCGAACAAAAGATCAGCATCGTTCAGGCACTACAGGAAATAGGCGAGTACTGCGCCATGACCGGCGATGGCGTCAACGATGCCCCAGCCTTGAAACGGGCAGACATCGGCGTCGCCATGGGTGAGAAGGGCACCGACGTCGCCCGTGAGGCCTCCGACATGGTGTTGCTGGACGACAACTTCGCCACCATCACCAAAGCCGTGCGCGAAGGGCGGCGCATCTTCGACAACATCCGAAAATTCATCAAATACACCATGACCAGCAACTCGGGCGAGATCTGGGTGTTATTCCTGGCGCCGTTCCTCGGCCTGCCGATCCCGCTGCTACCGATCCACATCCTCTGGATCAACCTGGTCACCGACGGTCTGCCCGGTCTGGCCCTGGCGGCGGAACCGGCCGAACGCAATATTATGCAACGTCCACCACGCCCACCCAACGAAAGCATCTTTGCCGGTGGCATGTGGCAACACATGCTCTGGGTCGGGCTGTTAATTGCGGCCTTGTCACTGGCCGCCCAGGCCTGGTCTTTTGGTAACGGATCGGACAACTGGCAAACCATCGTCTTCACCGTGTTGACCTTCTGCCAACTGGCCCAGGTGATGGCAATCCGTTCAGAGACACAGTCGCTGTGGCAGTTAGGCCTGTTCAGCAACCTGCCA
Organism: uncultured Gammaproteobacteria bacterium; assembly: GCA_965602225.1. GTDB lineage: Bacteria > Pseudomonadota > Gammaproteobacteria > Tenderiales > Tenderiaceae > Tenderia. The sequence continues at coordinate 188,871 of CBFCYE010000001.1, read as the reverse complement.
TTGCTAGGCGCGGTGTTGCTGACCATAGTGCTGCAACTGTGTGTGATCTATGTGCCAGCACTGAACGCGATCTTTAATACTCAACCGCTGAGCATGCTGGAACTGGCTGTGTGTTTCTTGTTACCGCTGATCGTGATTGTGGTGGTGGAGATTGAGAAGCGGCTGCGGGTAGTTGGTAGAGAAAAAAGGGCGGTTAAAAATTATTGAGTGGTTTAACGCCGCCGGTAAGCGACATGCCTTGTTATGCATTTATTGTTTATCGAAGGTGACATATCTTGATTTTGAGATTATAGATCTTGCAGTTTTTTCGTTTTCTACACTTGAAAGAAATAATGAGTTTGGTGATATGAGGTTGCTCTGCAGTCCTGTACGAAAATAGAGATCTTGGTTTTCGATAATATTGATAGATTGTGTTGATTTTATATTGTCACTATCACCCACCGATAGTTCGTAAGATCCTGATGATATCTCAATTGCTGTGTAAGTCCCGCGTTTCACCGCGCTTTCTTTCCGTCCATTTACATAAACGTAAATACCAGAAAAATCCTGCTTTGCGGTAATTAATGTCGCCGACCACATAACATAAAGAGAACCTTTATTAGAACTTGTTCTCTCATAGTGATTTTTATGCCTAGTTACTTCAATATTTAGGGCCGTTGGGTCTAATAGCGTATTCTTAACGAGTCTATAGTTCTCATACGCAGAACAACCCGTGAGCATAAGCAGCGGACACAACAAACAAAAGGTAATTCTTATCATGCCTTTATTGATATTCGAAGAATTAGGATTATTGTTTCGCAACATAAATACTACACTCCAAAACATGCTTATCTTCATCAATAATTGATTTTGATGTTGTCTTTTCTACTTCTAACATATAGATGTTAAGCGTTTTCCTGGCCTGTTCTATAGCACCGTTTAAGCAATTAGAATTAGAATCACTAATTAGTTCGCCGCTTGGAATTATGTGCTTATAAGAAAATATATGATTTTTGTCACTTTTCTCATCTTGAGACATTTTGTTTTTAATTGATATATACGCATTCTTACCTGCTTCCACGGTATCTGAAACCAGATTTTCAGGCGCTTCTATACTCACGCATCCAGATACACTTAATAACGCAATAAATATAAATATAAATTTCATTTTCTTACCTGTGTTCATTTGTCTAAAAAAATATTTAAAGAACCTGACTTCTAATAATTCATAACGTTACAAATAAGCTGACTCTTTTTTTTGAGCAGCGCGAACGAAAAATGGGTCAGCTTGATTTGTTTTGTTAGGCATTTATTTTGGATCTTCCCAATGATTTATGAACCCCTCTCTATTACCTTCCACAACACTATATGCTGACGAAAAACCTGCGTCTTGCAAATTAGGTAAAGCGTCGAATGATTCTCTTGTAAGTTTATATATTCGTTGGATAAGCCGAAGAGATTCAGCTCTATCCTTTATGATGCCACTATACTTTGGCAAAAAAGTTCTTTTATCGTATCCATAGGCTGCAATATCTACTTTAGTATTTTTGTTGGCAATCGTATTAATTCTCTTAAATAGAATTTTAGCTTCTCGTAACTCTTTGTTATTTAGTGAAGTATAATATTGAATTGCAATATATAAGGCTGCTTGATCTGCAGCTAGATTTTTCCTTCTAAGCCTATTAATCAATATCGAATTTTGAGATATTAAAGCGGATGAAGAAATTCTTATTGCATGAATACTGTAGTATTTTTTTAATTTAGCATTAATTTCTGCTACAAACATTCTTCGATTTTCCATTCTCTACTATCCTTCGGATGCCTAACGCTTGCGGTGAGGGGCTTGCCGTAGCGGGGTTTCTTGTGTGCTAGGCTCTTTTAGCACACAAGAAGCACCGCGGAAGGCAAGTCCCTCTAGACCGCCATTGTTAGGCCTTTATTTCCTCAGTTTTTTGCAAAGACTGCTTTAACAATTCTGAGCATTCTTTAAATGTTTTCTCTAGTTCTTCCCAAAACTCATCAGTTAAGTTAAGGGTTTTTGGTCCACCTGAATAATGCTTGATGAAACAACCACACATATTATCGTGCTGCACCTTCCCATGAGCAAAAGCATTCCTCCATTCCATTATCTTTTTTAGATAACTTTGAAGCTTATTTTTACTTTTTCCATTTAGCAATGAATGCGTATTAACGACCTTTGATACTAGGTGTTTTTTCGCACTGTAAGATAGAGCGCTAGATTGTAATATTTCCTTTTCGAATATTTCTCTTTTTTCAGAGCCTGCCTCAAACGGCCCCATGAAATACCGTAATAGTATTGATTCCATTTGCTGCTCAATTGATGTGGTTGCGTACAGAACCTTGCCACCATTTAATCTAGCCTTTTCGGTAATAGCAGAAATTTCACTGTCTACAACACTACCTAATGGAATTCCCATAACCCCGTTTCCGATATCTACGGCTTTGCTCATATCGATATTGTGGGTATCGATTGTTGCTGAAAATGACTGAGTTATGGGAAGCTCAATATCTTTCATGTCATCACGCTCATAGGCCTAACAGTCAGTGTACGGCGTTTCTATATGTAGGAATAATTCCCATATACGCCTATCTAATTCTATATCTAGAAACTATAAATTTCTTTTTTGTTTGTGGTTTCCATCATAAGCATTAATTTGCTGATGAACAAACAGGCTTTGATTTAAAAGCTGTTTAGGTTGATCTGTCTACATGCTGCGTTACGTTGAATCGTCATGCTCTGTGTAATTTTGTGATCAATGGCTGCCAGGATTACGTTGTCGAGTCTGTTTGTAGGAGTAGTCCGATGAGCGCAATTACTGGTAGTTGTTCTGAAAGTACGGCGCAAACACTTTTCAATCAACGCATTCAAGAGCTGCAACAGCTTAGGTCAAAGGACGACGAATAGCGCGTTGAGGATGATTCTTTAGCGTCTGTGGCTGAGTCTAAGGCCAATGAGTCTGGGCAACAAAATGGATTGGCGACTAAGGTGGTGACTGAGTCTGGTAAAGGACAGTTGCTGGATTTGTATGCCTAGTTTTTTGCTGGCTGGATTCCGGATCTTCGCTGCGCTACGTCTGGAATGACAGGGTGTCAGTGGAGTTTGGGACAATAAAAAACCCGGATTTCGTTTTCACTCCATCCGGGCTATATCGTGATCAATTACTGCGCGGTTATTAAGCCGGGCGAATACGATTGATGTTTTTAACTCTGGCTTCGTAGGCTTCGCGGGCGATGCGGCAATCTTCAAGGAAGTAGGGCAGCTCGCTCATCAGTAGTGCCTGTGGGCCGTCTACCAGTGCCTTGCTTGGTGCTGGGTGAAAATCTACCAATACCATGTTGGCGCCGGCGACGATGCCCTGGGCGGTGACGTGGAAGACATCCATCAGTCCATCAGGCGACTGCTCACGACTGCCGACCGAGTGTGACGGATCGACACAGACCGGCATGCGGGTCAGGCGCTTGACCACTGGTACGTGGGAGAAGTCGACGAAGTTGCGGTGCGGATCGCCCATGTTGGTTTTCATTCCGCGCAGGGCGAAGATGACCTTGCGGTTACCCTCGCTAGCCATGTATTCGGCGGCGTTGAGTGATTCTTCCAGGGTGATACCGAAACCGCGTTTCAGCAGGACTGGCATTTCTTTTTGACGACCGACGGCTTTTAGCAGTTCAAAATTCTGGGTGTTGCGAGTGCCGATCTGCAGCATGACGCCGGTAGGGTGGCCGGTCTGTTCCAGGGCTTGCTGGATCTCTTTGACGTGCTGTTCACAGGTGACTTCCATAGCGATGACTTTGATGCCGTATTTGCCTGCCAGTTCGAAAACGTAGGGCAGACAGTCTTTGCCGTGGCCCTGAAAGGCATAAGGGCTGGTGCGTGGTTTGTAGGCGCCCATGCGGGTGGTCTCAAGGCCGTGTTCCTGACAGGCCTTCATCATCTGTTCGACGTGGGTCGGGCTGTCGACAGCGCAGAGGCCGGGGAAGATGTGCAGGTTGTCCTGGCTGAAGGTGACGCCGTTGTATTCAAAATGGGTGGAGCGTTTGTCGTCTTTGTGGCGACCGAGGACGCGGTAGTCCTGAGAGATGCGTACCACGCGCTCAACACCTGGCAGGGCGTTGATGTCATCTTTGTCCAGGGTTTTGGTGTCACCGACCAGATAGAGTTCGGTCAGCACTTGCTGTGTACCTGCTTCTTCGTGCACGCGCACCTGGATGCCGGGCTGGTTGGTGAGATAATCCATGATGGCGGTGTAGTTGGCGCCGGATTTGTCTATGCCTGGTTCGAGTATGACGATCATCGTTATTCTTCCATCGAATTATTGTTGGTGTAATGTGCTCATTATTTCACATATAAGGCTTAGCGTCTGTGATTGATGGCGGCTCTAATCACGATAACGTAGTTTAAGGTCGGCATAATCTTCAATGCGACGATCACGCAGGTAGGGCCAGATGCGGCGGATCTCTTCACTGCGGCCCATATCGACATCGGCGTAGAGGATGCCATCCTGATCTACAGTCGCTTCGGCCAATAGTTCACCTTGTGGCCCGGCGACAAAACTGCTGCCCCAGAACTGTATGCCTTCACTCTGGCCGCTGGGGTCAGGCTCATGGCCGGTGCGGTTGCATGACAGCACCGGGATGCCGTTGGCTATGGCGTGGCTGCGCTGGATGGTGATCCAGGCGTCACGCTGGCGTTGTTGTTCGGCGTGGTCATCACGTGGGTCCCAGCCAATGGCTGTAGGATAAAACAGCAGTTCGGCACCGGCCAGGGCCATCAGGCGGGCGGCCTCTGGATACCATTGATCCCAGCAGACCAGTACGCCAAGACGACCAACCGAGGTGTCGATGGGGGTAAAACCGAGATCACCGGGGGTGAAATAAAACTTCTCATAAAAACCGGGATCATCGGGGATGTGCATCTTGCGGTATTTGCCGGCAATTGAGCCGTCCTGTTCGAATACCACCGCGGTGTTGTGATAGAGGCCGATGGCGCGTTTTTCGAATAGTGATGCGACGATGACAATCTTGTTTTCTTTGGCGCAGGCAGCCAGCATTTCTGTGCTGGGACCGGGGATGGTCTCGGCCATGTTGAAATTGTTGGTGTCTTCGGTCTGGCAGAAATAGAGACTGTTATGTAGTTCCTGCAGCAAAACCAGTTTGGCGCCGTTGGCGGCCGCTTGTTTGACGGCACTGATGTTGGCATCAAGATTGGCGGTCAAATTTCTGCTTTTGATGCTGCGTTGTACTAGTGCGACTTTTAAGGTTTTGTTGCTCATCTTAAGCCAGTATTCCTTCCGGTAGTTGCATGGTGACACAGTGCAGGCTGCCATATTGTTCGATTAAGGGTTTGCAGTTGATGGCGATGATTTCTCTGTCGGGAAAACACATTGCCAGCTGTTGCAGGGCTAGGCTGTCATGCTCATCTTCATAGGTTGGTACGAGTACGGCATTGTTGATGATCAGAAAGTTTGCATAGGTGCTGGGCAGGCGAACATTGTCTTCATTATAGATTGGCTGGGTCATGGGCAGGGGAACCAGCTTGTAGGGTTTGCCATTGGCCTGTCTGAAGGCTGTTAGTTCGGCGGCCATGTCTTGCAGTGGTTCGTAGTGTTCATCGGCTGGATCATCGCAGCTGACATGGCAGATAGTGTCAGCAGAACAGAAGCGTGCCAGGGTGTCGATGTGACTGTCGGTATCATCACCGGCTAGATGGCCGTGTTCCAGCCAGAGGAAACGGTTGATGCCCAAACGCTGGCTGAGTTGCTGCTCTAGCTGCGATCGGTCCAGAGATGGGTTGCGTTGGGGTGATAACAGACAGCGGCTGGTGGTCAGCAGGGTGCCGAGTCCGTCGCTTTCGATACTGCCGCCTTCCAGAACCAGATCGATGCTTTCGAATTCGGTATCGGCAAAGGCGCCCTGGCTGCACAGATGACGGCTGATGGCGTTGTCTAGTTTGGCTTCATACTTGTTACCCCAGCCATTGAAGCCGAAGTCCAGCAACACCGGTTTTTGCTGTTTGAGTATGGTGATGGGGCCATGGTCGCGGGCCCAGCTGTCGTTAGACTTTACCTTGTAAAAGCGTATTTGCTTAAGGTCAGTGCCGCGCTCACTAAGCAGATTGCTGATATGTGCCTGGTGGTTGTCATCCCAACAGGCAATCAATACCTGTTCATGGAGTGAGCTGTGGTGGGCTATATCACAAAAGACCGGTTCAACAGTCTCTAAAAAGGGCTGCCAGTCACTGTGTACGTGAGGCCAGGTCAGCATGACGCCGCTTTGTTGGGCCCATTCTGCGGGTAGTTGTATTGTGTTTTGTGTATTCATAAATGCAAAAATCCGGCCTGCGCCGGATCCTTAGTGGTTGATCGTAGCTAGACTGGAATTTTACTTGTGGTTGTTGTCTGTGGCTACTGAATGAATGACATAGCCCGAATCAAAGTAGACCATCATGCCTTCATATTGCCAGCGGCTGATGGGGGGCTTGCCTACAGAAGGGTAACGGCGATCGGGTTCGCCAAAGTGTTGTTTAACTGTAGCCATGGTCATGCCGCGGCTGGGCATGGCACCGACATTGCTGGTTTGTGGTTCTGATGTTGCGCCGTTATCGACCTCCGCCTGAGCGATACCAGGCAGTAGCAGAGTGAAGCTAAGGGCAATCAATAAGCGCTGTAGTTTAGGCATCTCTGTGTCCTGTAAGTACTATTGGTATAGATACTATCGGATTGTGGAAGAGATGTGTTAGCCCTCTGCAGAAAAGAATTTGCAGCAGTTTCTGCCAGAAGATTTGGCTTGATAGAGAGCGGCATCGGCGCGGGAAAATAATTCGCTGCGGCTGTCGTCTTTGGCTTTCATGCAGGTGACACCGACGCTGACGGTGGCAGATACATGGGTGCCATCACAGATGATGCAGGTTTCTTCAATCTTTTGACGCAGGCGTTCGGCCAGTAGGGTAGCGCCTTCGCGATCGGTATTGCTGAGCAGGATGAGGAATTCCTCACCGCCGTAGCGAAATACCATGTCTGAGGTTCGAATAGCAGCCTTGGATGCTTCAGCGACAGCCTTTATGACGCAGTCGCCCATGGCGTGGCCGTAGGTGTCATTGACCTTTTTGAAGTGGTCAATGTCAATTGCCAGCAACGATAACTCTGTGCCATGACGGGTTGATAGGTTGACTTCCCTGTCAATGATTTCATCCATGCTTGCTCGGTTGTTGACACCAGTGAGCGGGTCTTTGTGCGCTGCTTCAACGGCCTTTTGATAGAGCAGGGCGTTACGCAGTGGGTAGACCAGGCCACACAATAGTGTCTCAATTAGAGTTGTTTCAGGTTTGGCGAACTTTTTGTCGCGACTGATGACCAGTTCACCGAGGGATTCGCCAGCAACTACCAGGCGGTAAGTGCATGAGTGTTCGGCAGGCTGGCCGATGACATGACTAATAGAACGTTCTAGGTGGTTGTAGCTTATGCATTGATAGTTAACCAGCTTGATGATTTCATGGGCAAAGATATCGATGAGCTTGTCGACTTCCAGAGTGGTCTGCAAGATGCCGGATAGTTTCAGCGCCTTTTGCAGTTCGTCTGGGTTTTCTTCTTTGTCGGGCAAAGGCAATGCCAAGGCCAGATTGCCGAGACGGTCGTAGCGTGGTTGTTCAACTTCTTGTATCAATGCATTCATAATGTTTTCTCCTGACTGCTTTTACTTATGCGATATGCGTGCCAATTATGTTTCCTGGCGTTGATTTGATTTAAAATCAACAAGTTAAAGCTACTGATGACGCTATCAAGCATGTTGTCGTCAAGTCATTGACAGAGAAATGAGGAGGGGTACTCCTCCTTGTAATGCTTATCTGCCAGTTTTCTGACTTTTCTATAAAACACAAAAAATGTCAGTTTTTCATAGTGATACTGGAATAAATTATAGAGATGCTCGATAAATATGCAACAACTTAAATAAAACCTGATAGGAAAGAGATTGCCGCAAATATAAATAAAGCTCTGATCACTTTGGGCGATGACCATATATAGAGAATTTATTGGAGTGTTAGAGAGTCGTTGATGCAGACCTATTTATTAAAAGGTGACAAGGATCTTAGAGCGCTATTGAGCGTGCATAAGCGCATGCCTGATATTCGGCTGGGCCAGGTATTGCTGGATGAGGGATTGATTAACGCCGAGCAACTCGATACGGCACTGAAGATTCAAAAGTCATATTCGACGGGGACGCATCACCTGGGACAGATTCTGGTTGAGTCGGGACTGGTTACGCCTGAGCAGTTGAATATAGCTCTGGCGCGCAAACTGGCAATTCCATTTGTCAGCCTGGAAGGTTATGAAATCCCCCCACACTTGATTACCCGTGTGCCGCCTGAAATAGCGCAACACTATAAGGTCTTGCCTCTGGCAGAGATTGATAATGCCCTGGTGGTTGCTATGCTCAATCCTTTGGATACTGCAGCGGTTGATGCCTTGCGTTTCAATTCCAAAATGAATATTGAAGCAGTGATGGCCTCGGCAGAAGAGATCGCTGAAGGATTGAATACTCACTATAGTAGTTTTGAAGAGATTGAGGCGCTGGAGGATCTAAAGCTTGCCCCTATCTCTGAATCGGCCAACGGTGATGAATCGGCGCATGTGATAGAGGCCGAGGCCAAGAAAAAACCGATTGTCCGCCTGCTCAACTCGATTATCTTGCAGGCTGTGAATAGCAAGGCCTCTGATATCAATATTCGTCCCGAAAAGGACAAGGTGAATGTCTTTTTCAGGGTTGATGGCAAGTTACAGTTTATTCGCAGCCTGAGTCGTACCTTGTTACCAGCACTGGTGAGCAGGATAAAGATTACCGGGCAGATGGATATTTCTGAACGACGCCTGCCGCAGGATGGTCATGCCCGCCTGCAACGTCATGGTAAACAGATCGATCTACGTATCTCGGTGGTGCCGACGGTCAATGGCGAGAGTGTCGTGATCCGTATTCTCGATAAAGATGCTGGTTTCAGGCCGTTGGATGAGCTTGGTTTTAGTGAGTATGACCTGTACAGGGTTCGGCGCATGATCAGTCGTCCTAATGGCATCTTTCTGGTGACAGGGCCAACCGGTTCGGGCAAGTCCACCACTCTGTATGCCATATTGAATGAGGTTAAGCAGCGTAATCCGCATATCCTTACCGTTGAAGACCCAGTTGAATATGATATGGAGGGTGTCGAGCAGGTGCAGATAGCCCTGGCCAAGGGTTATACCTTTGCCGAGGCATTGCGGCATTTTTTGCGTCATGACCCCGATGTCATCATGGTGGGCGAGATTCGCGATGAAGAGACTGCGCGTATTGCCAATAAGGCGGCATTGACCGGGCACCTGGTTTTCAGCACGCTGCATACCAATAATGCTGCATCGACGGTGACCCGATTACTGGACATGGGCGTTGAAAGCTACCTGCTTAGTACGACCCTGCTTGGGGTAATGGCGCAGCGGTTGATCAGGGTGAATTGCCCTGAATGTATCTCTGAGGAAACGCTTGATACGCATATCCGGGAAACCCTTAAGTTGGATGCGGATGAAAAATTCAAACGTGGCGAGGGTTGTTTAAAGTGCCATTACACCGGTTATCACGGTCGCACCACAGTGACTGAGCTATTGTCGGTGAGCCATGAAGTTTCGCGTCTGATTATCGAAGGGCGTCCTGCAAAAGAGATTGCTGAGCTGGCTGTTAGTCAGGGTATGCGAACCTTGCAGGAAAATGCCCTTGAGCTTGCCCGTAAGGGTGTTACCTCTATTGAAGAGGTTTACTCCCTCTGTAGCGAATAAAGTTTCCGTATTTCAGCCGTTAAGCTTGGTTTTATCTTCGCTTGTTAATCTGATTCTAGATATTAGAAGAGGGTTAATGTTATGAGAAAGCAAAAAACGATTGATGTCTGGGATACCTTTATTAGGGTTTTTCACTGGTCATTGGCAAGCTTGTTTGTCATTTCTTATGTCAGTGGTGAAGAGGAATCATGGCTACATAGCTGGTCTGGCTATGTCATCGTGATACTGCTGTTGAGTAGAATTGTCTGGGGTTTTATTGGCACTAAACATGCCCGCTTTTCCGATTTTATCTATTCAGCTGCGGAGATGAAGGCCTATGCCAAGGGGTTGATTAGCGGTGATGCAAAACGCTATATCGGCCATAACCCTTTAGGTGGTCTGATGATTTTTGCGTTGTTGGTTAGTCTGCTGATGACGGCAACCACAGGGATGATGCTTTACGGGGCGGAAGAGGGCAAAGGCCCGTTAGCCGGGGTGATGGCGCAGCAGACCACCATTCAGCTACCGCAGATCATAAGCACTGCCCAGGCCGATGATGACCACGAACATGGTAATGGCAGCGGTAAAGAGGAGAACGAGTTTCTGGAAGAAACACATGAGTTCTTTGCCAATTTCACGCTGTTTCTGGTGATGGTGCATTTGATTGGTGTGTTTGTTGAAAGTGTTTTTCACAAGGAAAGCCTGGTCAAGGCCATGCTCAGTGGCAAAAAACGCGCAAGGCTCTAAACCCTAGAAAATTGACCAAAGCCCGGTGATCATTTGGTTGCCGGGCTTTTTTCATATTCCAGTTTTCTTTTTATCAGCATTGAATAATAGGGCTGCTTCACTTAAATTGCCCAGAACTTCCAGTTCACGAGCCATTGTTTGAAATGATATTGATAGAGAGTGATTCGGCCATGCGTGCCTTTGGTGCCAGAGTGGCCGAGGTCTGCCCGGCGCAATGTGTGATCTACCTGCTTGGTGAGCTGGGGGCGGGTAAGTCTACTTTTGCTCGTGGTTTTCTCCATGCACTTGGCCATCAGGGAACGGTACGTAGCCCAACCTATACCTTGGTCGAGCCTTATGAGGTGGATGCACATCAGGTCTATCACATGGATCTATATCGCCTGGCCGATCCTGAAGAGCTGGAGTTTCTGGGCCTGCGTGATTGGTTAGAGTGCGACGCGATCTTGTTGGTTGAATGGCCACAAAAGGGTGAGGGAGTCTTACCTGCGGCTGATTTGGTGATTGATATCAGCTACGCTGGTACCTCCAGGGAGGTCAATCTGCGGGCAAATTCTGAAAGCGGGCAGCAGTTCAGCGAAAAACTGGCGGATTTGAACAATAATTGAGGACTAAAGGTTTTTTGGTTCCTGACGAAGAAACAAAGGTAAAGAGAGGTTATCTTGTCTTTTTTCTAGAAAGGTGTTGTATCTTCATGGAAAATATGAGAAAAAAGTATAACTGTTTTTTGAGGGTAAAATGATGCCTCGAGGAATAACAATCAAAAGGGGAGGAATCATGCGGCAATTGCTCTGTTTGCTATTGCTATGTGTACTGCCTATGTCTGCTAGCTGGGCAGCAAATACGCTTAAATACAATACCCTGCGTGTTGGCCAACATGACAACCAGACTAAAGTCGTGTTGGATCTTGCCGGCCCGATTAAGTACAAATACTTCTCTCTTTCCAAGCCTGACCGCTTCGTGGTCGACCTGATTGATGTAATCAGGACTGGGACTGGCGACAAACCCAAAATTAATTACGCCAATACGGCTATCAAAAAGATTCGTTCCGGTATCCGAAACGGCAATGACCTGCGTATGGTTATCGAGCTTAAACAGTCGCTTAAAGGTAATGTTTATCTACTGAAACCCGCCGCTGGTAAGGGGCATAGACTGGTGGTTGAGTTGACTGGCAAGTCATCCAAGCCTGCTCAGCGGGTTGCCAAGGCTGCAGTTAAAAAGCCTGTACAACAAGCAAAAGCAGCACCTGCTCCCAAGGTTAAGAAAAAACAGCTGATTGTTAAGCAACATGAACGCGACATCATTATTGCCATTGACGCTGGTCACGGTGGTATAGATCCGGGCGCCAAGGGCCATAAAGGCACGCGTGAAAAAGATGTGGTGTTGGCGATTGCTCGTAGACTGGAAAAGCTGGTTAAAAAAGAAGATGGCATGCAGCCGCTGATGATTCGTGATGGTGACTATTTTATAAAACTCGGCAACCGCAAGGAAAAGGCACGTAAGCATAAGGCCGATTTCTTTATCTCCATACATGCCGATGCCTTCCCGGATAAGAGAGCCAAGGGTGCGTCGGTTTATGCTCTATCGCAGCGTGGTGCCACCAGTGAGGCAGCCAAGTTGTTAGCCAATCGTGAGAATGCTTCGGATTTGGTTGGTGGTGTCAGCCTGGATGACAAGGACGAAATGCTGGCCTCGGTGCTGCTGGACCTGTCTCAAAGCGCCACCATCGAAGACAGTATCGATGTCGGCAGTAAGGTTGTCAGGGGACTTAAGGGTGTGGCCAAGATGCACAAAACCACAGTCCAGCAAGCTGGCTTCGCGGTGTTGAAGTCACCGGATATTCCATCAATTCTGGTTGAGACTGCGTTTATCTCAAACCCTAGAGAAGAGAAAAACCTGCGTTCCAGCGCTTACCAGCAGAAACTTGCTGTTGCGATGATGTCGGGTATCCGCAGCTACTTTATCTCCAACCCTCCGCCGGGCACCCGGATTGCTGCACGTGAGCATGTGATTGAGCGTGGCGAGACACTCTCGACTATTGCCTCGCGTTATAGAATCAGCCTCAAAACCTTGCGTGTGGCCAATCAACTTACCTCAGATAGTCTGCGCATTGGTCAGGTGTTACAGATCCCAACCCGAGACACTTAAAGCCCCTCAGTCGACTACCTTTCACGTATAATCAGGCTTGTTTTTCTTGCCTGATTGGAATCTAGTCGTGAAGCGTGTCCATCTCCTCTCTACCAACCTTGCTAACCAGATCGCCGCCGGTGAAGTGGTTGAACGGCCGTCATCGGTGGTTAAAGAACTGGTTGAAAACAGCCTAGATGCCGGTGCCACTCAGATTGAGCTGGAGATAGAAAAGGGTGGTATCGCCCTGATTCGCATCCGCGACGACGGCGCCGGAATTCATCATGACGATATGAGTCTGGCGCTGAGTCGTCATGCCACCAGCAAGATTGCCAGCTTCGATGACCTCAGCCACCTTGTCAGCCTCGGTTTCCGTGGTGAGGCTCTGCCCAGTATTGCCTCGGTGTCGCGCTTAAAGGTGATGTCCCTGTTTCAGGGTGAAGACCAGGCCTGGCAGCTGTCTGTCAATGGTGGTGAGACTGAACCCAAGGCTCAGCCAGTGGCCCATCCACAGGGCACCACCATCGAAGTACGTGACCTGTTTTTCAATACCCCAGCCAGACGCAAGTTTATGCGCGCCGAGCGGACTGAATATAAACACCTGGAAGATGTGGTGCGCCGCATTGGCCTGAGCCGATTTGATGTAGGCATAACACTTAAGAATGAGCAGAAGCTGGTGCATCAGTGGCGTGCCGCCAGCGACCAGGAAGGTCGTCGTCGTCGCATCGCCGCCATCTGCGGCAAACCCTTTGTTGAACAGTCGGCTGAAATCGATTTTGAGCGCGGCGGTTTAAGGCTATGGGGGTGGGTAGGGCTGCCGACCTTTTCCCGCAGTCAGGCTGACCTGCAATATTTTTACGTCAATGGCCGCATGGTCAAAGACAAGGTCATCGCCCATGCGGTGCGTAAGGCCTATCAGGATGTGATGTACCACGGTCGGCACTCAGCCTTTGTCCTTTATCTGGAAATTCCTGCCGAGGAGGTGGATGTCAACGTCCATCCCACCAAGCATGAGGTGCGCTTTCGCGAGAGTCGCATGGTGCACGACTTCCTGTTTTCCAGTCTGTATCGTTCGTTGGCCGAATTACGTCCGGGGGATGCTCAACCCCAATTTCAAAACGTTGAGACTGAATTTGATCAACCAGCTCCGGCTTCAGGTTTTTTCTCGCCATCGGCCCACTCTGCAAGTCCAACTTCGGCTCCACGTCAGACCGGCTTTGCCCTGGGGGTGCAGGAGGGCCAGGCTGCCTATCAGGGTATGCAGGCACTGGCCAATGCTGGCGGGGCGGTGGCTGAAATGCCCGAGTCCAAGCCGGCTGAGGCACCACCGCTGGGTTTTGCCCTGGCCCAGCTGCAGGGTATCTACATCCTGGCGCAGAATGAAAAAGGCCTGGTGTTGGTGGACATGCATGCCGGCCATGAACGCGTCACCTATGAGCGCATGAAGCAGTCCTGGGCCGACGAGGGGATACGTTCTCAGCCGCTGCTGGTACCTGAATCCATGGCGGTCAGTAGTAGTGAAGCCAATCTGGCCGTGGAGCATGCTGATTTTCTCAAAGGGCTGGGGTTTGAGCTGGATTGCCTGGGGCCGGAAACCTTGCTGATTCGTTCGGTGCCAGCCTTGTTAAGAAATGCCAATGCCAGGACCCTGGTCACGGATGTGTTGTCGGACCTTGCCGTGGCAGGGCAGAGCAGTCGCATTCAGGAGCGCTGTAACGAGATTTTGGCCACCATGGCCTGTCATGGCTCGGTGCGTGCCAGTCGACAGCTTACAGTGCCTGAGATGAACGCTTTGCTACGTGATATGGAGCGTACCGAGCGCAGTGGTCAGTGTAATCACGGTCGACCCACCTGGGTACAGATGTCGATGGATGACCTGGACAAGCTGTTTCTGCGCGGACGATAAGGTCACTAAGAAGCAGCCTTTAGGGTATTGGGTAATAGCTGTTATTTGTCTTCGTAAAGGGATTCCAAAATCCCTTTCATGTTGAGGTCATAAACACCGCTCTCTATTGTGCTCTTGATGCTGATGATCTCAGCGTCGTTGTCTGGGTCTGGTTTTATACCAAGGTCAACGATCCGTGGTTTCTTTAGACGTTTTTTATCTTTGTTTAACAACACTGCCACCACGGGGCGAAGTCGTTGTGATTTGTTATGGGCGACAACCACGGCAATCTCACCATTGCTGAGTTCTACCGGTGAGCCAATTGGGTAAACGCCGACAACCTGAATCAATTGCTCGACCAGTTGAGGATCAAAGTCTACATCTCGCCATTCATAAATTTTAAGCGAGGCATGGTACGGCGACATGGCCGGAGCATGCGGGCGGTGGCTGGTAATGGCATTAAAACAATCGACGATTGAGGCAATCCGGGCAAATACAGGGATGTCCTGGTTGCTCATGCCGGAGGGGTAACCGCTACCGTTAAAGCGTTCATGGTGATGTTGAACCATGGTTAGGATGGCCGGTTGGCTGTCAATGGCAGTTTTAATAATATCCACACCACTGGGGACATGGCTTTTTACTACCTTGTATTCAGCCGGAGTGAATTTGCGTGGCTGATCCAATAGTTCCTTAGGCAAAGCAAGTTTGCCAACATCATAGAGCAGGCCACCAACAGCAAGTTGTAGTAGTTGTTTGTTTTTGACGCCTATCCTGTGCCCTATCGCGGCGGATAAAAACGCAGTGGTGATGGCATCACTGGCCAGCGTCGACTGGCGCGAATCAAGCATTAAAATCTGCAGCATGGCGTCTGGGTTTAGCTGGATGCTGGTAATCAGCGGCATAACTGTTTTCGATATCAACGGCAGCTTAAGTTTGTTGCCTTTCTGAATATCCTTTACCACATGGTTGAAGGTGCGTTCCAAAGCGTTGTATGCCAGCAGGGCGCGTTTAAATTCTTCATGGGTGGGTGAGCGTTCACTTACAGTGTTGTGATGGGTAATGTCATCCAGGGTCAGTTCGCGTTTTTTGTTTTTGCTGACATCGTGAACAGCCCCATCCGTGATGGCAGTCGGGTAGGCGCTTTTATCAACATCGACGTAAACAAAGTCACAGGTACGCTGGATCAGGTCAATGTCTGATTGGCTCTTGATGGTGAAGCCTTGAAAGGCAAACGGTGATTCGACCCACGGACGATCCAGTCCCGCGACGAACATGCCAATAGTGACTTCGATGCTCTTAACCTTATGTTCCGTTGCCATTGTCTTTGCCCACGATTTATTAACCTCTCCAGTAAGACGGAGACACCTAAAATATGCTCATATAACTGTAAGTTAATCGGCAAACCATAAGTTTTCCTTTAAATCTAATGATTGTGCGGAGAGGACCGTTTGATTGGCCAAGCCTTTTTGATAAGTGAGGCCGTAGCTGCCAGCAATAGAATCAAGCCCGAAAGATAGATCAGCCACTGTGGTAGCCATTCGCTACCAACGCTGACCTGGGCAATGATATTGATATCGCTGGCCTGTAAAACGGCATCGGTTGCAAGCCCAATCGTGATGCTGCTGACACAGATGCCAAGCAGATAGGTTATCAACACAGTCTTGCCCATCTCTTTGTGGATCACGCCCATGGTGGCAATATTGGTGGCCGGACCTGCCAGCAGGAATACCAGCACCGTGCCGGGTGAAATACCTGCCAGTAATAAAACGGCGGCAATGGGGGTAGAGGCAGTGGCGCAGATGTAGGTGGGAATGCCTATCAGCAGCATCAAAAGCATGGCGCTCAGGCCGCTGCCCCAGTCGGCCAGGATCATAGGCGGTGCCCAGGTTTTCATCGCTGCTGCCAGCAACAGGCCAAAGATCAGCCATACCACCAGGTCATCGACCATTTCCATTAGCCCAAAGCGCAAGGCACTTTTGCTGCGATTCAGAAAACCGGCTTGCTTTTGCTCTGATTTCTCACAGCAGCTGTCGATCTCAGGTTTGCTATGGTTGCTGCAACAGGAAGGGCTGACATCTTGATGCTTCTTGATTTCAGTTGGTGCAATCAATGAGGTCAAAAGCCCGGTAAAAATGGCGCTTATAATCGCCGCCACGGGTCTGATTACGGCCATTACCGGCCCCAGCAGGGCATAGGATAAGGCGATGGAATCAACACCGGTTTCCGGTGTGGCAATCAGAAATGACACGGTTGAACTGCGTGAAGCACCGCTGCGGCGCAGGCTCATGGCCGCAGGTAAAACGCCACAGGAACACAATGGCAAAGGCGCGCCGATTACAGCCGCCTTGGTGATAGGCCATAGACCTTCACCTCCAAGCCAGCGGCTGAGCAGGTCGTCGGGCAGCCAGACCTTGATAAATCCAGCGGCGATAAAGCCTAATAGCAGCCAGGGGGCGGCATCGAAAAACAGGTCTGCCAGATTGTTAAATATTTCCATTGCGTAGTCGACTACTGCTCGGTCACCCTAATCAGAATCTGGCGTTGTTGTTGATCACGTCCATGACTCTTATAGACCGTTCCGCGGCCAGTTTGTTGCAGGCTGGAGCTGTTGCCTGCAATCTCAATCCATTCGCCCAATTTGGCAGAGACCGTGGTAAAGACTTGTTGTTGATTAATCGCGCCGTCGCTAGTGCTGGCGCTAAACGGCAAAATCTCAAGCAACACTATGTCGCCATTTAGACGTGGCCTGACCTTGAAACCAGTGCTGACGTCCTGCTTCTCGATGATCGTTTCCACCTGTCCATTACTGCGTAGCTGTTTTTTCACCATAGGCACTAACTTGCCAGTCTTGATCAAGGCTGTGTGTCCCTCCAGAACCTGCAACTGTTGATCGGCTGCCGCAGTATCACGACTGCTGGTGCCGTAGCTGCGCAGGCGGATTTGAGAACTTTTAGCCGGTAGGTCAATACTGCCTGATATGTCTGTTTCATCGCTGTAACGAGAGGAGCTTAATGGCTGTCTGACTTCAATCAATAATCGCTTGATGGGTTGGTCCAGGCGTTGGATCAGTATTGATAATTCTTTGAGGTTGTTACCTGAGGTACGAATGATGAGCTGGTTGCCTTTGGCGCTAATCACGCCTTGTTTATCGACAAAGGCTTGCAGGCTAGGCAACAGCTCTTCGGCCAGACGATGCTGCAGTGAAATGACTTCAAGCTGTTGTTCTGTGGCCTGAACAATTGCAGTAAGGCTAAGCAGCAATAGTGCTAATAGAGATTGAAACAGCGGGCAGCGCTGTTTTCTCACAGGTGCAGTTGACGCAGGTTGGGATCCTGAGCGCTCTTTTCCCAGCAGTCATTAAAGAATTTTTGCAGTTGGCGACTCTTTTTAGGTTCATAAAAACTCAGGTCAGCGTCATAGCGTGTCGCCAATCTGCGATGTAAAAGACCAATCTCATCAACGATAACAAACTCTTCACTAAAGTCGCGGTATTCCATAGGTGGTGTGCGGAAGTGAACCCGGCTGCTAAGACGATGACTAAGTTCGACTAGCCGACTGCCACGTTTGACGGCATCGGTAGAGTCTTTGATGATGATGCGTATCTGCGAGTAACGACTGTGGGTGGCCAGCTTGAGGGCCGCGGCATAAATGCCCTGGCTATTGTAGATGCGACGGTCCAGTGTATGGGTAAAAATTGTGAGTGAACGATTTGCCTGCCTTGTCAGCGCCAGCACGGCCTCACTGCAATCTACGCTGCTATCAATCCTGATGCTTTCATCGCTCTCACCCAGAATATAGTCGTCCAGCATTATAGGCATGTGTATCTCCCACTTGGTGAATAGGTTGAATCATTGTATGTCGATTATTGGGAGGATTAAAGAAAAAAGCCCGAGCAGCCCCTCAACCGCTCGGGCGTGGTACAGGACAGTTCCAGCGAGATAAACGTTGGGATATTTACTTGGAGTGTCGCTAGTCCTTGCCCTCAAAACTATTATGGTCAAGCCTGGCAGGATTATCCGTGATTAAGTTCGCATATCAATTGCAGCGAAAGGAGCCGGATAACAGGCAAAAAAAACCCGAATTACCGGGAAGATAATTCGGGCAAGTTCTAAATCAGGCCACGAACAACAAAGAGCGTCGGGGTGGATGCGGGGGATGTTGTCGCATGGCCGTGATGTTTATTATGAACATCCAGAAACAGAAAACTGTGAGGCAGTTCACAAAACTATGTATGAGCAATTATTATTTTTTTAAGGGCGTAAAAAAACCCGAATTACCGGGAAGATAATTCGGGCAAGTTTTAAATCAGGCCACGAACAACAAAGAGCGTCGGGGTGGATGCGGGGGATGTTGTCGCATGGCCATGGTGTTTATTATGGCGATCCAGATTCAAAAAACTGTGAAGTGGCTCACAGAACTGAATTCTGCCAAAAATAACTTATAGATTATGAGTCTGGCTAACGGCATTACCGATGTAAGAGCCTGGTGTCATCGCCAACAGACGCTGTTTTTCTGCTGCCGGAATTTCAAGATTGTTGATGAACTCCTGCATGCTCTGCTGATCTATGCCCTTGCCGCGGGTTAGCTCTTTCAGTTTTTCGTATGGCTTCTCGATGGCATAACGACGCATTACGGTTTGAATCGGTTCGGCTAGTACTTCCCAGCAGTTGTCCAGGTCTTCAGCCAGACGCGCCGGGTTGGCTTCCAGCTTGGAAATGCCCTTGAGTAATGACTGATAGGCAATGCTGCCGTGGGCTAGACCTACACCGAGGTTACGCAACACAGTCGAGTCGGTCAGGTCACGCTGCCAGCGCGAGATCGGCAGTTTGGCCGCCAGGTGTTGGAAGATGGCATTGGCCATGCCCAGATTACCCTCGGCATTTTCGAAGTCGATGGGGTTGACCTTGTGCGGCATGGTGGATGAACCGATCTCACCAGCAATAGTTCTCTGTTTGAAATAACCCACCGAGATATAACCCCAGATATCACGACTGTAGTCGATGACGATGGTGTTGAAACGGGCCGCAGCATCAAAGAACTCGGCGACATAGTCATGCGGCTCGATCTGAGTGGTGTAGGGGTTCCAGTCCAGTCCCAGGCTGGTGACAAACTTACTCGCCATTCCTTGCCAATCCAATTCGGGATAGGCTGACAGAGCCGCATTGTAGTTACCTACCGCGCCGTTGATCTTGCCCAGCATTGGCACCATTACTACTTGTTCGCGCTGACGCTTGAGGCGGAAAGCGACATTGGCCATCTCTTTACCCAAAGTTGTCGGTGAAGCAGGCTGACCGTGGGTGCGTGACAGCATTGGTACATCGGCGTATTTATGGGCCAGATCAGAGATTGCTTTGATTACGTCATCCATCATCGGCAGCACAGACTGGGTGCGTGCCTCGCGCAGCATCAGGCCATAGGCCAGGTTGTTGATGTCTTCTGAGGTACAGGCAAAGTGGATGAACTCACTCACCGCTTCCAACTCATCGTTACCGGCGATCTTTTCTTTCAGGAAATACTCCACCGCCTTAACGTCATGGTTGGTGGTCTTCTCAATGTTCTTGACCCGTTGTGCATCTTCTTCACTGAACTTGTCGACGATGTTGTTGAGCACAGTGTTGGCGTGTTCACTCAGGGCTGGTACTTCGGCAATACCAGCCTCGGCAGCCAGCATTTGCAACCAGCGTACTTCCACCAGCACGCGGTGACGGATCAGGCCGTATTCGCTGAAGATGGCGCGCAGGTCGATAGTCTTGTTGCCGTAGCGGCCATCGATGGGAGAGATAGCAGTCAGTTCTGATAATTGCATGGTCATTCCTGTTTAGATAAGTCTAGCCGTTCAGATTGCGCTAGATAGTTTCGTTTAATAATTCTTTGGCCTGGTTCAACAGCTTTTTGCGGCTGAACAGCAGTCCCAGGCGGCGGCCACCACACTGATACCAGAGCATGGTTGAGCGAATCCCGGCCAACAGCAGGGTGCGTACCTTGGCGGCATTATTGGAATTGCTGAGATAACCCTGTTCACCCTGAACAATAATCTTGGGCGTTAGGGTGCTGATGGTGTTGGCATAGGTCTCAGCCAGACTGGCAACCACGGTTTCATGGGATACCGAACCGAAGTGTTGTGTCTGCGATTTTGCCAGTTCAATACCACTGCCAATCTTGCGCATTACCTGTTGTTCACGGTCCAGCTTACGCTCCAGGTGCATCAGCGACATGACGTATTTGGTCAGTTCCAGATCACGGTTGTTAGTGGCATCACCAAACTGATCCAGCAGGGTGTTCAGCCCTAGTTTCATTGCCTGGATAGAGCCATAGACCTCTTCAGTGGTGTCAGGGTCAGTGACAAACAAGGTCTTGATACAGGCCTCGAAATCGTCGTTGTCGAGCGTGCCGGTGCGGGCTATATCCTGCACCAGCTTGGCTGCCTGCCAGACGCCAGCAAAGGCCAGTACTTGTTCGCGATAAGTGTGTTCCATCTTGTTTCTGATTATCCTGTCTTGCTTTCGAGCTGCTGTGTTTTGGCGGTAGTTTCAATCACACCACCACCCAGACACTCATCATCCTTGTAAAACACCACTGACTGCCCCGGTGTTACTGCCCGTTGTGGTTGATCGAACTCAACCCGGCAGCGCTCACCTTCGAGCCAGGTAATAGTGCAGTCCTGGTCTGGCTGGCGGTAGCGGGTCTTGGCGGCACAGCGGAAGGGTGCCGTCGGCGCCACGCCAATCGTCCAGTCCAGTTTGCTGGCCTCAAGTGAATCGCTATAGAGCAGCGGGTGTTCGCCTTGGGCCACCAACAATACGTTGTTCTCCAGATCCTTGCCCACTGTAAACCACGGCTCGCCGCTGGAATTCTTACGGCCACCAATGCCCAGGCCCTGACGCTGGCCGAGGGTGTAATACATCAGGCCATCGTGTTTTCCGATTAGTTCGCCCTCAGGGGTACGCATCTCGCCCGGCTGGGCAGGCAGGTATTGGCTGAGGAAGTCCTTGAACTTGCGCTCGCCGATAAAGCAGATACCAGTGGAGTCCTTCTTCTTGGCGTTGACGAAGTGATTTTCTTCAGCAATCCGGCGCACCTCTGGCTTGGGGATGTCACCCAGCGGGAATAGCGTCTTCGACAGCTGCGCCTGGCCCAGAGTATAGAGAAAATAGGTCTGATCCTTGTTCTGATCCTTGGCCTTCAACAGACGGAAATAACCGTCACGGAATTCCACCTTGGCATAGTGGCCGGTGGCTATCTTGTCGGCGCCATGTTCAACCGCATAGTCGAGAAAGGCCTTGAACTTGATCTCTTTATTACAAAGGATGTCTGGATTGGGGGTGCGGCCGGCCTTGTACTCCTCAAGGAAATAGGCAAATACCCGGTCCCAGTACTCAGTGGCAAAATTTACGCCGTCCATCTCGATGCCGATCTGATCGCAGACATCCATCACATCCTGAGAATCCTGTACTGCCGGACAGTCGCCGTCGGGATAGTCTTCCCAGTTTTTCATGAACAGACCGCTCACCTCATATCCCTGCTGCTGCAAAAGCAGCGCAGTGACCGACGAATCGACGCCGCCAGACATGCCGACAATGATTCGTTTTGCTGGGTCTTGTGCGGGATTTTGAGCCATCTTTTCTGAGTCTGAACCTGAGTCTTTGGGTAAAAGAGGCGGTATTTTAATATAAAACCGGGTTTCGCGCAGGAACCGTAGTCTAGTCAAGTTGCCAGAGGTATGAGCCGCGCTGTGGCTGTGAGGTGTAAATAGTGCTCATAACGATTATACTTAGCCGCAAATTTCATTAGAAACCAAAACGTTATACGGGTTTTATATAACATTATATACAGAGTGCAGGTATGGATATTACAAATCAAAGACTTACGCATCTTAAAAAGCTGGAAGCTGAATCGGTTCAGATCATGCGCGAGGTCATCGCTGAGTTCGATAACCCCGCCATGTTGTATAGCGTAGGTAAAGATTCCTCGGTCATGTTACATCTGGCGCAAAAGGCATTTTTCCCTGCGCCACCGCCGTTTCCGCTGGTGCATGTTGATACCACCTGGAAATTCAAAGAAATGATCGAATTTCGTGATAAGCGTGCCAAAGAGGTGGGCATGGAGCTGATTGTTTATATCAACCCCAAGGGCAAAGAGCTTGATATTTCACCGTTCACACATGGTTCTGGCATGCATACCGACATTATGAAAACTGAAGGTTTGCGTAATATGCTGGATATCCAAAAATACGATGCTGTGTTTGGTGGTGCGCGTCGTGATGAAGAAAAATCACGCGCTAAAGAGCGTATCTACTCCTTTCGTGACAAAAATCACCGCTGGGATCCAAAAAACCAACGTCCAGAACTATGGGATATCTACAACGGCAGACATCAAAAAGGCGAGTCTATCCGTGTATTCCCACTATCTAACTGGACTGAGCTGGATATCTGGCAGTACATCTATCTGGAAAGCATCCCAATCCCTGATCTCTATTTCGCCAAAGAACGTCCAGTAGTTGAGTATGAAGGCACCAAAATTATGGTCGATGATGAGCGGATGCCAGAAGAGTTGCGTAAGACTGCCAAGATGGAAAAAGTCCGTTTTAGAACCTTAGGTTGTTATCCATTAACTGGCGCCGTGTCTTCAGATGCTGAAACGCTGCCTGAGATTATCCAGGAGATGCTTTTGACAAAAGTGTCTGAGAGACAAGGGCGTCTGATTGATCATGATGAAGCAGGATCAATGGAAAAGAAAAAAATTGAAGGGTACTTCTAAAGGAATTAAGCACATGTCAGTTGAACAAAGCAATTTACTCGAAACAGATATTGAAGCCTATTTAAAGCAACATGAAAACAAAGAGCTGTTGCGTTTCATTACCTGCGGCAGTGTTGATGATGGCAAAAGCACCCTGATCGGTCGTTTGTTGCATGACAGCAAAATGATCTTTGAAGATCAGTTGGCTGCAATCAATAAAGATTCCAAAAAACACGGCACAACAGGTGAAACTGTTGACCTTGCCTTGTTGGTGGATGGACTTCAGTCTGAGCGTGAACAAGGTATTACCATTGATGTTGCCTATCGTTATTTTGCAACAGACAAGCGTAAATTTATCATCGCTGATACCCCCGGGCATGAGCAATACACGCGTAACATGGCCACTGGCGCGTCAACGGCTGATCTGGCGATCATATTGATTGATGCACGATATGGTGTACAAACTCAAACCAGACGCCACAGTTATATTGCCCGTCTGCTGGGTATTAAGCACATCGTGGTCGCCGTTAATAAAATGGATATAGTGGATTTCAGTGAAGAGCGCTTTAATCAAATTCAAGCCGAGTACACTTCGTTTGCAAAAGATCTGGGAATTGTTAATCCGATTTTCACGCCTGTGTCTGCCTTAACTGGAGATAACGTAGTAAACGCCAGTGAAAATATGCCCTGGTTTACGGGTCAGCCATTAATGCAACTGTTAGATAGCATTCCGCTTACTGACGCTACCGACTTAGACCACTTTAGGTTGCCAGTGCAGTACGTTAATCGTCCTAATCTCGATTTCAGAGGTTTCTGCGGCACCATCGCTGGTGGCACAATTAGCGTTGGTGATGAGATTACTGTGCTTCCGTCATTGAAAACTTCCAAGGTAAAGCAGGTGATTCAGCCAGCTGTATCTGTGGATAAAATGGTTGTTGATACGGCGTTTGCGCCGATGGCTGTGACCCTGACTTTAGAAGACGAGGTTGATATTAGTCGTGGTGACATGATTGTTAAATCGTCTGACATTCCAGAAGTGGCTGATCAATTTGAGGTCATGCTTGTGTGGATGAATGAAGTCGCCATGCGTATTGGCACCGACTATTTAATTAAGCGTGCAACTAATGTCACCACTGGGCGGTTCGTCCAGGTTGATCATAAGATTGATGTTAATACCTTGGAGCAACAACCGGCTGAGCAATTGGAATTAAACGAAATTGCCCAATGTCGTTTGAGCCTGAATCAGAAAATATCCTTCGACCCTTATGAAAAGATAAAGGGCACAGGTAGTTTTGTTGTTATTGATAAATACACAAATGCCACATTAGCGGCAGGTATGATCAAACAAAAATGCAACTTGCACGCGCATGTTCAAACGCAAAAAGAATATAGTGCCTTTGAAAAAGATTTAAATGCGTTGGTTAGACAGCACTTTCCTGAATGGCAGTGCAAGTCAATTAATGATTTGTTGAAATAGTAGCGTCGCTGAGGGAATTGCGGAGGATACATTTCTTTTGCTATGAATAAAAAGGGCTGTGCTAAATAAATGCACAGCCCTTTTTTATTTGTCAGCCAATGTCAGTAATAACATGCGCTATGCATATATTATTACCGACCTACATCCCTTGTAATTTTTGCTTGTCTGCTGACGAGGCCTGGTGATTGATCTTGCTTACAATCATGGCCAGCTCACGGGTGTTGTCTGACAGGTCTTTGTTTTTTGAAATATCTCTTAGTCTAGCTTTGTCTGTGGGGCCGACTTTGTGTTTCATATTGAGCAAGGCGCTGGCGATGCTGCGTTCTGCCGCTGAGCCTTGTTCAATAATATTGTTGAGCACCTGTTTGTCTTGTTTACCGGGATGATGGTTGAGCTGCATGACGATTTTGGCCATTTGCTTGACGCTGTCTGATTCGGCCAGGGCCTGGCTTGAGAATGGCGCTGAGATTGCGATGCTGAGCATGAGAACGAGTGCTATGCCGGGTTTTGTGTTCATGACTATTTCCTCCTTGGGCTGGGGTGTGGCTGTCCGATGTCTATATCTTAGTTTCGCAATCAGGTATTACAAGATTACTTAGTGTGCGGTTATCAGCAGCCTCGCATTAATTGCTCAGCTTTCCTTTTTGGTTCGTTTCAGTTTTAGCCACCATGGTGCAGAGAAAAACAAGACTGCCGCGCTGACGACGATGGCCGGCCCGGCGGGCAGGTCCCATTCCAGCGAGGCGAATAGACCACCGCTAACGGCAATACAACCGATTAGCGCGGCGAGTATGGCCATTTGTTCCGGGTTGCGGGCAAACGTTCTGGCCGTTGCCGCAGGAATAATCAGCAATGAAGTGATTAACAGGATGCCGACCACCTTCATGGCCACGGCGATGACGATGGCTATCAGCAGCATCAGTGCCAGTTTGACCCAGGTCACCGGCACACCTTCAACCCGGGCCAGTTCTTCATGCACGGTGATGGCCAGCAGTGGACGCCAGATCAGCACCAGCACGGTCAAGGCCACGGCGGCGCAGCCAAAGATCCAATAGAGATCGGTATTACTGACCGCAAGGATGTCGCCGAACAGATAACTCATCAGATCCACGCGCAAGGTTTCCATAAAGGCTAGAGCTATCAGGCCCATGGACAGGGTGCTGTGTGAGAGGATGCCGAGCAGGGTGTCGTTGGCGAGTTTTTGTTTTTGTTGCATGGCTACCAATAACAGAGCCAGCAGCACACAGACCACCATCACGCCGAGGTTGGTGTTGAAATCCAGCAGAAAACCCAGTGCCACACCGAGTAGGGCAGCATGGGCCAGGGTGTCACCGAAGTAGGCCATCTTGCGCCACACCACAAAGGCACCTAATGGACCTGCCACCAAGGCGACGCCGAGTCCGGCCAGCAGGGCGCGCACGAGAAAATCATCCATGGCTGCAGCCCTCGTGGTCATCTTTAACGATGTCGCCGTGGGCATCATGACTATGATCGTGTTGATGGCTGTATGGCGTTATCACAGGCATTTTGCCAAATAAAGCGACATAACTTGGGTCTATGCGGACCGAGTCTGGATGACCCGAACAGCAGACATGACGGTTCAGACATAAGACTTGATCGGTGGCACTCATGACCATGTGCAGGTCATGCGAGATCATCAGGATGCCGCAACCGTGGCGTTTACGGATGGTGCTGATCAGGCGATACAGCTCTTCCTGGCCGGTGACATCGACGCCTTGAACTGGCTCGTCGAGGATCAGTAAATCAGGATCACGCAGAATGGCGCGGGCTAACAGCACTCGTTGGGTCTCACCGCCAGAGAGGGTTTGCATGGCCGAGTCGAGCAGCCGTTGTGCGCCTACCTCGGTCAGCGCTTCGATCAGTTTAGATTCAGAACAGCGCTGAGCCAGGGTTAGAAAACGGCGCACTGTTAAGGGGAGCACAGGGTCGATGGTCAGGCGCTGGGGCATGTAGCCGATACGCAATTTTGGGGTGAGACGCACTTCACCTGAATCTGGTTTTATCAAACCCAGGATTACACGTACCAGGGTCGATTTGCCGGCACCGTTGGGACCAATCAGGGTGACGATCTCGCCTTGATGCAGGCGGATATCAACCTTGTCGAGTATCTGCTTGCCATCAAGTGTCAGGCAGACATTCCTGGTTTCGATTAAGACTTTCTTGTCCATTGTTGATGCCTTTAGTGGTCTTGGCACTGGGGACAGAGGCCGCGGATCTCAATCACCTGATGGTCGGCTTCAAAGCCATGTAGGGCGGCGCTGTTGTTGATGGCGCGGATGACCTTGGGGTCGTCCAGCTCAGCCACACGCTGACACTGCGAACAGATCAGGAACTGGCCGGCGTGTTGTTCACCCGGATGGGCACAACCGGTGTAGGCATTGAGGGATTCGATGCGGTGGATCAGGCCGTGTTCGAGCAGAAAATCCAGCGCCCGGTAGACCGTCGGCGGTGCGCCGTTAAAACCATCGGCGCGCAGTTGTTCCAGAATCACATAGGCGCGGACTGGTTTGTGGCTTTTCCACACCAGCTCCAGCACCCGCTGGCGTTGTTCGGTGAGGCGGCCATTACGCTCACGACAGATGCGCGCGGCCTCGGCCAGTGCTGACTTGATGCAATGGCGATGATCGTGTTTGGCGAAGGCCTGGTCTGATGAGATGTCAGTCATGTGTGGTTGTCCGAGCTGAAGTTGTTATACTATAACATAACAGTTTTCAGGAAATCCTCGCCGCAATGTTCAGATCTTTTATTTGCCTCATTATTTTTGCAGTGTTTGTCACCACAACCCAGGCGGCTACCCCACGTGTAGTGGTCAGCATTGCGCCGATCCATTCGCTGGTGGCTGGGGTGATGAATGGCGTGGCCGCGCCTGAACTGTTGGTCAGCGGTAACAGCTCTCCGCATGGTTATATGCTCAAACCTTCACAGGTACGCAGCCTGCAACGGGCCGATGTGATTGTTTGGGTGGGGGAGAGTGTAGAAGGTTTTATGGTTCGGCCGTTGGCCAATTATGATGCGACTAAAACAGTTATCGAGTTGATGGATGTACAGGGTATGCACCTGCTTGACGCCCGTGAAGGTGGGGTGTGGCAGGCCAATAAAGATGATCACGGCCATGATGAACATCATGACCACGGTAAAACCGACGGTCACCTGTGGCTTGATCCAGACAATGCCAAAACAATTGTCTGGCTGCTTGTTACCCAGCTGAGCGATCTTGATTCAGAGCATGCGGCGATATATCAGGCCAACGGTAAACGCCTGCAGCAAGCCTTGTCTGAACTCGATCAACAACTCAAACAAAGGCTGGCTGCGGTTAGTCAAACACCTTATTTGGTGCTTCATGATGCCTATCAATATTTTGAACAGCGTTATGGGCTGATGCCGATAGGCGCGATTATGATCGGTGCTGAGAATAAACCGGGGGCCAGACGGATGACACAGGTGCGTCAGCGCGTTAAAGCTGAACATGCGCGTTGCGTCTTTAACGAACCTCAGTTTCCCAGCAAGTTGATTCAGATTGTTACGGAAGGCTCTAGTCTGAAGAGCGCCACGCTTGACCCCATGGGCATGGGGCTTGAGCCGGGCGAAGCACTGTATTTTGAGTTGATGCAAAGGCTGGGGCAGGATTTGGTCGCTTGTCTTAAAGACTGATTTATAGTTCTTTTATTTTTATTCAATGACCACGCTTACATCCATGACAGTGTTACCGCGTTGCAGTTTAAGAGGCACGTCAGTGCCTGGGCTAAAGTCATTAATCGGTACCCAGATAGAACGCAGGTTTTCAACTTTGCGGTGGGCAAATTCAAGCAGACGATCGCCTGCCTTCACACCGGCCTTGGCAAACGGGTAACCGTCAAATATCTTTAAAACTTCTATGCCGTTGACGTTATTTTGTTTGGCGACCCTAAGCCCGACCTTGTAACGGTGTTTGCCATCAATGCTGGTTTCCAAAATTTCTTCATAACTGTCACGCATTTCTATCTTGCTGAGCAGGTCGCGGATCTCATCGGCCTCTTTTTTGCCTTGCGCCCCTAGTACGCTGGCCAACAGTGTGAGTTGCTGAGTATTTGTCCGTTCGTCATAGTTGCCAATAGCGTTTCTTAACAGGGTCTCTGCACGTGCATGCTGTTTGGCTGTGTGAAACAGTTTGGCAGCAACAAGATTAAAATAGCGGTCATTGCCTTTCTGTTGCAGGATAAACTCGGTTAGCTCCAGGCGCTGTTGCATGGTCAGGCCAAAAAACTGATCACCGCTAATATCCTCGATACCATCCGCAGCGCGCAGACTGCGAATCAATGCGTATTTAGCCTCGTTGGCGGCGCGAATACGTTGTAGTTCTCGTTGTTTGGGCAACAGTTCAATGGCGCGTCGGAAGGAAATAAAGGCGGCAGCATAATCGCCGTCTCTGCTTTGGTGGCGACCCATTGCGGCAACATAGATAGCATTCTCTGGAGCTATTTCTATGGCCTGCTGGATCAGGTTAAGTCCCTGTTGTTTGTCTGTTTCATCATTTATCAGCCTTTCGCCGTACCAATAGACGATCTCTGCATTATTGGGGGCGAGTGAGTGTGCCTTGGCAAATAGTTCGTTGATGGCTTGCGGGCTTTGCCAGCGCTGATCAAATTGCAGCAGTCGTGCCAGTGAGTTGAGAAGCTGGGCCTGTTTATCCTGTGAAAAGTTGTTTTCTATCAGGCTAAAGCCGTTGGTGATCAGCTCAGGCATATTGGTTAAATATCTGTCTGGCAGCTGGGCGCCGTAATAATCGAGTTCACGCAGGATGTTGTGTGAGCGCAGTAGAAAATACCTGAGCCGCAGCTGTTGGTCATTGGGGTTAAGCGCCAGTGCCTGATCCAGGCTGGCCTCAGCATATTCCAGGTTGTCGAGTTTTATGAAGTTCTCGGCGGCAACCATGTGTGCTGTAAACATCTGCCGTTGTTGTTGGCGTTGTTCAATATAGAAATAGCCTTCCTTGACCCCATAAAACAGGCTGAGCAGGGCAGTGCCAATGCCAATTAGAGCAACTGTTTTTTTTGTGGCCATTTCTAAACGTGAGCGTGTCGTTAATTGTTCATGGCAGTGAGGACACTTAGTCGCGTTAGGATGAACCGGCTGATGACAGTAGCGGCAGGGGATATTTTCAGTGGGTGCGTCTACAGTATTCATTATGATTTGCACTTGCCCTTTGTTAACCGGAGCTTTGATAATTGCGCTCCAGTCATTATCTATAATAGACTTTTTCTATGAGCAAAAAACCTTACGCCGAGGCCTGTGTTAAAAACGGCCCGTCCATCCTAGAAGTGTTGCGACAAAAACTGCCAGGGCATGGTCGGATGTTAGAAATAGCCAGTGGCACGGGTCAGCATGCCGTTTTCTTTGCTGAGGCCTTGCCGGACATAGAGTGGCAAACCAGTGACCTTAAAGAAAGGCATCATGGCATACAACAATGGCTTGATGAAGTGGGGCTTGAGAATGTTTTGCCGCCATTGTCTCTTGATGTGATGGCTGATGTTTGGCCTGAGCAAACCTATGATGCCGTGTTCAGTGCCAACAGCGCTCACATCATGCCAGCTGATGCCGTAGAGGAAATGTTTCGTGGTGTTGCTAAGGTGTTAGTGCCGGATGGTCTGTTTCTGCTTTATGGCCCATTTATGTATGGCGGTGAGCATAGCAGTGACAGTAACTTTCTTTTTGATTGTTGGCTTAAATCAAACGAACCGCAGCGTGGTTTGCGTGATGTTGATTGGTTGCGAGAGCTGGCAGCAAAGCTGAGTTTGACACTGCAAGAGGATATCGAAATGCCTGCCAATAATCGGATTTTGGTTTGGTGTCTTGAACAGGGCTATGTCGCGGTGGCAAGTGAATTGAATAATAGCTAGAAAAATTAGGCTCCAGACCTTTCGTCCGGAGCCTAGTTACTACGTTATTAAATGGATTTAGAAGTGGTCCTTATGCCAGCCACCGTGATGAGCATCGTTCTCATCCGATATAACCGCTAACACTCCGACGACAATCGGAACCAAACACATGGCCAGAATGACCCAAAATGATGTGATTTCCATGGTAGATCTCCTTTACAGGTTTTTGCATGGATTGCATTAAGTTGGACAGCGTCTATATTAGTTGGTTCTATTGTTGTTTAAATGTATCTGTCTTTATGGTGTTTTTTATAAGGTTTATAGATAGGTCGGGTGATTTAGGTGCATTTAGAGTACAATTGCAGCAGATTTTGTCCTTCTTCCGGCCTATATCCTGATTTCCAGTGATTAGCCAATTCATTTAAGAGTATTTATCCATGAGTTTTTCTTCCCTCGGTTTGTCCGAACCACTTTTGCGTGCTGTGAGCGAAAAGGGCTACGACACCCCATCACCGATCCAGTTGCAGGCTATTCCTGCTGTGTTGTCGGGCCAGGATATTATGGCAGCGGCGCAGACAGGTACAGGCAAGACCGCAGGTTTTACCCTGCCGTTGTTGCAGCGTCTGGCCGATGGTCCCAAGGCCAAGCCGAATCAGGCGCGCGCTCTGGTATTGACGCCAACACGTGAGCTGGCAGCACAAGTAGGGGAGAGTGTTGCAACCTATGGCAAATATCTGACTCTGCGTTCTGACATTGTTTATGGTGGTGTCAAAGTTAACCCGCAAATGCAGCGCCTGCGTCGTGGTGTGGATGTTTTGATTGCCACCCCTGGGCGCTTGATGGATCTCTATAACCAGAATGCTATCAAGTTTGATCAGCTGGAAATTCTGGTGTTGGATGAGGCCGACCGGATGCTGGATATGGGTTTTATCCACGACATACGCAAGATCATGGCCTTGTTGCCGAAGCAGCGTCAGACACTGTTGTTCTCAGCTACTTTTTCATCTGAGATACGTACCTTGAGCCGAGGCATGCTGAAGAGTCCGGTTGAGGTGGAGGTAAGTGCACGCAACACCACTGCTGAAAAGGTCAAACAATCCATTTTTGAAGTGGATAAAAGCAAAAAGACAGAACTGCTGTGTCACTTGATTAAGGATAATAGTTGGGATCAGGTGCTGGTGTTTTCACGTACCAAGCATGGTGCGAATAAATTGGTGCAAAAGCTTGAGGGCGCAGGCATCAAGGCGGCGGCGATTCACGGTAACAAGAGTCAAGGAGCGCGTATGCGTGCCCTGGCTGACTTTAAGGCAAACAAGGTAAGGGTGTTGGTAGCAACTGATATTGCGGCCCGTGGTATCGATATCGCTGAGCTGCCCCATGTGATCAACTTTGATCTGCCCAATGTGGCGGAAGACTATGTCCATCGTATTGGCCGTACCGCCCGTGCTGGGCGTGAAGGTGAGGCCATCTCGCTGGTGAGTGCCGATGAGGTGGAATTGCTGGCTGCCATCGAGAATCTGATCCGTCAGCAATTGGTGCGTGAGGTAGAGGTGGGTTTTGTTCCTGGACACCCCGTGCCTTTGACCCGTCTGGGGCAGAAACCGAAAGGTGCGCCGAAGAAGAAGGCTGCCGTTAAGTCGCAGGGTAATAAACCTCGTTTTAAGAAAGACTCTGACAAGCCTAAACGCACCGTGGGTAAAAAACAGTCCGCCAGGACAGGGGCCAAACCGACTGGTAACAAGCCAAGGTCTTCACAGGCAAATGCAGCTAAAAAGCCTTCGTGGAATAAGGATAAGAACGGTAACGTGTAGCGCCGAAGTCCAACCATCAAAATCAGGCCATAGACAAACAGCCTGGTTAGTCCCAACAGGCTGGAGTAAAGAGTGCTCCAGCTCTGTTGGTAATATCTGCTTTAGTCTTGTTTTGTTTTGCAGGTACTCATGCCCATTATGGCGTAAGGCGGGCACCAGCCAATCAGGCCAGTCACGACCAGGACTGCGCCAACAGCGCCCCACCAGTTGGCGTACATCACACCTGCGCCGATGATGGCGAGTCCGAGAACAATCCGGATAACCCTTTCTATACCACCTACATTCTGTTTCATCTCACCGCTCCTATGTTGTTTTGATCGTCTACGTCCTTAATGTAGATAAGTATCACGGTGATGTATGTGACTAAGTCACACAGGGGTCACACAGGGGTCACCTAAGGGCTAAATCTCTTCAGCCAGGTTTTGCAGTTGGGGTAGGTCTTGGATGATAAGTTCGCCGCGGCCCATATTGATCCAGCCTTGTTTGTCGAATTCTTTCAGGGTGCGGCTGACCACTTCGCGTGAGCTACCCAGGTCGGCGGCGATTTCATGATGAGTAATAGCCAACGTTGACCCCTTGTCTGCCATGTTCACCAAGTAGGCGGCGACGCGTACATCCAGGCGCTGGAAGGTGACGTTTTCCAGTACGGTGATGACCTCGGTCAGGCGTTTTGATATCAGGCCAAAGACAAAGCTACTCCAGGGTGGATGTTGGGTCATCCAGGCCTTTGCTGAATTGGCTGGGATGACAAGCGCATCCAGCTCAGTTTCGGCCACGGCGATGGCAGGAAAAGGGGTGGCGCTCATCAAGCATGAGGCGGTGAGTACACAACTATCACCATCTTTAATGCGGTAGAGAGTGATTTCACGCCCCTTGTCTGCCAGCTTGTAAACACGTACTGAGCCACTCACTACCAGTGCTAGTTGCGAGCATTCAGAGCCTGTTTCAGCGATGGTATGCCCAGCAGGGATGTGTGCAGGAATGGCGGCATCAAAAAAGATGCGCTGGAAATCGGGCGTTGCCACTTTAAGAAAAGGGAATAACTCAACTAGTCGTTGCTTTTGTTCCGGATTGGTAATCATTTTAGCTGTCGTTTTTTATAGGCTGAAGAGCATTTTACGCATCAGTTGCTTGATGGTGGAAGTGCTGCCTATAAAATAGGCCTCCCTGGAATGCAAGGAGGCCAAATTTTATCTTTGGGGAGGAGGAAAGAGGGGGAAGTTATGTCTTGAACTGACCAACCAGCGCCTCCAGTTCGGTAGAGAGCTCGGCCAATTCGCCACTGGCTGTCGAGGTTTGCTCAGCTGTTTGAGACACCTGCTCTGTAGCCTGATTGATATTGGCCATCATTTTACTGATCTCCTCGGCCACCGCCTGTTGTTCTTCGGCGGCACTGGCAATCTGGTGGTTCATATCGGTGATGGTTGTAACTGCACCGGTAATACTTTCCAGCGATCCCTTGGCCTTGTCGGCTTGTTCTACGCTGGTCTGAGCGCGAGACTGACTCTTTTGCATGACCTCGACAGCACGGCCGGCTTCGGCCTGAAGTTTGTCGATCATGGATTTGATCTCTTCAGTCGAATTCTGGGTGCGGCCAGCCAAGGTACGTACCTCGTCGGCTACCACGGCAAAGCCACGGCCCTGTTCACCCGCGCGGGCTGCTTCGATGGCGGCATTCAGGGCCAGCAG
The DNA here is from genome assembly GCA_965602225.1 of uncultured Gammaproteobacteria bacterium. Lineage (GTDB taxonomy): Bacteria > Pseudomonadota > Gammaproteobacteria > Tenderiales > Tenderiaceae > Tenderia. Next base: position 154,753 of record CBFCYE010000001.1, on the reverse strand, counting down.
GTTGGTCTGGTCGGCAATGCCACGAATCACCTCAAGCACGGAACCAATGTTGTCACTTTCCTGATTAACACCTTCAATGGCTATAGCGGTGTTTTCCACGTCTGCAGCCAGCGCATTTATGGCATCAACAGTGGTATCTACAATTCGCTTGCCTTGATCGGCTTCAGTATTGGCATCCTGTGCTGCATTGGCGGCTTGAGCAGCACTTTTGGCTACTTGTTCGACGGTCTGGGCCATCTCGGTGGTTGCCGTCGCGGCTTGTTCAGTTTCGTTACGCTGCTGGTTGACACCGTCCATAGCATCAACTGTGATGGCGGCCATCTCTTCAGCCGAAGAGGCCAGCTTGGCAGTTGAGGCACCAATGTTGGTAATGACACCATGCAGACGTGTGACCATGGCCTTGACTGCTGCCAGCAACTGGCCAGTTTCATCGTTGCTGGTGACCTTGATTTCTCCAGTCAGGTCGCCATCGGCCACTTTCTTCATTACCGCGATTGCGGTTTGCAGTGGTTTGAAGCTGTGATCGATGTACCAGTAAAGGGCCAGCACCATGATGATGACGATGACGCCCGGGGCGATCATTGAGATCAGGTTGATGTCTTTCTGTGCCTGAATACTTTCAGTGAGGTCCTTGGTGCTGACCAGGTGAGCGATGGGCGTGCCTTCGGGGTCGAAGATAGGAATCATTAATGTACCGAAATATTGCCCATTCACTTCAATATCTGTGCTGAGGCTTTCACCTGCTGCAGGTAGAGAAATATCCAGTTGTTCATAGAGTTCATCATTGGTTGAATAGATCTTTTCACCATTGTTATTGATGACGAAGGCATCTGACTCGTCATGTTCCCTGAATTCATGCAGTGAACCCTGCAGGTACTGCGCGAAAATGGCTCCACCCACCAGTTTTCCGCGACGATAAAGCGGGAAGTTAACGGTCATTTCAACGTGTTCAAATTCATCTGTTTCGATGCCGGTTTTGACCTTGCCTTCAGCAATGGCCTGGTGGATCAGGATACGTTTTGATTTCTGGCCAGCAAGACTCTCGGGCGTTGAAAAAAGTACTGTGCCATTGGTATCGACAATGATCAGTTCACTGATCAGGTCGCCGGCACTAAGACGGTTAAAGGTAGATGTGATGCTCTCGTTAAGTGCCGCGAGATCGTTCTTTTTCATGGCATTGACGGTATTGCGGTCGCGGGTCAGGCTGGTCATCTCAGCGGCCATCTTTTCAAGATGGCCATCGACAGTTTCTTCCCAGAAGGCATTTTTTCCACTCAGTAGGGCATTATCCAGTCGCGATTCAATTTCGCTCTGGGCCATCTGACTGGTGGTGATGAGGGCGGTTGAGACAAGTATGATTGCCAATAGGCCTGCAATGACGATACGTGCTTTAAGGGTCATAATCCTTTCCTTCTAAAAACTGCTCCAGGTACTACTAATGACTTGCGTCCCCCCCCCTGAGACGCAAGCATTTTTACTGCTGTTTATTCCACTGGATAACCTGCGTCTTTCCAGGCAGGGAAGCCATCGCGGAAGTAATAAATTTTGCTGAAACCCCATTCAACCGCCATGGCAGATGCCTTGGAACTACGCATGCATTTGTGACCGTTGCAGTACATGACGATAGCTTCATCCTTGCCAGCAACAGCGGCGAGTGAATCGGCGGTCAGGGCTTTTTTAACATCAAGGTGCTCGGCGCCTGGAACACGACCGGCATCCCAGTCTTTGTCTTTGCGGGTATCAACAAACAGGGCTTCGTCATCAAACAGCTGTTTGGCCTTGGCGGCATCAACGGTTGTTGCACCGCTGACACTCTCTGGCGAGAGATCGGCTGCATAAGTAAATGGAACGCTGAAAACCATTAGGGCTGGGAGTAAGTATTTGATTAGCTTTTTCATAGTTTCCTTTCTCTAAGTTTGTGTTTGTCATTTGTGTGACATGTTTGCCGGAATTGATAGCGGCAAATTTAGAAAATCATTAAATATTAAAGTATTAAGTAAACTTAAGGTTGGTGTTGGGGGTTACATATTTGATATCGGTAATTAAAAACTAAAAAGTATTAGTAAAATTACGTATCTATGTAAATAATTGTTACAGGTCGAATATCTGGTTAGCAGGGTGCTTAAGCATTTATTTTGAGAAAAGGATGAGCAAGGAATGCTGGGAGGTATTAATTCAGTAGTAAATATAAGCAAATAAGGGTGTTGGGCTAAGTAATTTTCAGGCTGCGCTCTGCATTGAGTAACTAGCCTCTATTTTCGATGACGGTGACGACGCTGGTGCGGAGTTTTGGGCGTATGTTTTTTTGATATTGTTCGTTTGGGATTTGGGCCTGCTTGCATCAATTCGGGCGGACATTCCACTACCTTCCACTGACCAGGTTCCAAACCTTCGATTGTCCATGGGCCGACGCTGTAGCGGATCAGGCGCAGGGTGGGGTGACCGATGGCGGCAGTCATGCGCCGAACCTGGCGGTTGCGGCCTTCGCGGATGGTGAGTTCTATCCAGCTATCAGGGATGTCGGCCCGGTAGCGAATGGGTGGTTTACGTGGCCAGATGTCTGGTTCGTCTATTAAGCGGGCTTTGGCGGGGCGGGTGAGGCCGTCTTTCAGTTCTACACCACGGCGGAGCTGCCCCAGGGCTTGTTCGTCCAGAATACCCTCTACCTGTGCCCAATAGGTTTTGCTCATTTTTCGTTTGGGATTGGCAATTTCATGCTGGGCACGGCCGTCGTCGGTCAGTACTAACAGGCCTTCGCTGTCACGATCCAGACGGCCAGCAGGATAGACGTCTGGCTGATCGATATAGTTGGCCAGCGTCTGTCGGCCATCGGCGTCTGTGAACTGCGAGAGGACGTCGTAGGGCTTGTTGAAAAGGATGATTTTGGCCATGTGAAAAATTTAGCGTGATTGGGTAGGCAATGGTAGAGCATGCGATTGATTTATTAAACTCAAACAGGCTTGGTGGCATGTTTTGGTTTTCTGGCGTAGTCGCTGTTTTAGCTAAGTGGTTAGAAGTTAAGGGGGTATCTGGGGTAAAATAAGCGTTTTTTTAATATTGCTTATTCAGAAGCCGTTAAACTCAAGGCGAATAACCTAGGAATTCATATGACAGAAATGGCGAAGATTATCTATACGTTGACCGACGAAGCCCCTGCTTTGGCGACCTATTCCTTCCTGCCTATTGTAAAAACCTTTGCCAGTGCGGCAGATGTTGTTGTCGAAACGCGAGATATCTCCTTATCTGGGCGGATTATCGCTAATTTTCCTGATCATCTAAAAGAAGAACAACGTATTGGCGATGCATTAAGCGAGCTGGGTGAACTTGCCAAAACACCTGAGGCAAACATCATTAAGCTGCCAAATATTAGTGCCTCGGTTCCTCAATTAATCGCTGTCATAAAAGAGTTGCAAGGAAAAGGCTATGCGCTGCCGGATTATCCTGCCGAGCCTCAGACTGAACAAGAAAAGGCGATTAAAGCGACATATGCCAAAGTCTTGGGTAGTGCGGTAAACCCGGTGTTACGTGAAGGCAACTCTGATCGTCGCGCACCAACCTCGGTTAAAAACTATGCCAAGAAACATCCTCATTCAATGGGGGGTTGGTCAGCAGACTCAAAATCCCATGTAAAGCATATGTCAGAAGGGGACTTTTACGGCTCTGAAAAGTCAGCGACTGTTGCTGAGGCAACTGAGTTTAAAATTGAGTTTGTTGCTGATGATGGCTCTGTCAATGAGCTGAAAGCCAGTGCGCCTTTGCTGGCAGGTGAGGTGATTGATAGTGCGGTGATGAGTCAAAAGGCTTTAAGCCGATTTTTGGCTGAGGCTATTGCTGAGGCCAAGTCTGAAGGTGTTCTGTTCTCTTTGCATTTGAAAGCCACGATGATGAAGGTGTCTGATCCCATCATCTTCGGTGTAGCGGTTTCTGTCTTCTTTAAAGAGGTGTTTGATAAACATGCCTCTACCTTTGCCGAGCTGGGTGTGAATCCTAATAATGGTTTGGGTGATGTGTACAGCAAGATTCATTCTTTATCTGCAGAAAAACAAGCTGAGATTGAAGTCGACATCAATGCTGTGCTGGATGCTAAAGCGGATATTGCCATGGTTGATTCGGATAAGGGTATTACCAACCTGCATGTGCCCAGTGACGTGATCGTTGATGCCTCTATGCCCGCTATGATTCGTGGCTCAGGCAAGATGTGGAATAAGGCCGGCAAACAGCAAGACACAATGGCGGTGATCCCTGATCGCTGTTACGCCAGTATTTATCAGGAGACCATCAGCTTTTGCAAAGAGCATGGTGCCTTTGATCCAACCACCATGGGCACTGTCCCTAATGTGGGTTTGATGGCGCAAAAAGCTGAAGAATATGGTTCGCATGATAAGACTTTTCAAATCTCGGCCAATGGCACGGTTCGTGTCGTAGATGGCAGTGGCAATGTACTAATGCAACAGTCTGTTGCTGAAGGCGATATTTTTCGTATGTGTCAGGTGAAGGATGCGCCGATTCAAGATTGGGTGAAATTGGCTGTCACTCGCGCCCGCGCAAGTAATACGCCGGCTATTTTTTGGCTTGATGAGAACAGGGCGCACGATGCTGAAGTCATTAAAAAGGTGAACCTCTACCTTGCAGACCATGATACCGATGGCCTGGATATTCGCATTATGTCTCCGGATGCAGCGACCCGTTTTACCTTGTCTCAGGTAAAAGAGGGCAAAGATGTTATTTCGGTGACGGGTAATGTCCTGCGTGATTACCTCACTGATCTGTTCCCGATTTTGGAGTTGGGGACCTCAGCCAAAATGCTTTCTATTGTGCCTTTGATGAATGGCGGTGGTTTGTTTGAAACTGGGGCGGGTGGCTCTGCGCCAAAACACGTTCAACAGTTGATGTCAGAAAATCATTTGCGCTGGGATTCTTTGGGTGAGTTTTTGGCCTTAGCCGCATCGTTTGAATATTTGGCTGTCAACTTCAAAAATCCAAAAGCGCAAGTCCTGGCCGACACCTTGGATGAGGCCACGGGACGCTTCTTGGATAATAACAAGTCACCTTCACGTAAAGTCGGGGAGCTGGATAATCGCGGTAGTCACTTTTATATTGCCACGTATTGGGCGCAAGCCGTTGCAGCACAAACTAAAGATGCAGAGCTTCAGGCACGTTTTAAGTCTTTAGCTGAAGCCTTAACAGCGAATGAAGAGAAGATTGTCGCTGAGTTAAGCGCTGTTCAAGGGCAGGCTGCGGATCTTGGTGGCTATTATCTGTTTGATGCAGATGCTGTAGCAAAAGTAATGCGCCCAAGCGCAACCTTGAATGATGCGCTTGCGGCAATATAGAGCCATTGATTTATGGCTTGGCATATTTAATGGCTGGGGCGGCTGAGTTGAGCAGTTCTGAATTTTGGTGTTGTAATGATTGCTAAGATGTAAAAGCCAGTTTCTGTAGATATAAAAAAACCGGCCTTTGATTATTATTGTAGGCCGGTTTTTTATGTGGGATTAAATGATCTTATTTATCATTGCCCTCTGAGGGTTCAGGATCACCATCAAGGGTGACAGCTGAAGCAAGGGATCCTTTGGGGCCCTGGGATACTTCATACTCGACCTTCTGGCCTTGTCGAAGTGACTTATAACCTTCCATGCTAATGGATGAAAAGTGGGCGAAGATATCGTCACCACCTTGATCCGGCGCAATGAAACCATAACCCTTAGCGTTGCTAAACCATTTAACTGTACCTGTTGCCATGCTTAATTCCCCGCGGTTAAAACAAAAAAAACATGCCGGCCCGATCTCCGACACCGCTGTAGAGGATGTAAAAACTACATTTCCCCCCACTACAGTCAATAATGTTGAACAAAAAATCGCATAAGTCAAGGACCTGAATCTATTAACTTTTGTGGTGTTTTATCTGATTGGTGTAGCTAAAGCTTTAATGGTTATGTCCGATTTTATTAAGTAAGGGGGACGGGGTGCCTCGTGGAAGATTGAACAGCCTTGCTGATGAAATTGTTTTATGAATAAGGTGTGGTTCAAAAAAAACATTGATTCTTAATAAGTTAGCAGTTTTTTAGATGAGAATTTGTGTGCTTGATTTTGTGTTAGGATTTCGCTCATTATTGCTTGAATTGATATAATCGAAGCCACTATGAGTAAAAAAACAGATCAAGACTTTCATGAAGACCTGGCAGTAGAGGAAGCACGTCCTCAGCTGAAGCGCCCCCCTTTATATAAGGTGATACTTTTGAATGACGATTACACCCCTATGGATTTCGTTATTCACATACTGGAGAGTTTTTTTGGAATGGGACGTGAGCAGGCAACTCAGGTGATGTTAGAGGTACACACGCGCGGTGTTGGTGTTTGTGGTGTGTTCTCTCGTGATGTCGCTGAAACAAAGGTTGCCCAGGTTAACGACTCATCCCGCGAAAATCAGCACCCGTTAAAGTGCACCATGGAAGAAGCATAGCTGATTGATTGTGACAGTGCCGGAGGTGGAGTCATGTTAAACAAGGAATTGGAATACACGTTGAATACCGCATTTCGTGATGCTAGTGATAAGCATCATGAGTTTATGACGGTGGAACATCTTCTATTGGCTTTAGTGGATAACTCATCCGCAGCCAGTGTATTAAATGCATGTGGCGCTGACCTAACCCAGCTCAAAAAAGAGCTGGCAGCTTTTCTCGACGAAACAACACCTGTTTTATCAACTGAGGACGGTCGCGAGACACAACCAACTTTGGGGTTTCAGCGTGTGTTGCAGCGCGCGGTGTTTCATGTCCAAAGTGCTGGTAAAGATGAGGTGATGGGGGCAAATGTCCTAGTCGCCATTTTTGGTGAACCAGATTCCCAAGCGGTTTATTTGCTTAACTCACAGAATGTTTCACGCCTTGATGTTGTGAATTATATTTCTCACGGCATCTCCAAGGTCTCTGGTGATGAAGAGGGTGATAGTTATAGTCAGCCTGAGGGAGAAGAGGCTGGTGGTTCTGCGCCATCTAAATCACCGCTTGAGCAATTTGCTACTAATTTAAATGAGCGCGCCAAACAGGGTAAGACAGATCCATTGATTGGTCGTGACCATGAGGTCGAGCGCACAATTCAGGTGTTGTGTCGCCGCCGTAAGAACAATCCTTTATTTGTTGGTGAGGCCGGTGTTGGTAAAACCGCCCTGGCCGAAGGTCTGGCCAAACGTATTGTTGACGGTGAGGTGCCAGAGGTTTTGGCCGATAGCACTATCTATTCTCTAGATATGGGGGCCTTGCTTGCAGGCACTAAATACCGTGGTGATTTTGAAAAACGTCTCAAAGCGGTATTAGGGGATCTGGGAAAAAATCCGCATAACGTCCTTTTTATCGATGAGATCCATACCATTATTGGAGCCGGAGCAGCATCTGGCGGTGTGATGGATGCATCTAACCTGCTTAAACCTGCCTTGGCATCAGGTGAGTTGAAATGTGTTGGTTCAACCACCTATCAGGAGTATCGAGGAATCTTTGAGAAAGATCGTGCCTTGGCGCGTCGTTTTCAAAAGATAGATGTGCCAGAGCCTACTGTTGATGAGACGGTTCAAATATTGATGGGGCTAAAATCTCGTTTCGAGGAACATCACGAAGTTAAGTACACCCGTCAGGCGATCAGACTGGCCGTTGAGCTGGCTGACCGTTATATCAATGATAGGCATTTGCCGGACAAGGCTATCGATGTGATTGATGAGGCTGGTGCAAAACAGCGTATGTCTCCTGCGTCGAAACGTAAAAAAACGATCGGTGTAAAAGATATAGAACTGATTGTTGCCAAGATTGCTCGTATTCCTGAAATGCGGATTGGCAATTCTGATCGTGAAAAATTGAGCACGCTTGATCGTGATCTGAAAATGGTCGTTTTTGGTCAGGATGCCGCGATTGAATCGCTTTCTACCGCGATCAAATTGTCACGCTCTGGTCTGGGGCAGGAAGAAAAACCGATTGGTTCATTCCTGTTTGCCGGTCCAACAGGGGTTGGTAAGACCGAGGTAACACGCCAGCTTTCCAAAGTGATGGGCATCGATTTGATTCGCTTTGATATGTCTGAATATATGGAGCGTCATGCCGTGTCACGGTTGATTGGTGCACCTCCTGGCTATGTTGGTTATGACCAGGGTGGTTTGCTGACAGATGCCATTAATAAGACGCCTCACGCAGTTTTATTGTTGGATGAGATAGAAAAGGCCCATCCAGATGTTTTTAATTTACTGTTGCAAGTGATGGATCACGGGACTCTGACTGACAATAATGGCCGTGAGGCAGATTTCCGCAATGTGATTCTGGTGATGACCACCAATGCTGGCGCGGAACAGATGAGCCGTCCTTCGATTGGCTTTACCAGTAAAAACACGACTGGCGATAGCCTGGAGGCCATTAAACGTGCCTTTACACCTGAGTTTCGTAATCGTCTCGATGCGGTAGTTGAATTTCAGGGCTTGGATCGTAAGACCATTGGTCACGTGGTGGATAAATTCATCATTGAGCTTGAGTCTCAACTCGAAGCCAAGAATGTCACCGTTGAAGTTAGTTCAGAAGCGCGTGAGTGGTTGGCTGATAATGGTTTTGACCCTGCGATGGGGGCTCGACCTATGACGCGGACCATCAAGGAGCATATTAAGAAACCTCTGGCCGAGGAATTACTGTTTGGTGAGTTGGCTAGTGGTGGTCACGTCCGCATCACCTTGAAGGGCGGCGAACTAAGTTTCGAAATGGAAGCCACTAACAAGAGCCCCGCGTCTGTTTGAGCGGGCTCTTGAACTGAAGTTTTGGTTTAGCGAGCGTTAGCGAGCGCGGTAGGAAATGCGACCTTTGCTCAGGTCGTAAGGGGTTAGCTGAACAGTAACCTTATCGCCTGTCAGGATGCGGATATAGTGTTTGCGCATTTTTCCTGAGATATGGGCGGTGACAACGTGGCCGTTTTCCAACTCGACGCGAAACATGGTGTTTGGCAGGGTCTCAGTGACCGTCCCTTCCATTTCAATTGCTTCTTCTTTTGCCATGCTAGGTTTAGAACTCCAGTTCTTTTACAAATCAGGCGCGTATTCTGCCCTAATTTGGTCTGTGGCGCAAAGGGATATCCGTAGATAAGCCCTTAAACAGGGTTTATCTGCTGCCAATTATCATCAATATAGCCTTGGCAGGGTTTAAATCGAGTTTTGTAACGCATTTTGTCGCAGGCTTCTATCCAATATCCCAGGTATACCCAGGGCAGGCCGAGACTGCGGGCATGCTGAATCATCCATAAAATGGTGAATGTTCCTAGGCTACGATGTGTCTGGTTGGGATCAAAGAATGTGTAGACAGCGGATAAGCCATTAGGCGTGTGATCAATAACCGATACTGCCAATAACTTGTTTTGATGTCGAAATTCGTGAAACTGGGTGTTTACCCCTGGGGTGGCGAGGAAGCCCAGATAGTCTTCCTGGCTGGGGTTGTTCATGTCGCTGTCTGCGTGTCGGGCGGTGAGGTAACTACAGTAAAGCTCAAATTGTTCCTGCTTGAATGTAGCGATTGATGCTGAATGGGATAGGTCCTGGTTTTGATGCAGGCATCGGCGTTGACTACGATTTGGAATGAATTTGTCGGCTGGAACTCTGGTTGAAATGCAGGCCTGACAGTTCTGACAATTAGGCCGGTAGATGTGCCCACCACTGCGGCGAAATCCTCGATCAAGTAATGCACCAAGCAGCGCATCATTTAATTCAAGACTGGGATCAATAACCAGGTTTGTGGCGCTTCGTCCAGGCAGATAGCTGCACTCAAATGGCGGGGTAACGTAACAGCGGATTGAATTATTGTTTTCGTGTTTCATGGGCTGTGCGATAAGTTAGCCTAATTGACGGGGTGAAAGTTTTCATCAAACTGCCATTTTTGATTTTTGCCTGGCTGTTGAATGGCTATCTGTAATAGCTGGATAAATTGTGTTCGTTCAACATCCATTGCTCCAAGGCTTTGAAGATGCTCAGAACTGACCTGACAATCAATAAGTTCAAATTGCCACGCTTGTAGCTGTCTGGCGAGATAAACAAATGCCACCTTGGAAGCATTACTGGCGCGACTAAACATGGATTCTCCAAAAAAGGCTTTACCTATAGCCAGTCCGTATAGGCCACCTACGAGTTCATTATCAAGCCAAGCTTCAACTGAGTGGGCAACGCCCATGTCATGCAGTCGAAGATAGGCTGAATGCATCTCAGGTGTGATCCAGGTATCTGCTTGTTGTAGTCGTGGCGCTGCGCACGCTTGCATTACTTCAGCAAAGGCCTTGTCTAGTGTGATTTTGTAGTCGCCGCGTCGAATCGCTTTGTGCAGACTGCGACTAACGTGAAGCTGGTCTGGAAGCAATATTGCTCTTGGATTTGGTGACCACCATAGAATTGGCTGGTCATGATTAAACCAGGGGAATATACCAAGCCCATAGGCCTTGATTAGTCGTTCAGGTGAAAGGTCACCACCCACTGCCAGCAGCCCATTGGGTTCGTCTAGTGCTAGCTCAACCGGCGGGAAGTTCAGCTCAGAGTCTGACTCGTTTATCCAGAATGGGCCTGTTGTCACGGTGTTTTGTTGTTATGAGTTATAGGGGGAATAGAGAGACTGCAGGCGCATGGGCCTACGGCATAAGAATACTTCGCCAGGCATTGCCTGGCGAAGCAAAGGATCTTAGTTGCTGCCGTTTTCGTGAGTTTCACCAGCAACTTCATATTCACCGCTATCAGTTGCAATAGCGCGAATCACTTTTATCGTCATGGTGAGCGGTGGGGTGATATCCATGCCAGGCTTCATGTGAATTTCCAGTAAATCACCTTCATTCACTTGCTGTTTTGAAGTAAAGCTAATGCCGGTCGCACTAAGATCATTGGAAGTAGCTTCGTATACATCATTCTTGCCACAGATCTTGAATGTCAGTTTTGACTTAATACCCATGCGCAGAAAACCACGCTGATCACTTTTACCTACAACCATAGACTCAATCACCGAATTGGAATTATTTTCTTTGGAATAGAACGAATCAAACGCCATATTAACCTCGCTTGCTAATTAGCTTTCCAGAAAACGCTCGACGTCCAGTGCCGCCATGCAGCCGGCACCGGCAGAAGTGATTGCCTGACGATAGATGTGGTCAGCCACATCACCAGCAGCAAAAACACCGTCGACACTGGTAGCAGTGGCATTACCTTCACTTCCGCCGCGCACCTTGATATAGCCATTTTGCATCTCCAGCTGGCCATCAAAGATACCTGTGTTAGGTTGATGACCAATGGCGATGAAAACGCCCTGTACTTGCACGTCCTTCGTGCTTCCATCTTCCATATTCTTGATCCGAAGACCTGTGACACCCATGTTATCGCCCAGGACTTCATCGAGAGTTTGTTGCCACTCAATCGTGACATTGCCGTCTTTTGCTTTGGCTTCAAGCTGGTCAGAGAGGATCTTTTCAGAGCTGAATGAATCGCGGCGGTGAACGATAGTCACGTGCGAGGCGATATTGGATAGATAAAGCGCTTCTTCAACCGCGGTATTACCACCACCAATCACGGCAACCGGTTGGTTGCGGTAGAAAAAACCATCGCAGGTGGCACAGGCAGAAACGCCTTTGCCTTTAAATGCTTCCTCGGATTCCAGTCCCAGGTATCTGGCTGAGGCGCCAGTGGCGATGATCAGGGCATCGCAGGTGTAGGTGCCAGCATCACCCTTGAGGGTGAAGGGGCGTTTGCTCAGGTCGGTTTCGTTGATGTGATCGAAGATGATTTCTGTATTGAAACGTTCAGCGTGCTTCTGCATGCGATCCATCAGCTCTGGACCCTGAACACCTTCATGGTCGCCAGGCCAATTATCTACTTCGGTAGTGGTGGTGAGTTGGCCGCCTTGCTGAATCCCGGTAACAATCACAGGATCGAGGTTTGCGCGTGCTGCATAGACCGCTGCGGTATAGCCAGCAGGGCCGGAACCCAGAATAAGAAGTTTGCAGTGTTTGGTTTCGCTCATGGTTCCGCCCCAGAAATCCCTATTGTTGTGTGATACAGTATATCCAGTGTTTGTGAGGGGGTCGAGTGCCTATATGTTGTGGTTTGGCGACCTTTGCCCTGATTAGTGATCATCATAGGTGATGTCTTAGATGGGGTAAAGGGGTGGTTCGCTTACTTCGTAAACAAGCAGTCGCGTGTGTATGACAAGCATTTGCTTGATGTTATGTCTATAATCTCCTGAATATATAAAGATTTTTCGGTTTTTTATTAAGTTTAGACGGGTGGTCTTCAGTTGGGACAGGCAATAAGGAAAAAAGATAAACCGGGTAATAGCAATAATCGTGCGGCCAAAGGTCTGCGTGAAGGGGCTCTATTTGTGTTTGGTGCTATTGCGGTATACCTGGCTGTGTCGCTAGGCAGCTACACTCAAACCGACCCAGGTTGGTCCCACAGCGGTGTAGTTAGTGTGGTTGAAAATACAGGTGGCGTTGCCGGTGCCTGGTTTGCCGATGTCTTCCTCTATCTATTTGGCTACTTCTCTTATCTGTTCCCCATTATGGTTGCCTACAGCGGTTGGCTGTTGTTCAAGGGTAGTGAACAGACTGATGCATTACCGATGGCTGAGTTTGGCCTGCGTAGCGGTGGTTTTGTCCTGACTGTTGCCGCCGGTTGTGGCCTGGCTACTCTTCATTTTGGTTCACCTACGGAATTGCCCCTCAATGCGGGCGGTATTCTTGGTGACGTCATAGGCAGTGGTCTTGTAGCGTCATTTAGCTTTCTAGGTGCAACGCTGTTTCTGTTGGCTCTGTTTCTCACCGGCGTGACCCTGTTTACCGGTCTTTCCTGGTTGTGGTTGATGGATGTGGTTGGCCGTCTGAGTCTGGAGTTTGCATCGCTGGCTCGCTGCTGGGTTGGGGCGATGCGTGAAAAATGGGCTGCCCACAAAGTTAAAAAAGAACGTCAGACCACAGTCAAGGCCGAGGCTAAAAAAGTTGAACAGCGTAAGCCGCTACGTATTGAGCCTGTGATTCAAAAAGTTGAGGTCAGCAAACGGGTTGAACAGGAACGCCAACAAAAGCTGTTTGAGGGCGATAACGTTGATGGCCTGCCAGCGCTGGGGATTCTTGATGTGGCGCAGCACAGTGGCAAGTGCATGTCCAAGGAGGCTTTAGAGGCCATTTCCAGGCTGGTGGAGATGAAGCTTAAGGAATTCGGTGTTGAGGTCGAAGTGCAGGCCGTTCATCCAGGTCCGGTGATTACCCGTTTCGAGATGATGCCAGGTGTGGGCGTTAAGGCTAGCAGGATTACCAATCTGTCCAAGGATCTGGCGCGTTCGCTGTCGGTTATCAGTGTTCGTGTGGTGGAGGTGATTCCCGGAAAGTCGGTTGTCGGTCTTGAGATTCCTAACGAGCACCGTGAAATTGTTCGCATGAGTGAGATTGTGCAATCGAAAGAATATGACTCTTCTCATTCGCCGTTGACGCTGGCCTTAGGTAAAGATATTGCCGGCCATCCGCTAGTTGCCGATCTGGCTAAAATGCCACATCTACTGGTTGCGGGGACTACCGGCTCGGGTAAGTCGGTGGCGGTGAATTCCATGATTCTAAGTATGTTATTCAAGGCCAAACCAGATCAGCTGCGCATGATCATGATTGATCCCAAGATGTTGGAACTCTCTATCTATGATGGTATTCCGCATCTATTGACCCCAGTGGTCACCGATATGAAAGACGCAGCTAACGCGTTGCGTTGGTGTGTGGTAGAGATGGATCGGCGTTACAAACTGATGTCTGCCATGGGGGTAAGAAACATTGGTGGTTATAACAAAAAGGTTAAAGACGCCATTGATGCCGGTGAGCCGATTCCAGATCCATTTGCAGAGCTGATGTCACCAGATGAAGAACGTCCGATTTTGGAGCCTCTGCCATTCATCGTCGTTGTGGTAGACGAGCTGGCCGACATGATGATGGTGGTGGGTAAGAAGGTTGAAGAGCTGATTGCCCGTCTGGCGCAAAAGGCGCGTGCTTCGGGTATTCATTTGTTGTTGGCCACGCAGCGGCCATCGGTAGATGTGTTGACTGGCCTGATCAAGGCCAATATCCCTAGCCGTATCGCCTTCCAGGTGTCGTCCAAGATTGATTCCCGTACCGTGCTTGATCAGGGTGGGGCTGAGCAATTGCTGGGTAATGGTGACATGCTTTATCAGCCTGCCGGTACCAGCATTCCTACGCGTATTCATGGTGCCTTTGTCGCCGATCATGAGGTGCACAATGTCGTCGATTCACTCAAAAAATTGGGTGAACCGAATTACATCGATGAAATTCTGGAAGGGCCTAGTACTGAGGGTGGCGATTTCATGGGCGCGGATGGCGGTGATGAGTCTGATGAACTCTATGATAAGGCAGTGCAGATCGTCACAGAGTCACGTCGTGCCTCGGTCTCTGGTATTCAACGTCGTCTCAAGATCGGTTACAACCGTGCCGCGCGTATGGTCGAGGATATGGAACGAGCCGGTGTCGTTAGTGAAATGCAGTCTAACGGCTCGCGTGAAGTGCTGGCACCGCCACCAGTTAAGGGTTAAACATGTTATTCAGAAACGTTCTGTTGTTGCTTGCTGTGCTGTGGCTGTCTACTTCGGCGATGGCCGAGTCAGAAGATAATGAACTGCGAAACTTTTTCAGCAATATGGAAAGCTTGAAGGCCGATTTTAGCCAGCAGGTATTTGGGTCTCGCCAGCAACTATTACAGGATTCAACCGGTCAGGTAATCGTGCAGCGGCCTGGCAAATTTCGTTGGGACTACAATAAGCCTTTTCAGCAACACATCGTCGCCGATGGCAAGAAGCTATGGCTTTACGATGTCGACCTTGAACAAATCAGCGTCAAACCACAAGCGGCCACCATGGACAATAGTCCTGCCAGTCTGTTGAGTGATGCGGGTCAGTTAGATAAACAGTTCGATGTGTTGACGGTATTGCGTCAAGGTCGCAACTGGTTTGAGTTGATTCCGAAACAAAGCGATAGCGGTTTTGAGGCCTTGTTCATCCTCTTGGATGACGGCGTGATCAGCCAGATGGAATTGAACGACAGCTTTGGTCAGTTCACCCGGCTAAGGTTTGAAAATGTCCAACTCAATAAACGCTTTGGCAGCGACACCTTTCGCTTGAAGATTCCCGAGGGTGTGGACGTCATCGACGAAACTGTAGCGCAATAGTGAAAGACCTTCTCGACCAACAGAGCGCTAGTGGCTGGCAACCGTTGGCCGACCGGATGCGGCCACAGACCCTGGAAGAATACACCGGTCAAGATCATCTGCTGGGGCCAGGCAAACCCTTGCGTTTGGCCATAGAAAGCAATCGGCTGCATTCAATGATCTTCTGGGGTCCTCCCGGCACGGGCAAGACCACACTGGCACGAATGCTGGCAACTCATGCCAATGCCGAGTTTCTCAGTATCTCAGCGGTATTGGGCGGGGTGAAAGAGATTCGTGCCGCGGTGGAAAAGGCGCAATACTCACGTGATATCAGCGGCCGGCCAACAGTGTTGTTCGTTGACGAGGTGCATCGCTTTAACAAGGCGCAGCAAGATGCCTTTCTACCCTATGTTGAAGACGGAACCTTTACCTTTATTGGTGCCACTACCGAGAACCCATCGTTTGAATTGAATAACGCGCTGTTGTCTCGCGCCCGTGTCTATGTGTTGCGTAGCCTCAGTGTCGAAGCCATTCGCAGCATCATCGACCGAGCCCTGGCTGATCAAACACGCGGCATAGACAAGCCGTTGCAGATGGCTGAACCCTTGCGTGATCGCCTCGCCGAGGTGGCTGATGGCGATGCCCGTCGGGCGCTGAACTTTCTTGAGATAATGGCTGACCTGGCTGAGTCTGAGATCAGCGAAGAGCTGCTTAACGAAGTCTTGCAGGGTGGTGCACCGCGCCGTTTCGACAAGGGCGGTGAAGCCTTTTATGATCAAATCTCGGCGCTGCATAAATCAGTGCGTGGCTCCAGTCCTGATGCGGCCTTGTATTGGTTTGTACGCATGATCGATGGTGGCTGTGATCCGCTCTATATCGGTCGGCGAGTGGTGCGTATGGCCAGTGAAGATATAGGCAATGCCGATCCCAGGGCGTTGGGGATTTGTCTCAATGCCTGGGATGTACAGGAACGGCTTGGCAGTCCGGAAGGTGAGCTGGCCATCGCTCAGGCGATTATCTATCTGGCCTGTGCCCCGAAGAGTAACGCTGTCTACATGGCCTTCAATAACGCCATGAGTGAGGTCAAGACGCATGGGTCTTATGAGGTTCCGATCCATCTGCGTAATTCACCGACCAAACTGATGAAAGAGCTGGGTTACGGCAAGGCCTATCGTTATGCCCATGACGAGCCTGAGGCCTATGCCGCCGGTGAACACTATTTCCCTGAAGACATGCCCGAGCGTCACTATTATCAGCCAACCCCACGCGGCCTGGAGGGTAAGATTAGCGACAAGCTGGCACATTTACGTGATCTCGATGCCAAGGCCCGACGTAAACAGTGAATCGGGTATAATTCGGCAAATGAATTTTGATAATTATCAAAGGTTGATGGATTGAAACTGGTAATGGCCATAGCTGCCGGCGGTGCCACAGGCGCTGTTTTGCGGTTCTGGATTTCAGCTCAGGTCTATGCCTGGCTAGGGCGTGGTTTCCCCTACGGTACTCTGATGGTCAATGTTTTTGGTTCCTTGTTGATGGGGCTGTTGTCGGTACTGCTGATTGAACGCTTCAGCCTTGGTCCGGAATGGCGCGCTGCAATTTTGATTGGTTTGTTGGGAGGTTTTACCACCTTCTCGAGTTTTTCCATTGAAACATTGAATTTGATTGAGGCCGGCGCTCATGGCAAAGCGCTACTCAACATGACCCTAAGTGTAGTGCTGTGTGTCGTTGCCGCTTGGGCCGGTGTGATTGCAGGGAGACAGATATGAAGATGATCGAAGTA
Source organism: uncultured Gammaproteobacteria bacterium (assembly GCA_965602225.1). Classification (GTDB taxonomy): domain Bacteria; phylum Pseudomonadota; class Gammaproteobacteria; order Tenderiales; family Tenderiaceae; genus Tenderia. The sequence continues at coordinate 137,789 of CBFCYE010000001.1, read as the reverse complement.
ACCATGGTGCGTATCTATCTGAGTGAGAAGGGCGGCCAGTTGGATAACCTGATCAAGCGTCTGCATGACTGGGAAAAGGTGCGTGGCGTCTCTGTCTTTCGCGGCATTACCGGCTATGGTGAAAACGGTGAGATGCATACTGCTTCATTCGCAGCGTTGTCTCTAGACTTGCCCTTGGTGGTGGAGTTTTTTGATGAGCCCAGCAAGATTGACAAGATTCTTGAACATTTGAATAACACAGTAAAACCCAGGCATATGGTTAAGTGGAATGCCTGGGTCAATGAAAGCGAAGAATAAAGGTAATAAGGAACTAACATGCTAGATCCCCGTTTAGTTAGAAACGAACTGGATAACGTGGTTGCGCAATTGGCGCGGCGTGGTTTTAAGCTTGATGCAGTACGGATTACAGAATTAGAAGCTCAACGTAAACAGGTTCAGATTCGTACCGAAGATTTGCAGGCCGAGCGTAATTCTCGTTCCAAGTCGATTGGTCAGGCCAAGGCCAAAGGTGAGGATATTGCACCGTTATTGGCTGAGGTGGGCAAACTGGGTGAAGGCCTGAAGGCGGCCGAGCAGGAGCTGAATCAGATTCAGTCAGAGCTTGAGGCAATCATGCTTAGTGTGCCTAACATCCCGCATGAATCAACACCCGATGGCAAGTCAGAAGATGACAATGTCGAGATCCGTCGTTGGGGTGAACCGACGACTTTTGATTTTGAAGTCAAAGATCATGTCGACGTCGGTGAAGCATTAGGACTGCTGGATTTTGATACTGCCGCCAAGATCACCGGTTCACGTTTTGCGGTGATGTCTGGTGGCGTTGCGCGTATGCATCGTGCCCTGATTCAGTTCATGCTCGATCTGCATAGCAGCGAGCATGGCTATACCGAGACCTATGTGCCTTATATGGTCAACAAAGACAGCCTGCGTGGTACTGGCCAACTGCCCAAGTTTGAAGAAGATCTGTTCAAGCTCAATGGCGAACAAGAGTACTACCTGATTCCGACAGCAGAAGTGCCAGTGACCAATATCGTTCGTGATGAAATCATCAATGATGCTTATATGCCGCGTCGCTTTGTTTGTCATACACCTTGTTTTCGTAGTGAGGCTGGTTCCTATGGTCGTGATACCCGCGGCATGATTCGTCAGCATCAGTTTGAAAAGGTTGAACTGGTACAGGTGGTCAAAGCAGGGGAGTCGCATCAAGCCCTGGAGGAGCTGACGTCTCACGCTGAAACTGTGTTGCAAAGGCTTGGTCTGCCATATCGTGTCATGGCGCTTTGTACTGGCGACATTGGTTTTTCCAGCGCCAAGACCTATGATCTGGAAGTCTGGTTGCCAGCGCAAAATACTTATCGTGAAATCTCCTCTTGTTCTAACTTTGAAGACTTTCAGGCTCGTCGTCTGCAAGCGCGTTGGCGTAATCCGGAAACCGGTAAGCCTGAACTGGTGCATACGGTGAATGGTTCTGGTTTGGCGGTTGGTCGTACCTTGGTAGCGATCCTGGAAAATTATCAGCAGGCCGATGGCAGTGTCAAAGTTCCCGAAGCCTTGTTGCCTTATATGGGTGGCTTGACCACTATCAGCAAGGCGTAAACAGGCGTGGATTATTTACCTATATTTATCGATCTCAAAGATCGATTGGTGCTGGTTGTTGGTGGTGGTGATGTTGCCGGGCGCAAGGTTGGTCTGCTGTTACGGGCTGGCGCCAGAGTGAGAGTGGTGTCGCCAGCCTTGTCTGGCACATTACAAAACATGAGTGCTGATGCGCGGGTTGAACACGTTTCGGCCAATTATGATGATAGTCATTTGAGCGATGCTGCTTTGATCATTGCCGCCACAGATGACATGGCGGTTAATCGTCAGGTCTATGAGGCGGCTAAACAACGCGGTGTACCAGTCAACGTTGCCGATGCGCCGGAGCTATGTACCTTTATCCTGCCATCCATCATAGATCGTTCGCCGGTGGTGGTAGCTGTATCCACTGGTGGTGCTTCTCCTACTCTGGGGCGTTTATTGCGTGCCCGACTGGAAACCATGATTCCGCATAGCTATGGTCGTCTGGCTGATCTGGCGCAGCGCTTTCGCGAGCCGGTCAAAAAACGTTTCAAGACCATGTCGCAACGGCGCCGCTTCTGGGAAGGCATTATCGAAGGCCCGGTAGCCGAGCTGGTTTATTCCAATCGCGATGAAGAGGCGGAGCAGGTCTTGCAAAAAGCGCTGCAGCAGACTGATAGCGACAAACTCACCAAGGGCGAAGTCTATCTGGTGGGTGCTGGTCCCGGTGATCCAGACTTGCTGACCTTTCGTGCTCTGCGTCTGATGCAGCGGGCTGATGTGGTGCTCCATGATCGTCTGGTTTCACCGCAGATTCTTGACCTGGTCAGACGTGAGGCTGAGCAGATCTATGTCGGTAAAAAACGTTCCTACCATGCCGTTCGACAAGAAGAGATCAATCAGTTGTTGGTGGATCTAGCAAAACAAGGCAAGCGGGTGCTGCGGTTAAAGGGCGGTGATCCGTTTATCTTTGGTCGTGGTGGCGAAGAGATCTCCGGCCTGGCCGATGAGGGTATTCCCTTTCAGGTAGTGCCGGGTGTCACCGCTGCGGCAGGTTGTGCCAGTTATGCTGGAATCCCACTGACACACCGTGATTATGCCCAGTCGGTGATGTTTGTCACTGGTCAGTTAAAAGACGGTAGCGTCGATCTGCAATGGCAGGCATTGGCACAACCGCGCCAGACCGTGGTGGTTTACATGGGCCTGGCCGGACTAGATATTATCTGTAAAAAATTGATCGAACATGGTGTTTCAGCGGAGATGCCCGCCGCCCTGGTGCAACAGGGCACGACTGTCTCACAACGTGTCTATACCGGTACGCTGAGCAATCTTTCGCAATTGGTCAGTGAACACGAGGTGCATGCGCCGACCCTGTTGATCATTGGCGAGGTGGTGCAGTTGCATGAGCGCTTTGGTTGGTACAAACCATAATTCTGAAACATAAATAGTTCATTTCAAGCTAAATATCCGACTAAACCTGTCGATATAATCATAGCCTAATGGTAGGCGACGTTTGAATTGATTCCATTTATGTAGTTGGAAGGAAGGTTAAGTATGGATGGTGGTTTAGTTGCTGTAATTGGTAGTTTTATTGGTGCAGGTGCAGGATTTGTGATTGACACGAAGCGCCAGAAGGGCCGGATCGAAAAGATTACCTCATCGCTCAAAACAGATATCAGTTGTGACCTTGAGCGTTCAATTGAACTCTATGACAAACTTTTGAATGAATGGCTGACAACTGACCCGGCCTGGCTTGCAACCTTACAGCAGCTACGAAGTGCTAATCCAACCTATTGCAGCAACCAGGAATGGCTGGGGTTATTTGATAGGTACGGCTGCAAAATACAGATTTGTGACTACTATGCGGATTCCTCTCAGTTATTTGATCGAGTAGAGCAGCTCTATGCTGATCTACATTTTGTAATTGACGGCGGATTTGAATCGGGCGAGTTTGAACGGGCAAAAGCGGCCCTGAATACTGCCATCTACCAGTTGAGTGATTACAGAACTCAGGCCTTGGCCCTGTTGCAGGCGCTCGCTACCGAAACGGTGCGAGCGGCATAGGTTATCTGCACCGCTTTATGAACAAATTCAGAGGGTAACCATGCTGTAGAGCAGGGTTATTTCCTCTGGCCATATGTCTGGGTTGACCGTCTCCAGCACCATGGGAATATCATCAAAGCGTGCATCATTCATGATGTAACGAAAACACTCTAGCCCGATCTTGCCCTTGCCCAGGCTTTCATGCCTATCCACTCGGGCGCCCAGATCAGGTTTTGAATCATTCAAGTGCATGCCGCGCAGGTATTTAAAACCAACAATCGTTTCAAAATCAGCAAAGGTCTTGTCGCAGGCTTCCGTGCTGCGCAGGTCATAACCGGCGGTAAAACTGTGGCAGGTATCAAGACAAACACCGACGCGGCTTTTGTCTTCGACCTTATCGATGATGTGAGCCAGATGCTCGAAGCTGTAACCGAGATTGGTGCCTTGCCCGGCAGTGTTTTCGATTACGGCGATGACATTGCTGGTTTGCTGCAATGCAATGTTGATAGATTCGGCAACCAGGTCGAGGCTGGCCTGTTCAGAAATCTTTTTCAGGTGTGAGCCAGGATGAAAGTTGAGCAGCTTTAGTCCCAGCTGATCACAGCGCTGCATCTCATCAATAAATGCGGTGCGTGATTTCTGCAGTGGCTCAGCCTCGGGATGGCCAAGATTGATCAGATAGCTGTCATGGGGCAGCACATGTTCGGCTGCAATACCGGCCTTGGCCAGGTTGTTTTTAAATCCTTGAATATTTTTTTCAGTTAACGGCTTCGCCAGCCACTGGCGCTGATTTTTGCTGAACAGGGCGAATGCCTTGGCACCAATGGCTTTAGCATTGAGCGGGGCGTTTTCGACACCGCCGGAGGCGCTGACATGGGCACCGACATATTTCATAACTTAACCTTCACAACAGCTTTAATTTCAATGGGCCCGATATGGTAGCGCGATTGTCAGACTGATACACTGCGCCCATGCTGAATTTCACTGATGTTTCCCTGCGCCGCGGCCCACGTTTGTTGTTCGAACAGGTCAATATGATCATCCATCAAGGCCAACATGTTGGTATTACCGGTGCCAACGGCACGGGCAAATCGAGCCTGTTTGCCCTGATCAAGGGGGAGCTGCATACCGATCTGGGCGATTTCACTATGCCCTCAGGGCTGGTGATTGCCCATGTAGCTCAAGAGACACCAGCATTGGAACAAACCGCAGTTGAATACGTCATGGATGGGGATGCCGAACTGCGCAGCATTCAGGTCGAGCTGGTTGAAGCAGAGGCCGCTGAAGACGGTAATCGTTTGGCCCAACTGCACGGTCGCTTTGAGGCCATCGATGGTTACAGCGCCCGTTCTCGTGCTGCTCGCCTGCTACAGGGTCTGGGTTTTAAGACTAAACAAGAATCAACGCCGGTGAAACAGTTTTCCGGGGGCTGGCGCATGCGCCTGAATCTGGCCCAGGCACTGATGTGCCGTTCCGATCTATTGTTGTTGGATGAGCCCACCAACCATCTTGATCTTGATGCGGTGATCTGGATGCAGGATTGGCTGCGCAGCTATCCAGGGATCTTATTGTTGATTTCTCATGACAGGGATTTTCTCGATACCGTGGTCAATCACATTGCCCATGTTGAAAAGCAGGGTATCCAACTCTTTAGTGGCAACTACAGCTCCTTCGAACTTTATCGCGCCGAACAGCTCAAGCAACAACAGTCTGCCTATGAAAAACAACAGCGTGAGATTGCTCATGTGCGCAGTTATGTTGATCGCTTTCGCGCCCAGGCTACCAAGGCCAAGCAGGCGCAGAGTCGTATAAAGACCTTGGAACGGATGGAGCTGATCGCCCAGGCCCATGTTGATTCGCCGTTTGGTTTCAGTTTTCGTCCACCCAAAAAATTGCCCAGACCGCTGATGCGTGTGGCAAAGGTGTCGGCTGGTTATGGCGATACTGTTTTGCTTTCAGGTGTTGGGATCAGTATCTCACCCGGTGACCGTATTGGTCTGCTAGGTGCCAATGGCGCTGGTAAATCGACGCTGATCAAACTGCTGGCAGGCGAAATCAGCGAGCAGGCTGGTGAAATCGTTCGCGCCAAAGATCTTGATATTGGTTATTTTGCTCAGCATCAGCTAGAGCAGCTGCACTGTGATGAAACGCCATTTCAACATATGCAAAAACTGGCGCCACAGGAAACAGAGCAGGTGTTGTGCAATTACCTGGGTGGTTTTGGTTTTGTCGGAGATCGAGTTCATGAGCAGGTGGAGATATTTTCCGGTGGTGAAAAGGCGCGTCTGGTTCTAGCCATGTTGGCTTGGCAACGGCCTAACCTGTTATTGCTGGATGAGCCAACTAACCATTTCGATATAGAAATGCGTCATGCCCTGAGTATGGCCTTACAGGATTATGAAGGCGCAATGGTAATCGTCTCGCATGACCGACATATGCTGCGTAGTGTCTGTAATGACTTTATGTTGGTGGCCGATGGCAAGGCAATGGAATTTGATGGTGACCTGGATGATTATCGAACCTGGTTGAACGATCGACGCATTACTAATGACGCGGATAACAGTCAAGACAACAATAATTCGTCGAGCCAATCAAAGAAGCTTAAACGCCAGCAAGAGGCAGAAAAAAGAAAACAACTGCAACCGTTGATGAAAAAGGTTAAGGCCTTGGAAGAGGGGATGGATAAATTTAATAAAGAGCTGGAAGCTATTGAAGCGGCGTTAACAGATTCTGAAATTTACCAAGAGCAGTCAAAATATAAATTAAAAGAACTGTTGGCTAAACAGGCAAAGATCAAGGGCCAGCGTGATGAAGCAGAAGAGGCCTGGTTTATCATCAGTGAAGAGTTACATGAAGCGGAACAATCAATGGAACTCTAGTAATAGTCCTTGTGACCATGGCTGGTTTCTATATCAATGAGATGATTCACTATTTCAGAATCAAAATGAGTGCCGGAAAAACTTTTGATTTCATCAAGTGCTTGTTGTCGTGGCAAGGCATCTCGATAAGGACGCTTTGATCTCATCGCGTTATAGGTGTCTGTAACCGCCAGTATTCGCGCTTCCGACCGTATTTGTTCTGCTTTCAAACCACGCGGATAACCCGAACCATCCAGACGTTCATGATGTTGGCCGACAATCTGTTTTATCTGGTTTAACTCATTGATATGACTATCCTGCGTAAACATCTCAATGATCTCTTCACCGACCAGCGTGTGTTTTTTTATCTCGTTGTGTTCTGCTTCGCTTAAGAGCTCTTTTTTATCAAGAACATGTATTGGAATGCTGATGAAGCCAATGTCATGCAGCATAGAGGCCTGTTCAATTAGTGAGACCTTGTCATCGCTCATATTAAGTCGATGTGCAATCTCAATTGACAATGTTCTGATGCTTTGAGAATGATTTATGCCGTGAGAACCAATGCCTCGTTTTGTTTCCATTAAGTTGGCAAGATTGATTAACGAATGCAGTGTTCTGCTGGTGTTGTCACCCAGGTAGTCAAGTTCATCGTAGGCGGTGACCATGTTACCGCCGCGTTCTTTTGAGTAGTACATGCGCTGGTCGGCAGCACCAATAAGGCCCTTTTCATCTTTTCCATCTTCGGGATAACTTGCAACTCCCATGCTGAGCGAGAGGTGAATGCGGTTTTTATTGTTGCTAAAATCTGATGCAAATATATTCTTCAGACGCTCAGCTACTTCGATGCTGTTTTCTTTGGTTGTTTCAGGTAAGAGCATGGCGAATTCATCACCACCATAGCGATAGATGCTGTCACCTTCGCGCAAGACAGAGCCAAATATCTTGGTGGCTTTTATCAGCATTTGGTCACCGAAGCTGTGTCCATGAATATCATTGGCTGATTTAAAACCATCAATATCAATAATGATGACTGAAAAAGAGCGACTATAACGCTTGGCGCGATTGAACTCCTGCGACATCTTTTTATCAAAATGACGTCTATTAAAAATCCCTGTTAGTTGATCGGTAATTGCCTGTTTGTATAGTTTGTTTTGAAGGTTTACGTGCGAGCTAATATCATCGATGATGCACAAGAATAGCTTCTTGCCATTTTCTTGAATGACATTGTATGAAATAGAAACAGATATCTCTTCGTCATCCTTATTGATGGCCGTTGTTTCAAAAGGATCGGCGGTGTTTGTTTCGTTGCTGCGTGTAATGCTTTTCAGAGTGGCGCTGAGTTTGGAGTGGTCTTTTGAACTGAAAAATGTATCTAGGGACTTATTGATGATCTCACCCCTGCTGTAGCCGAGGATCTTTTCTATCTTCTTGTTTGCGTATAAGGCTTCACCATCTTCGTTCAAAAAGATGACGCCGCTCGAGCATATATTTAAAAAGTTATTGAGTGTCGAATTTGATATTGGAAAGAGAAAATCTAGTTTTCCATAATCATTCCCCATAAATCCCCCGTGATTATTCAATTAGCTAATCAGCAACACGTACTTAACTTATATTCTTTTATTATTATTTAATGTGTCCTAGATACAATTTAGCAGAGATGAAATTAATGTGTAGGTTTTTTGGATGAAATTTTAAATCAAATCTTTTGAACGTAAAGTCCACATTTCTGTTGCCAGATTAAGTGCATCTTCACGTGTGTTGGCTTTCCTCATTGTATAAAGGGTAATGGCCAATGTGTTGATCACTGCCGCTTCGCCATAACTGTCTTCACATGTTCCACGCCATAGATTTTTCAGGTTTTCTAATTCGAGGGTCTTGGGTTTGACTGCGCGGCTGTTGAGCACGGCGGGCCATTCTTCTTCCAGTGTTTGATTGTCATGCACAGACATAAGCTTGCAGGGCGAATCAGGGCTGGCTTCGATCTCACCACCGTCACCTTTGATCACCGCCATATGCGGTTGATTAAGGATTTGTGCCGCACCTTGATGGATCTCCAGATAACCAGGGTGAAAGATGCCTTGCATCTGGCATGGGGCGTTGAATGGATTAAGCATTCTGGCGATGGTGTGAACAGGTGAACGCAGCCCCAAAAGCTCTCGCAGATCGATCAGTTGTTGCAGGCGAGGGCAAAGCTGGTCCAGATTGAGATAGGCAAAATTGTTATGTTCCAGTCTGGTTGCGGCATCGGTAAGCGATTGGCTGATTGGCAGGCCCAGATATTCTAGTGCCGCTGCGGTATAGATGCGCTCATCCTTGCGCCCCTGTAGTCCATGCATAAACACCTTGTGGCCATTGTCGGCCAACAGCAGTACGCTCAATACAAACCAGGGTAGGTGACGGCGTTTGCCAGCGTAACTGGACCAGTCGATATCAATGGCAGGGGTATTGCCGGGCAGCTGGATATGTTGACGCACGGCCTGGACAAAGCCTGCCACCTCTTCCGGGGTCTCTTCCTTGACCCGAACCAGCATCAGAAAGGCACCCAGTTGCTCAGGTTCAACATGGCCTGCCATGATCATATTCATGGCCTCAAAGGCATCGTCTTGTGACAATGAGCGTGAGCCCTGTTTGCCACGGCCTAGAGTGCGGATGAATCGGGAAAACGGGTGTTGTGCGTCCATGCTCTTATCTTTATCTATTTAAATTCTTAGGTGCAAACAAAAACCCCGGCACTTGGCCGGGGTTTTTACTAATAGCTAAACAGCGTATCAATCATCACCGCTGGTGGCACCAAAGATGTGCAGCAGGGCTGTGAAAAGGTTGTAAATTGAAAGATACAAACCGACGGTTGCCATCAGATAGTTGGTTTCGCCGCCATTGACGATTCTGCTGGTCTCAAACAGAATCAGACCACTCATCAATAATACAACAGCCCCTGAAATAGCGAGTGAGAAGGCACTGACGTCAACACCAAAAGCAAAGGAAGCGATGAGAGAAACAATTGAAAGGCCGATGACAGTAAAGAGGCCCACCATGAGAAAGCCGCCCATAAAGCTGAAATCTTTCTTTGTTTTTAAGACGTAGGCTGACAAACCCAGGAAAGTAATGCCGGTAGTAGCCAGTGCGTTCATCACAATCGTGCCGCCGTTTGCCATGGCCAGGTAGTGAGTCAGCATTGGTCCTAAGCCAAAACCCAGCAGGCCGGTAATGCCGAAGACCACACCAAGACCGGCGCTAGAATTGGCCGTCTTTGGTAGAACTAGCCAGATCATGGCCAAGGCACCTAGAGAGCAGACAATGCCGGTAAACATTGGCGGCTGAATAGCCATCGAAATACCAGCAGTAAGGGCACTGAACAACAGTGTCATAGCTAGTAGGGTATAGGTGTTGCGAACAACCTTGCTGGTTTCAACGCTTGACGTGGCCGAACCAGTGATTACGTGTGCTACAGGTCTCATTGATCAAAACTCCAGTTATAAGTGAATTCCATAGGGATACAGCTAAATCATATGACCGTAGTCTACCATTAAAGGTTCATTTCATTAATAGTTGCCTGAATATGGTTTTTTTTTGCCCAAGTACTGGAAATACGTGAAAATTTTGGTATCATCTCCCGCTTCTGGAGAGGTGGCTGAGTGGCCGAAAGCACTGGTCTTGAAAACCAGCGACGGGTTAAACTGTCCCAGGGTTCGAATCCCTGCCTCTCCGCCATAATCTAAAAGAAGCTGCCCAGTTTGGGTGGCTTTTTTTGTTTCCAGGGCCCTGAAATCAAGCCTTGGCTATCGAAACCTCATCTAATCTCGAAAATACACCTCAACCAAATGATAGCCAAACTGGCTTTTAACCGGTCCGTGGACTTTATTGGTTGGCATTTTAAAGATCACATTATCAATTGATTTGACCATTTGCCCTGGTTTCACCTCACCAAGGTCACCGCCTTTTTTGGCTGAATTACAGCTGGAGTGTTTTTTCGCCAATTTGGCGAAGTCTTCACCTTTGAGCAAACGTTGTTTGATTTGCTCAGCTTCGTCTTTTGATTTCACCAGGATGTGGCGTGCCATTGCTGTGGACATGATGATTAGTCCTTTCCCAGATCTTGTTTAGTTTTGAGTGTGCAGGTTTCGTGCAGCTCACTGTAGACGATGAATATCTCTTGCCGTTCCAGCTGTCTCATGACTTGTTGAACTTTGTGCGCGGTGGATACTTCGTGTTCACCATAGTCGGTGCCATCGCGGGTAACAAACTCTTCGATCAGGGCATGGAGGGTGTCGGTGGCGATTTCTGTATGAGGGATTATCATGCTGACGGTTTAAACCAGTACTTGACGTGTTTCTTGATTAAATTGATAGATCTGCTGTTCAATTTTCTCGTCGATCATAACATCCGGCCTGCAGCCATTGGGGCAGGCGAGGCGGGGCGTGGTGCCGAACAGACGACAAATCAGCGGCCGGTCATTATAGACCTGGCAACCCTTATCACCCAGATGTGGGCAGTTGAGTTCGGCAAGCGCCGCCTCGTGCTCTTGTTCGCTTTTTAGAGGCAGCATTGCCATCTCTTCGCTGGACGTCGTCACCGGGCCACAGCAGTCGTGACAGCCAGGTGAGCACTCAAATGATGGGATGCGTTCACGCAAGAAATGAATTTTTTGCTGGTTTCTTGTCATTGAGGCTGGTTCCCTGGGAATAGACTGCCGGTGAAAACAGTGCTTTCTCTTGATTGCATTAGGGCCATTTTAACAGAATGTGATGGTCTTCATTCTGGCGTTTGAACGCCCCCCAGTTTAGTATCAGATCAATGATTTTTGTCTGCTAAGGAAGTGATATGTCTACTGTTACCCATGATTGGCTAAATGCACTACCTAAGGTCGAGTTACATTTACATTTGGAAGGCAGCTTAGAGCCTGAACTTATGTTTGAGCTGGCTCATAGGAACAACATTGAGTTGCCATTTGAATCCGTAGAGCAGCTGCGCTGTGCTTATGAATTTAATAATCTACAGGATTTTCTGGATATCTATTATCAAGGCGCTAATGTGCTCCAGACTGAGCAGGATTTTTATGATCTGACCTGGGCCTACCTGATAAAGTGCCAACAGCAGAACGTGATTCACGTCGAACCATTCTTTGATCCGCAGACCCATACAGACCGAGGCATCTCATTTGAGACTGTTATCAATGGAATCTCACGGGCATTAATCGATGGCGAAGCTCAGCTTGGCATTACCAGCAAGTTGATTATGTGTTTTTTACGCCACCTCAGTGAAGACGAGGCGTTTGTCACCTTAAGACAAGCCGAGCCATTTCTTGATCAGATTATAGCTGTTGGTCTGGATAGTTCAGAGCTAGGACATCCACCTGAAAAGTTCAGCCGAGTCTTTGCCCGGGCACGCGAATTAGGTTTGCTGACGGTTGCTCATGCAGGTGAAGAGGGGCCAGCGGAGTATATCTGGACGGCCATTAATGATTTAAAGGTATCGCGTGTCGATCATGGGGTTCGCTCAGTTGATGATCCTGAATTGATGGCGCAGCTTGTAGAAACACAAATGCCACTAACGGTCTGTCCCTTATCAAATACAAAATTGTGTGTGTTCGATGATATGTCGCAACATAATATTCTGGGTATGTTGGAACAAGGTGTTTGCGTTACTGTGAATTCTGATGATCCTGCCTATTTCGGTGGTTATATGACTGAGAACTTTGTAGCGCTGGCACAGGGTCTCGATATGAACAAAGGACAAGCCAAACAATTGGTGCTGAATAGCATTGCTGCAAGTTTTGCCGATGATGCTAGAAAAGAGGCAATGCAAGCCTTGATTGTTTGATGAATGGTCCCGCCTAAACGATTATGTCTATGAAAGAAGTCAAAGTAAGTCTTGGTTTAACCAAACCAAAAAGTCCAACAAATGTCGGTGCGGTAATGCGTGCCGCCGGCTGTTATGGGGTTGATGCGGTTTTTTATACCGGTGAACGTTATGACCGTGCGGTAAAACTTAATACTGATACCAAGGCAGTAAGCCAAAACATTCCTTTAACCGGTGTAACAAGCCTGCTGGAAAATATCCCCGATAAAGCCAAGATCGTCTGTGTTGAATTGGTCGTAGGGGCAATACCGTTACCTGAATACCAGCACCCCGATAATGTCATCTATATCTTTGGCCCTGAAGACGGCACCATCAGCCAGGACGTGATTGATAGAGCTGATGCCGTGGTCTATGTGCCAACCATAGGTTGTATGAATCTGGCAGCAACGGTAAACGTAGTGCTTTATGACAGGTTGGCAAAATCAGATCTGAGTTTTGCCAGTGACGAATTGATTCGTAAAAGCCGGGACACCAATAATAAAGTAAAAGTGAATGCGCAACGCATTCAGTGATGGTCCAGGTTAAATGAACAAATCCATCATTCTTGAACAGATACTCAGTGTGTTGCGCTGTGATTTGACCGCGTTGCAGTCAGCGGTTAAAACCGCACATGAAAGTGCGACACACGGTGAGAGTGTAGCCGAAAATAAATATGACACACGTGGCCTGGAGGCAGCCTATTTAGCGCATGGGCAGGCCAAGCGAGCAGAGCAGATTGAAGTCGCCTTGCGGGTCTATGAGGCAATCTCTCCCCAGTTCTTGCAGAGTCAACGCAGAGAGGTGGGGCTTTCATCCCTAGTGCTACTGACTGATCACGATGACCAGAAGCGATGGTTATGGCTGGGCGAAGATGCTGGCGGGCTCAAGTTCTCATTTGATAACAGGGACGTCACTATCGTAACGCCAAACTCTCCGCTAGGCGCTGCGTTAATGGGGCGCAAACAAGGCGACGCATTTGAACTGCGTGTGGCTGATAATTTGATGGAATATGAAGTTATCAGTCTCCATTAAGTTACTCCTGTCGTCACTACAGATATGGCGATAATCACAACTGTTACCATTTCGCTTGCTAGGACTTTTCAATATTAACTTTGTCTATCTTTCCAGAAACAGTTGCTGCTTGCTAACAGCGCCGTAGCGACAGATATATCGATCACTGCCACGCTAATGAGCATTGAATAATTACCATGTGCCAGCCGAGATAAAAAGGCACCCAGCGTAATCATTAAACATAGAAAAATGAAAAATCGCAGTCGATAGAAATGCCATATTTTCGGCTGCTCCAGCGCATCGATTCGCCTCAGGTTTTTGATGCATATGCGCTTGAATAGGTACTTTGCCTTGATGCCTCCAATAATCAAACCAGTCAAAATGGCTAGCCATGTCCAATATTGATCAGGGTTTATCCTTTCTGCTTCGAGCAACAAACTAGCGCTTTTGATAAAAAGGACGACAACACCGCTACACCAGACCAGTGCGGCTAGTAACTTAAGGGTATGTGGTGAGGTGTTAAGCATGTGTCATCTGTGACCTATAAAGTTTCAGGCGCTATCTGTCAGGCCATACTTGAGGGTTATCCCAGGTTAACGATGGCAAGCGTAATTTCAATGCCCAGCAATATCACATAGGGGTAGGCCACGGTTGGCCGTATTGCGTTAAGTAGATATTCTTTGATTAGGCCGACTGTGCCTGGGCGTGTGGCTTCCCAGTTGCTATAAAACTGCATGGCGGGTTGATTGCCTGTATCGGCCAGCATCTTTTCGATTGCCAATAGGCGTTCGCTGGTGCGGGCCTGCACCGTACGCCAGATACCTTCTTGTAACCACAACACCAATACAAATACCACTGCCAGCCACAGGCTCATGGCCAGCCCTAGACTGACCAGACAGGCCAATACGGCCGTCAGTTTGATCAGCAGGCCATAACGGTCGTAGCGTTCGTGGTCTTGGTGCAGGCTGGTCCATTCCTGGCTCAGCAGACTCGGTGTGTGCATCCATAACTTCCTTTATTCCTGATTAGGGAATACAGCGAGGGGTGTTGTGATTATCATGGCTTGGGCTGAAATGCGCCAGACCTGGCGGTGCTTTCTAGCGCATTTATATTACTGCATTGCCCTTATCCGGCTTTGTCATTAATGTATAGAAAAACAATGAGTTTTTATGAAGACGTTTTTATCCATATTTGCATTGCTGTTGCTGTTACCCGCTGCTCAGGCTGAGCAGGTGAGGCTGGCTGTCGCGGCCAATTTTCTTGCCACGGCCAAGGCACTTGCGCCCCGGTTTGAAAAACAATACGGCCATCATTTGAGCATCAGTGGAGCGTCGACGGGTAAGCTGTATGCCCAGATTAGCAATGGTGCGCCTTATGATGTTTTGCTTGCTGCAGATGACGACCATCCACAGCAACTTGAGGCGGCTGGCAAGGTAGTGGCGGGGACGCGGTTTGTTTATGCCACTGGCAGGGTTGTGCTTTGGAGTTCTGAGGCAAAGCCACTTGATGAAAACAGTCTTGATCATAAAACGATTAGCAGGCTTGCCATCGCCAACCCTCGCACCGCACCCTATGGCCGGGCGGCACAGCAGGCCCTGCAAGCTATGGGGCTGTGGCAGGTGCTTAGGCCAAAGCTGGTGCAGGGTGAAAGTGTTGCGCAGGCCTTCCAGTTTGTTGCGACGGGCAATGCTTCGCTTGGCATAGTGGCATTGGCTCAGGTGTTGAACCCAGCCAATCGGTATAATCAGAAATACTATTGGCTTGTGCCTGAGATTTACTATGCCCCATTACTCCAAGAAGCTGCATTGTTAGAACATGGCCGAGATAATGCGGCGGCAAAACAGTTTTTGGAATTTCTTCGCAGTGAACCCGCAGTCAATATTATGCGCACATATGGTTATCACTAATGGCCGAGATTGATTTCAGTCCTGTTTGGTTGACCCTGCAATTGGCCACAGTCACTACTGTGATTCTGCTATTGCTGGCGACACCACTGGCCTGGTGGCTGGCCCATAGTCGTTCGCGCTGGGCGGCCGTTGTAGAGGCTGTGGTGGCCTTGCCCTTGGTATTGCCGCCGACGGTATTGGGTTTCTATCTGCTGCTGGCCCTGGGGGCTAATGGCGTGATTGGTGGGCCATGGTCTGAACTGACTGGCTCGGCCTTGGTATTTACGTTTAGCGGTTTGGTGATTGCCTCGGTTTTGTATTCGTTACCGTTTGTGGTGCAGCCACTGCAAAATGCCTTTACCGCGATTGGCCGCAAACCGTTGGAGGTGGCCTGCTGTCTCCGGGCTTCATTTGTGGATGCCTTTGTTACCGTCATGCTACCGCTGGCGAAGCGTGGTTATATTACTGCGGCGGTGTTGGGTTTTACCCATACTATGGGTGAGTTTGGCGTGGTGTTGATGGTGGGTGGCAGTATTCCAGGTGAAACCCAGGTGTTGTCGATTGCCATCTATGAACATGTCGAGGTGCTTGATTACAGCACTGCCCATGCACTTTCGTTTGGCCTGCTGGCCTTTACCTTTGTAGTGTTGTTGATGGTTTATGTTTTTAACAGACGCAACCCTGTGCATGAATAATAGATTGCAGGCCAGTTTTGATATCTCGTTTGACGGCTTTGATCTCAAGGCCGGGCTTGATCTGCCTGCCCGTGGCGTGACGACACTGTTTGGTCCCTCTGGTTCAGGTAAGTCGACACTGTTGCGTTGTCTGGCCGGACTTGAACGTAGTCAGACTGGCTTTATGCAACTTGGTGATGCTGTCTGGCAGGATGAATCAAACAATATATTCCTGCCAATTCAGCAGCGTGCCCTGGGTTATGTGTTTCAGGAGCCGCGGTTGTTTAATCATCTGAGTGTGCGTGGCAATCTGGAATATGGTTTCAAACGTACACCAGCGAATCAGCGACGCCTGGAGCTGGAACAGGTGGTTGAGCTATTGGCCCTAGCTCATCTGCTTGAGCGTAAACCCCAGAATTTATCGCTGGGTGAACAGCAACGTGTTGCTATTGGCCGTGCCTTGCTGGCCAGTCCGAAACTGTTGTTGATGGATGAACCGCTGGCCTCGCTGGATATGGCCCGCAAGCGTGAGGTGCTGCCGTTCATTCGCAAACTGCACGACGAGTTGGATATTCCGGTGGTCTATGTCAGCCATTCCTTGCAAGAGGTGTTGCAGATTACCGATACCATGGTGTTGATGCGTGATGGCAAAATCGTTGCCACTGGCCCCTTGACTGAACTGTGTTCTGAGTTGGAATTGAGCCAATACCTGGGTGATATGTCCGGCTCGGTGCTGGAAACAACCGTGGCCGCGCATGAATCTGAGTTTGCTCTGAGTCGGTTGGCGTTTAATGGCGGCCAGCTGTATGTGCCGTTGCAAAATTGTGTTGTTGGCCATCAGCTACGTGTTCACGTATTGGCGCGCAATGTCGGTATTGCCCTGGAAAAGCCTCAGGCGACAACAAGCTTTCTAAATATTCTTGAGGCTACGGTGACAGAGGTGAGTCTGCCAGAGGTAGACAAACATTCGGTGCAGATAAAACTCGATGTCGGTATGCCGTTGCTGGCCAATATCAGCCGTAAATCTTTGCACAGCTTAGGGCTTGAGCCAGGGCAGAAGGTCTATGCCTTGATTAAGGCTGTGTCGCTGGCGCAGGAGCTGATTGAGGTGTGAGGCCTATTGTTTTGTCATTCCGGCACCCAAAGGGTACAAGCGCAGGCCGGAATCTATTTGACTACGAAGCGCTTGGACTCCGGCCTACGCCGGAGTGACGATAAAGTCATGAATCAGGAATTCTTAGCTCAGCAGCTCTGAATATGGCGTGAATGACAGCATTTCACCGCGTTCAAAAGTTACCCCTTCAGGCACACAAAGTAGACCATCGCTGTTGCTGGTCGACATCAGTGTGGCAGAGTCTTGTGAACGATAGGGCTGTGCCAGCATCTGACCAGTTTCATTTGTAATCAGCGAGACGCGTTTGTATTCGCGGCGATTATCTGGTTTGGATTGTTCAAAGTCTGTTGCCACTGGAAATGATTTCGCAACCGTTTGTGCCAAGCCCTGGCTTTTCAGAATAAATGGCCGGGCGAACAGGAAAAAGGTAACAAAGCTTGAAACAGGATTGCCGGGCAGACCGATAAAAGGTTTGCCCAGGACATTGCCAAAGGCCAGCGGTTTGCCCGGCTTGATGCGGATGCGCCATAGATCGAGTTTGCCCAGGGTTTCTACTACGGCTTTGACGTGATCTTCTTCGCCTACCGACACGCCGCCGCTGGAGATGATGGCATCACAACGCTGTGCCGCCTGTTCGAGTGCGGACTTGATGGCGGCAGCATCGTCGATCACCGGGCCAATACTGGTGACTTCACAATTTAATGCGGTCAGCATGCTGGCCAGCATGTATTGATTGGCGTTGTAGATCTGACCGGGTTGCAGTGGCAGGCCGGGTTCGATTAGTTCATCACCGGTGGTGAGCAGGGCCACTTTTAGACGACGATAGACAACCATGCGGTTAATGCCCGTTGAAGCCGCCAGGCCAATCTCCGCCGCTCCCAATTTTGTGTCCCGTCCAAGGATTACTGCATTTTGGCTGACGTGGCTGCCCTTGAGGCGGACAAACTGACCGGGCTCTATTTCCTCTGCTAGCGTGACAAGATCATTCGCCACGCTACAGGCCTCTTGCATGACGACAGTATCTGCGCCCTCTGGCAACGGTGCGCCGGTAAAGATGCGTGCCACGGTGCCCTTAGTGAGTGCTGCGGATGGCTGCTGGCCTGCGGCAATGCGTTGGCTGATGGGCAGGGGGCTGCCAAGGCCGATATCTGCACTATTGATGGCATAACCATCCATGGCGCTGGCATTGAAGGGCGGTACATCAATCTGTGATTCGATGTCCTGCGCCAATACACGGCCCAGGGCGTTATTCAGGTCAACGGTTTCGGTTCCTGTTACGCCAGTCGCTTGTGCCAGCAAGGCCTCAAGCGCGGTTTCTATCGGGATTAAACCGCTGCTGTCACAGGTTGGTTGCATGAACTAAATCTTATTTATGAGGCGATGTTTGGTAGCAGCTCGATAAAGTTGCAGGGCCTGTGTCTGTAATCCAGTTGTTGCAAAAGGATGTCTTCCCAACCAGTTTTACAGGCATTGCCGGAACCAGGCAGGCTGAAAATGTAGCTGTTATTGGCAGTGCCGGCCAAGGCACGTGACTGTATGGTTGAAGTGCCCACTTGTTCCATAGAAATAGTGCGGAAGTATTCACCAAAGCCAGGGATCTCTTTGTCCAGCAGTGGCCTGATTGCCTCGGGTGTAACATCGCGTTGTGAAAAACCAGTGCCGCCGGTTGTAATGATGGTTTGTATCTCAGGGTTGGCTATCCATTGTGAAATCTGAGCACGGATGCTGTAGAGATCATCCTTGACGATTACTTTGGAAAAAAGCTTATGACCAGGTTTTTGTACTGCCTCAGCCAGATAATTGCCCGATTTGTCAGTCTGCTCATCACGTGTGTCAGAAATGGTGAGCACAGCAATAGTGATGGGTAAAAAATCCCGTTTGGCATTATCGGACATGAATTTTCCTTTAAATTTTCTAAGATTGAATGTTGCAAAATTAAGTGCCGAAACCTGTTTTACGCTGGCTAGAGTTGCTTCACCAAAACCTGGGCCTACAAATACCTCAGTTGTCAGTGATGGTCAACATTGCAGAATGATTAAGTAAGTACTATTTTTGATTTGTGCTGCGGATATTGGGGGCAGTCAATCAAGTAACTTTAGCTATTAGTAATCTGGTGTTCTTTTAATGTATTAAATCTTAAGGGTATTTAAGAATAAAAGTTTAATTCCTTGATAGCATTAATCCCGATTGTTGTACCTGGTTTTTGTTTTTGAATTCAGTCAAATAATTTAGGAGATGAATGCATGTCCGACGACAAGAAGATGCCATGGGATAAACTGCGTGGCCAACTGGAAGATAATGGCGCCAGTTCAAAAGACCTGGATCGTGTAGATGAAATAAGTTCCCGGCGAAAATTCCTTGGTCAGCTTGGTGTTCTGGGGGCGCTGGCGACCTTCGGTGCTGCTTCTGAAAGCGGCTTGGTTGGTCGTGGTTTGATACCACAAGCCTTGGCTGAAGAGGCCGATGCCTCTGTCAAAGAGGTTTCAGGCAAGCCGGGCATGTTGGTGCATAACGTTAGACCTGTAAATGGTGAGTTTGCGCCCCACCTGCTTAATGACGATATTACCCCAACCGAACGCCATTTTGTCCGTAATAACGGTCTGGTTCCACCTGCGGCAAGCGGACGTGATGCCCAGGGCTGGAAGTTGACTATTGACGGTGAAGTTCATACTCCTCTTGAGCTGAGTCTGGCTGATCTAAAGGCCATGGACAGCGTTAGCCTGCCAATGTTGATCGAATGTGGCGGTAATGGTCGTGCCAATTTTGAACCGAAGGTTCGCGGTAATCCCTGGGACAGGGGTGCGGTTGGTTGTGCCCAGTGGACCGGTGTGCCATTGCGCGACATCCTCAAAAAGGCCGGTCTGAAAGACAGTGCTGTTTATACCGCTCACTATGGCGATGATCCATCTTTGGGAGCAGCGCCACCGTTTTCTCGCGGTGTGCCGATTGATAAGGCCATGGATAAATACACCATTGTTGCCTATCAGATGAATGGCAAGGATCTTGATCCGCTGAATGGTTTTCCTGTGCGTCTGGTTGTACCTGGTTGGGTCGGTAGCTGTTCACAAAAATGGCTTAGCCGTATCTGGGTTCGTGATCAGGTACATGACTCCAAGAAGATGTCTGGTTATGCCTATCGTGTACCAAAATATCCTGTCATTCCTGGTACCAAGCCACCCAAGGAAGACATGGAAATCGCCACTGCCTGGCGTATTAAATCCATGATTACCAACCTCGAACCTAACAGTAAATTTGCCGTTGGCCAGAAGATTCCTGTCGGTGGTCATGCCTGGGCCGGTGAAAACAAGGTTGATAAGGTAATGATCTCGACTGACTACGGTATTAGCTGGAAGAAGGCCAAGTTGGGTCGTGCACCTAATAAGTATTCATGGCAGCGTTTTGGTACTGAAGTCTCTTTCAAGGGTAAGGGTTACTACGAAGTATGGGCCCGGGCCTACGACGACGATGACAACACCCAGCCTTTCCAGCAGCCATGGAATCCAAAAGGCTACCTGGGCAATGTAATCCACCGCGTGCCGGTGCTTGTTGGGGTTTAGTTGATGTTGAGACGTTTAGCCGTGATTGCCTTTTGTCTTCCCGCCCTGAGCTGGGCGGGAGACGATGCCAAAATGGCAGAGGGCAAGGCCCTGTTTGAATCATATTGCGGTGCCTGTCATAGCATAATGTTACCCAAGTCACAGCGATTGGATAGAAATAACTGGGCCTGGGTGGTAGACGATATGGTCAATGATATGGGCTGCGCCATTAAAGAAGATGAGGCAGTTTTGGTTGTCGATTACCTTGTTGAGAACTTTGGCCCAAATTCAAAATAATTATGAAGTTTTAATCACTACAGTTAGACGCCAAGAGTGATGCTTGCCCCGTTTCCCTATAACGGGTTTTTTTTGTCCATCGTTCAGGCAAGATTTCGCTGCTGGTTATAATAAGCCATTGGCCATTTTTGCCATTGCCATAGGGTTTTAAGTTATGTCAGCGTAAGTAGTTAGCTTAATCCTTCAAGCGATATCCCGTTTTAAAAATCCAACCGATAGCCGTAAGACAGAGCAGCATAAATAGAATGATCATGCCGAGGCTGGTGGCCACATCGACATCAGCAATACCGTAAAAACTCCAACGAAAACCACTAATGAGATAGACCACGGGGTTAAACAGTGTGATGGTTTGCCAGGGCTGGGGCAGCATCTCGATAGAATAAAATGCACCGCCCAGAAAAGTCAGCGGAGTAATGACCATCAAGGGAATGATCTGTAATTTTTGGAAATCATCAGCCCATAGCCCGATGATAAAGCCGAGCATACTGAAGGTGACGGCGGTGAGCATCAAAAAGGCCAGCATCCAGATCGGGTGGGCTATTTCGTAATCTACAAAGACACGTGCCGTGATTAGCATCAATAAACCGAGGATGACCGATTTTGACGCAGCAGCTCCCACATAGCCGGTGACGATTTCAGCTGGGGAGACCGGCGCAGACAGTATTTCGTAAATGGTGCCCGAGAACTTGGGAAAATAAATACCAAATGAGGCATTGGAAATGCTCATGCTCAGCAGCGATAACATCACCAGGCCTGGAATAATGAATTCGCCATAACTGATGCCATCTATATTGCCCATGCGTGAGCCAATGGCGGCACCGAAGACGATAAAATAAAGTGATGTCGAGAGCACTGGTGCTGCGATGCTTTCCATTAATGTCCGCCAGGTGCGGGTCATCTCAAAAATGTAAATTGCGCGGATGGCGTAGAGATTCATGCTGATTCCTTCACAAGGCTGACGAAGATATCTTCCAGCGAGCTCTCACTGGTGTGCAAGTCCTTAAAGTCGATATTGTGTTCGCCGAGTAGGCGTAACAACTCAGGAATGCCAGAACGCTCTGCTTGCGCATCATAGCTATAAATAAGCGCATTCCCATTTTGGGATATGGTCAACGGCAAGCTGTTGAGTGCTGCGGGGAGTTCATGCAAGGCATTCTGCAAGCTGAGAGTTAACTGTTTTTTTCCAAGTTTGTTCATCAACACAGCCTTGTCTTCCACCATGATGATTTCGCCGTTATTAATGATGCCGATGCGGTCAGCCATCTCTTCGGCTTCTTCGATATAGTGCGTGGTCAGAATAATCGTGACGCCCCGTTGACGCAGCTTGCGCACCATCGTCCACATATCACGCCGCAGCTCCACATCGACCCCCGCCGTGGGTTCGTCAAGAAATAACACCTCAGGTTCGTGACACAAGGCCTTGGCGATGAGCACCCGACGCTTCATGCCCCCGGACAGCTCCATGATTCGCGCATCCTTTTTTTCCCACAAAGAAAGGTCTCGCAGAACCTGTTCAATAAGAGCTGGGTTTGATGGTTTGCCAAACAAACCACGGCTGAAATTAAGCGTATCCCAGACACTCTCAAATGCCGCGGTGGAAAGCTCCTGTGGAACCAATCCCACCTTTGAACGTGCTGCCCGGAAATCAGAAACAATGTCATGGCTATCAATCGAAACACTGCCAGAGCTGGGTGTCACAATGCCGCAGATAATACTGATCAATGTTGTTTTGCCTGCACCGTTAGGGCCTAACAGCGCAAAAATTTCACCGCGCTGAATATCCAGATTGATATTGCTTAACGCACTAAAGCCCGACGCATATGTCTTGCTGAGCTCGTTGATAGAAATGATCGGCTTCACATCGCCTCCAATGCTGGAAAATATTGGCGCTCATTATATACCCATGGGATGTGCCGAAATGGCGATTTAGAGGGAGGGGCGTTAATAATCAATAATAGTTTTTGATTGTTTAGAATCTGTAGATAAGGTAGTTTTTGCGTCTATTTTGGCTTCTATTTATTCCAAGGGCTAATGTCATGGAAGATTACAGTTTTTCAATGGAAATGGATGTGCGTGATTACGAGTGCGACATTCAGGGGATAGTCAATAATGGCGTTTATCAAAACTATCTTGAACATGTACGCCATGAATATCTAAAGGACATCGGTATCGATTTCGCCGAGTATGCCCGTAATGGCATTAATCTTGTCGTGGTCAGGGCAGAGCTTGATTACAAACTGCCACTAACCAGCGGTGACAGGTTTGTGGTTGGCCTGAATATGGTGCGTGAATCCAAAGCCCGATTTGCCTTTTATCAGGATGTTTTTCGTCTCTCAGACAACAAGCCGGTCATGAAGGCCAAGATCATCGGCACGGCGCTTAATGCGCGTGGCCGGCCATCAATCCCGGCAGAGCTTGATGCGCTTTTGCTGGCTGCGCCTAACTAAAGTAGTAGTTCAAGGCTGGGCCAGAGATTGTTCAATATTGTGGGCTGGGCCTTGGCTGTTGGGTGCAAACCATCTTGCTGGAACATGGTCTTATTTTCACCGATGCCGTTTACCAAGGATGGCACCAGGGGCACGTTTTGTGATGAGGCAAGCTGATTAAATGTGTCTTGAAATTGTTGCGTGTAGGTAGGGCCGTAATTGGGTGGTAGTTGTATGCCAATCAGAAGCACTGCGGCATCTTTACGTTTTGACTGTTCGATTATGCTATTCAGGTTGGTGCGCATCTGTTTGATTGACAGCCCGCGCAGGCCATCGTTGGCGCCAAGGGCGAGAATCACAATGCTCGGTTGATAGCGTTGTAGCAGGGCAGGCAGGCGCGACAAGCCGCCGGAGGAGGTTTCGCCACTAATGCTGGCGTTGATGACTTGGTAATCGTGGTTTTTCTGATCTAAGCGGTTTTGCAAAAGAGCCACCCAGCCCTGTTGCTGTTCTATGCCAAAGGCGGCGCTGAGACTATCACCAAGCACCAACAAGTTTGGGCTATTGGCAGACGCTGAGCCACAAAATATCAGGGTAAATACAACAGTTATCCAGGCTTTCATTAAATCCTCCGAGACCTTACATTGTAACGCTGTGGAGTTATTTCGTAACTGTGATTAGACAAGGCTTGGCTGGAATAAATATGGATGCTGTTTTAAATATCGTGAACCTGTCGAAACGGGTGGTCAGCCCTGAGGGTGAACTGACGCTTTTAAATAATGTTGAGTTTAATATTCTGGCGGCAGAAACCGTCGCCATTGTCGGCTCATCCGGGGCCGGAAAATCAACCCTGCTAGGTTTGTTGGCCGGACTGGATACGCCAACCGCAGGGCAGGTCATTGTTGATGGTGTTGACCTGTTTGCGCTGGACGAAGATGGCCGCGCCCGACTCAGGGCTGAGAAGGTGGGGTTTGTGTTTCAGGCCTTCCAGTTGTTGCCCAACCTTACGGCCTTGGAAAATGTGATGTTGCCGCTGGAGCTTAGCGGGCGGAGTGATGCCGCTGCGGTTGCACAACGCGTGCTTGAACGGGTTGGCCTTGGCCCGCGTCAGAGTCATTACCCCAAACAGTTGTCCGGCGGCGAGCAGCAGCGGGTTGCGATTGCCCGTGCCTTTGCGCCGCAGCCCAAACTGTTATTCGCCGATGAACCAACCGGCAACCTTGATCGCAAGACCGGGGCGAAGATTATCGACCTGCTGTTTGAACTCAATGCTGAACATGGCACGACCCTGGTTATGGTGACCCATGACAGCAGCCTGGCCGGGCGCTGCCAGCGACAACTGGAACTGGAAGAAGGCTGCCTGAGGGCTAGCGTGTGATAGCTCTGCAATTGGGCTTGCGTCAGCTGTGGCGTGACTGGTCTGCCGGTGAGCTGACGGTGCTTTTGCTGGCGCTGATTGTCGCGGTTGCCAGCGTCAGCTCGGTCAACTTCTTTACCAATCGCATTCAACTGGCCCTGGCGAGTCAGTCCAATGATTTACTGGGCGGCGATCTGGTGTTTTCGTCGCGCAACCCCGTTGCCGAAGCGCGACTGACGGCGGCCGTTGAAGCCGGGCTTAATACAGCTGAGACGGTTGAGTTTCCAACCATGGTGTTTGCCGATGCTGCTCACCAGCTGGTGGCGCTTAAGGCGGTTAGTAACAGCTATCCATTACGTGGCCAGGTACATATTGCCAGTGAGTTGTTTGCAACGCCGACGCCAGTGACAGCGGCACCTTTAGTTGGCACTGTCTGGGCCGGTAGTCAGGTGCTGACTCAACTGGGTATCAAGGTCGGTGATAGCTTGAAGGTTGGTTCTGCCGAATTGCGTGTCGCTGCCGTGTTGAGCAATGAGCCGGAACAGTCGGGCGGCATGCTGTTTGGTTTTGCGCCGCGACTGTTAATGAATATTGCTGATCTAGCGGCGACACAACTGGTCCAACCCGCTAGTCGGATCAACTATCGCCTGTTGCTTGCCGGTGATGTTGAGCGAGTTGAAAAACTACAACGCCTTTGGCAGAAAGGGCTGGCCCCCGGCGAACGCCTAAACACCATCAAAGATGCGCGGCCCCAGGTTGAAACAGCCTTGCAGCGGGCTGATGCCTTTCTTGGTCTGGCCGCCCTGGTCAGTGTCTTGCTTGCCGCAGCGGCTGTGGCCATGGCGGCGCGTCGTTTTGTCAGTCGTCATTTTGATAACTGTGCGGTGATGCGTTGCCTGGGTGCCGAACAGCGTTTCATTAGCCGACTGTATCTGTGGCAGATGCTGGCGCTGGGTTTGGTGGCCAGTGGCATTGGGGTGTTGCTTGGTTATTTGGCGCAGTGGGGGCTGGTCGCCCTGCTGGGGCCGCTTGCTGATATTGAGTTGCCAGCACCCGATGCCTGGCCGGTTGTATTGGGTTTTCTGACCGGAATGATTACCCTGTTGGGTTTTGCCATGCCGCCCATTATGCAATTGGCCAATGTGCCCACCTTACGTGTGTTAAATCGTGACCTGGGTTCTGTTGGGCTGAATACGGTGTCAGCCTATGTTGTCGGTATTAGCGCCTTTATCGCCCTGGTCTTGTTGCAGGCACAAAATATCAAACTGGCAGTGAGTATTATTCTTGGTCTGGTGTTGCTGTTGGTGATTTTGGTGCTGTTATCGCTGCTGCTGTTACGGTTGCTTAGACTGGCCGTTAGTCATGCCGGGGCGACATGGCGTTTTGGTCTGGTTAATATCAGTCGTCGTGCCCGGCAGAGCATTATCCAGATGGTTGGTTTTAGTATCGGTCTGATGGCGCTGTTGCTGTTGGCTTTAGTGCGCACAGATCTGCTCGATGAGTGGCAGGGCGGTTTGGCAGACAACACGCCTAACCGATTCCTGATCAATATCCAGTCTGCCCAGCTTGATCCGGTGAAGGTTTTTTTTGCTGGCGAAAATATTGAAACGCCTGTGCTTTATCCAATGCTGAGAGCACGCCTGGTAGAGATTAATGGCCGGGCAGTGGTGGTGGATGATTTTGCTAGCGAACGCGCTAAACGTTTAGTGAATCGTGAGTTCAATATCTCCTGGGCAGCAGAGATGCAGCAGGATAACCAGATTGTTGCTGGACGTTGGTGGGGTGAGTCTGAATATGGAACTGAATTGTTATCGGTTGAAGAGGGGCTGGCCAAGGAGCTGGGGCTGGGCCTGGGTGACCGGCTGACCTATTCCGCTGCGGGTCAGGCTTTTACTGCTGAGATTAGTAGTCTGCGCAGCGTCGAATGGGATAGCTTTAATGCCAATTTTTTTGTTGTGGCACCACCACAACTGCTGGATGGTTTTCCGGTCAGCTACATCACTGCCTTTTATCTGCCTGAGGCAAAACATGCCGTTCTGAATCGTCTGTTGCAGCAGTTTCCCAATATCACAGTCTTTGATGTGGCCGGTATTTTGGCCCAGGTTAGATCCATCATCGAACGCGTCACCCTGGCGGTCGAGTATGTGTTTCTGTTTACCCTGTTGGCGGGTTTGATGGTGATGTATGCCGCTATTCATTCCACCCTTGACGAACGAATCCGGGAGGCAGCCATTTTGCGAACCCTGGGTGCCCGTCGCGGCCAGTTGCTCAGCAGTATCGTGCTTGAATACTCAGGGCTGGGTTTGCTATCAGGCCTGGTGGCGGCATCGGTGGCAGGTGTTGTGGGAATGGTTGTCGCAGAGCGTATTTTTCAGCTCAATTATTTGCCCGGAATAACCCTATGGCTTGCCGGTGGCCTGATAGGTGCGCTAGGTGTTGGTCTTGCCGGTACGCTAGGGACGCGCCTTGTTATTAATCAGGCGCCACTGAAAACGCTGAGTCAATATTGAGTCTGCAAATGTAATCTACCCGTAAAAATAACTTGTATTTCCTGACTGTTGCACTATGTTTCTCATGGGTGCTGGATTGTTTTTCCCATTAGTGAAGTGTGTTTTTTAACCATTAATCTACTAGGAGAAGAATATGTTGCAAAAAAGTTCAGGTGATACAGATTTGATTATTGTGCTTGGGTCAGCATGCATGGTGTCGTTGGTCGGGATATTTGCATCGATTATGTATTGATGAATAACTAAACAGGATTTTAAAAGGGTCGCATGTTGCGGCCCTTTTTTTATCCGAGTATCGGTGCTTATTTAACTCCGGTTGCCAGCAGGTATTCATGTGGTATCACCAGCCCGTTGCCGGTTATAAATTCGCTGGCAAAACGGGCGACTTCATCTCGAACATTCTCACGCTCTTCTTGGGGCAGCGCATCGAATTGTTGTTTCATGATGTCTGAGGCTTCGATCATCTCCCAGTATTCTTCAAATGATTGAAACTGATAGTTAAACTGCTTGGCTTCAACTTTGAAGTTTTTAAATCCAGCTTGTTGCAATAGTGTTTTCAGCACACCTGCTTCACCGAGTGAGGTGACTTTGGCGAGGGCGGGGTGGTCCTGTTCTTCCAAGCGATCTTTGAATACCTGGTAGGCCCAGTTCATGGTGGTCATGGTTTCTGCTGTGCTCCAGACTGCCAGTGCAAATTGACCACCGGGCTTGAGTACGCGAAACATCTCTTTGCTGCCCTGGAGTGGATCTTCAAATAGCATGACCCCAAAACGGCAAATGGCCTTGTCAAAGCTGGCGTCTTCGAACTCAAGTTTTTCGGTGGCCATGCAGGTGAATTCAATATTTTTGAGCTGGGCAGCCTTGAGCTTGTTTTGTGCCGCCCTGACCATACCTGCGGCGGCATCGGTGCCGATGACCTGGGCGTGGGGATTGCGTTGTGCCAGGGTAAGGGCTGGTTCGCCTGTGCCTGAGGCAAGGTCGATGATTTTGTCGCCTGGATTAATCTCAAGGGCGGCCAACATGGCCTCGCCTACAGGGGCAATGTGAGGTAAAAATAGATCAAACTTTTCTGCCAGTTTGTCCCAGTCAGGCTGATTTTGGCTAGTCATCCGATGAGTTCCTTATAAGGTCAATTGCATGAGCTGAGGTTAGCATATGGGGTTGCGAGCAGGCCTGAATTAATGTTTTTTTATCAATTGCCTTGAGCGTATCTAAGCTTGTTGTTATTTTGTTTGCATAATTGTGTTGGAG
Organism: uncultured Gammaproteobacteria bacterium; assembly: GCA_965602225.1. Classification (GTDB taxonomy): domain Bacteria; phylum Pseudomonadota; class Gammaproteobacteria; order Tenderiales; family Tenderiaceae; genus Tenderia. The sequence goes on along the minus strand of CBFCYE010000001.1, from coordinate 109,434 downwards.
TGATGATGCGTAGTCTAATTTTTAGTTTAATCTGTTTTGTTTCATTTGCCAGTTATGCTGCTGATTCCAGTGAGAAATTAGCGCAAGCAAGTTCTGGTGTTATTACCGTTAAGTCGGTAATGGGAACAAACCTGCAGGCTTATGTTGCCGGGCCTGAAGATGCCGCTCTGGGGATCTTGATCCTGCATGACCGCTGGGGTATTAATGCAACGGTTCGTCAGTGGGTCGACCGGTTTGCGGCCAAGGGTTATCGTGCCTTGGCAATTGATGTCTTTGATGGTCGTATTTCTAAACAGGAGCGGTTGGCCACAGAAATCATGAACGCGACAGACCCTGAATGGGTTAAGGCTGATGTTAAGGCGGGTCTGAATTATCTAAAAAGAGAGGGCCGCAAGGTCGTCACTTTGGGGGCAGGTTTTGGTGGCTGGCAATCTTTTCAGGCAGCGATTGCAGCGCCCAGCGACGTCGCGGGTACGGTGGTGATTTACGGTGAACTTGATGCCGATGTGGCGCAGATGCGCACCTTAAAGGCACCATTGCTGGCGATTTTTGCCCGCCAGGATGAGTCGATTACTCCGCAGATGATTGAGGACTACCGCTTGCTGATGAAGAAGGCATTGATTACCTATAAAAATTACAGTTTTTCAGCAGGGCATGGCTTTATGGATTCCGCCTATCCGACCTATAACGAATCCCTTGTTGCTGATGTCTGGGAGCAGGTAGATGGTTTTCTGGCTGACTTTGTCGAGGCGGGTTAGAAGGTTTTGCCATCCCAGCCCCACATATGTCTGGCCGGGCCACTAAACTCTATATAGATTCTATCTTTTTTTATCCCCATTTGAGTTTCGATCAGCTGGCATAGGGCGCTGGAAAGGCTGGTCGTTTGCTCTTCGGGCAGGCCCAGGCTCTTGAGTTCGACGAAGGCAGCAGGCTGCTCATTTCCGGCAAAAAACATGGGTTTTGCAGTTTCAAGTGCAATCATGACGTAATTTTCGGGTTTTCCCAGGATTTCAGCCACGCCTTCGGATAGCATTTTTAGATGTTGCTGCAGTGATTCTGGTGAGGGGGTTTGGTTTGTCTCTAGCTTTAGAAATGGCATGACGGTTCCGTTTGTGTGGGTTTGGAAAATTATAGCTGTCTTGCCTTGAAGTTTTCGGAACTGCCTCAGATATTAAAATTCTGGTATACTCGCCGCCCTGATCTAAGGGCTTGACTAAGCTACGAATTTTCATGTAATTTTCGAGCTCTTTTGATATTTAAAATACTGGAAATAGAGTGACTGCCCGTTAAACGGGCTTTTTCTCTTAGAGAAAAAGGTTTTTAGGAGAGAATCACGGTGGAATTAACTGGTGCCGAAATCTTAATCCGCAGTCTTGAGGATGAAGGTGTCGAATATCTGTTTGGCTACCCCGGTGGGGCAGTACTGCATATCTATGATGCTATTTACAAACAGGACAAAGTTGAGCACATTCTGGTGCGTCATGAGCAGGCTGCTACCCACGCCGCTGATGGTTACGCCCGTTCATCTGGTAAGCCAGGTGTAGTGCTTGTTACCTCAGGCCCGGGTGCAACCAACGCAATTACTGGTATTGCCACGGCGTATATGGATTCCATCCCCATGGTTGTCTTCACTGGCCAGGTGCCTACCAACATGATTGGTAATGATGCCTTTCAGGAAGTTGATTCCGTTGGTATTACTCGCCCATGTGTCAAACACAACTTCCTGGTTAAGGATGTAAAAGACCTGGCTGAAACGATTAAGAAGGCTTTTTACGTTGCGACGACTGGTCGCCCTGGTCCGGTTGTCGTTGATGTTCCAAAAGATATTACCGCTGAGAAGTGTGAATACCACTACCCCAAAAGCATCAAGATGCGCTCGTATAATCCGGTAGTGAAGGGTAATAAGCGCCAGATCATGAAGGCTGTTGACCTGATGTTGTCCGCTAAGCGGCCAATGGTGTACAGCGGTGGGGGTGTGATTCTTGATCGTGCCGCCAAACCGCTGACTGACATGATCAGGAAACTTGGCTTTCCGATCACTAATACATTGATGGGTTTGGGTGCCTATCCGGCAACGGACAAACAATTCCTCGGCATGCTCGGTATGCACGGCACCTACGAAGCCAATATGTCCATGCATAACTGTGATGTGCTGATTGCCATTGGTGCCCGTTTTGATGATCGCGTTACCGGCAACATTGAGAAGTTTTGTCCGACGGCCAAAATTATTCATGTAGACATCGATCCCGCCTCTATTGCAAAAAATGTCATGGTTGATGTGCCGATTGTTGGTGGCGTTAACAATGTATTGAAAGAGATGATGGCGCTGTTGGCCGAATCTAAGCTGACGCCTGACAAAAAGGCGCTGGCTGAGTGGTGGAAGCAGATTGAAGAGTGGCGTGCGGTTGATTGCCTTAAGTACGACACAGAGTCTGGCCTGATAAAACCACAATACGTGATTGAATCGCTTTATAACGTCACCAAGGGCGATGCCTTTGTTACTTCAGACGTGGGTCAGCATCAGATGTGGGCGGCTCAGTTCTATAAATTTGATAAACCTTATCGCTGGATCAACTCTGGTGGTCTGGGGACGATGGGCTTTGGTCTGCCGGCCGCAATGGGTGCGCAGCTTGCTAACCCCAAGGCAACGGTTGCCTGTGTTACCGGTGAAGGTAGTATCCAGATGAATATTCAGGAACTGTCGACCTGTTTGCAATATGGCCTGCCTATAAAGGTTGTTTGTCTTAATAATCGTGTTTTGGGCATGGTGCGTCAGTGGCAGGAATTTTTCTACCAGGGCCGTTATTCCATGTCTTACATGGAGGCACTGCCTGACTTCGTTAAACTGGCAGAGTCTTATGGTCATGTTGGTATTCGTGTTGAGAAGCAAGAAGATGTGGTTCCAGCCATGGAAGAAGCGGTAGGCAAATATAAGAAGCGTTTGGTCTTTATTGATGTGGTTACTGACCAGACTGAAAACGTCTATCCAATGATTCCAGCCGGTGCTGGTTTGAACGAAATGATTTTGGTGTAAGTCGATGCGTCATATAATTTCTATATTGATGGAAAATGAAGCGGGTGCCTTGTCGCGTGTTGCTGGCTTGTTTTCTGCTCGTGGCTATAATATTGAGTCACTAACGGTTGCGGCAACAGAAGACCCTTCGCTATCACGCATGACTCTGGTTACACGTGGTTCGGATCAAATCATTGAACAGATCACCAAACAATTGAATAAATTGATTGATGTAGTCAAATTGATCGATTTGACTGAAGGGCCACATATCGAGCGTGAAATGATGCTGGTTAAGGTCAAGGCGGCTGCAGCCACTGAGGCTCGCAATGAAATTAATCGCCTGGCAGAAATCTTTCGCGGCAATATCATCGATGTGACCAGTAACAGCTATACCATTGAATTGACGGGAACTGGCGACAAGCTGGATGCGTTTATTCAGGCCGTCGGCAATGAGGAGATTCTGGAGACAGTACGTTCTGGAGTGTCGGGAATTTCAAGAGGCGACAAAAGTCTGTCTCTGTAAATACTAGATTTTAAGTTCAAAGTTAAGTGTAAAAGGAAACAACAAATGAATATTTATTACGATAAAGATTGTGACCTGTCCATCATCAAAGGTATGAAGGTAGCTATCATTGGTTATGGTTCACAGGGTCATGCACACGCCAACAACCTGAAAGATTCAGGTGTTGATGTGACTGTTGGTCTGCGTGCTGGTTCTGAATCAGTTGCTAAAGCTGAAGCTTCGGGCCTGAAAGTTGCGCCAGTTGCTGATGCAATTAAAGTGGCTGATCTGGTTATGGTTCTGACTCCTGATGAATTCCAGGGCCAGCTTTATAAAGAAGAAATTGAGCCTAACTTGAAAAAGGGTTCAGTGCTGGCCTTCGCTCATGGTTTTTCAATCATCTATAACCAGGTCACTCCACGTAAAGACTTGGATGTCATCATGATCGCGCCTAAGGCACCTGGTCATACTGTACGTTCTGAGTTTGTTAAGGGTGGTGGTATCCCTGATCTGATCGCTGTTCAGCAGGATGCTTCTGGTAATGCTAAAGCAATCGCCCTGTCTTATGCTTCAGGTGTAGGTGGTGGTCGTACTGGTATCATCGAAACTACTTTCCGTGACGAATGTGAAACTGACCTGTTCGGTGAGCAAGCGGTACTTTGTGGTGGTGCTGTTGAATTGGTTAAAGCCGGTTTCGAAACCCTGACTGAAGCGGGTTACGCTCCAGAAATGGCCTACTTTGAGTGTCTGCACGAACTGAAGTTGATCGTTGACCTGATGTACGAAGGCGGCATTGCCAACATGAACTACTCTATCTCTAACAATGCAGAGTATGGTGAGTATGTGACTGGCCCTAAGATTATCAACGAAGAGTCTCGTTGGGCGATGCGTGAAGCGCTGAAGGATATTCAGGAAGGTAAATACGCTAAGAAATTCATCCTGGAAGGTCAGTCTGGTTACCCGGAAATGACTGCCATGCGTCGTCTTAATGCTGAACACCCAATCGAAGTCACTGGTGCCAAGTTGCGTGAAATGATGCCTTGGATCCAAAAGATTGTTGATAAGAGCAAAAACTAAATCTTAGTTGGTTTTGCTTGAAGACAGGGATTGGCGCTTCGGCCCAATCCCTGTTTTGTATTTACAGTTTTAAAATGTAATATCCTGAATTTTGTTTTGAGTAATGGAGTGACTAGCGCCGATTATGGATGAAGAAACGAAACGTCGTCGTGGAATCTATCTTCTGCCAAATCTGTTTACCACAGCAGGTTTGTTTGGCGGTTTTTTTGCCATAGTTGCCTCCATGAGTGGTCGCTTTGAGGCGGCTGCCATTGCTGTATTTATTGCCATGTTCATGGATGGTTTAGATGGGCGTATTGCCCGTATGACCAATACCCAGAGTGATTTTGGTAAGGAATATGACAGCCTGGCGGATATGGTCTCTTTTGGTCTGGCGCCGGCATTAGTGATTTATCAATGGGCATTGATTCCATTGGGTAAGGTCGGTTTTGTTGCAGCCTTTATCTATGCGGCTGGTGCGGCCTTACGTCTGGCGCGTTTTAATACCCAGGCTGGGATTGCTGATAAACGTTACTTCCAAGGGCTGGCTAGTCCGGCCGCCGCGGCGTTGATCGTTGGTTTTGTCTGGTGGGGCGATGATGCCGGATGGGCGCGTGAAAACGTAGCCTGGTTGGCCGCCGCTCTGACTGTGGCAGCAGGTGTGTTGATGGTCAGCAACGTGCGCTATAACAGCTTTAAGGATCAAGACCTGAAGGGTAAGGTGCCGTTCTTCAAGATTCTTTTGGTGGTGGTTGTCTTCGGCTTTGTTGCTATGGATCCAGCCATAATGTTATTTTTGATTGCACTGGCCTATACCGTCTCGGGTATATTTATAACTCTGGTACAGTTGCGTCAACACCGTGCCGAGCGCAAAACACCATCTGATTAAGGCTTGAATTAACAGGGTAGGGCATATATAGTTTTCATACCACGATTTGGAATCATGATGAAAAACTGCTTATCACAATTCAAGCTTCATTCTTTAACCGGTAGCGATGTCCTGTTGCTGCTAGGTCTGTGCCTGCTGCCTTCGGGCATATAAATAATTTGGCCATATCCGGCCACCCCCAAAAAACGAATATTTTCTAAACGTGCAGTCAAGACTGCCGTTTGCCGCTGATGTGGCCCTGCTGTAATATCAGCATCAGGATTGGAGTGAGAATCATGAGTGACAAATTAATAATTTTTGATACCACCTTGCGTGATGGCGAACAGAGTCCTGGTGCTTCCATGACTAAGGACGAGAAGGTTCGTATCGCCAAGGTACTGGAAAAGATGCGCGTCGACGTCATCGAAGCCGGTTTCCCTATCGCCAGTCAGGGCGACTTTGAAGCGGTGCAGGCGGTTGCCAACGCGGTTAAAGACAGCACTATTTGCGCCTTGTCCCGTGCCTTGGATAAAGACATTGACCGTGCCGGTGAAGCACTCAAAAATGCTAATTCCGCGCGTATCCACACCTTTATAGCCACCTCTCCAATTCACATGGAGATGAAGCTGCGCATGTCGCCAGATCAGGTTGTGGAGCAGGCCGTGAAGGCGGTTAAACGTGCTCGTCAACATACCGACAATGTAGAATTTTCACCAGAAGATGCCGGCCGTTCTGAACTGGATTTTCTGTGCCGTGTCATCGAAGCGGTGATAGATGCGGGTGCAACGACGATCAATATCCCCGACACTGTCGGTTATAACGTGCCTGATCAGTTCGGCAACTTGATCAAGAATCTGATTGAGCGGATTCCAAATTCTGATAAGGCGATCTTCTCCGTTCACTGCCACAACGATTTGGGCCTGGCCGTTGCCAACTCATTGTCGGCGGTGATGAATGGTGCCCGTCAGGTTGAATGTACGATAAATGGTTTGGGTGAACGTGCTGGCAACGCCTCGCTGGAAGAGATCGTGATGGCTGTACGTACACGTCAGGATCTCTTTCCCTGTGACACCACTCTGGACGCTACCCAAATTGTACCTGCCAGCCGTCTGGTTTCCGGGATTACCGGTTTCCCGGTACAGCCGAATAAGGCCATTGTTGGTGCCAACGCCTTTGCCCATGAATCGGGCATCCACCAGGATGGTGTGCTCAAGAATCGTGAAACATACGAAATCATGCGCGCTGAAGATGTGGGTTGGAGCACCAACCGCATGGTGCTGGGTAAACACTCAGGCCGCAATGCATTCCGTACTCGTTTGAATGAGTTGGGTATTAGCTTTGAGGCAGAAGAAGAGCTCAATGATGCCTTTAAACGCTTTAAGGATTTGGCTGACAAAAAACATGAAATCTACGATGACGACTTGCAGGCCCTGGTGACAGATGCGAGTGTTGAGGCCGAGAATGAGCACATCAAACTGGTCGCCTTAAAGGTCTGTTCTGAAACCGGTGAAACACCGGATGCCAGCATTACCTTGAGTATTGATGGTGAAGAACAGCGTGCACATTCAGAAGGTAGTGGTCCTGTGGATGCTACATTCAAGGCGATTGAATTGATTATCAACAGTGGCGCTGATCTGCAGCTTTATTCGGTAAATAATGTCACCAACGGTACCGATGCTCAGGGTGAAGTAAATGTGCGTTTGGAGAAGGCTGGCCGGATTATCAATGGTCAGGGCGCTGATACCGATATCGTCATTGCTTCAGCCAAGGCCTACATCAATGCCGTCAACAAGATGATGGCAGTTGATGATAGAGCGCATCCGCAGGTCTAGGTTTAATACGAATGGGGCAGGCGCAGACAGGCAAACAACGTCACCAGTATCTGGAGGTGATGGGTATTCAAACCTGGTCGCTACGCCAAACTCAATTACAGCCCCAATCTCAAACGGCCGATGCAATACCGACAGCAGCAGAAACCGTTGCGACGCCATCACCCCAGGCTGAGCCTACAGCCCCAGTTGCAGACCAGCGTATCGAGTTGCCTGCCGTTGCCACTGATTGGACTGGTCTGCAGGCAGAGGTTAGTGTTTGTAATCGTTGTGACCTGAGTCAGCAGCGTAGTCAGACCGTCTTTGGTGTTGGCAATCGCAATGCCGACTGGTTGGTGATCGGTGAGGCCCCAGGCGCCGATGAAGATGCCCAGGGTGAACCCTTTGTTGGACCGGCAGGCAAACTTCTCAATCAAATGTTGTTGGCTGTTGGTCTTAAACGTGAACAGGTCTATATCGCCAATATCGTCAAATGCCGCCCAGCCGATGACCGTGATCCAAAAGCTGCAGAGGCTGCCACCTGTGAGGTCTATCTCAAACAACAGATCGCCCTGATTCAGCCCAAGGTGATCTTTGCCGTTGGCCGTATCGCCGCACAAAATTTGTTGAAGACTGACCAAAAGGTCGGAGACATGCGTGGTCAGAGGTTTGAATATGGCGACAGCAAGATACCGCTAGTGGTTAGTTATCATCCTGCCTATCTGTTACGCATGCCATCAGCAAAGCGCAAGGCTTGGCATGACCTGTTGTCAGCGCAGAAAATCGTCAATAACGAATAAAACCGATGTTTGTAAAACCCTACCAGCTGCGTCTTATGACTGAGGCAGATATTCAGCCTGTCATGGTGATCGAAAAGTCTGCTTATCCTTTTCCTTGGAGCGAAGGTAATTTTCGCGATTGCCTGAAAAGTAATTATTACGCCTGTGTGTTAGAAGAGGGGGCCGATATGTGCGGCTATGCCTTGATGTCCATGGCTGCGGGTGAAGCGCATGTATTGAATATTTGTATTCATCCTGAGCAACAGGGCAAGGGTTTGGGCAGGGCGCTAATGCACTCGCTTGAGCAGACGGCCAGAGCGAATAAAGTCGAAATGCTGCTGCTTGAAGTTCGTGCCTCAAACAAACGTGCCATCAATCTGTATGAGTCGATGGGCTTTAATGAACTGGGCTGTCGTGAAAATTACTACCCCAGTCATAAAGGTCACGAAGATGCGTTGGTATTAGCGCAGCAACTGGTTTAGCTAGCAGAATAAAAAAACTGTATCCCTTTCTCGGTTCTTTTGGCTATTCTTGTTGTATTGGTTAATCAACAACAAGGAGTGTTGTCATGGCGAGTAAATACTTATGGCTGCTGGATAACGGCCACGGTGGCATTATCGACGGTCTCTATCAAACCGAAGGCAAGCGCAGCCCAAACTGGGATGATGGCTCAATCCTTTATGAAGGGGAATTCAACCGCGCTATTGTCAACCGTCTGATTGAAATGCTGACTGCCGAGCGCATCAACTACGTCAATATCGTCCCCGAGCTGGAAGATATTTCTCTTAATGAACGGGTCAAACGCGCCAATAGCTATCACAGCCAGAGTAGCTGCATTTATGTATCTATTCACGCCAATGCTGGTGGTGGCAAAGGTTACGAGGTTTACACCTCAACAGGCACGACTTACTCAGACAAAGTCGCCACCGTTCTTTATCAGGAATTCGAGAATCAATTCCCCGATATCAAAATGCGCTCCGATGTCTCAGATGGTGATGTGGATAAAGAGGCCAACTTCTACGTTCTGAAAAACACCAAGATGCCCGCCGCACTGACAGAAAACTTTTTTATGGATAATGAACAAGAGTGCAAAAACTATTTAATGAGCAGGGAAGGGCGTGACCGAATTGCGCAGGCTCATTTTGCGGCAATAAAAAACATTGAAGAAAGTGGCCTTAACTAGCATTGCGTTCTGTTACCTTGGTCGGGTCTAAACATAACGTGTGAAATACATGACCGATTTTAATCTGTTTGATTTTGTGCCTGCCATCGTCACTATCATCTTGGTAGTGGGTGGGTTCATGGCCAGTAATCTGTTTCTGATTCGTCACTACCAGGCCGAACCGAAATATCGTTATCGTCTTCACCTGATCAAATTCGCTATCGCCTTTGTCGGCATTCTGCTGGTGATTGTGGTGCTACCCTTCAGTGATTCGACCCGCGGTCAGCTGCTGAGTCTGATAGGGATTGTCTTGTCAGCCACCATTGCCTTGTCATCAACCACCTTTGTTGGCAACGCCATGGCCGGAGTCATGTTGCGTAGCCTGCGCAGTTTCAGGATTGGCGACTTTATTCGCGTCGGAGAAAATTTCGGCAGGGTTTCCGAAATGGGCTTGTTGCATGTAGAAATACAAACCACAGATCGTGATCTGATGACCCTGCCTAATCTCTATGTGGTGACACAGCCGACCAAGGTAATACACGCCACAGGCACGATAATTTCGGCAGAAGTCACGCTTGGTTATGATGTCTCGCGGCGTGATGCCGAGTCTGCTTTACTTGAGGCCGCGCAACAAACGGGGCTGGCTGATCCATTTGTGTTGATAATGAAATTGGGGGACTACTCAGTCACCTATCAGGTTAATGGTCTGTTAAGTGAAGTCAAACAGCTGCTTTCATTTCGATCTACCCTGCACAAAAGAATGCTCGATCATCTGCATCAGAGAGGGATTGAGATTGTCTCTCCCAGCTTTATGAATACACGTGCCTATCCAGCTGAAAAACAGTTTATACCTGAACATGGTTTGGTTGAGCATGTTGAAACCGAGGCGGGCAAGGCAGAGGAGGTGGTGTTTGATATTGCCGAGGATGCTGCCTCTCTGGAACAGATGCGCGAAGCCTATAAAAAGCTGCTGGCCCAAATTCAGGATTTGGACAAGCAGCTGGAAAAGAGCATTGAAGACCAGCAGCGTAAAGAACTGAGCAAGGATTTGGAACGCCTCAAGCGTCGCGATCAGCGCATGCGGCTGGTGATAGAAAAACGCGAGCAGCAGGCCGAGTCATAAAAAACTAAGGAATCACTGATCAATGTCTCCGCCACTCCGGCGAAGGCCGGAGTCTAGCGTAATCAGATAGATACTAGATTCCGGCTTTCGCCGGAATGACTTGTTCAGAGGTTCCCTAAATCTTGGTTTGTTATTCCCTGCCTGCCGGCAGCCCAGATTTAATCAGCAAAGGCCTGTTGTAAAAAGGTCTGCATGTCGCGCCATGAATCATCATCGGCCTGCTTGTTATATTTCAGCGGCAGATTGAATTTTTCACCAAATTTGTCTGCTTCAGGATTGGTAAAGCTGTGCACCGCACCGCCATAGGCTGTGAAGCGGTAATCAACCCCGGCCTGATTCATCTCACTCATAAAACCAGTAATCTGTTCCGGTTTCACAAACGGATCAGCCGCGCCATGGGCAACCATAACCTTGGCTTTAACGACGCCTGCTTGGGCTGGCTTTGGCGTGCCCAGGCTGCCATGAAAACTGACCACCGCATCCAGATCCAGTCCTTCGCGTGCCATCTGCAATACCACAGCACCACCAAAGCAATAACCGATGGCAGCAATATCAGACTTGTCAGTCGCCTTGTGTGCTTTCAACACCGCCATAGCCGCCTCAAAGCGCGCCTTGCCTAGCGGCATGTTGCTGGCAATCTCGGATGAAAACTTCTGTGCATCTTCAGGGTGTGCCGCCTGCTTGCCATCGCCATACATATCTACCGCCAGCGCGACATAGCCCAGCTTGGCCAGTTTGCGGGCACGTTCCCGGGCGTAGTCGTTGTGGCCCCACCACTCATGCACCACCAGCACGCCAGGGCGTTTGCCCTTGTTTGAGTTGTCATAGGCCAGATAGCCCTTCAGCGTTGTGCCATCGGACTGGTAATCAATCTCTTCACCGACCACCTTGGCTTGTGCCGCAGTTGTGAGTCCCAGGCATAACAGGCCACATAGCAGTAAACGTTTCATTCATTCCCCCTCCTTGGTTGATTGGATTCGTAGTATGGCTGCAAACATCAATATTGGCGAGATTGCAGGCGTAGCGTCCAGTGATTGGCATCATCCGTCTGTAGCCGTTGGGCTGTTTTAGCTGGAATCTTATTCCATATAAAACATATAGATAGGGGAGTCTGCCAGGTATGCGAAGAGAAATTGCTTATTGAACTCCTATTTGTCTGTTTTTTCTGGAATTTTAAGGTAAAATAGCGGCCATTTTTACGCTGTCTGGTTTCGTACCGAGCCAAATGGTTTTTTTATATCAACTTTAGAGTAGAAACATGACTGATCTGACTAAGTACAGAAACATCGGTATTTTCGCTCACGTAGATGCGGGTAAGACCACAACTACCGAGCGTATCCTTAAGCTCACCGGTAAAATTCATAAGCTGGGTGAAGTACATGATGGCGCAGCCACCACTGACTTCATGGAGCAGGAGCAGGAGCGTGGTATTACTATCCAGTCTGCTGCAACTACCTGTTTTTGGGATGATCATCGTTTCAACATCATCGATACCCCCGGACACGTTGACTTCACTATCGAAGTTTATCGTTCACTGAAAGTTCTTGACGGTGGTGTGGGTGTTTTCTGTGGTTCTGGCGGTGTAGAGCCTCAGTCAGAAACCAACTGGCGTTATGCCAATGACTCAGAAGTCGCGCGCGTTATCTTCGTCAACAAGCTTGACCGTATGGGTGCAGACTTCTACCGCGTTGTTGATCAGGTTAGAACCGTACTCGGCGCAAATGCCTTGATTATGACGCTGCCTATCGGTATCGAAGACGATTTTGTAGGCATCATCGACCTGTTGGAAATGAAAGCCTGGATCTGGGACGAAACTGGTGATCCACTGAATTACGAAATCGTAGACGTTCCAGCTGAATATCAAGCCAAGGCTGAAGAATATCGTGAAATGATGGTCGAAACTGCGCTTGAGCAAGACGACGATCTGATGGAAGCCTATCTGGAAGGCACGCAGCCATCTAAGGAAGAGCTGAAGCGTTGTATCCGTAAAGGAACAATTGCTCTGGACTTCTTCCCTACATTCTGTGGTTCAGCGTTCAAGAACAAAGGTGTTCAGCCTATGTTGAATGCAGTTGTTGATTATCTGCCAAGCCCAATTGAAGTTAAGCCACAGCCTGAAGTTGATCTGGAAGGTGTTGAGACTGGCGAATTCGCAATCGTTGATGTTAATAAACCTTTGCGCGCATTGGCGTTCAAAATCATGGACGACCGTTTTGGCGCACTGACCTTTATTCGTATTTATTCAGGTACGTTGAACAAGGGTGATTCTGTATTGAACACCTTTACTGGCAAAACTGAGCGTATCGGCCGTCTGGTTGAGATGCATGCTGACGAGCGTATCGAAATAACCAGTGCTCAAGCCGGTGACATCATCGCTGTTGTTGGTATGAAGAACGTTCAAACGGGTCATACCCTGTGTGATCCTAAGTTCCCCGCCACCTTAGAGCCAATGGTCTTCCCTGATCCAGTTATCTCTATCGCTATCGCGCCTAAAGACAAGGCCGGTTCTGAGAAAATGGGTATTGCTATCGGTAAAATGATTGCAGAAGATCCATCTTTCCGCGTTGAAACCGATGAAGACTCTGGTGAAACCATCATCAAGGGTATGGGTGAGCTTCACCTGGATATCAAGGTCGACATCCTCAAGCGTACCCACGGCATCGATGTAACCGTTGGTAAACCTCAGGTTGCCTATCGCGAAACCATTACTCAGCGCGTTGAAGACAGCTACACCCATAAGAAGCAATCGGGTGGTTCAGGTCAGTTCGGTAAGATTGATTACATTGTTGAGCCAGGCGAAACAGGTTCAGGTTTTGCATTCGAGTCCAAGGTAACGGGTGGTAACGTACCTCGCGAATTCTGGCCTGCTGTTGAGAAAGGCTTTTCTGGCAGTATGATTAAAGGTGTAATGGCTGGCTTCCCATGTTTGGATGTCAAGGTCACGCTGACCGATGGTTCTTACCATGCGGTTGACTCCTCTGCGATTGCCTTCGAAATAGCTGCCAAAGGCGCTTATCGTCAAACCATGCCTAAGGCTGGCCCACAGATTCTTGAGCCAATCATGAAGGTAGACGTGTTTACTCCAGACGATCACGTTGGTGATGTTATCGGTGACTTGAATCGTCGTCGTGGCATGATCCTGGGTCAGGAATCAGGTGTCACAGGTGTACGCATCAAGGCACAGGTTCCATTGTCAGAAATGTTTGGTTACATCGGTGATCTGCGTACTATGACCTCAGGTCGCGGTCAGTTCTCTATGGAATTTGAACATTACGCAGCATGTCCTAAGAACGTTGCTGATGACGTAATCAAGGAAGTAGCAGAACGTAACGCCGCCGCTGCCAAGAAGTAATTACTTCTTAAAAAGGGAAGGGCAACCTTCCCGGTTTAAAAAAACCCCTTTAGCCGATGGTTAAAGGGGTTTTTTGTTATGGGGCTGATGAATGTTTTTTAGCAGTGGAGCAAACCAAACTGCCTGGTTATTGTTTATCTGTTACCTGATCATGGTCTTTTTTCTAGCCATTTTGACACCTCCTATTAGATCTTAATCTAATTGATTAGGGTGTCTACTTTTCGTGGGTAGGTCGAGCTCCTAACGTTTAAGCTGTGGGACAAACCGGAGCACCGCGGAGGTTTGCGCATTGTTAGGCATTACAGGCTCACTACAATTGAGCCAACCGCAATCACCCACATAACGAAGGTAAAAAACATATTAATATAATAGATATAATTCTTATTAAGGAATTCACTCCAATCTTCCTTTGCATCCGCTTCTAATTCTAGAATCTCTTCGGCCTTTTCAGTGTTGTTGTGTAGTTTGGCCAAATAAATAAATTGGTTTGTCGTTGAATTTAAGCACGCAAGTTGCGTGCGCACCATTGTTGAGCCATAAGTAATAATAGTTGTATATATTAGAGCCATACCACTAACAACTATAATTTCAAACGAAGTTGATGCAATGCTTAACATGCCAAGAAATATGGCTAGTGCTACCACTACCACATTGGTGAGAACAGTCCATATTGAGCGAATAAATTTCATGATGTCTCTTTTTATGCCTAACGTTTACGGTAAGTGGGAAATTGGAGCATTGCGAGGCTTGTGGCATTTGCCACAAATAAGCAACGCGGAAATTTCTCCGCTTGACCGCGTTTGTTAGGTGTTGTCGCAATCAACGAAAACCCCTTCCTTTTTAAGTCCCTCATAAAGATCATGCATCACTTTCTGCTTATTCTTAGCTGCGGCCTCTTCAAATGAAGTTGTTTGGCCAGAAGTCAGCGAGACAATAGGAGCAAATACGCCACTCCAGCTAGATGTTGTGTACGTTGCATTAACAAGACTTTTTGTTTCTAAATAGGGGTTATATATTGAAAATCTATAACCTAAATAGCCGCTTTGGTTACTAGGCACATGCTCAGCACTATATTGGTATATTGCAAGCCACATATATAATCCTGCTAGAGGATCAGGTTCAAAGGTTTCCAAAGGTGTAGCTTCTACCTCAATGCGAAATATATTTTCTGCATCTGAGGTTCTTTCAACATAGTTGATTCCAGGAATACGTTTTATATCTCTTATAAATTGCTCTTTCAGGTAGGATAAATATTGTCTCCCACGCTCGCTCCCCCAATCTGCAGATGTCACCATTACGTTAGCGCATTCTTTCTGGTTTTTATCCAATTCTTTTTCTATGAATGAATAGTCGTCCTTTGGAATGCTATAACTTGCACACCCAAATAGCAGAAAAATCATTACGATGACAACTGCGCTTCTCATGACACCCCTTAAACACCTAACGTTGCAAATAACCTGACCATTTTTTGTGAGCACAGCGAACGAAAAATAGGTCAGGTTGATTTTCCTTGTTATGTGCAATATTTACTAACAAGCCTTCCTGTTTATCCCTCTGGCGCATACAAAGCAAAGACTTCTTTTTCCGTTAATTCTTTAGTTTTGTTTGCGAAACAGTAATAGCTTGGTTTTTTGTCAATGAAATACTGCACTTCAATTTCTAAATCTTTTAATTCAGGAAAGAATCCTGCTGGAATGCTATATTCGCCAGTTCCCTTAATTCTATAAAAAAGATGAGTTCCACAATTTCCACAGAAACCTCTTTCGGCCCACTCAGAGGAATCAAACACCTTTACATTTTTAATTCCTTCAATTTCCACGTTTGTTCCACATTGTAATGCTAGAGCCGGACCGCCACTCCATTTTCTGCACATTCCACAATGACAAGCTGTGATTTTTGGATTAACACTCAAAGCCTTAATTTTTACGGCACCGCACAAGCATTTTGCGTTTCCCTGTTGTAGATCACTCATATATTTTCCCTATAACTCTGATCACGCACATAACGTCCGCAATAACCGGAAATTTGGAGCGGGGTGAGGCTTGTGCCATTCGGCACAAACGAACGCCGCGGAAAATTGTCCGAGTTAATTGCGTTTGTTAGATGCAGTGTTTCTCTCATGAATTGTTTTTATTGCTTTATTATTACCAAGTACATAAGCAAACATGCGGAATAAAAGCATAAATATGCAACCCGCCCATGAAATACTATCTTATGGTTTTCTTCATTTATTCCGCTACTTCCGTAAGGATAAATTACCCACCAGCCATTCAAAATCATCGCACCACCGAAAAAACTTTTATCTTTTCGATTTCTGTATGCCCTTGCAGTAGCAACCATCATATATATGGATGATGCTACAAACGAACTTAGTATTATTAGCTTTATTACTTCTTCCATCTTGATGATCTATTTGCATCTAACGTTGCGGAAACCTGTCCGCTTACCGCGTTTGTTAGATGCTTTTAATAAATTGAACATATGCTACCGCACTTAATAAGCCTACTACACAACCAATAAAAGCAGAAAAATACCATTTGTTTGACTTTGCCAACCAAGCAACAAGTGATGGGATTACGGATATTGCTATTATTTTTGGCAATGCATAAATAAAATATTCAACATCAATTTGGTTGTAATGTTTTTGAGATGTAGAAAGAAATATAATGCTCAATAATATCGAGCTGGCCAGAAGCGCAATTATTGGATTTCTGTAATTGGCCACTTTCTTAAACATTATTCAATAAACCTATTATCTGCATCTAACGCTTAGGCTCAGGGGCTTACCGGAGTGGGGATTGTTTTGTGCTATTCAAGCACAAAAAAGCACCGCGGAGGTAAGTCCCTTGAAGCCTTTTGTTATGTGGCAACTTACCACTACTAATTTCAGTGCTAAACACTCTAAAAAAACCAAATCCACTTTATTAAACCTATTACTTCATCTTTCCTAGTGGAAACTCTATAAATAATATATCGCCATTTTTATTATCAACCAATTCAACTAGAGCGCGCTCTTCATTATCCTTCACTGACTCGATATAGAATGCATGCTTGTTTGAAGTGGTAATTCCTTTAACAATAATAATTCCTGCCCAAACATCTACAAAACCTATTTTACTTCGTTTCTTAATATTTATTCGATAGTCATTTCTAGTGGGATGCATGGAATAGATATAAACTGCATCTTCTTCACAGGTTGAACGGTAAGTAGTTCGAGTCCCGAGATAATATACATCACCATCAATCTTATATGGCCATCCTGTATTTGTTGATGCGTCATAGCCTGTGCCATCCCACCCTATATTATCTGGGCAATTAATATTAAATATATGGTGATACTGATTTGATTTATCCGTTGCTGTTTTTTTCCAAAGCTCATCTCTCATTTTCCTTGTGAGCCCTCCTGATGCACGATTTACAATTACCCCATTCACGATCCTATTTTTCTTAATTCTTACATTAGCTGTACTTTCCTCATCTATTTTTGTTTTCATGATATCTAATGCCTTAACAAGAAGACTCCGAGGAAGTTCATCTAGCTGAGGGAATGAAGAATAACCTGGGCAGTAAATATTAGTGTTAACAGGATAATCCTGTCGTTTCCATGTGAAGTCAAAAACAATTCTATTTGCTTTAACTTCAGTCAAACGCGCTTGTATGCTTTCCCCATATATTTCGATAACTTCTAGAAGAGCTTGTGCTCCTCCACTTGATGGACTTGAAATAAGTTTATTTTTATTTAGATAGTAGTCTTGTTTATTTATCCTAATACTAGGTATCCCCCAACTCAATAACGTCTTTATTTGAATGAATGGATAATTTGCATGAAGTGAATTCTCACTAATCCTGATCTCCAGGGGGCCAGAAAACTCCTTGATAGGCTCTATCATACTTGGGGGTTCAACAGAACACACATCACCTCTTTTGAAAGCTACCTCAGAAAGACGTGTTAATTCCTCTTTATTCGCATTCGCTTTGTCATTCAAAGAAAGAGACACTGTACCTATAGCTGTAATTGCAATAAGCACTATACCAAGCACCCTCATTCCTTGTGCTTTGAAATGGCTTCTGTTGCTAGTTGCCGACTCTGCCTGACGAGTTCCGGCAGCTATTAGAAGAAGATATATTGATATAAGCCATATAAACGCGCCCCAACCATAACCATATACAGGCGTAGTTGCACCTCCTTCGTTCAGTAAATGCTGGCTATATCTAAATGTATCAAGTGAAAGAACTACCGCTAGTATTGGTGAGATGCGTACTAATTTACCCTTGACTATGGATAAGACCCCATACATATAAAAAACATTGGCAAACCAAGCAAAGTTAAAAACCAGCGGAGATAACCACCCCATTAATAGTATGTCCAACCCAGAGAGTTGAGCACTATCAGAATAAGTGCTAATCCCCGTAAGAGATAAAGAGAGAAACCACAGGATAAGCGATATGCTTATTATGATTTTGGATGATACTTTACAGTTATTTGATACATAACCCATATAGTCTACCCATTTACAACTCAACCAAGCCTCAAGGCTATTAATGAATTAAATAGTCGCTAAGGCCGCCCATCATTGCCACATAACAGTGAGTAGACCCCAAAGTGGGGTAATTAAACACCCCACTTTGGGGTATTTCTCCATGCTTACTTTATATCCTTTTTAGCCGGTCTTTACCAAGCCACTGCTTTTTGATTTATCTATCTTGGATAAATCAATCCGTTAGAGCGGTTTCTATGCTCTGTATAGCTTTTGTTGTTTGCTGCGATATTGATATTGAAAGAGGCAATTACCCCAATGTGGGTATATCGCCCATCTAGCAGACAATAAAAAACCCCTTCAGCATGACACTGAAGAGGTTTTGTTTTTTACGGCATGAAACGTTAGCCGGTAAACTTTTTATAAGTAATGCGGTGCGGTTGTGTTGCAGCTTCATCGCCGAGGCGACGTTTTTTGTCTTCTTCGTAATCGGCGTAGTTGCCTTCAAACCATTCCACGTGGCTGTCGCCTTCGAAGGCGAGCATGTGGGTGGCGATGCGGTCGAGGAACCAGCGATCATGCGAGATCACCACGGCGCAGCCTGCGAATTCCAGCAGTGCTTCTTCGAGGGCGCGCAGGGTTTCGATGTCGAGGTCGTTGGTGGGTTCATCAAGCAGCAAGACGTTGCCACCGCTTTGCAACAGTTTGGCCAGATGCAAGCGGTTACGTTCACCACCGGACAGGTCGCCGACACGTTTTTGTTGATCGCTACCTTTGAAGTTAAAACGGCTGAGGTAGGCACGTGAGTTGATCTGCATACCGTTGACGGTAATGATGTCCTGACCATCTGAGATCTCTTCCCAGGCAGTCTTGCTATCATCCAGTGCATCGCGGCTTTGGTCGACGTATGCCATTTGCACGGTGTCACCAATCTTCAGTTCACCAGTGTCTGGTTTTTCCATGCCCATTAGCATTTTGAACAGGGTTGATTTACCGGCACCATTGGGGCCGATAACACCGACGATGCCACCGCGTGGCAGGTTGAAGTTGAGGTCTTCGATCAGCAGGCGATCACCAAAGCCCTTGTTGAGCTGGACTGCTTCAATGACGTTGTCGCCCAGACGTGGCCCGGGTGGAATGAACAGCTCGTTGGTTTCGTTACGTGCCTCAAAGCTCTGGCTAGCCATCTCATCATAACGGGCAATACGCGCCTTGCTCTTGGCATGACGGCCTTTGGCGTTGCTGCGTACCCATTCTAGTTCGGACTTCATGGCCTTCATGCGTGATTGTTCGCCTTTTTCTTCCTGCTCCAGGCGGGCCTCTTTTTGCTCCAGCCAGGAAGAGTAGTTGCCTTCCCATGGAATGCCGCGACCACGATCCAGTTCCAGAATCCAGCCGGCGACGTTGTCGAGGAAATAACGGTCATGGGTAACGGCGACCACGGTGCCTTCGAATTCGCGCAGGAAGTGTTCCAGCCAGGCGACCGATTCGGCATCAAGGTGATTGGTTGGCTCATCCAGCAGCAGCATATCAGGGGCTGACAGGATCAGTTTGCACAGCGCGACACGGCGGCGTTCACCACCGGAGAGTTTGGTGACGTCGGCATCCCAGGGCGGCAGGCGCAGCGCCTCGGCGGCAATCTCAAGCTTGCGATCAAGGTTGTGGGCATCGCCAGCCTGGATGATGTTTTCCAGCTCGGCCTGTTCTTTGGCCAGGGCATCGAAATCGGCATCCTCTTCAGCGTAGGCGGCGTAAACAGCGTCGAGGCGGGTCATGGCTTGTTTAATTTCGCCAAGGGCTTCTTCTACATTGCCGCGCACATCCTTGCTTGGATCAAGATCCGGTTCCTGTGCCAAGTAGCCAATCTTGATACCGGGTTGCGGACGGGCTTCACCATCGTAGTCTTTATCGACACCGGCCATTATGCGAATGACGGTGGACTTACCCGCACCATTCAGACCCAGCAGGCCAATCTTGGCGCCGGGGAAGAATGACAGTGAGATGTCTTTGATGATGGTGCGTTTCGGGGGGACAACCTTGCTCACCCGGTTCATGGTGTAGATGTATTGGGCCATAATTTTATAGATCCATTTTTGTAACTGTTATGTAGGGCGGGTCCCACCCACCGAAAAAACTTTCTGATTTGTTGCTGATGATTTTAACTGCTTCTGGCGGGTGGGACCCGCCCTACGGTTTTGGTTTCGATTATTCTATCGTTGCCGCTGTCGACTGTTAATGGCTTTGTTCTTCAATATTGCGTTGCTGTTGTGCTGCGGCATCCATAATTATCTTTTCTGCTTGTTTGGCTTTGTCCAGGGCGTCAGTTTGTGTTTTAAAAACATGATCTCCCTTCGGCTCATTGGCGGCCTTATCAACACTATCGGAACAGCCGCTGACGATGACAAATGTCAGTATCAATAGAACTTTATTTAGATTCATTGTCTTTGTCCTCGCTGTAGGGCGGGTTCTACCCGCCGAAAAAACGTTCTGATTTGTTGTGGTGATTTTAATTGCTTTTGGCGCGTGAGACCCGCCCTACGGTTTTGGTTTAGATTACTCTATCGTTGCCACCGTCGATAGGTAGCTGCGCCGCGGTGGTTTTGGCAAACAACGGCCCGCACAACTCAGCCGTCAGTTCGGCGACATCATGACTGGTGACTTCGATCTTCAAAATGTTTTTGCGTTTGTATTCATCCACCGTCAGGCCGTAGTGCTTGGCACGTGCTGCCAGTACCTCGTCGGTCCAGATGCCGGTGTCAAAGACGCAGTCCGGGTGGAGGGTGTTGATGCGAATATTTTCACCGCCCCATTCCAGTGCTGCAACGCGGGTCATCTGCGTCAGTGCCGCCTTTGATGCCGAGTAGGCGATGGCACCGGGGCCAGGGGCGAGAAAGTTCTTTGAACCCATGGCTACAACGCGGCCACCATTCGGCGCTAGCTTTAGGAACGGATAGGCCTCGCGCAGCAGTATCAGATTGGCATCGAGGTTGATGTTCATCACCTTGCGCCACTCTTCAGAACTGAGGCTGTCGATGCGACAACCACCGGGGAAGATGCCGGCATTCAAGACCAGCATGTCGATGCCACCAAAGTGGGCCGCACCTTGTTTGATGGCATTGATCAGCTGAACGTCGTTGGCGACATCACAGCTAATGCCAAGCACGTCGGCACGGTTGAAGAGGGTTTCTACAACAGGATTGATATCCAGCGCAATGACCGCCGCGCCTCGGGCCAACATGGATTCAACGCAGGCCTTGCCAATGCCTGAGGCGGCGCCGGTGATCAGGGCGATCTCACCCTGGAATGCCGGCGGTTTACCACCCTTGCGTAGTTTGGCCTGTTCCAGATCCCAGTACTCCATGTCGAAGACATCCTGGGCCGACAGTGCCTGCCAACCGCCCATCAACTCAGCGCGGGCGATGATGTCCATCGTGTGGTCATAGATGTCGGCGATGATGTTGGCCTCTTTGGCGCTCTTGCCGGCGGTAATCATGCCCAGCTCTTTATCCAGAATCACGCGCGGGGCAGTGTCGAGCATGGTCTTGGGCTCGCGGGCATTGGCGGATTGCGTATCAAAGTAGCTCTTGTATGCGTTTGTATAGGTCTCAACATCACGCGCTATCATGGGCAGGCGCTTGGAGCGGATAACATGATCCGGTGTGGCTGGGCCTTGTTGTGAAATCTTGCCTACATCGCTGCGATTACAAAAACTCATCGCCTTTTCATCACGCTGACTGCGCAGTACCACCGGAAAGCCACCGGCCTTTGAGACATTCAGGCGCAGTTCGGCCAAGGCAACAGCATCACAATCATCTTTGGCGGCACTGTCGTAGTTCAGGTCCCAGGCACGTTGTGCCTTGATGTAATCCTCAGCCATGCCCACCAGTGTGATCATGCGCTCATAAGACTGCTTGGCATCATCGGCAAAGGAGAAGATGCCGTGGTTCATCAGCACCATGCCGATGGTGTTGTCATTGCGCTGTTTTTCAAACTCGATAGCGCAAAGACGGGCCAGATCAAAGCCGGGCATGATGTAGGGCACGTAGACCACCGTGTCGCCATAGATGGCTTTTATCTTTTCCAGACCACCGGGGGTGTTGGTAATGGTCACCACCGCATCGGCATGGGTGTGATCAACAAACTTGTAGGGCAGGGTGGCGTGGAGGATGGCCTCAACTGATGGCGTGGGTGCAGATGCGTCAGTCATGTGGGTACGCAGCTCGTTGACCATCTGCGGGTCGCTGAGGGATTCCAGCCGGGCCAGCTTAATCAGGTAGTCTAGATTAACGGCAGGAAATCCGGGGGTGTCGATGGTCTCCAGATCCCAGCCACTGCCCTTAACGCACAGCAGCTGTTGCTCTTCACCGACGATATTCTTTTCAGTTACCTTGACCGAGGTGTTGCCACCGCCATGTAATACCAGCGAGGTGTCACGACCTAGTAGGCGGGAGGTGTAGACCCGCAGGCCCAGATCACCTTGATATTGTTTGGCTTCGTTATCGTCCCACAGGCTTTTCATTGCCGAATCCTATCTGTAATCACAAAGCGGGTTATTTTACGGGCTTTGCCTGGCTATTGCGACATTGCTATTGAGGAGTGAGGGGTAGGGTCTTGGTATCAGCAACAACTTGTCTTTCAGGCAGCACATGTCTGAATTCATTGATCAGTTTTTCAGCGGTGGCGCGATAGGCGGTGAGCTTGCCACCGTAGATGGTTACCAGGCGTGGATCATCTGGCTGGTCGGTATGCAGGATGGTGTCACGCGGGCGGGAGAAGGCTGAATCCGCAGTTCGGGGCAATACTCGCAGTCCGGCGAATGACTCTACGATATCCTTGTGGGTGTAGTGCCGGTATTCGGGAAAGTAGTAGCCCAGAGTCTGTAATAGATAACTCTTTTCTTTGGCTAAAGGATGCACCTTGGCCGGATTACCTTGATAAAGGCTTTCGGTAGTGCCGACCATGATTTTGTCTTTCCAGGGCATGACAAATACAGCGCGTTTGTCCTTGGGGGCTTCGATGTAATAGATGCCTTGTGTAACTGTGCCTTCAAGGATGATGTGACTACCCTGGATCAAGTCGACTGCTAGCTGCGTGACTTTTTGCGTGACTTTGTTGAGTACATCATTGACCCATGGACCAGCGGCATTGACCAGCAGGCCGGCACGGCACTCGATTTGTTGTTCATCTTTCTGGTAACGAACAATGTAACTATCGTTGTCGCGTTCGGCTTCAATCAGTTGGGCGGGCATCTCAAGTTCAGCACCGAGTGATTGCGCCGAGCGCATCACCGCTTCGGTTAAAAGTTTGTCATCGGTCTGGGCATCGTAATAGCGAAATACTTTGCGCAGGCCTTCGCAGTTAAGCTCGTCTAGTTGATCCCATTCATGTTTGGGGACGATATTGAAACGGGTGTCGCCACTCAGCCCGCCAAGGGTGCTGTAGAGGGCTAGCCCCGCACGAATCTGCCAGGCGGGTCGACTGGTTTCTGTATAGACCGGGATATAAAACGGTTTCAGTTTGACCAGGTCAGGGGCGTTTTTGATGAGCAGGGCGCGCTCATGCAGACATTCACGTACCAGACCCAACTGGGCGCTCTCAAGGTAACGCAGACCTCCATGAATCAGCTTGCTGGAACGGCTTGAGGTGCCGGCGGCGAGGGCTGATTGTTCTAATACCAGAACTGAATAACCTTGTGCGGCCGCTGCCTGGGCTACTCCGGCACCATGTATGCCGCCACCGACGATGACAACATCGTATTGACTCAGAGATTCATTAGGCTTCAACGCAGGCGTGTTTCTGTAGACGTTTGCTCTTGAGCATCTCGACGATGGCCATGGTTTCGACGTAGGCAGCGCCCATGTCAAACAGTTCTATGGCATGCCGGGCATCGGTGACTTCGTAGAAGGCCCATTTCCATGGCCCACGCCATATGCTGGTGGCATTTTTTGGGATTTTGGTGTGATTGCAGAAGAGGAAGTCCGGTGCCAGTTCGGTGGCGACAACCAGTGATTCATCATTATATTTTTTTAGAACCCAACCGATTGATTTAAAGCCCATAGCCCGCGAGCAGCGTAGTGCCAGGCTGTCATAGCCAATCAGGGTGCAGCGATCAATGATGGGTTCACATACCTTGGCTAATGAGCGGATGACCTTTTCAATGCCAAAGGCGTCAATGGCTTCCTGTTTGATTTCAACAAAGGCGTGGCTGTCTGGCCATTGTTTGAATAGTTCGATGACTGATGTCAGGGTAGGAATGCCGACATTGGCGAATTTTTTTGGATGGAGTTTGGCTTCGTTGACCAGGATTTCGCTGACTTGGGCAAACTCCATGGTGATGATGCGTTTATTGGTGCCAGTGGTACGTTTGAGGTTGGCATCATGCAAGACAACAGGGATTAAGTCTTTGGTGAACTGGACATCGAACTCGATACATTTGGCGCCAGCCTGTAATGCAGCCTCAATAGCGACTAATGTATTCTCGGGAAATTTTTTGGCGTAGCCGCGGTGGGCGATTAGAGTAGGTTGTTCCATGGCAATATCTACGTTTTATCCTTAAAATATAGTGCCTATCTTTACAAGACGCTCTGTTTAGTCTCGTTCACTTGCTTATGCCAACCCCATAAGTTAGTTAACATATTGAATTAAGCAGATTATTTCAAGTTTTATCGGCGATAATTTTGTCCAGGGCTTTGCTCCACTGTTGAAAACGCTGTTTGAGCGCTGGATTATTGCTGGCTGTAAAAGTTTGTGAATCTTTATAGGCCGGCCACAGATCTGGCCTTGCCGCGATTAAGTAGGCCAGTCCTGTTGCGGTTGCCTCATGTTCTTGCGGACGTATAAGGTCGATGCCCGACAGATCAGCAATGCGTTGACAAAGACCATCCAGTTTCGATAATCCACCGCTGATAGTGATGTTGTCTGGTGTGTCGATGCTGTTTTCCATTTCATCGAGATTGCGCTGAATCAAGAAACAAATGCTTTCAATGACGGCCAGTAGCTTGGCTTGAATATCGCCAGCACCAATAAACTGTGGTTCGATGTCTGTCTGCCAGTCAGGTGAACCCAGGCCTGAAATGGTGTTGATAAACAGTGGTGGTGTGATGGACTTGCTCAGGCAGTCTGCAACCTGTTGTTCCAGATCCTTGATGGCATGTTGTTCGGCGAACCACTGTAGCGCACGGGCGGCGCCATTGACGGTCCCTTCAAGGGTGTAACAATGATATGAGTCGTCTTTGTAGGCCAGGCTGGTGAGTAGTTTGTCGCTATGTTTTCTTACCGTCAGCGGTCGTTGAACAAAGGCGCCGGTGCCGATGTTGATATAGGCGGTTTGTGGTTTTGGTCTGCCCCAGGCGAACAGTGCGGCAGATTGATCGCCAGTAATGATAGTAATGGGGATGTTGAGGCCGTCTATGTCGAGATGGCCAAAGTTGCCGCTGCTGGCGGTGCAGGGCGGCAGGATGTCTTTATCTATGCCAAACAGTTGCAATAGGGATTCGTCCCAGTCTTGAGTTTCGATATTCCATAACAAGGTGCGTGAGGCATTGGCGGGGTCGGCCAGTAAGGGGTGTTGTCTTATCAGGTGATAGGCAAGAAAACTGGCCATTGGGCCAATGATGAGTTGGTTATCATTCTGAGCTTGTTTGACTGCAGAGATGTTGTCCAGACACCAGCGCATTTTGCTAGCGCCATAGTGGGGCGATAAAAATAGTCCCGTCCTAGTGTGGATGTAGTCACTTTTATCCTCAAATTGTTTTAGCCAATCAGCCTGGCGTCGGTCTTGCCAACTAATGATAGGTGACAAAGCATTTCCGCTATTTCGATTCCAGCAGGCGATGCTCGAGCGTTGACTGGCGAGTCCGGCGGCCTTTATATACTGCTTGTCGTTGCCAAGTGTTTGCAGGCTTGATTTAATTGCCTGGAATGTGGCGTGAATCAGTTGCTGCGGATCATGTTCGACCCAGCCCGGATTAGGTGTATGGGTATCTATTGGGCTTTCAGACTGACTAATGATGTTTGCCGATTGATCAAACACGATTGCACGACTGGCATGGCCGCCCTGGTCGATGGCGAGGTAATACTCTGGACTACTCATTAACAATATTGCGTGGTGTGCCGGCCAGAAAGGCACTGATGTTGGCGCTGATCTGATCCAGCAGGCGTTGCCGTGAGGCACGGCTGGCCCAGGCGATGTGAGGGGTGATGATCAGGTTGGGGATATCAGCTGCCAGCAAAGGGTTGCTGGCGAGTGGTGGCTCCTGGCTGAGCACATCAAAACCTGCTCCCCCTAGATAACCATCGCGCAGGGCATCGGCCAGGTCCTGTTCGTCGACGATGCCGCCACGAGCGGTGTTGATCAGCAGTGCGCCCTGTTTCATTTGCGCTATTTCAGCTGCGCCGATCAGACCTTGAGTTTCTTTGGTAAGCGGGCAGTGCAGGCTAATGACATCTGATTTTGTTAACACCTGTTCAAACGATACCCGGCCTGGGCGCGGTTCACTGCCACGGTGATCGCTGACTAAGACCTGCATGCCAAAGGCCTCGGCAATTTTGGCGACGGCCTGGCCCAGTTCACCATAGCCGATGATGCCCAGAGTCTTGCCACTTATTTCTTCGATAGGGTAGTCGAGCAGGCAGAAATGTTGGCTTTGCTGCCATGCCCCCTGCATTACGGCGCGACGATATTTGCCCAGATGGATGCTGAGTGACAGCATCATGGCGAAGACATGCTGACAGACCGAGGGGGTGGCATAACCACGCACATTACAGACGCTGACCTTATGTCGTTGTGCTGCGCTAATATCCACATTATTAGTGCCTGTGGCAGCAACGCAAATTAGTTTAAGCTGTGGTGCCGACTGGATGGCGTGCTCATCTATTATGACTTTATTGCTGATGATGATCTCGCTTCTGGCGATGCGTGGCCCCAGATCAGCAGCTCGGGTCTGACCATAAAACTGCCAGTCATCAATGACGTTGTCGAGTGAGCTGAAGTCGAGGTCACCACGGTCGAGTGAATCGCGATCAAGAAATACACCTAACATGGTTGTGCTCCAACATTTGTCTGGCTTTACTTTACAATGTTGTTGCAGGAATGTAATTAAATTAGCAGGTAAATTATGGCGAATATTCAGGCTATCCTTCACGGCACAGTCATTGTGGCTGACCTTGAGGTATCGGAAAGGTTTTATTGTGGTGTGTTGGGTTTGAATGTTGATCCTGATCGGCCTGATCTAGGTTTTCCTGGACTCTGGCTTGATGTTGGGCAACAGCAAATCCATTTAATGCTTCTGCCTAACCCTGATCCCGTCGATGGCAGGCCGGTGCATGGTGGCAGAGACAGACACATCGCCTTGGCGGTTGCGGATCTGGATGATTTATTGCATCGGCTCGCAGCGGCAGGGATTGTCTATAGCACCAGTAAATCAGGCCGCAGGGCGATGTTTTGTCGCGACCCTGACGGCAATACGCTGGAGTTTATCGAAACGCGCTAGGAGCTGTGTTAACTAAACCTGGTGTTCATCTTCCTTGATGGATAACAGGCTTGCATTGCCACCGACGGCAGTAGTGTTGGTGGACAAGACCCGTTCACTGGCAAAGCGGTGCAAATAGTGTGGGCCACCGGCCTTGGGTCCGGTGCCTGATAGACCTTCGCCGCCAAACGGCTGCGTGCCGACAACGGCACCAATCATGTTGCGATTGATATAGGTATTGCCGCAATGGACGTTGCGGGCAATATATTGAGCAGTCGAATCTATGCGGCTGTGTATGCCCAGAGTCAGGCCATAGTGGGTGTTATTGATGGCGGCAACGACTTTATCCAGTTCTGCCGCATCATATTGAATGATGTGCAGTATGGGACCGAAGACCTCACCTTCAAGTTGCTCAAGGCTGTCGATTTCAAAGGCGTGTGGTGCAAAGAAACTGCCATCAGCACATTCATCAGGTAGTTCCATAGCCTTGATCAGACGGGCTTCTTTTTTCATTCGTTCTACATGGTGTTGCAGTTTTGCCTTGGCGGCCTCATTGATGACCGGGCCGATGTCGGTGGTCAGCAGGGCAGGGTCACCAATCACCAGTTCATCCATGGCACCACTGAGCAATTCAATAATGCGTGGCGCGATATCTTTTTGTACAAACAGAACTCGCAATGCTGAGCAGCGTTGACCTGCACTATTAAAGGCCGAGGTGATAGCATCGTTGACCACTTGTTCAGGTAGCGCCGAACTGTCGACAATCATGGTGTTTTGGCCGCCAGTTTCGGCGATGAAGGGGATGATGATTTCGCGTTGTGCCAAGGCCTGGTTTATTTTCCTGGCCGTTTCAGTTGAACCGGTAAAGGCAATGCCTGAAACTCGTGGATCATTAATCAGTTTAGTGCCTATTTCTGAGCCCATGCCGGGCACAAAGTGCAATACATCATTGGGGATGCCAGCCTGGTGTAGCAGGCTGATAATTTTTGCTGCGGCCAGTGGTGTGGCGGTTGCAGGTTTGGCAATGACGCTGTTGCCCGCGGCCAGTGCGGCAGTAATCTGGCCGGTAAAGATAGCGACGGGAAAGTTCCATGGGCTGATGCAGGCAAATACACCGCGACCATGCAGGCTGAGTTGATTGCGTTCGCCGGTGACACCGGGCAGTTCAATGGCATGGGCGAAATCCTGTCGTGCCATGGCCGCATAGTAGCGACAGAAATCGATGGCTTCCCGAATTTCATTCAGGGCATCGCTAATGGTTCGGCCACCTTCACGGATGCATAGCGCCATTAATTCTGTACGGTTTTCTTCGAGCAGATTGCCTGCTTGATCGAGAATGTCTGCACGCTGTTCTACTGGGGTATTGTTCCAGTCGTTGGCAGAATTGGCGGCTAGTGACAGGGCGTAATCAAGAATCTTTTCATCTGCATAGGTGACTTCGCCAATGGTGTGATTCTTATTGGCAGGATTACATATGGTCTGGTGTTTGCCTGGCAGGGTTTCACCGCGCACAATCGGCGCGGCTATCCATGATTTCATGGTTGCCTCGTCTAGTCCCTTGTCCAGATCATCCAGGGCAATGGGATCGCTAAGATTGATGCCGTAAGAATTAAGCCGCTGTTCACCATAGATATTGCGTGGCAAAGGAATCGCAGGATGACGTTTTTGTTTCAGCGTTTCTGTTTCATGCAGCGGGTTGGCAATGATCTCTTCTATGGAGGTGTGTTCATCGATTATTTTGTTGATAAACGAGGAGTTGGCACCGTTTTCCAATAGTCGTCTGACTAAATATGGCAACAATTCTTCGTGACTGCCAACGGGTGCATAGACGCGACAGTTTGTGATCAAACCTTGTTCTACAATAGCTTCTCGATATAGCTGTTCACCCATGCCATGCAGGCGTTGGCACTCATAATCCTTGTCGCCGGCCATGACCGAGATGCTGGCCAGGGTATGGGCATTGTGGCTGGCGAACTGAGGATAAAATGCCGGGCCAGCATTAATAATGCGTTGGGCACAGGCCAGGTAGGCAGTATCGGTTGAACTCTTGCGTGTATAAACAGGGTAGTCGTGCAGGCCTTGTTCCTGTGCATGTTTAATCTCGGTATCCCAGTAGGCACCTTTGACTAGTCGCAGCGGTATGCGACGCTGAATACGTTGATGGAGTTCATTGAGATAGTCGATTACATAGATGGCGCGTTTTTGATAGGCCTGTATTGCTAGTCCCAGACCGTCCCAATCTGCAAGTGTGTCATTGCAGTAAACTTGTTCAAAGATATCTAATGATAAGTCGAGTCGATCGGCTTCTTCGGAATCGATGGTCATGTTGATGTTGGCCAGTTTTGCTGCCTGGCCCAGTTGCAGCAGTTTGGCTGAAACCTCGGCCACAACTAGATCACGTTTTGAATATTCATAACGTGGATGCAGTGCTGATAACTTTACTGAAATGCCAGGGTTGTCGAATAAGGAGCTGTCGCCGTCTGTGTTCGTGTATTTGCCAAGCGTGGTGATGGCATTTAGGTAGGCAGCAAAATACTTATCGGCATCGGCCTGTGTTAGTGCTGCCTCACCGAGCATGTCGAAGGAGTAACGGTAGGTCTTATTGTCTTTCTCAAGACTGTGTTCAAGCGCTGCTTCGATGCTGGTGCCCATAATGAACTGCTGCCCCATAATCTTCATTGCTTGTTTTATAGCTGCGCGAATTACCGGTTCACCACTCTTGCTTACCAGGCGTGAAAAAAATGAACTGCTTTGGTGAACCATCTCGGGTGCTAGCTGGACAATCTGTCCGGTAAGCAATAAACCCCAGGTTGAAGCATTAACGAAGAAGGAGCTGCTTTTGCCTAGGTGTGTGTTCCATTCGGCCTGTGTCAGCTTGTCTCTGATCAGGCGGTCAGCCGTGCTTGAATCCGGGATGCGCAGCAGGGCCTCAGCCAGGCACATCAGCATCACACCTTCCTGTGAGCTGAGGTCATACTCCTGCAGCAGGGCATCAATGCCACTGTTCGAGGTGCTGATTTGACGCACCTTTACGACTAGTGTGCGGGATAAGTCCTCAATTCGCTGCAGCTGCTCATCATCGAAATGCAGCGATTCCAACATGGTGGTGAGCAGCGAGTCCTCATCAATCAAATAGGCTTGATTGATTGCAGTCCTAGCAGGTGTAGGTGGTAAGAGTGGTTTTGCTTGAATCACGCCCAGATTCCTTCCCGACAGTTAGCATTATTTGTCTAATGTATTCATTTTCTGGTCTTAAAACAAATAACGGCCTGTTACTTGAAAAATCTAGTTTTTCCAAGCAATTAGCGGGATGGTGGAGGGGGACGAAATTGCACAAACAGGCGTTTTGGTATAATATCCCGCGCCTTGCATGGAGAAGTGTCCGAGTGGCCGAAGGAGCACGCCTGGAAAGTGTGTGTACGTCACAAGCGTACCCAGGGTTCGAATCCCTGCTTCTCCGCCATATTAAATATTAATAAAGGTCAGCCTGAGTGCTGGCCTTTTTTGTTTTGATGGATAACATTAATACATTGTGTGGTTGTGTATCAATGCCTCAGAACTGCTTAAAGAGGGTGTTCTAAGTGGCTGTTATTAAATGAAATAGAACTCATTTTTCGCTTTCACTGTTCCTCTGAGACAAATATATGCACGAATACCAGCAGGTATGATTTGAAGGATAAAACTGTATGACTATTGAACAAACCTTATCGCAACGCTGTGGCTCAAAGTGCGAACTCTGCTCTTCTGACTCAAACCTGGTGGTTTATGAAGTGCCTCCGGTTACAGCCCCTAGTGCAGATAACTGCATCATGGTTTGTGATGTTTGTAATGATCAAATTAATAATCCTGCCAACATGGATGTTAATCATTGGCGTTGTCTCAATGACAGTATGTGGAGTCAGGTTCCTGCGGTTCAGGTGATGGCGTGGCGTCTTCTAAAACAGCTATCAACAGAAAGCTGGGCGCAGGATCTGTTTGACATGCTTTATCTTGATGATGAGTTAAAACAGTGGGCCGAGGCTGCATCTGGTGACAGTGACGACGATGACGTAGCCCCAACTAAAGATAGCAACGGTAACGTATTGCAGGATGGTGACACGGTAACGCTTATAAAAGACCTCGATGTAAAGGGTGCGGGTTTTACCGCTAAGCGTGGCACAGCGGTACGCGGTATTTCCTTGACCTCAAATCCAGAGCAAATTGAAGGTCGTGTAAACGGCGTGCGGATTGTCTTGTTAACGTGTTTTTTGAAGAAGTCATAAGCCTGGTTAGGCAATGATTCATTAATATAAAAAAGCCGCCTTTAAGGCGGCTTTTTTATATCTGATAGTAAATTATTACGGCGATATAAATAGCGAGTAGTTACGCAACATGCTGCCATTGCCTGAGTCGATGGATAGTACGAATTCAAGCATCGGTTCTCGTATTGATCTCTTTGAGGTGATCTTGATGTGAGGTGATGACGCTTGCTTGATCAATTTGATGGTCAAGGAATCTAATACTTTTTCACGCGGTATACCTGAGCGTTGAAATGCCTTTTTTGAGGCAAGGCTTACCTCGAGTAGCTTAAGTTCATCTTTATTGGCAGACACGGGGATGGTGGCATGCAGAGGTTGATTGAGTGCTGAATGGAGCTCTATGTCGGCTAATCCCAAGGCGTGTGCAGAAACCGGCATTAGCAGGGCAGTGAGACAGACAAGAAGGCTGAGTATAAAGCCAACTGCATATTGTTCAGGTCTGAAAGTCATGTTTCCTCACCTTAAGCCAGAGTTATCAATAATCGATTAGAAGGGTAGTTCCATGTCCAAGTATAACTTGCCCTGCTGAACGCTAGCCGATTTAAGCACGCTCTTTGCCATCTTTTGGCGCAGGTCATGATCTTTGAGTTCATAGACAAAGATCATCGGCAGTGTTTGCTGACTCATGCTGTTGATCATTTGTTGAATGCTGTTTGCCAGTTCATAACCGGTATTGGCAAAGCGTACATTTTTGATTTTTGGATCATGCAGGTAAAACTGATGGCTTTGCTGGCGGTATTCAAGCTTGCCATCGATTTGGCCACGCCCTGCAATGGCCATCATGCCGGGCATTTCTGCGTGAACGGTGACTTCAAGGCCGATGCGGTTGGTTTTTTCATCCAATATGATGCTTGGGCTTGAATAGCGAACCTTTGAAAAAGGTGTTTGCTGGGTGATAGGGAAGTAGGCCTGTGCATAAGTCGCCAGCTCCGCCTTACTGAGCTCCAGGGTATAGGCCGATGCATTTATTGAAATTGTGAACAGCGCTAGGGCAATAAACAGGTGTTTCAGTTTTGACATGGTTTGGTCCGATTGTTGATGCTCTGTGCCACTTAATAATTAGTAGAATATTAGAATCTGGTTAAAGTGAGTATAATCTCGCTGCCGATGGCTCGCGGATGTATTTGTCAGCGTGATTCTACGTTATTTAGAAATAACAAAAACACATATAAAGCATAAGCTTAAAAGATATTTGGAATTATAGATGGAAAACTTCACCCCTGTTTCTGCATTGATCGGCGGAGCATTGATCGGTTTAAGTGCGACGCTGCTGTTGCTGTTTAATGGCCGGATAGCCGGTGTCAGCGGCATTCTCAGTGGTATTTTTGTTCAGCCTGCCGGTGATCGTCTGTGGCGCCTGGTGTTTGTGGTTGGCATGGTTGTCAGTGGGGCTCTGTATCAGTTTTTCGGCCCCGGCGGTTTTGAGAACTACACCGATGTGTCGTTGCCGGTCTTGGTTGTGGGGGCCTTTCTGGTTGGTTTTGGTACCCGTATGGGCGGTGGTTGCACCAGTGGTCATGGTGTTTGTGGCATTGGCCGTATCTCACCGCGCTCTATCACGGCGACGTTTGTCTTTATGGGGGCAGGGGTCGCGACTGTTTATGTTATGCGTCATGTGCTGGGGGCTGCGTAATGAAACAGAATCTATTGGCTCTGATTGCCGGTTTGTTGTTTGGGCTGGGTCTGTGTATCTCTGATATGGCGTCCCCGGCCAAGGTGCTTAATTTTCTTGATGTTGCCGGCAATTGGGATCCCAGCTTGATGTTGGTGATGGGCGGTGCCCTTGGTGTGACTATGGTGGCCTTTCGTCTGATATTGAAGCGTCAGGCGCCACTGTTTTCACAAGACTTTAAGCTACCGGATGGTTCAAATGTTGATAAACGCCTGCTGTTTGGTGCGACACTGTTTGGTGTCGGTTGGGGCTTGATTGGTTATTGTCCTGGGCCTGCCATCACTGCCCTGGGTTTTGGTCTGACTTATCCTGCGATTGTCTTTGTTGCCATGATTGCTGGTTTCATGACTCACCGACTGATTTTTGAACGCAATCTATAGGTTTATGGCGTGGCTGCAATTAGTTGCAGCCAAGACTCTTCATTGCCTCATGTGTACTAAGAAAGACCTGGCCTGGTTGTAGACGTTGCAGGAACGGTGATTTTTTTAATCTATCCATTACCGGGCCTTTAACCTCTGCCAGGTGCACGGTTACACCGGTATGTCTAAGCCGTTCAATAATGGTGTCGAGGGCTTCTAGTGCGCTGGCATCGATCATATTCACTGAACTGCAAACAATCACCAGATGTTTGGCCTGCTGGTTTTCAGCGATCAGGTTGATGATGGTGTCTTCAATATAATTGGTGTTGGAAAAATAGAGATTTTCATCGACGCGCATGGCGATGACGTGTGGGCATGTTTTGACCTCAAAACGGTCAATATTGCGAAAATGCTCACTATCACCAACCCGGCCGACAAGCGCAACATGGGGTTTGCTACTGCGGTGCAGATAAATACCAATTGAAAGACAGGCGCCGGTCAGGATGCCGACCTCAACGCCCAATGTCAGCACCATAACAAATGTCACCAGCAGTGCCATCGCATCAGCCTTATCGTATAACCAGGCATGTTTGAAGGCCTTGTAATCGATCAGGGCGCTAACCGCGACGATGATGATGGCGGCCAGCGCGCTATGGGGCAGAAAGTAGAGTAATGGCGTTAAAAACAATAATGCCACTGACATCAGAATAGCCGTGATGATGGACGCCATGGGTGTGTTTGCACCGGAATCGTAATTGACCATGGTGCGGCCAAAACCTCCGGCTGTTGGGTAGCCGCCTGAGATTGAGGCGCCAAGGTTACAGATGCCGTGCGCCAGTAGCTCCTGGTCAGTATCAATCTTTTGTCGTTTGCGTGTTGCCAGTGCCTTGGCAACAGAGACGCTTTCTAAGTAACCAACGATGGCAATGAGAAATGCAATGGGAAGCAGTTCCCTGACCAGCGTTATATCGATGCTGGGTATTGATAATGACGGCAGGCCGGCAGGTATGGCACCGACAATATTGACGTTGGCATTCTTGTCCAGCGCCAGCCACCAGACGATAATGATAGTGGTGGCGACGACAAACAATGGCCCTGTGCGAGCGATGAAGTCAATGACTCGAGTTGGCAGTATTGATTCGCCAAGTTTGTGTAACCAATCACTGCGCAACAGCAACATGATGGCGATGCTGCTGATGCCGAGTATGGCTGTTGTGGTATTAATTTCATTCAGATGCGTTGTTATGTTGGTAAAGGCTTCTGGCAGATGTACTGTTCTTGGAATATCCAGACCAAGCAGGTGCTTGAGCTGGCTTAATATAATAAGGACAGCAGCGGCGCTGGTAAAACCGGATAGCACTGGATGGCTGATGAAGTTGATCACGGAACCCAGCTGAAATATTCTCATCAGCAGCAGCATAACCCCAGATAAACATGCAAGTGTCACAGCGACTGTTAGTGCTTGCTCTTGTCCTAACAATCCCATTTCGATAATTGTTGAGCCAACAATGAGTGAGACTAGCCCAACAGGCCCCACTGCCAGGGTGCGGCTGCTACCGAATAGGGCATAAAGCGTGATGGGCAATAAACAGGAATACAGTCCAATCTGTGGTGGTAGCCCGGCAAGCATTGCATATGCCATTGCCTGGGGGATGAGCACTATGGCGACGATAATGCCTGCGTTGATATCACCGCCAAGCAGTTCGCGTCGGTATTTAGGCAGCCAGTCCATGATTGGCAGGATGCTTTTTGACTTGTTTAAGCGGGATTGTTTGTTCATTGCTAGGAGGTTGTTAGAGAAAAATGATTAGCGCTCATTATGCATATCCTAATGTATCTGACGTGTTTGCTAGCAGACAATAAAAACCGCCATGACGGCGGTTTTTATTGGTTCGAAATAATGCTGTGTTTATTCTTTTATCCAGCCTTCAAGTGCTTCAATGATAGCCTTGGCTTGATCGGCACTGGATATATTGAATTTTGATTTTTGCATGTATTCACCATTGCGTTTTTGGTAACGGCGGATGGTGAATTTTTCCTTGGCAAATTCCTCTTTCTTGGCATCCCAGTCCTGATAGCGGTAGATCAGCGTTGCCCACGCGCCCTTGGTCAGGATTTTTTTATCCAGTTCTTTGACCAGTACCTGATCATCTTCTGAATATTCAATGGTTAGTTCATCTACGGTTTCAGCCATTTTTTAGTTCATCTCCATTCATGTGTTGATGTATCCAGTTGTCGTTAACTATGATTTAGTAGCGACAAATACATGACAAGCATTATATGCTATTGCAAAGCGTTTTTCTGCTTATAACCATATTGAAGCAGAGGCTATAAGTAAAGAAATGTAACAATTGCTCGCTACAATAACAAAACCAATAGACAAGGAGAGTATAAACATGGCTGGTAAACCGGACTTTGAAAAGATTGGCTCATCTGTGCTTGGTGGTGAGTTGACCCTCAAGGAGTGTGAGATTCTGAGCAGCATTATGAGCATAAATAAGCTGAAGTCAGGCGAGCGTCTGGTTGATGAAAGCGGTACAGAGCACACATTGTTTGTGCTGGTTGAAGGTAAACTGAAGGTTCTTAGCGAAACTGAAGGTGAGCAGGAGCACGTCTACACGATGCAGCCTGGCGAAGTTGCTGGTACTCGTGCCTTTGTCGATCGCAGCCCACGTAAGGCAACCCTGGAAGCCGATGGTGATAGCGTTGTTTATACCCTTGAGCCAGATGCGTTTGAATCGCTGTTGGCGACGCACCCTGGCATCGTTTATAAGGTGATGCGCTCGATCTTTCGTATTACCCACTCAAATCTGCTGCGTATGAATCAAGAGAAAGAACAGCTTTCGAACTACATTAACAAGACTCATGGTAGATACTGATTTGTCTACAAATTACACTCAAAAGGGGCCGAATGGTCCCTTTTTTATTTGGCTGTGCTAGAATCCGCCTTCGCTGAGAGCTTGTAAGTGTTTTCAGTTTGATACCAGTTTATGGTGGCTCACGTCGGTCACCTCGCAACGATACGTTACAAACTCCGCCAGGCCTGGAAGGGAGCAACGGTAGTAATGGACTCGTGTGTGGGGAGCGGCGGGCGTGGGCCGCCACCTATCTGCTGCAATTTCAGTCATTTCCATTCGTGTAGTCGTTCCTTTTTTGGGGTAGAATCAGCCCCTATGTTTATTATTTCGGATACCAAGCCCACCTCTCGGAGGGGCAAATGAGTTACCAGGTTCTGGCGCGAAAATGGCGGCCGAAGAGTTTTCCTGCCATGGTCGGACAGGAGCACGTGCTGCGTGCCCTGATCAATGCCCTGGATAACGATCGCCTCCATCATGCCTATCTCTTCACCGGTACCCGCGGTGTTGGCAAGACCACCGTGGCGCGTATCTTTGCCAAATCGCTTAACTGCGAAAAGGGTGTGACCTCAAGCCCATGTGGTGTTTGCAGTGCCTGCACCGAGATCGATCAGGGTCGTTTTGTTGATCTGATCGAGGTGGATGCCGCTTCGCGAACCAAAGTCGAAGATACCCGTGAGCTGCTTGAAAACGTCCAATATGCGCCGACCCGTGGTCGCTTCAAGGTCTACCTGATCGATGAAGTGCACATGCTCTCGACCCATAGTTTCAACGCCTTGTTGAAGACTCTGGAAGAGCCGCCGCCGCATGTGAAATTTCTGTTGGCGACCACCGATCCACAAAAGTTGCCGGTCACAATTTTATCCCGTTGTCTGCAGTTCAATCTCAAACGCATGGCGCCAGAAATGATCGCCGGTCATCTTGAGTATGTGCTGGGTGAAGAGGGCATAAGCTTTGACAAACCTGCTGTGGTGCAGATATCGGAAGGTGCCGATGGCAGCATGCGTGATGCACTCAGCCTGTTGGATCAGGCCATCGCCTATGGTGCTGGCAAACTGATTGATGCTGAGGTGCGGGTCATGCTTGGCACCATCGACCGTAGCTATGTTTATCGGTTGTTACAGGGGCTGGCCGATGCCGATGCCGTTAGTGTCCTGGATATTGTCAATGGCCTGGCCCAACAAGGGGTAGATTTTACTGCTGTGTTGGCGGAATTAGTCTCACAACTGCATAAGCTGGCGTTGGCTCAGGTGGTTCCGCAAACCATTGATAGTCTGGCCGATCAGGAAACCATTGCTGCGCTGGCACGGGCAATTTCAGCAGAAGACATACAACTTTATTATCAAATTGGTCTGATTGGACGACGTGATCTGCCATTTGCACCTGAACTGCGCAGTGGTTTTGAGATGGTCATGTTGCGCATGTTGGCCTTTAGGCCTGATGCTGGTGGTCAACAGCCGCAGACTACGACAGCGGTGCCACAGTCTGCTCGATCTGCTACGCCACCGCCAACTGCAGCAGCGCCCAGCGCATACTCCAACAGTGCTTCAGGTTTTGCAGCACAGCGGACTGAACCTGTAGCACCTGCCGCAGCTGTATCAGAACCTGGCCCTCCCGCAACAGTGGCAGGATCATGGCATGAAATTGTTGCTCAGCTTGGTCTGAGGGGGATGGCACAACAACTAGCAGCCAACTCAGAGATGATTAGTCGTGATGGCGGCCTGATTCGTCTGGCCTTGTCATCCCAACATCTATCTTTACGTAGAAAGGCATTGGAGCAGCAGCTGCAAGATGCCTTGCAGAATTATTTTGGCGAGCCTATTAATCTGGAATTCAGCACAGCTGCGGCTGCCAAGGTGCAGCATACTCCGGCAGTGATAGACAAACGCCAGGCTGAGAACCGCCAGCAGGCGGCGGTAGATGCCATTAACGCTGATCCGAATGTGCGCAGTATCCAGGAAAGTTTTAATGCCCAGGTCGTGAACGACTCTGTGCGACCGATTGAGTAACTATTAGTCCCAAAATTGTGAGAGGTTGATTATGTTAAAAGGTGGTTTAGGTGGTCTGATGAAACAGGCCCAGAAGATGCAAGAAAACATGCAGCAGGCTCAGGAGGAGCTGGCCAATATGGAAGTGACTGGTGAAGCCGGTGGTGGTCTGGTGAGTGTGGTGATGACTGGCCGTCATGATGTTCGCCGAGTCTCCATTGATCCAAGCCTGATGGCTGATGACAAAGAAATCATGGAAGACCTGATGGCCGCTGCGGTGAATGATGCTGTTCGCCAGGTTGAAAAGATGTCTCAGGATAGAATGTCGGGTATGACTGATGGCATGGGTCTGCCACCTGGTATGAAGCTTCCTTTCTAGTCTAGATTTAAGTCAAGGGGAGAGCGATGCAACTCCCCTTGGGAATCCCCAAATATTTTGAATGCCGCTATCGCGGCGAGTTTTTGAATGAAAGAAACATCCTTAATTGCTGATCTGATAGAGGCGCTACGCTGTCTGCCTGGTGTCGGCCCCAAGTCGGCGCAGCGGATGACCTATCACCTGTTAGAGCGTGATCGTGATGGTGCCCGGCGTCTGGCTTCAGCCCTTGAAGCTGCTGCCGAGCATGTAGGCCACTGTTCTTGCTGTCGTACTCTGACCGAACATGATTTGTGTTCTGTTTGTGCCAGCCCCAGCCGTGATCGGTCACTGTTGTGTGTGGTTGAAATGCCTACCGATGTGGCTGCAATCGAGCAGTCCAGCATATTCAAGGGACTTTATTTTGTGCTGATGGGACATTTGTCGCCATTGGATGGGATTGGTCCTGATCAGATTGGCCTAGATGTACTGTCTACCCGTTTGGCGCAGGGTGAGATTAGTGAGGTGATTCTGGCCACTAACTCAACCGTTGAAGGTGATGCGACGGCTCATTATATTGCCGAAATAGCACGAGCCTATGAAATCAGTGCCAGCCGTATAGCGCGCGGCGTTCCTATGGGAGGTGAGCTGGATTATATTGATGGCGGTACGCTTTCACATGCCATGTCTAGTCGTCAACTAATTTAGTTTCAAGGAGAGTAGAGTGATAAGCGGTACCCTGATATTTGTCTTTGCTACCTATGCCTTGATGGTGTGGGCCTTTCTGTGGGGCAAAAACCGCTTCTTTCACATGCCGATTATGGTTTCGGTGATGCTGATCGATATCTGTTTCCCGGTTTATCTGATTATGACCAAGGATTGGTATAAACGTTTGATCGAGCAGGAGGAGATTCTGTCGTTCATGATCTGGATGCATTTCATTCTGGTGTTGTTTCTTTATGCGCTTTATTTTCTGCAAACACAGTCGGCGATAAAGCTGATGCGTGGTGATGAAAGCATTCGTGCGGAACACCGGAATCAGGGCAAAGGGATTTTGATTGCCCGTGGTCTGGTTATTTTATCAGCTGCTATGTTGATTGAACCTGCCCAGCAGGTATAGAGTGTTATAAGACTTATTCATAGTGTGGCTGAGATATGCAATTAACCCTTTATACCGATTATTCATTACGCGTACTGATTTATCTCGGTATACGGCCAAACCAACAGGCGACCATTACCGAGATTGCCAAGAGTTATGGTGTCTCGCGTAATCATCTGGTCAAGGTCGTGCACAATCTTTCCAATTTGGGTTACATCAAGACCAGTCGTGGTCGCGGTGGTGGTATGTTGTTGGCGCATGAGCCAAAGGATATTAATATCGGTGAAGTGGTGCAGAAGACCGAAGCCAACTTTGATCTGGTGGAGTGCTTTGATAAGGAAAACAATACCTGTCCAATCTCACCAGGTTGTGCCTTGATCAAGGCGCTTAAGGTTGCCAGATCCAGCTTTCTTGATGTGCTTAATCAATACAATTTGGCAGATGTGGTCGCCAATGCCGAGCAATTAGCCCCGCTACTGTCGATTGATATAAGTTCTATCGAAAAGGGCTAGTCAGAATTTGCTCTTGCAGTGATGCCAGTATTGCCAAGTAGTTGTTGTAGCGGCGTTGGTCTATTGCACCATCTTTAACGGCTTGTTTGACGGCGCACTGAGGCTCGGCCTTGTGGATGCAATTATTAAACTTACATTGAGCAATGTGTTGTCTGAATTCAATGAAGTTGTAGGCCAGCATCGCCGGCTCTACTTTACTTAAGCCAAACTCCCGGACACCGGGTGAATCGATTAGATCGCCACCACTGCTAAGGTGATAAAGCGTTGTTGAGGTGGTGGTGTGTTTGCCTTTACCTGAACCGGCCGATACCTCGCCTACCCGAATGTCATGCTCAGATAACAGACTGTTGATAATGGATGATTTGCCGACGCCAGATTCGCCGACAAAGACGCTGGTTTGATCTTGTAGTTGCTGGGTCAGTTGCTCCAGACCGCG
Organism: uncultured Gammaproteobacteria bacterium; assembly: GCA_965602225.1. Classification (GTDB taxonomy): domain Bacteria; phylum Pseudomonadota; class Gammaproteobacteria; order Tenderiales; family Tenderiaceae; genus Tenderia. The sequence continues at coordinate 68,249 of CBFCYE010000001.1, read as the reverse complement.
CTCCTGCTTGGTGCTGGTGTAAATCATTTCATAGCCAACGTTCAGGTATGGCTGCATATCCTGCTTAAGCTTGTCGAGTTCGCTTTCCGACAGTAGGTCGTATTTGTTAAGTACGACGACCGGGGTGATGTTAAGGCTTTCTGCGGCGACGATGTAACGATCAATCAGGTTGTGATGCAGGTGATAGCCCTCGTCTATGAGGGCCTTTACGGTGCAGACGATAATGATGCGGCTGATATTGGCGGCAATGGGTTTGTCTCGACCTATATCATCTGGCCGTGCCAGCAGGGTGCTACGCGGTAATACTTCGGTGATGATACCTTCATTGTCATGTGTTGGCTGCCATGTCACCTGGTCGCCACAGACAACAGCACCAAATTTTCGTCTTGAACTGCAACGGATTACCTTGCCCGTTTCATCCTCTACATTTTGTTTGGCACCATAGCTAACCACAACCAGACCAGGTTTCATCGCGGCTGTGTCTGAGAGTTCTTTTTGCTGTACTTGTTTTTGACGATGAGCAGGGCGTTTACGCGACATGAATTTTATAAGTCCTGCCGTTATGGCTTGGGATACTTGTAGTAGGTGTCATTTAGATATTCGATGACTTGATTGATCTGTGCCTCGGCCCAATCAGCCTTGCTGGCATTTTCACAAAACTCCACTCTGGCCTGAAGTTCTGGGTATGATTGGATGATGCTGTTACTGCGGCTATACATGCCATTGTCATGACATTGTTGGCAGGCCTGATCAACCAGGGCCTTGCCGGCAGCATTGTTGGCATAAGCAACCGGGCTGATAGCAGTAGAGGTGAGAAATAGAATACCAAGAAGCTTTTTCATGATGACTCCTGCGTGAGTAAGCTAGTGCATTCTAGCTTATTTATGATTGTGATCACAGTGACACAGCAGTCGTCAGTCAGGCCAAGTATTGCTAGAATCAAAAGCAGCAACAATTGCCCACGAGGATGCTATGACACAAAATCAAAACAACCTGATCTGGATAGATCTTGAAATGACCGGGCTTGATCCAGATACAGACCGGATTATTGAAATTGCCACCATTGTTACCGATGCCGATCTGAATATTCTGGCCGAGGGGCCGGAACTTGCTGTGCATCAGTCTGATGAGTTATTGGATGGTATGGATGAGTGGTGTACGCGCCAGCATGGTAAGTCTGGTTTGACTGAGCGGGTCAAAAATAGCACGGTCACCGACCGTGATGCTGAGCTGCAAACCATCGAGTTTCTGCGTCAATATCTGCCAGCAAATAAATCCCCGATGTGTGGTAATAGCATTTGTCAGGATAGACGCTTCCTGTATCGCTATATGCCTGAGCTGGAAAAATTCTTTCATTATCGCAACCTTGATGTCAGCACCTTGAAAGAACTGGCCAATCGTTGGGCACCAAAGGTCGCAACTGGCTTCACTAAAAATTCTTCACACCTGGCGATGGATGATATTCGTGACTCGATTGCTGAGATGCAGCACTACCGCGAACACTTTATCAGGTTGCCGGAATAAAGCTTTTAATATGGCTAGGGCTGATTTAGCGCCCACTGTACGTGTTCTCTGACTATTTCTGATGGGTGGTCGAGCCTGGAATTCAGTGTCTCGATCACCGGTTTGTCTTTTGGGCCATTGCCCAAGGCCACGGCAATATTTCTTAACCAGCGTTCATGACCGATACGGCGGATAGGCGAGCCCTGTAGCCGATGATTGAACTCATCTTCGCTCCACATAAACAGCCCCAACAGTTCTGGCGTGTCGAGTTGGTGACGCGGTAGGAAGTCATCTTCCTGCGACAGCTTGGCAAAACGGTTCCAGGGACAGACCAGCTGGCAGTCATCACAACCATAGATGCGGTTACCCATCTGAGAACGGAATTCAATTGGAATGCTGCCATGCAATTCTATGGTCAGGTATGAGATACAGCGACGGCCATCGACTTGATAGGGTGCAACGATGGCCTGGGTTGGGCAGATATCAATACAGGCGCTGCAATCGCCACAGTGCTGGCTAACGGGGTTGTCTACGGGTAACGGCAGGCTGGTATAGATCTCACCAAGAAAAAACCATGAGCCTGCCTCACGGTTGAGCAGGTTGCTGTGTTTACCTACCCAGCCCAGTCCGGCCTTTTCTGCCAGGGCCTTTTCCAATACCGGGGCGCTGTCGACAAAGACGCGATAATTATACGTCCCGATCATTGTTTCTATCTGACTGGCGAGCTGCTGCAGACGTTTTCGCATTAGCTTGTGGTAGTCACGTCCCAGGGCATAACGCGAGACAAAACCAAGTTGCGGGTTGGCCATCACCGCTTCTGCATCACTGCTATTGGTGAGGTAATCCATGCGCACACTGATTACTCGAATAGTGCCAGGATGCATTAGAGCAGGATTGTCACGCAGTTCAATATTGCGTTCCATGTATGACATCTGGCCATTAAATCTGGCCGCTAGCCAGTCACGTAAATGGGCGGATGCTTTAGTCAGTTCAATGTCGGTAATGCCAAGCTGCTGAAAACCAAGCGCCTTGCCACGTTGTTTTATTTCTTTGGCAAGTGCTACATAGTCGACATCAGCTTCGGGCTGCGTTAATTTGTCTTTTTCCAACATTAGTTAATGATACCCGCCATGAGTCGATTGCCCTATACACTTTATCGTGCCGCTGATGTCAGGGCGCTGGATCAGATTGCAATCAAAGACTGCGGTATCCCTGGTATTGAATTGATGAACCGTGCCGGTAGTGCGGTCTTTGATAAGCTGTGTTGCCGTTGGCCAGAGGCGCGCAAGATTGTGGTTGTCTGCGGTGCAGGCAATAACGCGGGTGATGGATATGTGGTGGCGCGCCTGGCTCACGAAAAGGGCTATTCGGTCCGGCTTGTTTCTATCACCGATCCTGATGAACTAAAAGGGGATGCAGCAACTGCCTGGGGAGCGGCTCGCGCAGCAGGTATGTTAATAGAGGCCTTTGATGCTGATGCGCTAAGTCGTTCTGAGGTGGTGGTCGATGCCATTTTTGGCACAGGGTTGGATAGGGTCGTAGAAGGTCGCTGGGCTGAGATTATCGATGCTATCAATGCCTCTGGTCTGCCGGTGCTGGCGATAGACGCCCCGTCAGGTTTGCATGCTGACAGCGGTTGTGTGATGGGCCATGCGATTCAGGCTGATGCGACGGTCAGTTTTATAGGTCTAAAACAGGGGATGTTTACTGGCTTAGGTGTGAACTGTTGTGGCGCGGTTAGCTTTGATGATCTTGGGGTGCCGGCCTCTGTTTATCAACGGATTGATGCTGCCTGTCAGCGGATTGATTGGTTGAAGCTACGCAGCTGCTTACCGCCAAGACCAAGAAATTCACACAAAGGCCTGTTTGGCCATACCCTGGTTGTTGGTGGAAATTACGGTATGGCGGGCGCGGCTCGATTGGCGGCAGAGGCGGCGTCACGTGTCGGTAGTGGCCTTACCAGTGTCGCCACTCGGCCAGAGCATGTGGCGGCCATGGCGGCGGCCCGCCCCGAGGTGATGTGGCATGGGGTGAATAATGGCGCTGATCTACGCAAGCTCATCGAGCCTGCCAGTGTGATTGCCATTGGCCCCGGTTTAGGTCAGGACGACTGGGCGGTGGAGCTATTTGAAACTGTGCTGCAATCGGGAAAGCTCCTTGTTGTCGATGCTGACGCACTTAATCTATTGGCATACGAACCAATTCAACATTTAAATTGGGTATTAACGCCGCATCCTGGTGAGGCTGCACGTTTGCTAGGTTGCAGTCGCCATGAAATCAATCAGCAACGCTTTGATGCAGTTAAGGCTATAGCTGAAAAGTTTTCTGCCGTAACAGTTTTGAAGGGGGCTGGAAGTTTGATCCATAGTCCTGCTGGGCAAACGGCACTCTGTAGTGATGGTAATCCTGGCATGGCTAGCGGTGGCATGGGGGATGTGCTGACCGGGATAACCGCCTCATTCATTGCCCAGGGGCTTGATTTGTTTGCTGCCGCACAAATGGCTGTTGCGCTACATGCGGCAGCAGCCGATAAGGTTGCCGTTTCTGGTGAGCGAGGTATGTTGGCCGGTGATGTAACGACTGCGTTACGTCAGTTGATTAACTAATGTTGGATGCGACGTGAGGTAAATATGCGTGTATTGATTGCAGAAGATGATGTCGATTCGTTTGAACTTCTGGCAACCTTGCTGACTAGCTTTGGTTACGAGATTGTTGGGGTTGATAACGGTGACGATGCGCTGAAAATCCTGCAGCGCCCTGATAGGCCGATGCTGGCAATTTTGGACTGGATGATGCCGGGTCTGAGTGGCATTGATGTTTGCCGCAAACTGCGTGAGCAAGCATGTGACAATCCGACATACATCATTCTGTTAACCTCGTTGAGTAGTGAGAATGATATTGTCGAAGGACTGGAAGCGGGTGCTGATGACTATATCACCAAGCCATTTGATTTTTTTGAACTGAATGCGCGCATTGGTGTTGGACAACGTGTTATCGACTTACAGTCTTCACTCAACGCTCGCGTTAAAGAATTGGAAGATGCTTTAGGCCATGTCAAAACCCTGCAGGGCATACTGCCTATTTGTATGCACTGCCGCAAGATTAGGGATGACAAGCAGTCATGGCAGCAGATCGAGGCCTATCTTGCCCAACATACAGATGTACAGTTTAGTCATGGAATCTGCGAAAAGTGTTTGCAGGAACACCATGGGGATGTCTGAAGTTAGATGATTAACGGTTTTTGTGGTTACGCTTCTTTTCCTGTCGGGCTGTGCGCCAGGCAATCCAAAGTTTACGCAGTGGTGTAAGCGAAATCCGCTGATCCAGAACGCGATAGTGATCGTCTTCAATCTCTTTTAGTGTTGCCTGGTAAATGGCCGACATAATGATGCCGCAGCGCTGGCTGTATCGATCTGACTCTGGTAATAAATCAAAAGCCTTTTGATAATAGTCATTGGCCCGTTGGGCCTGAAAGGCCATGAGCTGGCGTGCGTTATCTGTCATCTGATGGTTAAGAATATCTTCTTTTGAAACATTAAATTTAAGAAGTTCGTCTTGCGGAATATAGATGCGGCCACGGGCTGCATCTTCAGCAACATCACGCAAGATATTAGTCAGCTGAAATGCCATGCCCAGGTTGTGTGCATATTTCAGGGTTTGTCTGTCTTCATAGCCGAATATCTCTGCCGCCATCAAACCTACCACTGAAGCAACTCGATAACAGTACAGGCTTAGGTCCTTGAAATTGGCGTAGCTAAATTGCTCAAGATCCATGGCCATGCCATCAATGATTTCAACAAAATATTCCTGTGGCAGGTTGTAGTTCTCAATTGATGTTTTTAATGCCTGGGTGACCGGGTGATTTGCTTTGTCAGCAAATAGATTGTTGATTTCACTGCGCCACCATTCGAGTTTGTTGCTGGCCAGACTTGGGTCAGAGCACTCGTCAACCACGTCATCAACTTCGCGGCAAAAGGCATACAGGGCGATGATGGCCTGCTTTTGCTTGGCTGGCAGAAACATAAAACTGTAATAAAAGCTGGAGCCGCTCTTGGCCGCTTTGTCCTGGCAATATTGGTCTGGTGTCATGCTGATGTTTAGCTGTACTGCGGAAAGGGGGTATAGGATACCGAAGTCGGCGTCGGCTTGCGAGTTTTCAATGTCCCCATATTTATGAGGACTATTAATTTAGAGCGAGGCGCTTTTTTTGTCTTGCGTTTCATCCTGAAAAGGACTGCCGATTTCTGCTCCATCCTGCATTCTCTTTTCAGCCTCTGCTGCCGTTGTGCCAAATACTGATACTGCACGATTGTAGCTGTTGAGTACGCCGCTGAGTTCAGAGCCGAGCTCAGCAATTAGCTTGATGAATGTGCCAAAACGTTTGTAGAGATGTATGCCTGTTTCACGGATTTTTTTGGCATCCGCGGCAAACTCCTGTTGACGCCAGCCGAATGAAACAGTTTGCAGCAGGTTAAATAGATCAGTCGGTGTGGCTAGAATCAAATTATTCTTTTGAGCTAGATGAAGCAGGTCATTGTCGATTTCGAGTGCTGTGGCCAGGTAGTGGTCGTTCAAAATCATAAGAATTTGTGTTGATGGCTGCACCTCATATTGCGCGGTGAAGGTACGGCTGCTCATTTCCATGATGCGATCACGCAACTTGCGGGCATGAGTCTCCAGATGCCAAGCCCTGACCGTTGCATCCGGTGCCTGGCAGATGTTGACATAGGCTTCGAGTGGCGCGTTAGGGGCAATGGCTATCGTAGTGTTATTTGGTAGTTTGATTAGGCAAGGCCGATTGTGTTGGTTTTTGTCCTCGGGATCAGGATCAGATCCGCTCATGCGGTAGTGATCGGTCATAAAAGTTAGCTCAAGCAGTGTCTTTAAGGTCTGAATACCCCAGAGACTGCGTGTTTCATCGTCGCCCAGGGCCTTGGCTATTTCTTTTACATCGCCACGGCCAAGTTGTTGTGGCGCATGGAGGATGTCCAGCTGTTTCTGGATTTGTTGTTGTACTTTTTGGCCTTCGCTAATCACTCGCTTGGCCTGTCGATCTGCGCTGCGGAGTGAGTCTTGCAGGGGGGTGAGCAGGGTTTCAACAAACCTATCCTTGTCAGACAAGTCGGCAGGGGTTTCAGCTTCGTCGCTGATCAATGTTGAAAGGCTGCTTTCCAGGCCTTCGCGCATTTTTTCAACGCTGGAGAATTTTTCTGAGGTGTTTGTTTTCTGACTATCCAGCTTGTCGTTGAGGTCAGCATATTTCTGTTTTAAGTCATCAATTCTATGACGCGACTTGAGTGCTGATATGACATAGCCCAGGGCAGTAGCAATGATGCTAATCAGAAGAATAACTGCAATGATGGCATTCTCAGTCATAGCTTATACCTTGTTGTTTTCATTGGTTGGTTGACCATGTAGCCAGTCGAGAATTTCACCGGGTTGGTTGATCATGCCATCGGCACCCCATGTCTCGGGACGGTCATGGTCATCGATATAGCCAAATAATGCCGTCAGCGTTTTCATGCCTGCGCGGCGGCCGGCTTCGATATCGCGCTCAGCATCGCCTACGTACAGGCACTGGTGGCAGTGTGAGCCCACCAAATTGCTGGCAAAAAACATCGGTTCGGGATCAGGTTTGCGTTTTGAGGTGGTGTCACCGGAAACAATGCAGGCGGCGCGCTCATGAAGGTTTAGGGCTTTTAGTAGTGGCTCGGTCAGCCAGCTGGGTTTATTGGTGACGATTCCCCAGTTTCTACCACTACTTTCGATTGTTTCCAGAACCTCGTCCATGCCGGGAAACAGGCGGGTTTTGTTGGCGATATTATTGAGATAGATATCGAGCAGGTCTTCACGGATTTCTGTATAGCCATCATCTTCAGGTGAAAGTTCAAAGCTGAGATAGATGAGTGCGTCAGCACCATGGGAGACGATAGGGCGAATCACATCGAAGGACAGTGGTGCGAGGCCGCGATGATCGCGTACACCATTGAGGGCGTCGGCCAGATCCGGGGCGGTATCGGCCAGTGTTCCATCCAGATCAAATAATACAGTACGCACCTTTTGAAAATCCTTATTCATATCAAGTTATAAGTTATGACAAATCTATCGGCGTAACTGGCTGTTTTATTAACTTTTTAAATTGATTTTTTGGGCTAGTTGGCAGGTTTTCTGGCATGCACCAGATAATTGACGTCGATGTCCTTGCCGAGCTTGTATTGGCGGGTGAGAGGGTTGTAGCTCATGCCGCTGATATCAACCAGTTCCAGCCCGGCAGCGCGCAACCATTGGCCCAGTTCTGAAGGGCGGATGAACTTGGCGTAGTCATGGGTGCCCTTGGGCAACATGTTGAGCAGGTATTCAGCACCAACGACGGCAAAGGCGTAGGCCTTGGGGTTGCGATTGATGGTGGAAAAAAACAGCTCCGCCCCTGGCTGGGCCAGGTCGGCGCAGGCTTGGATCACCGAACTGGGGTCAGGTACGTGTTCGAGCATTTCCATGCAGGTGACAACTTCAAATTCTGCCGGCATTTCTGCTGCCAGGGCCTCGGCGGTGGTGTGTATGTAGTCGAGCTTCACATTGGCTTCAAGGGCATGTAGTTTTGCCACAGTCAGCGGTGCCTTGCCGGCATCGATACCGGTGACGATTGCGCCACGCTTGGCCATGCTTTCAGACAAAATTCCGCCGCCGCAGCCGATGTCAGCTACCTTTTTGCCCGTCAACGCAGCGCGTTGGTTTATATAGTTTAGACGCAGTGGGTTGATCTCATGCAGGGGTTTGAATTCACTGTTTTGATCCCACCAGCGCGAGGCCAGTTTTTCGAATTTACTGACTTCTGCCGGGTCGATATTTGCGGTGCTGTTCATTGTTGTTCCCTAATCAATATCAGTCTTGCTGCTTCTGATCGGCAGCCATGATTTTTTTGCCCCATTCGATGGCTTTCTGTCGAATAATGCCTTCGTCCATGGTGGTGAGTGTAGCATCCTTGACTACGTGTTTACCGGCTACCCAAACATCGCTGACCTTGTCACGACCAGTCGCGTAGACCAGTTGTGAGATGGGGTTGTAGATGGGCTGACTGTCGATTGAACCGAGATTTACAGCGACCAAGTCCGCCGCCTTACCAATTTCCAGTGTTCCGGTTTTGTCATTGATACCAAGTGCCTTGGCACCATTGATGGTGGCCATGCTCAGGGCAGTTGCCGCAGGTACGGCGCTGGCGTCACCGGCCACCGCCTTGGCCAGCAGGGCGGCGCTGCGCATCTCGCCAAACATATCCAGGTCGTTGTTGCTGGCAGCGCCATCGGTGCCCAGGGCGACGTTGATTCCGGCCTTTAGCAGTTTATCGACCGGGCAGAAACCGCTGGCGAGTTTAAGGTTTGACTCTGGGCAATGAATAGCATGGCAACCTGTCTTGGCGAGCAAGCTGATTTCGGCATCGCTGAGCTGAGTCATATGAACGGCCAGCAATCTTGGTGTCAGCAAGCCCAGACCTTCCAGTCGTTGCAGCGGTCTGAGTTGGTGGTGTTCCATGCTGCCGCCAATCTCATCTGCGGTTTCATGAACGTGCATGTGAATCGGCAGGTCAAGCTCCTCGGCCAGCATTTGGAGTTTTGTCAGAGGTTCATCTGAGACGGTGTAGGGTGCGTGCGGCGCAAAGGCTGTTTTGATCAGTGGGTGGTTGCGATATTGGTCATGCAGCTCAAGCCCCTTGTGGATGTATTCCTCTGCGTTGGCAGCCCAAACAGTGGGGAAGTCGATGACTATCATGCCAACCGTGGCGCGCATATTTGCTTCAGCAGCAACCCTTGCTGTTTCGTCAGGAAAGAAATACATGTCGTTGAAGCAGGTGGTGCCGCCGCGCAACATCTCAGCCACCGCCAGGCGAGTGCCGTCGTGGACAAATTCCGGGCTGACCCAGGTGGCTTCAGCGGGCCAGATATGGCCGTTCAACCATTCCATCAACGGCAGGTCATCGGCCAGTCCTCGGAATAGTGACATGGCGGCATGGGTGTGGCTGTTGATAAGTCCGGGGATCAGAGCGTGTTGATCAAGTTGATGAAAGACATCGGGCTGATATTTTTGCAGCGCTTCATGCCTGGGCAGCAGGTCGATAATTTTGCCATCATGAATGGCAAGGCAGTGATCCTTATGCCAGGTATCTTCGGGTGCTACGGGAATAATCCAGCCTGCGTGAATCAGCGTGTCGATTTGTTGCATAGGTTTGCTGCCCCGGTTTGATGAGGCTGGCAGTATAAACGATGTCTGCGTTGGTGTTGAGAGCGGGCTTAGTGATACCAGTGCAGGGCGTAGATTGAAACGTGACGATTGCGTTGTCGGCCGTCACGGGTCCAGTTTTGATCGACGGGTTTGTGTTCGCCCATGCCGGCAAGATTGATCAGATTTGGATCGATACCCTTAATGGTTAGGTAGTTGCGAACGATGTTGGCGCGACGGTCAGAGAGTTTGTCATTGTAACTGATGCTGCCTTTTTCATCGGTATGGCCATCGACCAGAATGCGTTTGATATTGTCGTGTTTAAGCAGATATTCGCTTGCTGCATCCAGGGCCTTTTGTCCGTCGCGAGTTAGAGTGGCCTTGTCGGTGTCAAAGTAAACCGGGCTGAGGGAAACATATTCAAAGCTGCCGTCTTGTAAATCATTGCCGGGGACACGAAGGGTTTCTTGAGGTGTCGCTGCAGGACCATCCCAGAGTCCTGGTGTGGCGGCAATGGCGCAATGTGAGGAAAGTGCCATAGCGGCGCTGAAAACAAATTGCATAATGATCTTTTTGGTCATGGTGTCCACCGGTATTTCAAGTCCTTTTATGGATTATCGGCTGAAACTGCATAACAGTTAAACAGATGATTTGCCTGAACTGGATTAGTAGGTATCATGCCTATTTTTTGCCGGAGTTAGCAACATGTCGATCCAGGATTATGACAAGATCAGGGCGGTTGAGTGGAGCAGTGGTGGGCTTAGACTGCTGGATCAGCGTCTGTTGCCACGCCTGGAACAATGGATCACATTTTCTGATGCCTTGGGTGTGGCCCAGGCAATACGTGACATGGTTGTTCGCGGTGCGCCGGCTATCGGTATTGCGGCGGCCTATGGCGTGGTGCTGGCGGCACAGGCTCGTTATGACGAGTCGGCTGAGCACTGGATGAATCTGATTGAAGAAGACTTCAAGCTGCTGGCTGAATCTCGGCCAACCGCAGTCAACCTGTTCTGGGCCCTGGATAGAATGAAGGCAAGGCTGGCTGGGATTGAGGCTAACCCGGTTGAATGCCTGCTGGCCGAAGCCAAGCTGATTCATGCCGAGGATGTTGCTGCCAACCGTTGTATGGGCGAGCTGGGTGCAGGTTTGATCGATGGCCCTTGTGCTGTCCTGACCCATTGCAATGCCGGTGCCCTGGCTACCGGCGGTGTGGGGACTGCTCTGGGGGTTATCCGTGCCGCCTTTGCCGCGGGCAAGGTCAAGCATGTGTTTGCCGATGAAACCCGGCCCTGGTTGCAGGGTGCGCGTCTGACTGCCTGGGAGATGGTAGAGGACAATATCCCTGTGACCCTGATTGCCGACAGTGCAGCCGCCACCCTGATGCAGCAGGGCAAGGTTAAATGGGTGATTGTGGGTTCTGACCGGATTGCAGCCAATGGCGATGTGGCCAATAAGATCGGCACCTATTCACTGGCGGTTAACGCCCGTCATCATGGCGTCAAGTTTATGGTGGTGGCGCCAACCTCGACTGTTGATATGGCCATTGCTTCTGGTGATCAAATACCGATTGAGGAGCGGCCTCAGGATGAGGTGTTGAGTCTGGCGGGCACCCGGATTGCCCCAGATGCGGCTCATGCCTGGAACCCGTCTTTTGATGTCACTCCGGCAGAGTTGGTGGATGCGATTGTCACCGAAAAGGGTGTTGTCATGGCGCCGACAGCGGCGAAGATGATGGAAATGATGAATGGCTAGTTTTACAATAGCTTAGGCCTATAAAAGGGTGCCTGGGGCGATTGGAGTGTGCTAAGATTTGCTCCTTATTATAAGAGGGCTTGTGGCCAACCGGTGGCTAGTTTGGTTGAGTTGCAGATAAAGCGGTTTAAGAAAATAAAGGCAGTAAGATAATCCATGGTTGATTTTGCTCTAGAAGTCCTCCCGATTAGCATCGAGGAGGAGATGAAGCAGTCGTACATGGAGTACGCCATGAGTGTAATCGTGGGACGTGCTCTACCAGATGTTCGAGATGGTCTGAAACCAGTTCACCGTCGCGTACTCTACGCCATGAGCGTATTGGGTAACGACTGGAACAAACCTTATAAAAAGTCTGCCCGTGTGGTCGGTGACGTTATCGGTAAATATCATCCGCATGGTGATTCTGCTGTCTACGACACCATCGTGCGTATGGCGCAGCCGTTTTCGATGCGTTACATGCTGGTGGATGGCCAGGGTAACTTCGGTTCTGTCGATGGTGACTCTGCCGCGGCTATGCGTTACACCGAAGTGCGCATGGCCAAGATTGCCCATGAGTTGATGGCCGATCTTGAAAAAGAGACAGTCGACTTTGTCCCCAACTATGATGAATCGGAACATGAACCGGCGGTCTTCCCAACCCGGCTGCCTAATCTGCTGATCAACGGCTCTGCCGGTATCGCGGTGGGTCTGGCCACCAATATCCCGCCGCACAACCTTACCGAAATAGTCAACGCCTGTATCGCCCTGGTAGACAATCCTGATCTCGATATCGCCGGCCTGATGGAATATGTGCCTGGCCCTGATTTTCCCACGGCTGCCTTTATTAATGGTGCCAGTGGTATTCAGGAGGCCTATTACACCGGTCGTGGTCGTATCTATCTGCGTGCCCGCAGTGAAATTGAAATCGATGAGGTCAAGGACAAACAAACCATCATCATCACCGAATTGCCATATCAGGTGAATAAAGCCAATCTGCTGGAAAAGATCGCAGAGCTGGTTAAAGAGAAAAAGGTTGAAGGCATTACCGAGCTGCGCGACGAGTCTGACAAAGATGGCATGCGTATGGTGATCGAATTGCGCCGTGGTGAAGTGGGTGAGGTGGTGTTGAACAATCTCTACCGCTACACCCAGCTTGAAAATGTCTTTGGCATCAATATGGTCGCCCTGGTGGATGGCCAGCCTAAACTGCTCAACCTGAAGCAGATGTTGGCAGCCTTCATTCGTCATCGCCGTGAGGTGGTAACACGTCGCACCATTTTTGATCTGCGCAAGGCACGCGAGCGTGGCCACATTTTAGAAGGTCTGGCGGTATCGCTGGCCAATATCGATGAAGTGATTGCCCTGATCAAGGCCTCAGCCAGCCCGGCAGAAGCCAAGGCCGGTTTGATGGGCAAGGTTTGGCAGCTGGGTGTCGTGAGTGGCATGTTGGAACGCGCTGATACCGATATGTCTCGTCCAGAAGGTCTGGCTGCCGAGTTTGGCATGGTGGATGGCGGTTACCGTTTGTCCGACACCCAGGCCCAGGCAATCCTGGAACTGCGTCTGCATCGTTTGACTGGGCTGGAGCAGGACAAGATTACAGCCGAGTTCAAAGAGATCCTTGAACGTATTGCTGATCTGCTCGATATTCTTTCAAACCCTGGTCGCCTGATGCAGGTGATTCGTGACGAGTTGGTCGAGATCCTGGATGAATATAGCGACGAACGTCGCAGTGAAATTCTGCAAAGTCGTATCAACCTCTCTCTGGAAGACATGATTACAGAGGAAAATGTGGTTGTTACCTTGTCGCATGCCGGTTATGTGAAATCACAATCGTTGACTATCTACCAGGCGCAGAAACGTGGTGGTAAGGGCAAGTCAGCGGCCAATGTAAAAGACGAAGATTTTATCGATAAGCTGTTTATCGCCAATACCCACGATACGATTTTGTGTTTCTCCAGTCGCGGTAAATTGTACTGGAAGAAGGTTTATGAGCTGCCACAGGCGGGTCGCACCGCGCGCGGTAAACCAATTGTAAATCTGCTGCCATTGGAAGAGGGTGAGCGCATCAATGCAGTGCTGCCAGTGCGTGAATATGAAGAGGGTAAGTTTGTCTTCATGGCTACCAGCACCGGCATCGTCAAGAAAACACCGTTGAAGGATTTCTCTCGCCCACGTGCCAACGGCATTATTGCCCTAGATCTGTTGGGCGATGATTGTTTGGTGGGTGTTGATATTACCAATGGTGATAACGATGTCATGCTGTTGACCAGTGCCGGTAAGGCGATCCGTTTTAATGAAAAAGATGTCCGCTCGATGGGACGTACTGCCCGAGGTGTTAAAGGCGTCAAACTTGGCGCTGGCCAGCGAGTTATCTCTCTGATCAATGTGACTGGCGGTGATGTGTTGACTGTCACCGAGCAAGGTTACGGCAAGCGTACAGCGATCGAAGATTATCCAGCCCATGGTCGTGGTGGTCAGGGTGTTATCTCGATTCAGACCAATGAACGTAATGGTGCGGTGGTTGGTGCGGTTCAGGTCACTAGTGATAATGAAATTATGCTGATCAGCGACAATGGTACGTTGGTACGTACTCGTGTGGCTGAGATTTCCTGTTTGGGTCGCAACACTCAGGGCGTGCGTCTGATCAAATTATCTAAAGGCGAAAATTTGATTGGTGTTGAAAAAATCGTCGATGTAGAAGCTGACGATGACAGCGCTGTTGAAGAACAGCCTGACAACTAATAATTTCGAGAGAAACGATGGCTAGAGTGTTTAACTTCAGCGCCGGTCCGGCGATGTTACCTGAAGCTGTGCTGAAACAGGCCCGCGATGAGATGTTGGATTGGCGGGGCTGTGGTACGTCGGTGATGGAGATGAGCCACCGCGGCAAGGAGTACATGTCAATTGCCACCCAGGCCGAGGCTGATCTGCGCGAGCTGATGGCGATCCCTGCGAATTACAAGGTGCTGTTTCTGCAGGGCGGTGCCAGCAGTCAGTTTGCAATGATACCGATGAACCTGTTGCGTGGTAAGGCTGGTGCTGACTACATCAATACCGGTGCCTGGTCGGAAAAGGCCATCGAAGAAGCCAAGCGTTATTGCAAGGTCAATGTAGCTGCCACCACTGAAGCATCAAACTTTTCTACCACGCCTTCACAGACTGATTTGCGGCTAAATGCGGATGCAGCCTATGTGCATTACACGCCAAATGAGACCATTAGTGGGGTTGAATTTCCATACACCCCTGTGACAGGTGATGTGCCGCTGGTGGCCGATATGTCGTCGACTATTTTGTCACGTCCGATTGATGTGTCGCAATTTGGTCTGATTTACGCCGGGGCACAGAAAAATATTGGTCCGGCTGGTTTGACCTTGGTGATCGTACGCGAGGACCTGGTCGGGCAAACCATCGCCGGTACGCCGACCATGTTCGATTACGCCGTGCATGTTGAAAATGAATCAATGTACAACACCCCTTCGACCTATTCCTGGTATCTGGCCGGGTTGGTGTTCGCTTATCTGAAAAAGAACGGCGGCCTGGCGGCCATGGCTGAGATCAATCAGCGTAAGGCGGCCAAGCTGTATGCAGCGATTGATAATTCGGATTTCTACGCCAACCCGGTTGCACCAGTAAGCCGCTCGTGGATGAATGTGCCGTTCACGCTTGCTGATGCCAAACTGGATTCTGTATTCCTGGAAGAAGCATCGGAGCGCGGTCTAATAACTTTGAAGGGGCATCGTTCTGTCGGTGGGATGCGGGCCAGCATCTATAATGCTATGCCAGAGGCCGGTGTTGATGCCTTGGTTGATCTGATGGTCGACTTTGAAAAGCGTCACGGCTAATACCGGGAGTCAATTCAAATGCAGTATCCGCAAGGGTTTTGTAGTTTCTTATGAGTAAAAAATTTACCAATCTGCCTCAGGTGCGTGACCGCATTGATGCGCTCGATGAACAGATCCAAAATCTGATCAATGAACGGGCCAAGTGTGCTCAGGCCGTGGCAGAAATCAAAACAGCGTCTGGTGACGGTGAGGCTGATTTTTATCGTCCAGAGCGCGAGGCTCAGGTCTTGCGCAATGTTATTGAGCGTAATCAGGGGCCGCTTTCGGGTGAAGAAATGGCGCGCCTGTTTCGTGAAATTATGTCGGCTTGTCTGGCGCTGGAACAACCAATGCGGATTGCCTTTCTCGGACCTGAAGGCACCTATACCCACGATGCTGCGCTAAAACACTTTGGCCACTCGGTAAACACGGCTCCGCATGCTGCCATAGATGAGGTGTTTCGTGATGTCGAGTCCGGTCTATCCCATTACGGTGTGGTGCCAATCGAAAACTCCACCGAAGGTGTGGTCAATCATACCTTGGATATGTTTTTTAATTCGCCGCTGCAGATTAGTGGTGAGGTGGAATTGCGTATTCATCATTGCCTGCTTTGCAAAGATGTTGATATGAGCAAGGTTAAAACCGTCTACGCGCATCAACAGGCGCTGGCCCAATGCCGTGAATGGTTGGACGAGAATATGAAAGGCATTGCCAGGGTTGCGGTCAGCAGTAATGCCAAGGCGGCCAAGATGGCAGCTGAAGAAACAGGTGCGGCGGCGATTGCCTCCTGCACCGCGGCTGAGTTGTATGGTTTGTCAGTGATTGAGAGCAATATTGAAGATGAGCCGGACAATACCACTCGTTTTCTGATTGTTGGACGTCAGTCACCGCCAGCCAGTGGCAAAGACAAAACCTCCTTATTATTGTCGACCTCAAATCGCCCCGGTGGTTTGAACAGTTT
Source organism: uncultured Gammaproteobacteria bacterium (assembly GCA_965602225.1). Classification (GTDB taxonomy): domain Bacteria; phylum Pseudomonadota; class Gammaproteobacteria; order Tenderiales; family Tenderiaceae; genus Tenderia. The sequence continues at coordinate 52,016 of CBFCYE010000001.1, read as the reverse complement.
ACTCAAACCGCTGTCTGATGCTCAGATTTCCATGACACGTATCGAGTCACGGCCTTCAAGACGAGCGATGTGGGAATATGTGTTTTTTATCGACATTGAGGGTCATAAAGACGATGCCCATGTGGCAACTGCGTTGCAAGCGCTTGCTGATGAATCAACGGTGTTGAAGGTGTTGGGCTCATATCCGGTTGCGGTGTTATAGCGCCGCGTTTCAAACAAGGTACGAATCAATGATTATTATTCTCAGAGCTGAAGCGGCAGATACAGACATTCACGCCGTTGAACAAAAGATCCGTGACATGGGGCTTGATCCACATGTCTCTAAAGGTATTCAACGCATAGTTATCGGTGCTATTGGTGATGAGACCAAGGTCGATAAAGAAGCGCTAGAGGCCCTGCCCTGTGTTGAAAACGTCGTTCGGGTGATGAAGCCTTACAAGATTGTGTCGCGCGATTCGCACCCTGAAAATACCATTATCGATGTTGCCGGGGTTAAGATCGGTGGCAAGACCGTGCAGGTAATCGGCGGGCCGTGTTCAGTCGAGACCCTTGAGCAGATGCAACAATCAGCCACGGCCGTTGCCGCTGCTGGTTGCAGTATGATGCGTGGCGGTGCCTTTAAACCAAGGTCTAGTCCTTATGCCTTTCAGGGTGTGGGGGTTGAAGGTTTGGAGATGTTTCAGACTGCTGCCAGGGCTCACAATCTGCCCATCGTTACTGAGCTGATGGATGTGCGCATGCTCGACAGCTTTCTTGAGCACAGTGTTGATGTGATTCAGATTGGCACTCGCAATATGCAGAACTTTGACCTGCTGAAAGAGGTGGGCAAGGTGCAGACTCCCGTGATACTCAAGCGCGGCATGTCGGCGACTATCTCTGAGTGGCTGATGGCGGCTGAATATATTGCAGCTAATGGTAATCACAATATTATATTCTGTGAGCGCGGCGTGCGTTCGTTCGAAACCGCGTATCGCAACATGCTTGATGTCACTGCAATCCCTGTACTGAAGCGTGAGACCCATTTGCCTGTCATTGTTGATCCAAGTCATGCCGGTGGCAAGGCCTGGATGGTGCCTGATTTGTCTCGTGCCGCAATTGCTGCCGGTGCCGATGGCCTATTGATTGAGGTACATCCACGCCCGGCTGAGGCCTGGTGTGATGCAGACCAGGCGCTGAGCCCGGATCAACTCAACACACTGATGGGTGAGCTGCGTGGTATTGCTCAGGTTATTGGTCGTGATCTTTAGGTTTTCCAGTAATGATTAAGCAACTCACCATCATTGGTGTTGGTCTGATTGGCGGCTCGCTGGCGCGCGCCTTGAAACAGGCCGGTTATTGTCAGTCTGTGGTGGGATGTGGTCGTACTGAAACAGAGTTGCAAAGGGCTGTTGAACTAGGGGTAGTTGATCGCTATTCCACAGATATCGCCGAGGCAGTTCAGGGTGCGGATGTTGTTTTGCTGGCTGTGCCGCTGGGTTCGATGGAATCTTGTTTGAGGGCTATGCAAGGGCATCTGAATCCTGATGCTGTGATTACGGATGCTGGCAGCGCCAAAGCCAGCGTTGTTGCTGCGGCCAAGGCGGTATTTGTTGACGGATTGCCGGCGGGCTTTGTTCCTGGTCACCCCATCGCTGGTAATGAGCAGAGCGGGGTGGAGGCTTCATTTATCGAACTGTATCAGGGCAGGCGGGTGATATTGACGCCGCTTGAAAGTTCATCCGCTGATGCGATAGAGACAGTTCGTGCCATGTGGCAACAGGCTGGCGCAATTGTCGATGAGATGGGCGTCGAGCATCATGATGAGGTGTTGGCTGCTACTAGTCATTTACCGCATATGCTTGCTTATGGCCTCGTCGACACCTTGGTGAGGAAGGATGAGAGTGAAGAGATCTTTCGTCTTGCAGCCGGTGGCTTTCGAGACTTTACCCGGATTGCCTCCAGTGATCCGGTGGTTTGGCGAGACATCTGTTTGGCTAACCGGACAGCCTTATTGGCAATTATGGAATCTTATCAGGCGGATCTCGAAAAACTCACCCAGCTAGTTCGTGATGCCGATGGTGAAGCTTTGGGTGAGATATTCCAGCGTGCCAAATCAGCCCGCGACCGTTTTGTTGATCAACTTGAGAAATAACTCTTAACTTATTGAAATTATAGATATGTCTTCTGAAATTAATGTCCAGTTCAAGGTTCAATCTGGTGGCTGCCTGAATGGCTCCGTCCGCGTTCCTGGCGATAAATCAATCTCGCATCGTTCCATCATGTTGGGCTCTCTTGCTGAGGGTGTCACTCATGTGAGCGGCTTTCTTGAGGGTGATGACGCCCTGGCCACGCTCAAGGCTTTTCGTGCCATGGGGGTGAAGATCGACGGCCCAGATAACGGCAAGGTAGTGATTCACGGTGTTGGCATGCATGGCTTGAAGGCACCGATTGGTTCACTTGATGTGGGTAATTCAGGCACCTCAATCAGGCTCATGGCTGGTTTGTTGGCTGGTCAGGGCTTTGATGTGGAGATGGTGGGTGATGCCTCGCTGAGTAAGCGTCCCATGCGCCGCGTTACCGAGCCTCTGGCTCTGATGGGGGCTAAAATTGATACGGCTGAAGGCGGCATGCCGCCACTGCATGTGTACGGTGACAGTCAGTTGAAGGGCATTAATTACACCTTGCCCATGGCCAGCGCCCAAGTTAAATCCTGTGTCCTGTTGGCTGGGTTATATGCCGATGGCGAGACCAGCGTTACCGAACCCGCACCGACTCGCGATCACACCGAACGCATGTTGCAGGGCTTTGGTTATGAGGTGAAACGCGTTGGGCCTACGGCGTCATTGGTTGGCGGTGGTTCACTCAAGGCGACTGACATCGATGTGCCATCTGATATTTCCTCGGCGGCCTTCTTTATGGTGGGTGCCGCAATCGCAGCAGAATCTGATGTAACGCTTGAACATGTGGGTATAAATCCAACCCGTACTGGGGTTGTTGATATTTTACGTCTGATGGGGGCACAGATTGATGTGTCCAACCAGCGTGAGGTTGGCGGCGAGCCAGTGGCGGATATCCGTATCCGCTCCAGTCAACTTAAAGGTATTCATATCCCTGAGGCACTGGTACCGCTGGCGATTGATGAATTCCCGGCCCTGTTTGTTGCTGCGGCCTGCGCTGAGGGTGAGACTGTCTTGAGTGGTGCTGAAGAGTTGCGCGTCAAAGAGAGTGACCGTATTCAGGTCATGGCCGATGGCTTGATCAAGATGGGCGTTAAGGCTGAGCCAACCCCTGATGGGATTGTGATTCAGGGGGGGGCTATGCGGGGCGCTGAGGTGGATAGTCACGGCGATCATCGTATTGCCATGAGTTTTGCCATGGCAGCTTTGCGGGCACAAGGTAGCGTCATCATTAATGATTGCGCCAATGTGAATACGTCGTTTCCAAATTTTGTCGAATTGGCCAGTCAGGCCGGTTTGAATATCAAGTAATGAATTGAGGTTGGACAAAGATATGCTTGAGCATGAGGCAGATGTCATCACCATTGATGGCCCAAGTGGTTCTGGTAAGGGCACAATTAGTCGGTTGTTGGCCAATGAGCTAGGCTGGCAGTTTCTTGATAGCGGTGCTTTGTATCGGTTGGTGGGGCTAGCTGCGACGCGCCATGCCATAGATTTTGGCGATAAACAGGGTTTGGCGACATTGGCTGCCCATCTTGATGTTGAGTTTGTCTCCGATGATGACGGTACTGGAACCAAAATTTTCCTTGAGGGAGAAGAGGTTACCAATATTATTAGAAGTGAAGAGTGCGGTAATAATGCCTCTAAGGTTGCGGCTGTCCAGGCCGTTCGTGACGCCCTGTTTGAACGTCAGCGGGCATTTTTGGTGGAGCCAGGTTTGATTGCCGATGGTCGGGATATGGGGACGGTGATTTTTCCTGACGCCAAACTTAAGATTTTTCTTACCGCAAGCCTGGAAGAACGGGCCTCAAGGCGCTATAAACAGTTGAAACAAAAGGGGCTAGATGCTAATCTGTCGGCCCTTTTGGACGAGCTGGCTGAGCGCGACGACCGCGACATCAACCGTTCTTCTGCACCACTGGTTGCGGCAGATGATGCTGTAAGCATCGATACTTCAAATATGAGTATTGATGAAGTGGTGAATAAAGTATCTGGTTTGTGGCAACAGCGAGTCGGTACTTAAAGGATTTTAAGGTGGTCTGAATGGTCAGGCTGTTTTTTTTAACTCCGCATAATGCGGAATAACTAATGCTCCTTCATGACTGGATAGTTGGTGGTCTGAATGGAGTAGGGTAAACACGAAATGAGCATGAGCTTTGCAGAATTATTAGAGGAAAGCCAGGTCGACGAACGCATGCGTCCCGGCACGATTTTGAATGCGATTGTCATCAGTATTGATGCCAATATGGTTTTGGTGAGCGCAGGACTGAAGTCTGATAGCGCCATCCCAGCCGAGCAGTTTTATGACGAAACAGGCAAGGTCAACGTAGTTGTTGGCGATGAAATTGAAGTTGCACTTGAAGCCGTTGAAGATGGCTACGGTGAAACTCGCCTGTCACGTGAAAAGGCTGTTCGTGCTCAAGCCTGGACTATCCTTGAGAAAGCTATGGAAGCGAGTGAGGCCGTTATTGGTGTTCTTACTGGCAAGGTTAAGGGTGGTTACACTGTTGAGTTGAATGGCATTCGTGCTTTCTTGCCTGGTTCTCTGGTTGATGTGCGCCCAGTACGTGATGCTGCACACCTGGAAGGCAAAGCTCTGGAATTCAAGGTTGTTAAACTTGATCGTCGTCGTAACAACGTGGTTGTTTCTCGTCGTGCAGTAGTTGAAACCGAGTCTAATGTTGAACGTGAACAGTTGCTCGAAAATCTGCAGGAAGGCCAGACTGTTAAGGGTATCGTTAAGAACCTGACTGACTACGGTGCTTTCATCGACCTGGGTGGTATCGATGGTCTGCTGCATATCACTGATATGGCATGGCGTCGTGTGCGTCAGCCTTCTGAAATCGTTAACGTTGGTGATGAGATCGACGTTAAGGTTCTGAAATTTGATAAAGAGCGTCATCGTGTTTCTCTTGGTCTTAAGCAGATGGGTGAAGATCCATGGGAAGATATCGCACGTCGTTACCCTGTTGGTGCCCGCCTGTTCGGAAAGGTCACTAACATTGCTGACTACGGTTGCTTTGTTGAGATTGAGAGTGGTGTTGAAGGTCTGGTTCACGTTTCAGAAATGGATTGGACTAATAAGAATATTCATCCTTCAAAGGTCGTTCATGTTGGTCAAGAGACTGAAGTCATGGTGTTGGATATCGACGAAGAACGTCGTCGTATCTCACTGGGCATGAAACAGTGTGCTTCAAATCCATGGGATCTGTTTGCCGCTACTCATAATAAGGGTGACAAGATCGCAGGTACCATCAAATCGATTACTGATTTTGGTGTGTTTGTTGGTCTCGAAGGCGGTATTGATGGTCTGCTGCATCTGTCTGATCTGTCTTGGAATGATGGCGGCGAAGATGCTGTGCGTAGTTACTCTAAGGGTGATGAGGTTGAGGCTGTTATCTTGGCTATCGATCCTGAGCGTGAGCGTATTTCTCTGGGTGTTAAGCAGCTGGATCAAGATCCTTTCTCACAATATGTTGCCGAGCATGCTAAGGGCTGTATTGTTAAAGGAACGATCACTGAAGTTGATGCCAAGATGGCAGTCATCAATCTGGCTGACACCGTAGATGGTTATCTGCGTTCTTCAGAGCTTTCGCAGGATCATGTTGCAGATGCTCGCACTTTACTGAATGTTGGTGATGAGATTGAAGCCAAGTTCATTGGTGTTGATCGTAAGAACCGTACCATCATGCTGTCGATCAAAGCGAAAGATAGTGATGAAGAGCAGGAAGCTGTTAAGGAATACAGCTCTGGCTCTGCGGCTGGTGCAACTACCTTGGGTGACCTGCTGAAAGAGCAGATTGACTCTAAGAGTTAAAAGGCTGTGAAAAATCCCCCTGGAAGCAATTCCAGGGGGATTTTTTTTGGGTGAGCGGTTGCCAAATTTGTGTATATAAGCCAATATTGTAATATCTACAAGGAGTTAGACGCTCCGGCTTGCTATAGGAAGACAATAATGACAAAGTCCGAGATGATTGATTTGCTGGCACAGCGTCAAAAGCATTTAACCTATAAAGACGTTGAGTTTGCGGTCAAGACCATGATCGAACAAATGGCTCAAAATCTCGCTACTGGTGAAAGGATTGAAATCCGCGGTTTTGGTAGTTTTTCGCTTCATTTTCGTCCACCACGCTTGGGTAGAAACCCTAAAACAGGTGAGTCTGTACCGTTGGTAGGTAAATATGTACCTCATTTTAAGCCTGGCAAAGAGCTGAGAGAACGCGTTAATCAAAGTATTGAACGTGTTGAAATCATCGAAAGCTAATTGTCTTCTCTCCGTGGGTGGTTGGGATGTTTAAAATACTAGGGCTGTGCTTCTTACTGTTTATTGCTGTGGTAGTTATTAGCTTTACCACGCTCAACGCGCAATCAATTCAACTCAATTACTATTTTGGCACTATGGATCTACCGCTGGCGGTGACCGTGGTTGTCTCTATCGCGGCTGGCATTTTATTTGGTTTTTTTGCCGGTCTTGGTACTGTTATGCGCCTCAAGCGTGAAAACCTCAAATTAAAAAGAACAGCCAAAGCTGCAGATAAACAACTAACTCTGCTTCGCTCCAGTCCCATCCAAGAAAACTAATTAATGAGTCTTACCCTGTTATGGCTTTTGCTGCCTGTTGCTGCTGCCTCTGGTTGGTATGTTGCGCGTAGGGAATGCCAAAAAAATGCTAGCGGGTCTGCATTAAACCTTCCCCAGGATTACTTTAAGGGACTTAATTACATCCTCAACGAGCAGCCTGACAAGGCAATTGATATCTTCATGAAGTTATCAGAGCTTGATGAGAGCACCTTTGAGATTCATCTTGCTTTGGGTAGTCTGTTTCGTCGTCGAGGTGAGATTGATCGGGCAATACGCTTACATCAAGGCCTTGTAAATAAGTCATCTCTCTGTAGCGAGCTTCATGCTCAGGCATTGCAAGAGCTTGCGCTTGATTACATGGGGGCAGGACTGCTTGATCGGGCGGAAGCTCTATGTTTAGAGCTTGTCGATTTTGATGCTAACAATCTTGCCGCCTTGAATCTGCTGAGAGATATTTACCAGCAAGAAAAGGAGTGGTTCAGGGCGATTGATTTGGCCCGTAAAATTGCCGCTTGTAAAAGCGAATCACAGGCATTGATCATCGCTCATTACTATTGTGAAATTGCTCTACAAGCACTCTGTAAAAAAGACTTGGCACAGGCAACCCGAATGTTAGCCAAAGCAGTGCAGGAAGATGCTATGTGTGGCCGGGCAATCATGATAAGGGCACAGGTTGAACAGCAATTAAGTAATTACGATGCGGCCATTAATTCTTATCAGCAGCTTGAAACAAAAGCACCAGAATATTTATCTGAAATTCTTGACGAGCTAAAGGCTTGCTACCAGGCGGTCGGGCAAAAAGAAAAGATGATTGCCTATCTAAAACGCATCATCCGCGACCATCATGGGGTAGAGCTAGTGTTAACCGCAGCCCACATGCTGAAAGAGTATGAGGGTGAGGATGTCGCCTTGGCTTTTCTTAGTAATGAGGTAAATGTGCGCCCATCTTTGCGTGGAGTGCAATATTTGCTAGAACTAGATCTTGGGCAGGTCAATGATGATAAGGGATATTTGGCGGTTGTTAAATCCTCACTGGATAAGTTGCTGGAAAACAAACCAGTCTATCGTTGCAGTTGTTGTGGTTTTACCGGAGTCGATATGCATTGGTGTTGTCCTAGTTGTAAGACCTGGTCGAGCATTAAACCAATTCACGAATTTCAATGGGGTGCGAGCATTTGATTGACGATAAAAACAGAATTGTCGTGGCGCTTGACTACCCATCCGCAAAAGAGGCAGTCCACTTAGCCGAACAGCTTGATCCAGAAAAGTGTCGACTTAAGGTAGGCAAGGAGCTATTTACCCGTGAAGGACCGGCGGTTGTAGAAAAACTGCAGAATAAAGGATTTGATATATTTCTTGATCTGAAGTTTCACGATATACCCAACACCACAGCTGCTGCATGTGCTGCGGCTGCGGATTTAGGTGTATGGATGGTTAATGTGCATGCTCTGGGTGGACGCCGGATGATGGAGGCTGCCCGAAACGCGGTTGATAAATCCAGTCATCAACCTTTACTAATAGGTGTGACAATTCTAACTAGTATGGCCGCAGATGATTTAGTGGAAATTGGTCTGTCTGATCAACCTGCCAATGAGGTTACGCGCCTGGCTGGTCTGGCCAAGGATTCTGGTCTGGATGGCCTGGTTTGTTCAGCTCATGAAGCAGCCGCGATGCGATCCAGATTTGGTTCTGATTTTATCTTGGTAACGCCAGGTATACGTCCCGCTGGCTCTGAAAAAGGTGATCAACGGCGTACGATGACACCACTGGAAGCCCTTAATGCTGGGGCGTCATACTTGGTTATTGGACGACCTATTAGTGGAGCAGAAGAACCGGCAGAGATGCTGAAAAAGATAGCGTCTGAAGTAAGCTAATAATACTCTAATTAATTCGTCATTCCGGCGAATACCGGAATTCAGTAGTCTGCTGAATGTTAACTATCGTCGCTGATTGACTCTGTGTTTTTTTGCCTTGCGGATAATGTCAGAAATAATGGATTAATTAGAGTATTCCCGTGTAAAAAACTTGACGGCCAGATTATTCTTGTTGCATTCTTTTTATTCCAGCGACCTTGCTGGGGGTCAAATAAAAGGAGATAGGCATGATGAAGAAGATCTTTTTTGCTTTTGTATTGGTTATGAGTGCGTTTTCACTTCAAGCTGGTGAGATCGTAGATATTAACACTGCCGATGTGGCGACCATTGAGCATGAGCTTAAAGGGATAGGGGTAGCAAAGGCAAAGGCAATCGTTAAATATCGCCAGAAAAACGGGCCATATAAATCCGTTGCTGAGCTGGTGAATGTAAGCGGTATTGGTGAGAAGACGCTTGAGAAAATACGTGATCAAATTCGTGTTTCAAGCGCAGAAAAAACAAACAAATAGTAGGTCTAAAGTAGTAACATAGACGCCATGCTGAGAAGCATGGCGTTTTTTTATAAGTATTGTAGGTGCAATGAATATACAGCCAGTAATTTTGAGTGGGGGATCGGGTACAAGGCTATGGCCGTTGTCGCGCGAGCATTACCCAAAACAACTTATCCCCCTCTGCGGTGAAAATAGCCTGCTTCAAGATACGATTCTTCGCTTAGATGGCCTGGAGTCTCAGAGCTCTGAAAATGGCGCCTCAGTATCAGTTAGGCAAGCACTAATCGTTGCAAATGAAGAGCACCGGTTCCTAATAGCCGAACAGGTTCGTCAGGTTGGCAAACAGTTCGACAAAATAATATTAGAACCTATCGGCCGTAATACCGCCCCAGCACTAACATTGGCCGCGCTTGCTGCCGAAAAAAGCGGTGATGATCCTATCTTATTGGTCATGCCTGCTGATCACGTAATTCAGAATGTTGATGCGTTTCAACGGGCATTGATCGCCGGTGCCCAGCTTGCAGAAGAGTCATCCCTAGTCACCTTCGGTATCGTCCCCCAAGCGCCAGAAACCGGATACGGTTACATCATGAAAGGTGCCGCACTGGCTGGTGATGCCTGTTTGATTGAGCGCTTCGTCGAGAAGCCCAATAAAGAAACCGCTGAGGAGTATCTGCAATCAGGGCAGTACTTATGGAATAGTGGCATTTTCATGATGCGTGCCTCAATCTGGCTGCAAGCCATCAACAGCCATCATCCTGCTATTGCCAAAGCGTGCAGGGCAGCGGTCGAGGCAGGTAGTGACGATGTGGATTTCTACCGTGTTGATATGCAGTTGTTTAGTGATTGTCCTAGTGACTCTATCGATTACGCCGTGATGGAAAAGATAGTCTCGGTTAATGAACAAGCAGAGCAAGGCGTTCGTGGCGCCATGGTGCCATTGGATGCCTCCTGGTCTGATGTAGGCTCCTGGTCCAGCCTTTGGGAGGTCAGTCCTCATGATAAGGCAGGCAACGTCATCAAGGGTGATGTCTATGCTCATGATACAAAAAATAGCCTGCTGATCTCTGAATATCGCGTACTAGCAACAGCCGGACTCGAAGATATGATCGTCGTTGAGACTGCTGATGCTGTCATGGTCGCTCATAAAGACCAGGCTCAAGAGGTTAAGAAGCTGGTTGAGCTTATAAAGGCTGATGGCCGTTCTGAACATCAGAGCCATCGTAAGGTTTATCGGCCATGGGGTTGTTATGAATCCATTGATGCCGGTGAGCGCTTTCAGGTGAAGAAGATAATGGTTAATCCGGGAGCTTCTTTGTCTCTGCAAATGCACCATCATCGTGCTGAGCATTGGGTTGTGGTGAAAGGTACTGCAAAAGTTACCTGTGGCGAAAAACAAATCTTGTTGTGTGAAAACCAATCGACCTATATTCCAATAGGCGAAAAGCATCGATTGGAAAATCCTGGGGCAATTCCTCTGGAATTGATTGAGGTGCAGTCTGGTAGCTACCTAGGTGAAGACGATATTGTTAGATATGACGATATCTATGGTAGATGACTATTTGAAAAAATGATTAGCTTAGCCGGATAGCTCGCAAGTCGTTGTTCATTCCAGTGGTCTGAACGCAGTTTTGATGCCAGAGAAGGGCTTCCGCAAATGCAGTGCCATAGGGTTCGCACTGGTTGTCTTGAGGTCGACGAAATCCTTAATATAAATCAACGATATATCCCTTTACATGCTTGAATTGCATCGCTAATATGATCTTCTTGTTCACTGCGTGAACAAGAAGATAGGTCGTCATATAAGCTTCATCGTAATGCTAATGACAGGCATATCTAGAGTGATCTTAAATAAGGCTGAGTAATTCATGTGTCGCGTATATTTTTGCGGACGCAGTTGATTGTTACCAGTCAATAATTGCAAGCATGTTGAACCTAATTGGGCACGACAGGGCGGTAGCGTGCCAAAATGTTATTCGGTTTTGCATTTTATTGTAGGGATCTAGATAGGGTGAGTAATTGATCTAATGGCAATCCTTACAGACGAAATACGTTATCAACTGTTAAAACGACTCGAGCAAAATCCTAACCTTACTCAGCGTGAGTTAGCTGAGGCTTTAGGGATCAGTCTGGGTAAGACTAATTACTGCCTCAATTCTCTGATAGAAAGAGGATGGATTAAGGTGCAGAACTTTCGTAAGAACCAACACAAACTGGGCTACGTATATTTGTTAACAGCAAAAGGCTTGGATGAAAAAGCGCAGGTAACGCTACACTTTTTTAAGCGCAAGCAACAAGAATACGACGAATTAGTCCAAGAACTAGAGACCCTGCGCGAAGAAGCGGCTTCGATTTCGTCTGTTGAGGCAGGGGAATAGACGTGCGCCACTGGTATGTCGTGCAAACCAAACCACGCCAAGAGTTGGTGGCTATCGAAAATCTTGAACGTCAAGGTTACTTGTCCTATTGTCCAAAAATTAAACTGGCCAAGCGTAGGCGTCAACGCTGGCAGCAAGTTGTAGAGCCATTGTTTCCCCGTTACCTGTTTGTACAGTTGGATATCGGAGAGGATGATTTTGCTCCGATCCGTTCAACTGTTGGAGTGATTGGTTTAGTGCGATTTGGTAGCCAGACGGCCAGTATCTCGCAACAGGCGATCAGCGCAATCCAGATGCAAGAACAGTGTATTTTTGCTGAGGATGCAAACCACCCAACCTGGAAACCTGGCGATGTGGTTAAAATTATCGATGGCCCCTTTGCTGGCCTGAGTGGTGTATTTGAAAAAGATAATAGTGAAGAACGCGTCATTATTCTGCTTGAGATGCTTGGCCGTAAAAACCGCATCACTGTAGCAGCGAACAGTGTTTTATCAGTTTAATGGGTTGCAGATAACCATTATGAGTAAAATAGAGCAATGAAGGTGCTGAACACATGAGTAAGATTGCATTAATCACAGGTGTCACAGGTCAGGACGGGGCTTATCTGGCAGAGTTTCTGTTAGAAAAAGGCTATGAGGTTCATGGCATCAAGCGCCGAACTTCGCTATTTAATACCGACCGCATTGATCACTTGTATCAGGATCCGCATGAAACAGACCGGCGCTTTATCCTGCATCACGGTGATATGACAGATTCCAGTAGTTTGATCAGAATTATGCAGCAGGTACAGCCGGACGAAGTTTATAATCTTGCTGCCCAAAGTCACGTAGCTGTCTCTTTTGAAGAGCCTGAATATACCGCTGATTCTGATGCGATTGGCCCGCTACGCTTGCTGGAAGCCATTCGTATTCTTGGTCTAGAAAAGAAAACACGTTTTTATCAAGCCTCTACATCTGAACTTTACGGCAAAGTACAGGAGATACCGCAGACGGAAACCACCCCGTTCTATCCTCGGTCACCCTATGCAGTAGCAAAACTCTACGCCTATTGGATTACCGTCAATTATCGCGAAGCCTATGGCATCTATGCATGTAACGGTATTCTGTTTAATCACGAGTCACCTAACCGTGGCGAAACATTTGTCACTCGTAAAATTACTCGTGCATTGGCAAGAATTAAACTTGGCCTGCAGGAATGCCTTTTCCTCGGCAACCTTGATGCAAAACGTGACTGGGGTCACGCAAAAGACTACGTCGAAATGCAGTGGTTGATGTTGCAACAAGATCAGGCCGAAGATTTTGTTATTGCCACCGGCAAACAATATAGCGTTCGCGACTTCGTTAATGCGGCAGCTGAAGAGCTGGGAATCAAAATTACATGGAAAGGCAATGAGGTTGATGAGAAAGGTTACGATGCTAGCGGTAAATGCATCGTCGCAGTAGATCCACGCTATTTTCGCCCCACAGAAGTTGAGACCCTCTTGGGTGACCCTGCTAAGGCTAAGAAAAAGTTAGGATGGGTACCCAAAATCACTTTTCCACAACTTGTCTCAGAAATGGTTCGTGAAGATCTTAAAGCCGCAGAGCGTGATGAGCTCGTTAAGACCCACGGTTACAAGACTATGGACTATCACGAATGAGCGATCTTGATGCCAAAGTCTATGTCGCTGGCCACCGCGGTATGGTTGGCTCAGCTATAGTGCGTACTCTACAAAAGCGCGGCTACAGTAATATTATTACCCGGACTCATAGTGAACTTGATCTTACCAATCAGCAGGCTGTACGTTCATTCTTGGAGTCTGAAAGACCAGAGCAAGTTTATCTCGCTGCGGCCAAGGTTGGTGGTATCCACGCCAACAATACCTATCCGGCAGAATTTATATACAAGAACATGATGATCGAGGCCAATGTCATACACGAAGCCTGGCAAGTGGGTGTGCAAAAGCTATTGTTTTTGGGGTCTAGTTGTATATACCCTAAACTCGCTTCGCAACCCATGTCTGAAGATGCGCTACTCACTGGTTTGCTAGAGCCGACTAACGAACCTTATGCCATTGCCAAGATCGCAGGAATAAAACTATGCGAGTCCTATAATCGCCAGTACAACACAGATTACCGCAGTGTGATGCCCACCAATCTCTATGGACCAGGTGATAACTATCATTCGGAAAACAGCCATGTTGTCCCCGCACTTATCCGTCGATTCCATGAGGCAAAGCAAAATAAAAAGGATAAGGTCGTCATTTGGGGTACCGGCACGCCAAAGAGAGAGTTTCTCTATGTTGATGATATGGCTGAAGCGAGTGTGCATGTGATGGAGCTGGATAAGGCTACTTATGACACTCACACCGAACCAATGCAAAGCCATATTAATGTAGGCACGGGAAGTGACATTGCAATTAACGAGCTAGCTGAAACAATTGCCCGGGTAACGGGCTATTCTGGTGGTATTGAATTTGACACCAGCAAACCGGATGGTCCACCTCGAAAGCTGCTGGATGTCTCGCGGCTAAATAATTTGGGTTGGAATGCAAAAGTTAATTTGGAAAATGGTCTTACTTTTGCTTGTCAGGACTTTTTAAAGAAGTAGCTGAAAAAAACAAATGAAACTCGATCAATCACTAATTCAGCTCCTACGCCATCTCTGGCAGCATATTAGCCTTCGGCGGCGTATACAGTTTGGATTGATTCTCATACTGATGATCCTTGCGTCTTTTGCTGAAATCATTAGTATCGGAGCAGTATTGCCATTTCTTGGTGTACTGACATCGCCTGCTCGTGTTTTTGAACACTCTATGGCTCAACCTTTTATTCAAGCTTTAGAGCTGACATCCCCCGAACAACTTCTATTACCACTAACAATAGCTTTTGGTCTAGCGGCTTTGCTAGCTGGGGCAATGCGATTATTTCTACTATGGACTAGTACACGTATTTCTTTTAACACTGGTGCAGACCTTAGTCTCAGTATTTACAAACGCACTCTTTATCAGCCCTACCTTGTACACGTAGCCCGAAATAGCAGTGAAGTTGTTAATGGTATCTCATCTAAAACTGGAGCCGTTATTGGGGTGTTATTGATGGTGCTCAATCTTATTAGTTCCAGTGTGATGTTAGTTGCGATTCTCTTTGCACTTTTATCGATAGATTCCCATATAGCATTAATCTCTTTTGGTGGATTTGGATTGATATACGGTTTAATCATCTGGATTACAAGAAAACGACAATTAATTAATAGTCAACGTAATGCTAATGAATCCACTAGGGTTATCAAATATATTCAAGAAGGTCTTGGTGGTATTCGCGACATACTTATTGACGGTAGCCAACCTACCTACTGCCAAATCTATCAAAATGCAAACCTTTCATTGCATAGTGCACAAGCTAGCAGCACCTTTATTAGTGCTTTCCCTCGCTATGGCGTGGAGGCATTAGGTATGGTGCTCATTGCAGTAATTGCTTATATCATGGCTCAACAATCTGATGGTATTGCAAAAGCAATCCCTGTTCTTGGTGCCTTTGCGCTCGGTGCTCAGCGGTTGTTGCCTGCATTACAACAGTCATACTTGGCATGGTCTTCAATTCAAGCTAATCAACATTCACTTAAAGATGCGCTTGAATTACTAGATCAACCACTACCTGATTATGCTAATCATCCAGCTCCTGTACCGTTGTCTTTCAAGAAACACATTAGCTTGAATAAAATCTCCTTTCGTTATGACACTGATGCACCTTTGGTGCTCAATAAAGTCAATCTCACAATAGCGAAAGGTAGACGGGTTGGCTTTATTGGTACGACAGGCAGTGGTAAGAGTACTTTACTCGACATCGTTATGGGACTTTTGCATCCTACAGAAGGCTCCTTAGAGGTTGATGGCGAGATTATTAATTCAACAAATCACCGAGCTTGGCAAACTCATATTGCACATGTCCCTCAAACCATTTTTCTTTCGGATGGCACTATAGAAGAAAATATAGCTTTTGGTGTGCCAAAAGAGCAAATCGACTTTAAACGTATCAGGCAAGCGGCTTGCCAAGCACAGATTGCTGACACCATTGAAGCAATGTCAAATAAGTACCAAACTCTCGTCGGTGAGCGTGGAGTCAAACTCTCTGGTGGTCAGCGCCAGCGCATTGGAATTGCCCGGGCGCTATATAAACAGGCCGATGTTATAATATTTGACGAAGCAACCAGTGCGCTTGATTCCGAAACTGAACAGGCCATCGTGCAAGCTATCGAAAATCTTAGTGAAGATCTTACTATTCTAATAATTGCACACCGAGTTAGCACTTTGAAAAACTGCACACAGATAGTTGAGTTGGGTGATGGTGGTATAGTTCGTGTTGACTCTTATCAAGAGTTAATGAACTTGCATCCAGATGCAGTACATAAAATTTAAGCTAATCCATTTATGAATAATAAAATCACTGTATTGCTGCCTACGTATAGACGTCCAGAATACCTACGTAGGGCTATGTTGAGTGTGCTTGGGCAAACTTATGACAACCTTCAGCTTTTTGTGTTTGACAATGCGTCTGGAGACAATACTAAAGATGTTGTAACTAGCTTAAGTGAAAATGATGCAAGAATTAAATACCATTGCCATCCACATAATATTGGTGCCTTAGCCAATTTTAAATATGCATTTAAATCTGTGGACACTCCATATTTTTCTATATTAAGCGATGATGATTTCGTAGCTATGGATTTTTATGAAAATGCAGTAGATGTGTTAAATGATAATCCTGAAATTATGTTTGTTATTTTGAATACATTAATAGTAGATGAAAATTCAAATCTCATCGGGAATTGTGAGAGCACTAATAAATTAAACTTCTATTGTGGGGCTGATAGGTTTGATGCAATGCATTCTGGACATATCCCGGTGACTTGGACGGGAATGGTGTTTAGAAAAGAAGTAGCACAGATTTATGCTGATATGGATGACAGATATGATGTGGCATCAGACATGCGTTTTTTGTTTCGCGCCGCCTCCCGATATGATTTCGCATATCTGTCGAAAGTTGGTGCTTTCTTTACAATGCATCCTAATTCATATAGCGAATCAAGGAGAATTATAGACCTAGTGCATCAAGGTGTTCAAATATCGCGATATGTAGAAATTTTTCATGATAAGGATGTTCCGCAAGATATTAGAGACAGGATTGAGTTTTATATTAAAAGATTATTATCGCAAAATATATATAAGCCAGCCGTAATTGGATCGTTAGTAAGAATAATAAAAAATTATATTAACTTTACTGAGTTTAGTAATAATAGGATTGAGGCTAATATAGAAGATTTTAAGCGTGAGGGTTATGTGAAGACATCCTTAATTTTAAATTATCTTCATAATAATAAATTTGCCAAGATGTTTGCTCGCTTGTTATTTGGAACATATTACAAAAGAAAATTAATTAAGAACCAATCAAAAATGTTGTCATTGCAAAATGGGATCTACAAAAAACATTTTGATAATCTAAAAAATATTAGTTTATGATTAATAGGGATAGGGTGTGCTGTAAGAAAATGCCAATAAATGTGAAAGAGCAATATCAATGAAAGCCGTAATCCTTGCTGGCGGTCTCGGAACCCGAATTTCCGAGGAAACAAATCTTAAGCCAAAGCCTATGATCGAAATTGGTGGCAAACCGATTTTGTGGCACATAATGAAAATATATTCGGCACATGGCGTGAATGATTTTGTGGTGTGCTGTGGCTATAAGGGTTATGTAATAAAAGAATATTTTGCAAATTATTTCTTGCACATGTCAGATGTAACCTTTGATATGCAGAATAACAAGATGGAAGTCCATCAGCAGAATGCAGAGCCGTGGCGCGTAACGCTGGTCGATACAGGCGATCACAGTATGACGGGGGGGCGTTTAAAGCGCGTGGCTGACTATGTAAAAGATGAAGAGGCATTCTGTTTCACCTACGGAGACGGTGTATCCGATGTTGATATAACCGCTCAGTTGACCTTTCATAAACAGCATGGCAAGCGCGCCACAGTCACTGCGGTTCAGCCCCCCGGTCGATATGGTGCGCTTAATATGGACGACAAGTCAGTGCGAGGCTTTATCGAAAAGCCACAAGGTGATGGCGGGTGGATTAACGGTGGATTTTTTGTCTTATCACCAAGCTGCATAGAGCTGATTGATAATGATAGTTCGTCGTGGGAAGGTGAGCCACTTACTCAGCTTGCCGCTCAGGGTGAGCTTATGGCTTATGAGCATAGAGGGTTTTGGCAACCAATGGATACTCTTCGTGACATGAATCATCTGGAGGAGCTTTGGCAAAGTGGTAAAGCTCCATGGAAGGTATGGATGTGAATCCAGAATTTTGGCGTGGCAAGCGCGTCTTTTTGACGGGGCATACCGGCTTTAAAGGTGGCTGGCTTTCACTGTGGCTGCAATCCATGGGAGCAGAAGTGCATGGTTACGCACTCGCCCCAGCAACGGAGGCCAATATTTTTGAAGTGGCAAAGATAGGCGATGGCATGGCGAGTAGCACCATTGCTGACCTCCGTGAATCGAACAAATTCAGTCAGACAATGCAGTTAGCAAAACCAGAGATCGTTTTTCACCTGGCAGCACAAGCACTGGTTCGATACTCCTACGCACAACCGGCGGAAACCTATGAGGTGAACGTGATGGGAACTGTGCATATGCTTGAGGCAGTGCGAGCCACGCCCAGTGTGAAAACAGTGGTAAATGTTACTACTGATAAATGCTACGAAAATCGAGAATGGGTATGGGGTTACCGTGAAGATGAAGCAATGGGCGGTTTTGACCCTTATTCGAGCAGCAAGGGCTGTGCTGAGTTGGTGACTTCGGCTTATCGGCAGTCATTTTTAGAACCAGCAGGCATTGGCCTGGCTAGCGCAAGAGCGGGCAACGTGATTGGTGGGGGTGACTGGGCAGCAGATCGCTTGATTCCTGATTTTCTTAGGGCTATGGATGCCGGTGAAGCATTGAAAATACGTTCGCCACAGGCAACGCGACCCTGGCAGCATGTGCTGGAACCATTGTCTGGATATTTGCTGCTGGCAGAGCAGCTATATACTAAAGGCAGTGGTTTTGCTGAGGCCTGGAATTTCGGGCCAGCAGATGAAGATGCTCGACCAGTACGCTGGATAATTGAACGTATGGCTGAAATGCATAAAGACGTAAATTGGCAGTGTGATGAGGTACAGCAGCCACATGAGGCAAATTATCTAAAATTAGATAGTAGCAAAGCGCATAGTCAGTTGAATTGGCAGCCGCGTTGGCGATTGCAAACGGCATTACACAAAACACTAGAATGGCATGAAGCGTGGCGGGAAGCAAAAGATATGAGAATGGTCACTTTGACGCAAATAAATGATTACCAGTCTGCAATACAAGATGATTGATTATGTCACGTTTTGATTTTATTCAGACCCTCTTATCTGGCTTGATGGTAGTGCAGCGTAAGGTGATAGAAGACCATCGGGGCTTCTTGTCACGCTTTTACTGCGCGGAAGAGTTCGCTGAGGCGGGTTTTATCAAACCAATAGTTCAGATTAACCATACGCTTACGCGAAAAAAAGGTGCCGTTCGCGGTCTACATTTCCAACACCCGCCGTATGCCGAGACAAAACTCGTGAGTTGCTTGAAAGGTGAGGTATTGGATGTGGCAGTAGATCTTCGGGATGGATCGCCTACCTTCTTACAATGGCATGGTGAAATTCTTTCCGCCAGCAACCGTAAGAGCTTACTTATCCCAGAAGGTTATGCACATGGATTCCAGGCACTAACTGAAGATTGCGAGTTGATTTACTTACACACTACAGCCTATCACTCTGACGCAGAGGGTGCGCTTAATGTAGCGGACCCGAGGTTATGTCTTACCTGGCTTTTGCCTATTGACGACCTTTCTGACCGCGATCGAAATCACGCATTAATAGACCAAAATTACCAAGGGCTCGTTCTATGAAGTGTCGCCATTGCCAGACTGAATTAACGCTGTCGCTGATTGATCTAGGTTCAGCGCCGCCATCCAATGCCTATCTCTCTCAGAAAACACTGCATGCGCCAGAAAAATATTTCCCTTTGCGAGTACTGGTGTGCAGTGAATGCTGGTTGGTGCAAACCGAAGACTACGCTGGAGCAGACGAGTTATTCTCGGCCGATTACGCCTACTTTAGCTCGTTTTCAACAACCTGGTTAAAACATGCCGAGCAATATGTTACGGATATGGCACAGCGTTTCATGCTGAATGAAAAATCTCATATCATTGAGGTAGCAGCGAATGATGGCTACCTGCTGCAATACGCAAAAGCACGAGGAGTTCCCTGTCTGGGCATCGAACCCACTACCAGCACGGCAGAGGCTGCACGTAGCAAGGGAATTGAAATCGTTGAAGAGTTCTTCGGTGTGGAATTAGCTCAGCGACTTGCGGCTCAAGGAAAACAAGCGGATTTGACTGCCGCTAATAATGTGTTGGCGCATGTGCCAGATATTAATGATTTTGTCGAGGGCTTTGCTGTATTGCTAAAGCCGACAGGTGTGGCGACTTTTGAGTTTCCGCATCTGCTTCGTCTGGTATCTGAAAACCAGTTTGACACTATTTACCACGAGCACTATTCCTATTTGTCATTGACTGCAGTGAAGTTGATTTTTGAGCGTAACGGTCTGCAAGTATTTGATGTGGATGAATTGCCTACACATGGCGGCAGTCTTCGCGTCTATGCACAACGCAAAGATTCTGGTGTGCGTAAGCCAAGCCAGAATGTAGTGGAATTATTGAAACGTGAAAAAGAAGCAGGAATGAACAACATAGCTTTCTATGCTGGTTTTCAGGAAAAAGCGAATAAAGTAAAAAATGATTTAATGGTGTTTTTGATTGAAGCTCAGAGAGCTGGAAAAACGGTTGCCGGTTATGGTGCCGCCGCCAAAGGAAATACCCTGTTGAACTACGCAGGGGTACGACCTGACTTAATCTCTTACGTTGTCGATCGCAATCCCGCCAAGCAAAATAAATTTCTGCCCGGTTGTCGCATCTCCATTATGGCAGAGTCACATCTAAAGCAAAGCCGACCAGATTACGTGTTGATCTTGCCTTGGAATTTGCAGGCTGAAGTGGTTGAGCAACTGGCCTATATACGGGAATGGGGTGGCCAGTTCGTTACGGCGGTACCGCACTTGGTGATAGCATGAAACCCCGTATTCACTATACCAAGCCGTCCATAACTGAACTAGAGGTTCATTACGCCACCGATGCCGCCGCCAATGGTTGGGGTGAAAAATGTTACGAGTACATTAATCGTTTTGAAGAGGCTTTCAAGGCCCATCTGGGTGTCAAATACGCCATCGCAACGTCGAGTTGCACCGGGGCACTCCACATGGGAATGGCCGCACTGGGAATTGGCTCGGGTGATGAAGTCATCATGGCCGACACCAATTGGATTGCTACGGCCTCACCGATCGTTCATTTGGGTGCAAAACCCGTTTTTGTCGATATTCTTCCTGATTCCTGGTGCCTTGACCCAGCGTTGGTCGAACAAGCGATTACACCACGCACCAAGGCAATTGTTGCCGTCCATTTGTACGGTAATCTTTGTGATATGGATAAGCTGCTTGCTATCGGTAGTAAGCATGGGATTCCAGTTATCGAGGATGCCGCAGAAGCGATTGGATCCATCTACCATGGCAAGCGTGCTGGGTCGATGGCTAAATTTGGCACTTTCTCATTTCATGGCACCAAAACGCTCACAACCGGTGAAGGAGGGATCTTCGTCACCAACGACAAAGATCTATATGAGCATGTACTGACACTGAGTAATCACGGGCGAGCACGAGGTCAGACCAAACAATTTTGGCCAGATATGATTGGCTATAAGTATAAGATGTCGAACATTCAAGCGGCAATCGGCTGCGGCCAGATTGAGCGCATCGATGAATTGACTAGACGCAAACGCGAGATTTTTTCGTATTACCGTGATCGATTGGAAATTCTTCCAGGTTTATCCATGAATCCCGAACCGGCAGATACGGTCAATGGCGCCTGGATGCCTACGGTAGTATTTGACGCGGAGACTGGTCTTACCAGAGAACAACTCCAAACAACATTTGCCGATGATAATGTTGATGCCCGTGTGTTTTTTTGGCCCTTGAGTTCACTGCCAGCATTTGAGGTGGTGTTAGGTAATATCCATGCTTATGAGATTCCAACGAGAGCAATCAATTTGCCTTCATATCACGATATATCGGAAACTGATCTAAGCCGTGTGGTAAATATTCTGAGTTCACTCTGCGCCAAAGCTGGGGTGGTCAAATGAAGCTTGTTCTTTTTGCTGATAACGTCGTAGGTCTGAGTATTGCTAAATACTTAATGGCGAGTTATCCAGATGATCTGTCACTGGTAGTGACGACGCAAAAAAACGAAATTTATTTTGCAGCAGACGAGAAAGGCATTCCAGTTTGCATATTTGATTCAGCGGATTCTGTGATGTCTAAGCTACAAGACGGGTTTGACCTCGGAGTGTTGGCTTGGTGGCCGGAGATATTGAAGAGCCCCTTGCTGGAGGCGCCGCGTTATGGATTCGTGAATAC
Organism: uncultured Gammaproteobacteria bacterium; assembly: GCA_965602225.1. Taxonomy (GTDB): domain Bacteria; phylum Pseudomonadota; class Gammaproteobacteria; order Tenderiales; family Tenderiaceae; genus Tenderia. The sequence goes on along the minus strand of CBFCYE010000001.1, from coordinate 29,965 downwards.
ACATCCAAGCTTGCTACCCTATAATCGGGGTAAACATTATAACTTTTGGGCCTTGGTCGAGCATGCACCATTTGGTGTCACTATTCATCGTGTTGACTCCGGAGTTGATACTGGAGATATCGTTGCACAAATAGAAATCCCTTATGATTGGTGTGATAATGGCGAGACGTTATATTTCAAGGCTCAGGCTGCGATGGTAAGTCTGTTTTGTCAGACCTATCCGATCCTGCGTACCGGGCAATTTGATTCAAAACCTCAAAACAGAGAGATTGGTTCGTCTCATCACTCATCGGAGATTGAACGGGCGAGCAAAATTGACCTTAATGGAATTTACCAAGGTCGTGATCTCATCAATTTGTTGCGTGCGAGGACGTTTGAAGGATATCCAGGATGCTGGTTCGAAGAAGACGGTAATCGTTATGAAATCTCCATCAAAATTAGGAAAGTAAATCAATGAATGCTTATGAGGAATTTAAAGCTGATTGTGCAGTAGAGATAGAGACAATCGGGAAAGATCTTACGGTAAATAAACTGACTAACGACTGGATTAAGTCAGTGAATTTGCTCAAGTACTCTTATCACTTCGAATGGCAAGGTCGTCCCATTATCCAGTACCCCCAAGACATAGTGGCGATGCAAGAGCTTATTTGGTCAATCAAGCCCGATCTCATCATTGAAACCGGCATTGCGCATGGTGGTTCTCTTATTTTTAGCGCCTCTATGCTGGCGCAACTGGATATGTATGACGCCATTAATGCTGGTGTGAAGCTCGATCCGAAGATCTCTAATCGAAAAGTACTTGGCATCGATATCGATATCCGTTCCCACAACCGTGAGGCTATTGAGGCGCATCCCATGGCATCTCGTATTCAGATGATACAGGGCTCCAGCATTTCGCCCGATATTATCGAGCAGGTACGCACCGTTGCCGCGAACTATTCGCGCGTTCTAGTCTGTCTTGATAGTAACCATACTCACGACCATGTACTGAAGGAACTGCAGGCCTACGCACCACTGACTAGTAAGGGTAGCTATTGCGTGGTATTCGATACCGTGATCGAAGACATGCCGAAGGAAATGTTTCCAGATCGCCCCTGGGGGCCTGGTGACAACCCCAAAACGGCAGTGTGGGAATATCTTAAGACACATCAGGAATTCGAGATTGATAAGAGTATTCAGCATAAACTGCAGCTTACCGTGGCGCCTGATGGCTATTTAAAACGTATAAGTTAATTCGGAGTTATAATAATTCTTGAGAACTCGACTGGACTGGTCATTGTTCAGCAATTATGATTTGTACCTCGAACCCCTTTGGTATTGAGCTAGAGTGTTTCGAATTGAGTCGAGTGAGTTCAAGTAAGTAAAGACTGCGGCTCAGTGATTTTGAGTTGTGACTTTAATAATGATAAAGGTCTTGGTTATCGAATGTAGATACTGCCTGCAAAGCGGATCACTATTTGAAACAGAGCGCTGAAAATTATTTTAAATCATAATCTCTATGGCTAGTCGTAAATAATTCAATTGCTGCATAAATTTATTTATTCATTAAAACAATGCTTAAAAACTCGTCTATTCTCGTAACTGGTGGTACTGGTTCTTTCGGCCATACCTTCATTCCTATGACGTTGGCAAAATATAATCCGAGTCGACTGGTTATATTTTCTCGTGATGAAATGAAGCAATGGGAGATGGCTAAGCTCTTTAAAAATGATAGCAGAGTACGTTTTTTTATAGGTGATGTGCGTGATAAAGATCGTCTATCGCGAGCTCTTAATGGTATTGATTATGTTGTTCATGCCGCCGCAACTAAGATCGTGCCAACGGCAGAATACAACCCTTTCGAGTGCGTAAAGACAAACGTTTTCGGTGCAATGAATCTCATTGATGCTTGTATTGATCAGGGAGTTAAACGTGTTGTAGCACTTTCAACTGACAAAGCGAGTAGTCCAGCGAATCTATACGGTGCAACCAAGTTAACTTCGGACAAACTGTTCATTGCCGGTAACTCATACTCTGGTTATAACGATACTCGTTTTTCTGTGGTACGTTACGGCAATGTTATGGGATCACGTGGTTCTGTGATTCCTTTTTTCATGACGCTTGCCGATAAGGGGGTGTTACCGATTACAGATGAGCAGATGACCCGTTTTATGATCACCTTAGAACAAGGTGTAGACCTTGTCTGGCATGCCTTCGAAGATATGGTCGGCGGTGAAATCTATGTAAAGAAAATTCCGTCTATGAAGGTGACCGATATTGCTCGTGCAATTGCGCCTGATGCAAAACATGACATTGTTGGTATCCGTCCTGGTGAAAAGCTTCATGAACAGATGATTAGTCCCGAGGATGCTCAACATACCTACGAATATCCAGAACATTACAAAATCCTGCCGGCGATTCACGAGTGGAGTAAAGACCCCGAACGTATTAACGATGGAAAATTGGTGGCTCCTGATTTCACATATTGCTCTGATAACAACCTTGACTGGATGGATGTCGATACGTTACGTACATGGATCGAGCAGAACAAGGGTAAAATCGGCAAAATATGACCGCTATTATCCCTTATGGTCGGCAAGATATTTCTGACGCTGACATTCAGGCGGTCGTAGATGTATTGCGTTCTGATTTCCTGACACAGGGCCCTACGGTTCCCGCTTTTGAAAAAAGTGTAGCTAACTATTGTGGAGCACAACATGCTATTGCGGTGAATAGTGCTACTAGTGCTTTACACATCGCATGTTTGGCACTAGGTGTAGGACCACATGACATAGTTTGGACAACTCCGATCACTTTTGTGGCAAGCGCCAATTGTGCTCTCTACTGTGGTGCGACTATCGATTTTGTCGATATCGACCCGAGTACTTACAACCTAAGTGTGAAACGATTATCTGAAAAACTAGCAACGGCTAAAGCAAATAATAAATTACCGAAGGTCGTCATCCCTGTTCATCTATCTGGCCAATCCTGTGACATGGCTGGAATCTATGCCCTAAGCCAACAGTATGGTTTCAAAATCATTGAAGATGCATCGCATGCTATCGGTGGACGCTACAAAGATGAACCCATTGGTAATTGCCATTATAGTGATATCACCGTGTTCAGCTTTCATCCCGTCAAGATAGTTACTACCGGTGAGGGTGGTTTGGCACTCACTAATGATGCTGTGATAGCAAAAAAAATGGGTTTGCTTCGCAGTCACGGTATTACTCGAGATTCTGCAGATCTGACTCGGGAACCGGATGGTCCCTGGTACTATGAGCAGATTGAGTTGGGGTTTAATTATTGTATGACCGATTTGCAAGCGGCATTAGGCTTGAGCCAGATGCAGCGACTTAATGAGTTTGTTACCAAGCGCCATGTTATTTCAAAACGTTATAATAAATTGCTTGTCGATCTACCCGTAACTACACCTTGGCAACATTCGGATTATTATTCGGGTTTACATCTGTACATAATTCGATTGAAACTTGGAGAGATAGGAAAAACACACCGTGAGGTATTTGATGCATTGCGTACAGAAAATATTGGAGTGAACTTGCATTACATCCCTGTATATCACCAACCTTATTATGAAGACATGGGTTTTGAGGCCGGGTATTGCCCGGATGCAGAACAGTATTATTCAGAGGCCATCAGTTTGCCTATGTATCCAGGGTTGACGGAAGTGCAGCAAGATCAGGTAGTGAACGTGTTAGAGGAGGCCATTAGCGTATGAATATTGCCATCATTCCCGCCCGTGGTGGCAGCAAACGCATTCCACGCAAGAACATCAAGCCCTTTGAAGGTAAACCCATGATTGCGCATGCCATCATGGCTGCGAAAGCTTCTGGGCTTTTCGAACACATTGTCGTATCCACAGATGACGAAGAAATAGCTACTATTGCACGAGAATGGGGTGCAGAAACACCATTTATGCGGCCAAAAGATTTGGCTGATGATCTAACGCCAACTGTGCCTGTCATTGCACAAGCTGTTAAATTATGTATTGATTTAGGCTGGGAGGTTGACTACGCATGTTGTATATATCCATGTGCTCCATTCTTGCAAATAGATGACTTGGTTGCGGCTTTTGATTTAATTCAGAAACGCAATGCTGATTTTGTATACCCAGTTACGGAATATGCACATCCCATACAGCGAGCAATGCGACACTTGCCAAGTGGAGAAATGCAGTTTTTTAGTCCTCAATTCGAATTAACACGTACTCAAGACCTAGAGATGGCATACCATGATGCTGGGCAGTTTTATTGGGGCAAGGCATCATCCTGGTTAGAACACAAAAAGATGCACACAGATGGTTTAGGTATGCCTATACCAAACTGGAGAATTGTTGACATAGATTCTGCAGATGACTGGGCTCGTGCAGAACTTATTTTTAAATCATTAAATATATAAAATTAATATGTCAACTAGAGCAGATTTAAAAGTACTCTTACTTGGTTCTTCAGGATTATTGGGCAGTACCTTGAGGCCTTATCTTGATTCACTTGGATATGATGTTATAACGCATAGTCGTAGTAACGGAGAGCAATACCAAGTTGATCTTACTCATGCAAAGAAAGTGTCTGAATTTTTTAATGACATTCAACCTGAAGTTGTAGTTAATTTAATTGGGTTAACTGATGTGGATTTGTGTGAGACTAGCCCGAATCAAGCTTACATGGCAAATGTCCGGGTTATAGAAAATATTACCGATTGGATTAAGCAAAAAAAATCACAATGCCACCTAATACAGATATCAACTGACCAAGTATATGATGGTATTGGTCCGCATGCTGAAGCAGCAGTTGCCTTGAAAAATTATTATGCGTTTTCTAAATATGCAGGAGAATTGGCGGCGATGGCTGTGCCAAGTAGCATTCTTCGAACAAATTTTTTCGGGCGCAGTCAATGTCCTAAAAGAACAAGCCTGACGGATTGGCTCTTTCGTTCTCTATCAACAAAAGAGCCTATTCAGGTATTTGATGATGTGCTTTTTAATCCACTTTCAATGACATCTCTTTCGGAAATGATCGGCTTAACGATGCAGAAGAAACCTTTAGGGGTGTTTAATCTTGGTTCCCATGGTGGGATGAGTAAGGCTGATTTTTCTTTTTCTTTTGCGGAGGCGTTGAATCTTTCACCTATTACTATGGCGCGCGTTTCAACAGATCAAGTAGCTTTTCTGAAAACATATCGACCAAAAGATATGCGTACGGAATGCTCAAAATTTGAAAATACACTAGCAGTTAAACTGCCATTTTTAAACGATGAAATTAAACGAGTTGCGAAGGAATATTATGAAGAATCCTGATTCAATCTTAGAAATAGAAGGAAAAAAAATAGGGCGTGATTTTCCAACCTATTTCATCGCAGACATTTCAGCTAATCATGATGGAGACCTCGAACGAGCAAAGGATCTGATTTATCTTGCTGCTGATTCAGGAGCTGATGCTGCAAAATTTCAGCATTTTACAGCTAAAACAATCGTTAGTGATTTTGGGTTTAAAAATTTGGGCGGAGTGCAGTCTCATCAGTCGAAATGGAACAAGTCGGTATATGAAGTTTATAAAGGTGCAAGTGTGAGTCTTGAATGGACTGAGACTTTAAAAGAAGTCTGTGATAAAGCGAAAATTGCATTTTTCACCAGCCCTTATTCAACAGATCTTGTAGACCATATTGATCCTTATGTTCCTGCTTATAAAATAGGTTCGGGTGATATTACATGGGTAGAAATGATTGAATATATTGCTGGCAAGCAAAAGCCTTATATTATTGCCTCAGGAGCTTCCACAATGGATGATGTTCACCGTGCGGTAAGTGCTGCCCTTGAAATCAACCCGATGCTTTGTTTGATGCAGTGCAATACTAATTACACTGCTAGTGTGGAAAATTTTAAATATATACAACTTAACGTATTAAAATCTTATCATAATATGTATCCAGAATTATTGTTGGGATTGAGTGACCATACACCTGGTCATGCAACGGTTCTTGGTGCAGTTACACTTGGCGCACGAATGATTGAAAAACATTTTACAGATGATGTGAGTCGTGTTGGGCCAGACCATGAGTTTTCTATGGACCCTAAAACCTGGCGTGATATGGTTGATCGCACCCGTGAACTGGAAAATGCATTAGGTGTTGGCATAAAGAAAGTTGAAGAAAATGAGAAAGAAACGGCTGTTTTACAGAGACGTGCGATTTGTTTGGAAAGTAATTTGATAGCAGGAAGTGTTTTAACTCGAGATCATTTGAGTGTTTTGAGGCCATGTCCTTCTGACGCAATTCCACCCTATTACATAGAAGATTTAGTCGGAAAGCGTCTTAGGCGAGATATTAATTCAGGGGAGAGTCTGAGATGGACCGATCTCGAATAGGAATTGTCATACCTGCTCTTAATGAATCAACCACTATTGAAAGTGTGGTTAAAGCAGTTGTTGTGTACGGCATGCCTATTGTTGTTGATGATGGGTCCATAGATAACACATCACAACTTGCTGCCGGTGCGGGTGCTTTTGTCGTCTCACATAAACATAATCGAGGCTATGATTTTGCATTAGATTCAGGTTTTAAAAAAGCAGCTGAGCTGGGTGCTGAAATTATTATTACTGTTGATGCCGATGGCCAGCATGACCCATTATTGATTCAAAAGTTTATCGATAAAATTGATTCTGGGGCCGACATAGTTGTTGGTGTGCGGAATGAACGACAGCGGTTTTCAGAACATCTTTTTGCATGGTATGCGAATTTACACTTTGGAATTAAAGACCCTTTATGTGGTATGAAAGCTTATCGTAAAGTGATTTATGATTCGTTAGGGCATTTTGACTCATACGGATCTATTGGTACAGAATTAATGATTTTTGCAGCCAAAAATCACTTTAAATTTGACCGTGTGTTAATTAAGGTACGTGAACGTAAAGACAAACCTAGATTTGGTCAAATGTTTACCGGTAATTATAAGATAATAACTGCAATGTTATTGTCGTTATGGCGAGTAAAAAAAATGGATTCGTTAGACAAGGAAAAATAAAATTTACAATGATCAGGGATAAAATATGAAAAAATATGAAACACAGCAAGAGGAGTTTTGGGCTGGTGATTTCGGCAATGATTATATTGGCCGAAATGAAGGTCAGGATCTCTTGGCGTCAAACTTAAGGTTTTTCACATCTGCTCTTAAACAAACTGCCAATATTTCATCCTGCCTTGAATTGGGTGCAAATGTTGGTATGAATTTGAAAGCATTGAAGTTACTTTATCCAAAAATTGATTTAAGAGCGGTTGAAATAAATCTAGCAGCCACAAAAATACTTAGTGAGTTAATTGGTGCTGACAAGGTGTTTGAAGGGTCAGTTTTTGATTATCCTACGGATGAAAAAAGCGATTTAGTTTTGATAAAAACAGTATTGATTCATATTAATCCGGAAATGTTGAATGCCGTGTATGAAAAAATGTATCAAGCTTCAAGTCGCTATGTCTTGATATGTGAGTATTACAACACAGCACCCGTTACTATCTCTTATAGAGGGCATAATGATCGCCTTTTTAAGCGAGATTTTGCCGGTGAAATGTTGGATAAGTATTCTGATCTAACGCTTGTTGATTATGGTTTTGCTTATCATCGTACGCCTCCATTTCTGTTAGATGATATCACTTGGTTCTTGTTGGAAAAAAAGCAGTAAAACTCTGCGTATACTTTTCACGGGATGTTAGTGTTCGGCGAGTTGCGTATGTGTTTGTAGAGTATCGATATTATGAATGCTAATCCATTACGTGTTCTGATTGTGGGTTGTGGAAATATTGCTGGAAGATTTGATGAAAGTCGTTCGCAGAGTGATTTTCCATTGACACACGCTGGAGCGTTATCCCGCGACCATAGGTTCAGTCTTGTGGCCTGTGTTGATCCAGATACTCATCGGCTTAATGAATTCGCAGAAGCATGGGGGATTCCAGCAGGATTTGAATCAATGAAGCAACTGCTGGATTTGGATGTGTCGTTTGATGTCATCAGTATTTGTTCTCCTACATCATGCCACATTCATGATATAGAAGTCGCATTGCGACTAAGTCCTAAACTCATCTTTTGTGAAAAACCTGTAACGAAGTCACTTCTTGAGACTGAGAGGTTGGTGGCAGAGTGTAGCAAAGCTAAAATATTACTTGCAGTCAATTACTCGCGGCGCTGGGATCCTGATATTACTAAGCTTAAAAATGATATTCAGGCAGGTTATTGGGGGCAATTACGTTCGGTAGTTGGGGTTTATAACAAAGGAATCTTAAATAATGGGTCACACATGTTGGACATTATTAACTTTTTACTCGGGCCATTAACGATTAAAAATGTTGGCGTACCAATTGATGATTTTTTTCAGAGTGATCCAACCATTCCGGTCTGGCTAGAAGCGGCCAACGGTCTGCCCATGCAACTCGTTTGTGGGCATGCAAAAGATTATGCAATCTTTGAAATCCAATTTCTGTTTTCGCAAGGTGTTTTGACGATGGAGGAGGGGGGGATGTTTTGGCGTGAGCGTCGTGCTAAAGATAGCACCACGTTTAAAGGTTATCGAGTGCTTGATGATGGATCGCGCCGAGCTGGAAAATATCCTCGTGCCATGCTTCAGGCTGTCGATAATATATATCACGCTATAAATCAAGATAGGCCCCTTGCAAGTACGGGAGAATCGGCACTGGTTGCTCAACGCATCTGTGAGCAAATCAAACAGCAAGCCTTCGAAGGTAGATGACGAGCAACAAACGTAGTACTAATAGGAACGATCAGCATGCGTAAGCAAGAAAACAATGAAATACTAGCGCTATTTGGTGGTCCAAAAGCCATACAAACAGAGTTTAAGCACTACAACTCCATCGGCGCCGAGGAAGTTCAGGCTGCAAAGACGGTTATTGAAAGCGGTGTACTTTCACAATTTCTCGGTGCTTGGCACGAGGACTTTTATGGCGGTCCAAAGGTTCGTGAATTTGAGCGTAACTGTGAAACATTTTTTGGTGTCAAACATGCCGTCACGGTTAATTCTGCGACGTCAGGATTAATTGCAGCAGTTGGTGCTATTGGTATTGAACCAGGTGATGAAGTTATTGTTAGTCCATGGACGATGTGTGCCAGTGCCACTGCAATCTTGCAGTGGAACGCAATTCCAGTATTTGCGGATATTGACCCCGAAACTTTTTGTTTAGATCCCAAGTCAATCGAGGCGAATATTACGCCATACACCAAGGCTATTATGGTAGTGGATATTTTTGGACAATCTGCTGATATGGATACAATTAAGGCAATTGCTGCAAGGCATGGGTTAAAAATAATTTCTGATTCAGCTCAAGCGCCTAGCGCAAAATACAAAGGGAAATATGCTGGTACACTAGCCGATGTAGGCTGTTACAGCCTAAATTACCATAAGCATATTCATACTGGTGAAGGAGGGATTCTGGTTACTGATAATGATGAACTCGCTGAACGCCTTCGCCTGATTCGCAATCATGCGGAAGCGGTTGTTGGTGATAAGGGGGAATCTAATCTCATTAACATGATTGGTTACAACTTTCGTTTAGGTGAGATTGAATGTGCTATAGGAATTGAACAATTAAAAAAATTAAATAAATTTGCAGCAACTCGTCAACACACTGCAGATCGACTTAGCAAAGGATTACAAGGATTACACGGTTTGCTTACGCCAGTTGTTAAGACAGATTGCACCCACGTTTATTACTACTACCCCATGATTTTAGATGTGCAAGCCCTTGGCGTGAGCCGGGATAAAATTCATGCTGCATTGACAGCTGAAGGTGTGCCTGTTGGCAATCGTTATCAAAATCTGCATTTATTGCCGATTTTTCAAAATAAGATTGCTTATGGTTCAAGGGGATTTCCTTGGTCATCGGATATATGCAAACGCGATGTAGAATACAAAAAGGGAATTTGTCCTGTGGCCGAAGAATTGAACGATTTGACTTATTTGGGGTTGGGAATGTGTGTTTATGATTTGATCGATGAAGATGTTGATTTAATTATAGCTGCATTTCGAAAGGTGTGGTCTAACCTCGATGAACTTAAAAACTCGACGAGTTGAAAAAATGATGTCTGATGCTGATTTGGTTCTACAAGGTAAGAAGGTTCTACTCACACAATTCACAGCGTTTGATATCGATGAAACTTATATTGCCTGGTTAAATGATCCGGATGTTGTGCGTTTTAGCAATCAACGTTTTCTGAAACACGATCGTGAAAATTGTTTGTGCTATCTAGCTTCATTTCATGGTTCTGAGAATCTGTTCATCAGTGTGCGCAGTTTATCTGACGATCGCCCTGTAGGCACCATGACGGCTTATGTGTCAAAATATCATGGCACGGTGGATGTTGGCATTATGATAGGTCATAAATCTGTTTGGGGTTCGGGATATGGACAGGATGCTTGGGACACATTAACGAACTGGCTGCTTAAGCGCGGAGACATCCGCAAACTGACAGCTGGCACCTTGGCTTGTAATACTGGCATGATCAAAATTATGGAACGTTCGGGGATGCATCACGAAGCTACGCGCAAAGAACAGGAAATTGTTAACAAACAAGCGGTAGATATTCTTTATTATGCAAAATTCAGTGCTGCTTGATCTCCCAACCCCTCTAGCACTGGTTTGTCACGATGCTGGGGCTGCAAACCTTATTTTTGCCTGGATGCATGCGGAAGCGGTCAAACAACCAGATGTGATATGTGATTGGCGCTTGTTGCTAAAAGGACCGGCTCTAAAGCTGTGGACTGAATATGGATTATCTCAGGTTCACCTGTGTCAGGATATTGATGAACTTCTTGATGGTGCAAATATGCTTGTTTCAGGAACAGGTTGGGCCAGTATCTTAGAATATGAATCGATTCAAATGGCTCGACAGCGAGGTATCCGGTCTATTGCTGTCATTGATCATTGGATAAATTATCGGGCACGTTTTGTACGTAATGAAGTCGTGGCATTGCCAGATGAAATTTGGGTAACAGATGTGTATGCAAGAAAACTCGCTGAAAGTGAGTTTAATGATATCCGTGTTGTGCAGAAGCCCAATTTGTATCTTGATAATATTGTACATGAAGTACTTATGCATGAGCAGATAAATCGAGTTGCTAAAAATCTGTTGTACCTGCTTGAGCCTATTCGCAATACCTGGGGCGATGATGTGATTAATGGCGAGTTTAAAGCGCTGGATTTTTTTGTCAAAAACATAAGTGCTCTCGGGCTTAATAAAGACCTGTCTATTCGGCTGCGACCCCATCCATCTGATCCTGTCGATAAATATGATCAGTGGATACATGAGCAAAAACATCTGAATATAACGCTCGATGAATCATTGACTCTGGCAGAATCGATTGCGTGGTCTGATGTTGTTGTTGGTTGTCAAACCTATGCGATGGTTGTTGCCTTGGCGGTTGGCAAGAATGTATTTAGCTCGATTCCATCTTGGGCACCTTCTTGTATTTTACCGCAAGAGGGTATTGTCAAAATATCAGAACTAGTAAAGAAAAATATATCAGCTGCTGATGCTAATAACTGGAATATCTAAATTGGAGTTACTGTGATGAATAAAGCTGTTGATGATCCGCAATCATTAAAAGAACTACGTTATTGTGTACGCTGTTGCATGCCAGAGACACAAGAGGGGATTGAATTTGACGAAATGGGTATATGTCAAGCTTGTCAGTCGTCAGAACAAAAAATGCACATTAACTGGGTAGAGCGAGAGCGAGAGCTGAGAAAAATACTTGATAATGCAAAAGCTGGAGCCGGTAATAATTATGATTGCATCATCCCAATTAGTGGTGGTAAGGATAGCGTATATCAGCTGCATGTTCTCGTAAACGTGTATGGTTTGAAACCACTTGCCGTTACTTTTAGCCATAACTGGTACAGTGAAACAGGGGAATATAATTTACAAAATGCCCTGAAAGAATTTAATGTGGATCATATCCTATTTACACCTAATCGAGGTCTGGTTGATCGGATTGCGCGTAAATCTTTAGAGTCTATCGGTGATGCCTGCTGGCACTGTCATGCTGGTGTTGGAGCATTTCCTTTACAGGCAGCCGTGAGATTTAATATTCCACTGCTTATATGGGGTGAATCAATAGCAGAATCTTCTGGGCGAGCCTCTTATAAAGATCCCATTCATAAATTTGATAGAGATTATTTTACAAAAGTATCGGCAAAGAAAAAACCATCTGAAATGGTGTGTGACTATCTTTCAGAGCGTGACCTTTATCCATTTAATGTTCCTTCCATTGAAGAAATTGAGCGTGTTGGCGTATATGGTATTCATCTCGGTGACTATATCTTTTGGGACGAGGAACGCCAAACAGAATTTATAAGGGATAATTACGGTTGGAAAGAAACCGAAATGGAAGGTGCATTTAAAGGTTATAAGAGTGCTGAGTGCATTATGGCGGGTGTCCACGATTTTACATGTTATCTCAAGAGAGGCTACGGTCGTGCCACATTCCAGGCATGTGTAGATGTTCGAACCGGACTCATGACTAGAGAAGAAGGTTTAAAATTGGCGAATAAAATTGATTCCGAACGGCCTGGAGCATTGGATTACTATCTCAAGATAACACAAATGAGCGAAGAACAATTTCATGAAACCATTAAACAGCTGAAACACCAGAAGCTTATTGATGTTGAGGTACCTGTTATCCCTAGAGAACGCCAAAATCGTGAGAGAACAGTTCCATTCTTTGAACAATTAATTGAAAAACACCGTAATAGAAAAGATCCAAGAGAAGAGGATTGAGTTATGTTTAGAGAACTGTCTATTCGCGAAATAAAAGAAAAATTTCAGAGTAAAGAGCTAGATCCGCTTGATGTTGCTAAAGAATGTATATCTCGCTACGAAAAACTGGATTCAGTTTATAAAGCATGGGTTTGTTTTGATAAAGACGTGCTTTTAGCGCAAGTAGAGAATACAAGAAAAAAAATAGCAGAAAACTTGTCGCTAGGTTCTCTAGAGGGAATGCCAGTTGGGGTTAAAGATATATTTAACACAGCTGATTATCCGACGCAGATGGGCAGCCCGTTATGGAAGGGGTTTACGCCTGGGAACGATGCACGTGTAGTTTATAATCTAAAAAATGCGGGGGGTATAATTGCAGGTAAGACCGTAACGGCTGAATTCGCAGTTCATGCACTTAACGAAACTCAAAATCCTCATGATCGTGATTTAACACCTGGTACATCATCAAGTGGATCGGCAGTTGCCGTTTCTCTAGGCATGGTTCCGGTCTCCATTGGTACCCAAACAGCTGGTTCAATCGTTCGTCCTGCGAGTTTCTGCGGTGTATATGGGTGTAAACCGTCATTTGGGCTTATACCCAGAACCGGTTCATTAAAGACTACGGATAGTTTAGATACAATTGGTTTCTTTGCAGCACATCCAGAAGACCTTAAAACTGTTTTTGATGTTTGTCGTGTGCATGGTCCTAATTTTCCAATGAGCTATCAAGCATTGAAAGATGTGGGCCGACAAGTTAAACCTAAGGATAGACCTTGGAAGGTCGCAGTTGTGAAAACTCACACCTGGGAACATGCACCTGAATACGCTAAACAAGCGTTGAATGATTTTGTTAAAAACGCATCAGCGTTTTCGAACATAGAAATGATTGACGTTGGATTACCAAGTGATATGGAGCAATGTCATTCTGTTCACGAAACAATATATAATAAGTCTCTGTCTTATTATTTCAGCGAAGAATACAACAATCATGAACTTGTTTCACCGACTATGAATCATTTAATTGAAGCCGGTCTCAATATTGCAGTTGAAAATTATCATAATGCACTCTCAAGCCAAAATAAGCTTATCAACGTGATGGATCATTTTCTGCAAGACTATGACGTTATGATTTCTCTGAGCACGCTTGGCGAAGCTCCATTGCGAGAGGAAGAAGAACTTCCTGATTCTGCTCTAATGTGGACATTGACTCATTTGCCAGTCGTTAGCGCACCAGTTTTCACGTCACTTGATAACAAACCATTCGGACTTCAAATTTCGGCAAGAAAATACAATGATATTTTGTTGTTCAGCTTCATTGATTACCTTCAATCTATCAATTTGATTCCACAGGGTTGCAACCCAAAACCTGAGTTGTAGATGGTTTTATAATGAGCAGTTTTTTAAAGACCTTACTGAATTCTTTGCCCGTGGTCGAGCATAAAAAACTACGTAACGAGCTGGATTGTTATGGGATTTCAAGAATGATATCCCAGAAACTTTACCTGCCGTTTACGCCAGTGAGTTTTGCAAATTGGCTGCATGGGTGGCTCTATGTGGATCTGAAATATATAGAGCAATTCGGATTAATATCTAATTACAAGTATCTGGTAGCAACTAAGGAACAGGAAGATTTTTTTAAAGCTCAAGGAAGAGATGCTGTCGCTGTTGGGGCGCCATATATTTATGCTGAAGACTTTGAAAAGGTTGAGATTGAACGACAGTTAAACTCATTATTAGTTATGCCTCCTCATGGCATGTCATATACTGAAGAGGAATGGGATGAAGAAACCTATGTGAAGCAAATTCACTGTTTGAGAGATGATTTTGACATTATTGTTGCATGTGTTCATTCTTCATGTGCGGATAAAAATAAGTGGGTTGTATTTTTTGAGAAGTATGGTATTCCATGGATAACAGGTGCTGATATGCACGATAAGAATGCTTTAATTCGCATGCAACGAATTTTTAAGAGTTTTGAATACATGACAACAAATTGTATAGGATCGCATGTTGCCTATGCCGCTTATTCTGGTTGTAAAGTGTCGATATATGGAGATTACATGGAATTCTCCAAAGAAGATGTTAAAGAAGATGTTCTCTATATGAATTTCCCTCATGTAATGGAGCATAATTTACATGGAGCTTCAAAAGAGGTTGTATCTAAAAAATTTCCGTTTCTATTTGTGCATCCAAAAATTGCATGTGATTGGCAGAATTGGGCTGCTGACCAACTTGGTGCAAATAATAAAAAAACATATTTTCAATTGGCAAACCATATTGGGTGGCTGCCCCTTCAGCAAGTATTTTTTTGGAGTTTTAAAATATATTTTAAGATGAAAAAAGAATTTTTAATTCGATTAAAAAATGAAAGTATTAACAGTTAGTAAATATGATAATGAAGGTGGTGCAGCAATAGCGGCATACAGATTGCATAAAGCTTTACTGGAGGCCGGTGTGCAGAGCAGCATGCTAGTCCAAAAAAAACTAACTGATGATTATACTGTTACTGGGTCAGTGTCAAAAAAACAGAAGCTACTAAGTGTTATTAATTATTATATTGACCAAATACCAGTTTATTTTTACAAAAATAAATCAGAAAATCTATTTTCCCCATCGTGGTTTTCATCGGGTGTTATTTTAAAACAGATTAATGATATTAATCCTGATATCGTCCATTTGCATTGGGTTTGTAAGGGGATGTTGACAACTGAAGATATCTCAAAAATAAAAGCCCCTGTTGTTTTGACTATGCACGATAGTTGGGCGTTTACTGGTGGTTGTCATATACCAGGGGAATGTACAAAATATAGTAGTGGCTGTGGTGGCTGCCCATCACTGGGTTCAACATCAGCTCATGATTTAAGCGCTAAAGCATTCAAGAGAAAACAAAAGCTTTATTCACTAAAAGAAAGAATCACCATAGTGGCGGTAAGCAAATGGTTGCGAGACTGCGCTAAAAATAGCGCTTTATATAAGAAAAAAGATATTTATTGTATGCCGAATGCAATTGATACCAAAGAATTTAGTCCTGTTGAAAAAGTGCTGGCTAAATCGATTCTAAATTTAGATAGCAATAAAAAACTTATATTGTTTGGCGCGTTGTCTGCCACTAGTGATTTAAATAAAGGCTTTAAAGAGTTGTTTGAAGCATTAAATCAATTATCGTGCCCCGATATTCAAATTGCTGTTTTTGGTAGCGCTAGGCCAGAAAATGAGCCTCTCATGAAATATAAGATTAATTATTTTGGTCGCCTGCATGATTCGGTGTCTCTTAAAGTTTTGTATAGTGCAGCGGATGTTATGGTCGTGCCATCTTTAATGGAGGCATTTGGACAAACCGCTTCTGAGTCGATGTCCTGTGGAACACCTGTTGTGGCATTCAAAACATCAGGTCTTCTCGACATTGTTGACCATAAAATAAATGGTTATCTTGCAGAAGCTTTTGATACGGCAGATCTTGCTAGAGGGATGCAGTGGGTATTGTCTGCGGATAATTATAACCAGCTGTCAAAAAATGCACGGGAAAAAGTTATCAGAGAGTTTGATGGTGATGTGGTTGCTAATAAATATATATCACTCTATGAGAAATCATTAAAGCAATATAGAGCTGAAAGATGATGAGATTTAACCAAACGGCTATTCATAATAAGTTTATTTTTATGAAAGTGGCTGTGATTTGTTTATGCCAGGTTTTTACTTAATGAGAGGAAGAGCCGTTCTGAATTTCTTGCTTTCAGGATGTTGCCGTACATGAATTACATACGCTTAAATTTTACGGCTTTACTCTTGGTTATCGCCTCAGCAATCTCTATTTCACCGCTAATTCTTTCTACAGGGGTTGTTAAAGGCAATATAGTATCTTTAATGAGCCTGATTTTAATTTATTTTATTAAGCAATGCAGGGTTTCAAAAAAGTCTGTGGTTATTGTTAGTGTTCTTTTGGCTTTATCTGTCATTAGCGTGGTTTATTGGGGGCAGTTAACGCTTAAGGTTTCTATATATTTCTACTCGATTTTACTGCTAATTTTTTTACTATCGAAAAATGATATATATGATTTTGCTGATTATATGTCAAAATTATTGATATTGTTGTTGGTCGGCGCAGTAATTGGTTTTTTGTGGGCTATTGGAGGTGGTGATGCTGTTTTTACTATTAACAATGAAGATACTCGAACAAACGGTTTTTATCTAACTACGTTTTCAAATACATACGTGAATGGGCTGATTCGTCCCAGTGGTATTTTTGATGAGCCGGGCGCCCTTTCTTTCCTTATTTGTATGATCGTAGCGCTTAGAGAAAGCCTTGGAATGAGTAGAAAGGTTTCGTGGTTTTTATTGATTGTTGGTTTTATAACCATGTCAACGGCACACGCAATTTTTTTCGTGTTGTATTGGATTAAAGTAAAATGGGTGTCTGTTAAAAGCACTATTATTAGTGTCAGTACTGTTACAGCTGTGTTGCTATTATTGATGTCTTTTGATAATCCGATAGCTACCGTCATTACATATATCTTGAATCGATTTGCTATCGTCGACGGAGGCTTTGTCGGAGACAATAGGTCCGCTTTAATTATAAATGCTTGGAACTATTTAGATCTAAAAACATTCTTGTTTGGTTTAGATAGCGATTGCATTCTAAATTTGCCTTCATGTTCATCTAAAGGGTATGTGCAGTATCTAGCTAATCCTTTAACATTGCTTGTGCACTATGGGGTTTTTATTTCCTTACCCTACTACTTAACAATGGGTTATTTGTTGCTAAAATCTATTAAGCACAAAAACCTGATTGTGTTTGGCGTATTCTTGTTACTATTACAACGGCCTTATGTTATGAGTTATGGTTATGCCGTTCTTATTATGATTTATGTATATTCTCTTAGCTTAAAACAAAAATATATAGTGTTAAATGGCCAACCATATCAAAATAAGGTTAATGATTATGTTGCTTCTGCTTCGTCTCCAGATAAAGAAATATGATTTCGAAAGCTGAATAGACGAAAACTACTATACCTTCTACTAGATAACAAATGATTAGACATTTACTAAATCTTCTGCTTTGGATCTTACCCCCATCCCGTCTTTTTCAGTTTCGACGATCTTGCCTTAAGCTCGGTCATGTTAATATTGGAAGAAAGGTATCAGTGTGTGGTCGAGGCTGGGTATATGGTCGAGGTATTCTTAATATTGGGAGTAATACATGGTTAAGTCCAGGCGTGATTTTTTACACACACTTGGAGGCACCAATAGTCGTAGGTTCTAACTGTGATATTGGTCCGGCTGTTGAGTTTATTACTGGTGGTCATGCTATTGGTACTTCCTCGCGCAGAGCGGGGCAAGGTACAGCTAAACCTATTTTTATTGATGATGGTTGTTGGATTGGAGCAGGGTCACGGTTATTGGGCGGGGTTAATATCGGTTCAGGTTCTGTTGTGGCAGCAGGTTCAGTGGTGATTTGTGATGTACCGCCCAATGTTCTTGTAGCAGGAGTGCCTGCTGTTGTTAAGAAAAATTTAACCTAATCAGTGAGAAAATTATTTTATATTTGTAATGCGCTAGATGACGTTACCCGTCTTGAAAGAGGGATTGTTACTGATAGCCCAGCGGCATCCCGCAAGATATTCCTTATTTGCCAAGCCTTGCGTAAGGCAAAAGTACGTACTTTTGTTATTAGTTTAGGGCGTGGGAGACAAGATGGTTCGAGAAGGTATTTTAAGTCTAAAGTGAGTCGTGTAAATGGTATTCCTGTCATCTATTTGCCCTTTTTTCACTTTCCGGTCTTGTCTGAGTTACTCTCATTGTTTTTTATCGTTCCAATACTTTGGCGCATGCGTTCAACAAAAGGCGTTAAGGCTGCGCTTTTTTATAACCGGATGCCTGCCTATCTTCTTGGGCTGGGCATGGCAAGAGCGCTTCGATTTAGAACAATATTAGATCTTGAAGATGGCGAAACAAACGCAGATAAATGGACCTTGTCGGGTATAAAATCGCGA
This sequence comes from uncultured Gammaproteobacteria bacterium, assembly GCA_965602225.1. Taxonomy (GTDB): domain Bacteria; phylum Pseudomonadota; class Gammaproteobacteria; order Tenderiales; family Tenderiaceae; genus Tenderia. The sequence goes on along the minus strand of CBFCYE010000001.1, from coordinate 11,221 downwards.
ATAGTTAACAGGTTTTTTGATACACTTTGCTCGGGTGGTGCATTACTCGCGTGTAGTGCCCTTGAGAGTATGACTGTGTTGCGGCCAACATCTTGTTGCTATGGCACTTGCGAGACTCACTCTATATTGTCAAACAAAAGCACATTACCTGTTACCGTCCTTCTTGGAGGAACAGTTTCATATGATACGGGTGCTCAACTGTTGATAGATGCAATTAAAGTTCTGCGAAAAGAGTCACCGCTCTGGTCTAAAAACATTCAATTCGAAATTTCAGGTAAGGGGGACTGCATAACTCAATTTGAGTCTCTAGCTGAGGATACTAGAAGCCCAAATGTTATTATGCATGGACGTACTACTGATGAAGTATATCAGCAGTTGTTGGCGCGCACTCAGGTTGGCCTTGCGCTGAAGCCAAATTCAGGTGCTCTTGCTCACACTACATTCCCTTCCAAAGTCATAGAATTCGCCAGTCATGGCATTTTAGTTATTACGACAGATATTAGTGATGTTAGAAAAGTACTTGCTGACGGAGCTATTTATTTGATGAAAGATAATCCACGGCTTTTAATCGATAAGCTTCGCTGGATTGTTGAAAATCCTGAACAGGCAAATGATTTGGCTTTAAAAGGTGATAGACATGTTTCGGCTGCATGTGCTCCAGAAATAGTTGGCCAAATGCTACAGAAATTTATATTTGCTACTCCTGAATTGGCGCAGAAATGAAAGTTGTAAGTTGGCATCCAGTTTTAACTGATCATCAATCCTATACGCTAGAAGCACTACAGCAAGCAGGAAGTTGTGTTTTGAATGTGTATGTGGAAAATCTCGTGCATGTTGAACGTCAGGCACAAGGATGGGTCAATCGGCACGCACCATTATTATCACCAGAGTCTATCCCGAAAAAAGGGTGGATTAAGTTTGTCATTCAGCGACTACGTGAGAATCGCGATGCAGTCCATCTCTTTGGCAGTCCATTTGAAAAAACAAAATTGATAGTTGCGATGTTGCTTGCAGTTGCTATGGGGCGTCGTGTGTACTTAATTTCTGAACCCTATTCACCTATATCTGTTGGATATTTAAGTGATAAACGTCGGTATCTCAATTGGCTAAAGGCAAAACTAAGACCATATTTGTATGGCATTTATGGAATGCTGCTCCGCCATAGGATTGATGGTGTATTTGCAATTTCATGTCGTGCTGTTGAGCAATATATACGTATAGGTATTTCAAGAAAAAAAATATTTCCATTTGGATACTTTGTTCCCTGCCAGAAACCTGATTATGATGTTAATTTTCCTATCATTAATTCTGAGAAAACGGGTTTAAAGATAGTGTACGTTGGCAACTTGATTTCTACAAAAGGCCTGGATATTTTAATAAGTGCAGTTAGAAAGCTAATCAACAATGGCTCGACCCTTACCCTTGATGTTTATGGCTCAGGTGATTCAAATCAATATGATTTTGATAAATCAACTGTGAGGTATTGTGGTTTAATTCCGTTCGGTAATTCTCAATCAGTGATTTCTATATATGATGTGTTGGTGTTACCAAGTCGATATGATGGCTGGGGGGTTGTAGTCAACGAGGCTCTTATGGCCGGCGTTCCTGTTATTTGCAGTAATCAGGTTGGCGCGAGTGCTGTTATTGATAAATGGCAATGCGGTGATATCTTTGTAAGTGAGGATGTTTCTGATTTGGCCGACAGGTTAAACAATTTATTAATACACCCAGAACTATTAAATAATATGAGTCTTGCAGCCAGTGAGGCAGGAGCGTCTTTAGCCCCAAAGATTGCTGGCCAATACATGTTTGACATAATTTGCCAAAATTCTATGGATGCTCAATTACCAAACGAAAACAAATGCCCTTGGTATGAGTGCTAATAAAGATGTTATGACAAGGCGTGCGGTTGAAAGAAAGCCTGTTCGCCTTCATCTTACCAATATTATTGGGTTGGGAGCTGTACGGCTGCTTCAATCACTTCTTCCATCTTTAGTAATTCAACCTAACTATAAAATTGAAGAGGTTTACCTTCCTGCAAGCGGAGAGATCTCAAATTTCACATTATTTGAAGATGAAACCGTACGATCTTACTATAAACGATATTTGCCCAATGCAATTTCAAGGTTTTTAGAATGCACATTATTTGGTAGAAGATTTGATGGCGATACGCCGCTACTTGTATTCGGTGATATTCCAATTAAGTGTAAGTCAAAACAGACTCTATTTGTTCAGTCATCGCTAATGACACGAAGGGCTAGTACTGGTAGACAACTAGGGGCAGTCAAGTACTGGATTGCAAGATGGTTATTCAAACGTAATATGGGGTATGTGTCCGATTTTATTGTACAAACGGAGGCGATGAAGTCGTTACTTACTGAATCCTATCCTTTAATAAGAGATTGTATACACGTCATTGCGCAGCCCGCACCCAATTGGCTGATCAAGTCTCAACTAAAGCGCACGAAATTTTACAGCAGCCCTGATATTGGTTTGCGGCTTTTCTATCCTGCAGCATATTATCCGCATAAAAATCACCAACTATTGAGTGAAATTGATCAACTAAAATCCTGGCCGGTATCGGAAGTTACATTAACAATTCCTGATAATTTAAATCCAAATCGGGTAATACCTTGGATACGTTGTGTTGATAAGCTTGAGCCTGATGCTGTTTTGCATGCATATGAAACTGCTGATGCTCTTCTTTTTCTTTCTCTTTCTGAAAGTTTTGGGTTCCCATTGGTCGAAGCTATGTGGTTGGGATTGCCAATTATCTGTCCTGATTTACCATATGCACGAACACTTTGTGGGGAACAGGCCATTTACTTTGATCCCAATAATGTGATTTCGCTGCATGCGGCTATTGTTGAATTAAACAAGCGCCGTAATTCCGGCTGGTGGCCAGACTGGGAAGAGCAATTAGCTGCTATACCGAAGGACTGGGATACAGTTGCGGGTATGATGATGGATTTGGCCTGCAATTGTGAATCTGGGTTAAAAACCAATACTTAATTATATGAAATTATGAGCTTGAAAATTAGTGTTATCACGGTCTGTTTTAACAGTTCCGCGACTATAAGAGACACTATAGAGTCTGTACTTGCACAGGACTATCCTAGTATCGAGTACATCATTGTTGATGGTGCCTCGAAAGATAGAACAATGGATATTGTTCGGGAATATGGCGATAGGATCGATGTAGTAATCTCTGAGCCTGACAAGGGAATCTATGATGCGATGAATAAGGGCATCCGGGCTGCGACTGGTGATGTGGTGGGGTTGTTAAACTCAGATGATTTTTATGCTGATGAATCGGCGGTTAGGCAGCTGATTGAATGTATGGATGATTCTGGGTCAGATACGGTCTTTGCGGACTTGGTTATTGTGGATGCAAAAGATACAGATCGTGTTGTACGTTACTACGATTCCAGTACTTTTCATCCAGGGCGTTTGCGTTATGGCTGGATGCCCGCTCACCCAACATTTATGGTAAAACGAGAGCTATATGAAACACATGGTGGTTTTTCTTTAGATTATCGTATTGCCGCAGATTTTGAGATGGTTGCTCGGCTTCTCCACACGGCGGGAGCTAGCTATGTATATCTACAGAGTGTAGTTGTAAAAATGCGCGCAGGAGGAGCGAGTACCAGTGGACTGAAAAGCAGCTGGTTACTTAATAAGGAAATAATACGGGCATGTAGTGCCAACGGGATTAAGACCAGTCTCCCGCGGATTTTATTGAAGATTCCGGCCAAATTGATGGAATACATTCGTAAACCAAAATGAAGTTAATTACAGGTGCTAATGGATTTCTGGGTTCCGCTGTTCTTGCTGCGCTTGAGGGGAAGGCGATTCCTGTCCGAGGTGCGGTTAGAAGTATCGCCAAGGGCCACAATGTGGCCATTGGTGATATTGGCCCAGACACTAACTGGCTTCCAGTGCTTGATGGCGTCGATACTGTTATTCATACTGCCGCTCGTGTTCATATCATGGATGACACCGCCGTCGACCCTCTAGCAGCCTTTCGTGAAGTTAATGTGGAGGGTGCGCGCCGACTCGCTGAGCAGGCAGTCCAGGTTGGGGCATCAAGGCTGATATTTACAAGCTCCATCAAGGTCAATGGTGAGACAACTGGGATGGGGGTGGATAGTGTGCCGTTCACATCCTTCGATCCAACTCATCCAGGGGATGCCTATGCCCAGTCAAAATGGGAGGCAGAGCAGATCTTGCGCGAGGTGGCCGATCGTACAGGTTTGGAGGTGGTTATCATTCGCCCAGTGTTGGTTTATGGTCCGGGTGTGAAAGCAAATTTTCAGTCTATGATGTGTTGGTTGAATAAAGGTGTGCCATTACCTTTTGGAGCAATACATAATAAACGCAGTTTGGTAGCGCTGGATAATCTAGTGGATCTAATTATGACTTGCATCGATCATCCTGCGGCGGCGAATCAAACTTTCTTGGTCAGTGATGATGAGGATCTTTCAACGACTGAATTGTTGCAGCGTATGGCTGCGGCATTGGGTAAGCCGGCACGTTTGTTGCCGGTTCCCGCTAGTTTTTTGAAAGTAGGGGCAGCACTTTTAGGCAAACGTGACATTGCACAACGTCTGCTGGGCTCGTTAGAAGTGGACATCATTAAAACAAAAGAAATATTAGGCTGGACTCCACCAGTTAGTGTAGATGACGCGTTGAAAAAAACGGCTGAGGATTTTCTCGCTAGGCAACAGTATTGATGCTTAAATTGTTTTTGGTTCAAAGGCGCGATTATTGGAAGTAATGCAAATGAAGATAGTGTGGCTGCTGCTGCTGTTGGCCGGTGTGGTGTCTTGGGCGCTAACCGGCCTTTTGCGTCGGTATGCCCTTGCACGTAGTTTAATAGATATTCCTAATGAGCGCAGTTCGCATTCAGTGCCTACACCACGTGGAGGCGGAGTGGCTATTGTTTTGACGTTTCTGATTGCTCTGCTGGTATTGGAATCAGTTAGTGCCTTTTCAAATAGCTTATTTTGGGCGTTACTTGGGGCTGGGTGTTTGGTTGCGCTCATAGGTTTTCTTGATGATCACGGCCATATCCCATCTCGTTTGCGCCTAATCACACACTTTGCCGCTGCCGGTTGGGCTCTGTACTGGATGGGTGGCCTGCCACCGTTACCACTATTTGGTGTTATGTTGGATTTTGGCTGGATGGGGCATTTGTTGGCGGCTGTGTATCTGGTCTGGCTGCTCAATCTCTACAATTTTATGGACGGTATCGATGGCATTGCTGGCATTGAGGCGGTGTCTGTCTGTCTGGCTGGGGTAGTTTTGTATCTGTCGTCTTTTGATGACTTTATCCTGATGACTCCGATGCTGCTATTGGCCGTGGCGGTGCTTGGTTTTTTGTTCTGGAACTTTCCTAAAGCGAAAATTTTTATGGGTGATGCCGGCAGTGGCTTTGTAGGAATCGTGCTCGGGGTGTTATCGATTCAGGCTGCATGGTTGGCGCCTGAGCTATTCTGGGGTTGGGTGATATTACTTGGTGTTTTTATTGTGGATGCAACAGTGACCTTACTACGTAGGGTGGCAAGCGGTGAAAAGTTTGATGAGGCGCATCGCAGTCATGCATATCAATATGCTTCGCGCAGATTCGCTAGCCACAAATGGGTGAGTTTGGTGGTTGGTTTGATCAATGTGGTCTGGTTGTTCCCCATAGCCCTTGTCGTAGGGTTTGGCTGGATTGATGGTTTCGTTGGAGTCTTAATCGCATATTCCCCACTGATCTGGCTGTCATTTCATTTTAAGGCTGGGTCCAATCTGCGGCAGGAGGTTTGATTTCAAGGTTTAGTTGCTTTGGGTGTGATTATGTAGCATCACGGGAGGAAGTGTAGTGGATGTTTATTGGGTATTTAGGAGGGCTGCTTGGCATAAAGGGATAGATTTACTGTCGCTTATTATTTGAATATATCTCTATGTTTTTTATAACAAAACCTATAAAATACTGAAGAATGTAATAGGGGATGCTATCTATGAACCGATTCAACCGCAGGATTGCGGTTATATTTCATGATCTGGCCATGGTGAGTGTTGCCTGGTTAGGTGCCTATCTGGCTCGATTTAACTTCACTCTTGCCGATTTCAATTGGGATTCTTTCTTTACTACTCTCCCTGTTGTCTTGCTGGCTCAGGGCGCCGTGCTATGGTTTACTGGCTTGTATCGTGGTGTGTGGCGTTTTGCTAGTATTCCTGATTTGTGGAATATCATCCGTGCTGTTGTCATAGGTACCCTAGTCGTTTCCCTTTCTTTATTTCTCTACATTCGTCTGCAAGGGGTTCCACGTACTGCCCCAGTCCTTTACCCCATATTTCTTGTTTTAATGCTTGGCGCACCACGTTTGCTTTATCGAATGTGGAAGGAGCATGGCCTGAATTTGAAGTTTATGCCTGAGGCGAAGAGAGTTCTTATTTTGGGCGCCGGTCGTTCAGGAGAGATGCTGGTCAGGGATATGCGTCGTGAGGGGCAATATAATCCGATTGGTTTTCTTGATGATAACCCAAGATTAAGGGGATCTAATTTACATGGCTTACCTGTAATGGGCTTGCTTGAAAACCTTGAAAACACGGTGATTAGTTCTACTGTCGATATCGTAATGATCGCCATGCCTTCGGCTACAAATCAACAAATGCAGCGAGTGGTTGCTTTATGTGAGCAGGCAGAAGTGCCGTTTCGAACCTTGCCGCGACTTCATGATTTGGTATCTGGCCGTTCAGCGCTTCAGGAATTACGTGAGGTTGCTATTGATGACTTGTTAGGCCGTGATCCTGTTTCGCTTGATTGGAAGAATATCAGTGATAGTTTGACCGGAAAGGTCGTTCTTGTCAGCGGTGGTGGTGGCTCAATCGGCTCTGAATTGTGCCGCCAGATTGCAAAAGTAGGTCCTTCCTCAATCATTCTTCTCGATCAATCTGAATTTAACCTTTACAGCATTGAGATGGAACTGCGGCGCGTCTATCCAATTTTGTCTCTCCACGCCTGCTTAGTTGATGTCGCAGATAGCCAGGCCGTAGATTATGTCTTGAGTCAACATAGTCCGGATGTGATCTTTCATGCTGCTGCATATAAACATGTTCCGATGCTTGAATTCCAGGCTCGTCAGGCTGTCAGCAATAATGTGTTGGGGACAAAAACTTTGGCCTTGGCCGCAGACAAACATGGTTGTGGAGCATTTGTCATGGTCTCTACGGATAAAGCGGTCAATCCAGCCAATATTATGGGTGCGAGTAAGCGTGCGGCTGAAATCTTCTGTCAGTCTCTGGCTAAACGCTCTAAAACCCGTTTTATCACCGTCCGTTTTGGTAATGTTTTAGACTCGGCTGGTAGTGTGGTTCCATTGTTCCGCAAGCAAATTGAGTCGGGCGGCCCAGTAACAGTTACGCATCCTGACATCACCCGTTATTTTATGACTATTCCTGAAGCGAGTCAGTTGATCATGCAGGCTGGTGCGATGGGTAAGGGGGGCGAGATTTTTGTCCTGGATATGGGTGAACCGGTAAAGGTTAATTATCTGGCTGAGCAAATGATACGCCTGTCTGGCAAGGTCCCGGGCAAAGATATAGAAATCACCTATACAGGGCTTAGACCAGGCGAGAAGCTGTTTGAAGAGTTGTTTCATGATCAGGAAAACCTGACCGAGACGACGCATGAAAAGATATTGCTTGCCCAGTCCAGGTTGACTGAATGGGAGTATGTTCAGGAAATTATGCTGGACATGGAGCAGGCGAGCGCAGCCTGTGATGAGAAAGAATGCAAACTATTGCTGAAAAAGCTGGTGCCTGAGATGGGTGCGACGGGCGTATCAACGGCAGATAATGTTATCCACTTAAATGTTGCTAAAGCTTAATTATGAAGATTAAAAAAGCTGTTTTTCCAGTAGCTGGCATGGGGACGCGTTTTTTACCTGCTACCAAGGCCAATCCAAAAGAGATGCTGCCGATTGTTGATAAACCTCTCATTCAATACGCCGCAGAGGAGGCTATTGCGGCGGGGATTAATGAGCTTATTTTTGTTACCAGCAGTAGCAAACGCGCCATTGAAGACCATTTTGATAAGAACTATGAAATGGAGACTGAGCTTGCTAAGCGTGGTAAACATGAATTGTTACAGGTGCTGCGTGACATCGTTCCCGAGGGTATTTCATGTGTGTACGTGCGTCAGGCTGAAGCATTGGGATTGGGCCACGCGGTGTTGTGTGCCCGTCCTGTGGTTGGCAATGAACCGTTTGCGGTGATTCTGGCTGACGATATGATTAATGGCGGTGATGATCGGTCCTGTCTGTCGCAGATGGTCGATTTGTATGATGAGCAGAATTGTTCTGTGCTCGGGGTAGAGCGTATTGCGCCTGAAGACACCAATAAATATGGTGTGGTAAAAGAAACGGTTTTAAGTGAAGGTTTAAGTCGTGTCGATGGCATCGTTGAAAAACCTCACCCTGAAGTAGCACCATCAAATCTTGCAGTGGTTGGGCGTTACATTCTGACGCCAGCCATCTTTGATTATTTGGTTAAGACGGGGCGCGGAGCTGGTGGCGAGATCCAATTGACAGACGCAATAGCCGAGTTGCTCAAGCACGAACAGGTCTTGGCCTATGAATTCAAGGGCAAGCGTTATGATTGTGGTAGCAAACTTGGGTATCTCCAGGCCACGGTTGAATATGCCCTTGAGCATAAAGAGCTTGGTCCAGATTTCAGAAAGTATCTACAGGGCTTTGTCTGTGATGCAGGCTTAGAATAGCATCTAGCCTTGATCTGAATGGCACTACCTTAAACACCATTATTTCCTCCCCTTTATGCACTTTGGGTGCTTGATGGGGGAGGGTTGGGGTGGGGCGAAACGTTTAATGTTGACGCCAGATTTTAACTTTTCACCCACCCCCTAGCCCCCTCCCGTCAAGGGTGGGGGGATTACCCTCCCTACTATTCCTCATATTGGGGTAAAATTCGCCCCATGAATTATCTAACTCTAGAAGATTACGTTGGCAATACGCCACTTGTGCGCTTGCAACGCCTGTTGCAGGAAAGCTCCAATACCATCCTGGTAAAGCTTGAAGGCAATAATCCTGCCGGTTCAGTTAAAGATCGTCCAGCGTTAAGTATGATCAAACGTGCTGAGCTACGTGGCGAAATCAAACCTGGCGACACCCTGATCGAAGCGACTAGTGGCAATACCGGTATTGCCCTGGCGATGGCTGCTGCGATTAAGGGCTACCGCATGGTTCTGATTATGCCGGAACATATGAGCGTTGAACGCCGTGCGGTGATGAAGGCCTTTGGTGCTGAGATCATTCTTACGCCGCGTGAAGGCAGTATGGAGGCGGCCATAGATCTGGCTAATGAGATGCAGTCCAGAGGTGAGGGCAAGGTGCTCAACCAGTTTGGAAATTTTGATAATCCTCAAGCCCATTACGAGGGCACAGGCCCTGAAATCTGGCGTGATACCCAAGGCACGATTACCCATTTTGTTAGTGCTATGGGTACCACGGGTACGATCATGGGTACTTCTCGATATTTGAAGGAACAGAATCCAGATATTCAGGTTGTCGGTGTACAACCAGCCGATGGTTCCAATATTCCTGGCATCAGGCGCTGGCCGCAGGAGTATATGCCCAAGATTTTTGAACCTTCCAGGGTTGATCGAATTATTGATGTTAGCCAACAGGCGGCTGAAGAGACTGCCCGTGCTCTTGGTTCTCAAGAAGGAATTTTTGCTGGCATCTCATCCGGTGGCGCTGTCAGTGCTTCTTTAAAGTTGGCTGGTGAAGTCGAAAATGCGGTGATCGTTAGCATTATTTGTGACCGTGGTGACCGCTACCTTTCTACCGGCGTTTTCCCTCAGTAATTCAACTCGTATTCAGGAATAATTTAATGGCGCGTCGAAGCCGTAAGTCTAAGCCTATGCCGTCAGAGGCATTTTCTGCACACATTGAGTCGCTCGATCACGACGGCCGTGGCGTTGCCCGTATTGATGGCAAGGCGACTTTTATCGAGGGTGCCTTGCCAGGTGAAGAGGTAACATTTCACTATCTTAGTCAGCGAAAAAGTTATGACGAGGGTATGGTTAGCGAAATCATAAGCGCTTCACCTGATCGTGTTGAGCCGAAGTGCCCGCACTTTGGTGTCTGCGGTGGTTGTAGTCTGCAACACATGGATGCTGGTGCACAGATCTTGTCCAAGCAACAAATCATGCTCGATAACTTCAAGCATATTGGCGGTGTTCAGCCGGAAACTGTATTGGAACCACTGACCGCTGTTGAGTGGGGCTATCGACGCAAGGCCCGGCTCGGCTGTCGTTATGTAGCCAAAAAAGGCTCTGTATTGGTTGGTTTTCGTGAAAAACGTACCGGCTGGCTGGCTGAAATGGGCCGCTGTGAAGTGCTGCGTCCAGCTATAGGTGAGCGCATCATGGAATTGCGTCAATTGATTTCAGAGTTGAAGTGTTATGAGCGTCTGCCACAAATCGAAGTGGCCATTGGTGATGATGTGGTGGCGCTGGTGTTCCGAAATATGGATGAGCTGGTGGATGAGGATAAAAATAGCCTGGTTCAGTTTGGGCAGAAATACGATATTCATATCTACCTGCAACCCAAGGGCCCTGATAGTGTTTATCTGATCTGGCCAGAACAGTCTCAGCTGAGTTATCGCCTTGATGAGTTTGAGCTGGAAATGCTGTTTAAACCAACTGACTTTACTCAGGTCAATACCGATATCAATCGCAAGATGCTTAGTCGAGCTATTGCCATGCTCGATCCGCAACCCAATGAGCGTGTGTTGGATCTTTTTTGTGGTCTGGGGAACTTTACCCTGCCATTAGCGCGTCGTGCCGGTCATGTGGTTGGTGTAGAGGGTGAGGCTGGGTTGGTTCAACGCGGTAAGGAAAATTCCGCTCACAACAAAATTAGTAATGTAGAGTTTCACGCTGCTGATTTGACGCAGGAACCACATAATCATCCCTGGTTTGGCTCTGGTTTTGATAAGCTTTTGATTGATCCGCCGAGAAGTGGTGCCTTTGAAATTGTCAAACATGTGCCGGCCTTTGGCGCCAACCGGATAGTCTATGTTTCCTGTAATCCGGCTACACTGGCGCGTGATGCCCAGGTATTGGTGGAGGCGGGTTACAAACTCAAATCAGCTGGAGTGATGGATATGTTTCCGCATACCACGCATGTGGAATCGATTGCATTGTTTGAAC